>CAWIYI010000001.1:0-28229 GCA_963840245.1 uncultured Acidimicrobiaceae bacterium
CGGGCTGAAGCGCTCGACGCCCCCGAAGGGGAAGGGCGACTTCTCGAAGAGGAGCGGCGAGCGGGTCATCGTGTCCACGCCGCCGGCGACCACGGCGTCGGCCATGCCCGAGCGGATGTTGGCCGCCGCCTCCTGCACCGCCATCATGCCGGTGGCGCACTGGCGCTGCACGGCCCCGCCGGGAGTGTCGGGCGGGAGACCCAGGGCGTTGGCCACGTAGCGGGCGGTGCAGCCGCCGCCCTGGAGGACCTCGCCGAGCAGCAGATCGTCGATGTCGCCGGCGTCCAGGCCGGCTGCGGCGATCGACCCCGGCCACCGTCTGCATGCCGATGTCCTGCAGGGAGAGGCCCGCCAGCGAGCGGCCGGAGCGGCCGATCGGTGTGCGAACAGCGGCGACGATGACGGCGTCATGGGCTTGCGGTCACGGGTGTCCTCCTCAGGCCCGCACGAAGACGGGGATCGTGAACTCGTCGGAGATGGGCTGGAACGAGACCATCAGGGGCATGCCGACCCGGAGCTCCTCGAAGGGGCAGTCGACGACATTGGTCATCATGCGGGGCCCCTCGGCCAGGTCGACGATGGCGGCCACGTAGGGCACGCGGTCACGGAAGGGCGGCATGTCGTTGTTGTAGATGACGGACCAGGTGTAGAGGGTTCCCTCGCCGCTGGCCTGGTACCACTCGACCTGCTCGCTCCAGCACTTCGGGCAGAAGGGCCGCGGGTAGTAGGAATAGGCGTCGCAGTCGAGGCAGTGCTTGATGAGCAGGCGCTCTTCCTTGGCCGCCTCCCAGAACTCGATGGTGTCGCCCTCCGGCGTGGGGAGGTCGAAACGAACCGTGCTCATGGCGCCTCCTCCCTGGGTCAGGTCCCGGGCGGCGGCGCCCCCGGGCAAGCAAGTCTGTCGAACGAGTTGGGTGGTCACCCCGGGATTGACCGCCAGGAGCGCATCGGCCATGCTGCAACGAACCTGACACTGGCGTCAACTTTCCGTGCCGACCGACCTCCTGGGGGACCCGCAGACGTGTTGATGGACGATCACCTGGCCCGTATGGCCGAGGAGTTCGGCGACCGCACCGCGTTCGCGGTCGTCGACGTGGGGTCCATGACGTTCGCCGAGTGGGACGGCGCGGCCAACGCCATGGCGCGTCGCCTCCTCGCGGCCGGCCTCGAGCCCGGTGCCCGCGTCGGCATCCACCTGCACCCTGAATTGGCGTTGCGCTGGCTCGTCTCGTACTCGGCCGCGCATCGGGCCGGCGGCGTGGCCGTGCCGATGAACCCCCGCCTGGCCCCGGCCGAGGTGGCCCACATGCTCGAGCACTCGGGCGCCACGGCCGTCGTGGCCGACGCCGACCTGCTGCGCAGCGACGCCGAGGTCGGGGTGGACCGCCTCGTCACCCTGATCGACGCCGGCGCGGAGGACGGGACCGTGCCGCCTGCCGACAACCCGGTGCCGGTGCTCGGGTGGAACGAGGCCACGGCCGGCGACCGCTCGGCGTTCCAGGCCCCGCGCCGCTCCGAGGACCTGGCCGACATCCTCTACACGTCGGGGACGACCGGCCGCCCCAAGGGTGTGGCCGTCCGCCATTCCAACGGGTCGATGATCGGCGCGGTCGAGCCCAACTGGACCGGTGCCGGGTGGCTGCACGCCAGCCCGCTCTTCACCTTCGCCGGCATCGCCCTCGTGTACACGCCCATGAAGCTCGGCCTGCAGGTGATCTACCAGCCGCGCTTCGACGCCGAGCGCTGGCTGCGCGTGGTGGAGGACGAGCACCCGACGGCCGTCTTCCTCGTCCCGACCATGGCCCATCTGCTCATCGACCACCCCCGCTTCGCCGAGGCCGACCTGTCGTCCGTGCAGATGTGCTCGGTGGGTAGCGCGCCACTGGCGCCCTACGTCGTCGAGCGGCTGCAGGAGAAGATGCCCGACGCCCTGGTGTCGAACAACTACGGCATGACCGAGGCCGGTTCGGCCTATTGCGTCATGCCCAAGGGCGAGGCGGTCAGGCGCCCCGGCTCGGTGGGACAGATCGCCCCGCCTGCGGTCGCGCGCATCGTCGACGAGCACGACCGGCAGCTGCCTCCCGACGTGGTGGGTGAGGTGCGCCTCAAGATGCCGGGTCGCCAGCGCGAGTACTTCGAAGACCCCGCGGCGACGGCCGAGATGTGGCGGGACGGCTGGCTGGTCACGGGCGACCTGGGCAAGCTCGACGAGGACGGCTACCTCTACATCGTCGGCCGCTCCAAGGATGTGATCATCCGCGGGGGCAACAACGTCCACGCCACCGACGTCGAGCACGCCCTCGTGCAGCACGAGGCCGTGAAGGAGGTCGCCGTGGTCGGTGCGCCCCACCCGGTGCTCGGCGAGGACGTGGTGGCCTTCGTCGTGCTGCACCCGGGCGCCCGGGCCGACGCCGAGGAGCTCCGCGTCTTCGGGCTCGAGCACCTGGCCGACTACAAGGTGCCGCGCCAGTTCGTCTTCGTCGACGAGCTTCCGCGCAACCCGACCGGCAAGGTCGTCAAGCCCGAGCTGCGGGCACGGCTCACCGCAACGTCGGCCTGACCACGCCCGCCGCGGATCAGTCGGACCATGCCGCCGCCCGCACGACGGACCGGAGCGCAGCCATCGGCTCGCAGAAGGGCGAGAGCGAACGATGGTCGAAGCGCACGCTGAAACCGGTGGCGCCGAGGGCGACGTAGGAGGCCAGGAACTCCGTCGTCTGCTCGTGTCGTCGCATGTGACGCGCTGATGAACTCTGCTCGATCTTTCGCTGCTTCGTTCGGGGGCCGCGATCACCTGTCGTATACTGACCAGACCATGACCGAGCAGTCTGCGATGCACGACCGGTTCTCCCGGTGTCGGCAGGGAGGCAACTCCCTGGGTCGGTCGCGCCTTGCCATGTCCGAGGTACAGATCTGTGGGATCCCCAAGCTGAGCAAGGGGGAGGTGGCCCCGACGCCGTAGAGGACGCTTACCAGTCCCGACGTCGAGGAGCCGCTTCCCACCAGGGAAGCGGCTTTTTTGCGTTCATGTGCTGGTCCGGCAGCGATCCCGCCGGCCAACGAGCCCGATACGGGAGCAACCCGGCAGGAATCCGAGGGAGAACGACCATGCAGACGATCGCCAGTTCGAAAGAGAGAGCCAACATGACGACGCAGCTGTGCCCGCGTTGCGGGTTCCACCCGGCGTCCCCGCGGACCGCGGGGTACTGCTCGTGGGATTGCTATGAGGCCGACGACGAGGATGCTGACGAGGATGAGGCCGAGAAGGCGGCGTGATGCGGCGTCCGTCGCGTCGCTCCGGGCGTCCGCGGGTGGGGGCGGCCGTCTGGTGCGCCCGTAGGCTTCACTTCCGCGACGCGTCCTCGGGTGCCGAGATCCCTCCCCAGAGCGGGTCAGGCCGACCCGAGGCGTAGGCGGACTGCAGGTTCTGGAGCCACGTCAGGCTGTCGTCGAGACCGCCGGCGCGATTTCGACGGAGCCAGAGCGTGCGGTAACGCTCGAGCAGAGGATCGAGCTCCCCACCGAGGCGGGCCCGCTCGTCTGCGGCAACCGAGCTGAGGTACCCGTCGCCGCGCAGTCGAGCCCGAGCGTCCTTGGTCAAGAGGCTCACGAGATCGACACTGAAGAGGACCTCGTCGATCAGCCACGCCGCGTCGCCCCGTCGGGGCCGGGAGTCGTGGGCGGCACGGCGCGCCGACTCCAGGCAGCCGTCGACCGCGTCGAGCTCTTCGGTGGTGAGTCCAGCGGTCAGACCACGACCGACGGGCAGCTGCGGGTAGTAGAGGTTCATGACGAGCGCCGACATGTTCGGGAACTGCGGGGTGATCAGCCGATGGGCGTCACCGAGCGCGAGGACGGCCTCGGCGAGACGCCCGGTCGGATCGTGGAAGACGTGCGCGCTGAGCGCCGGTCCCAGGTCGATGTCGCCGTTGGTCTCCAAACACCACGACACCGCGGCGCCATAGGCCAGTCCCGGTTCGCTGATGACCCACTGCTGCAAGTGGCCCAGGTCGCCCCAGTCGGTGTTGAGATACCCGGTTGCTCCGTGGGCCAGCGCGGCGGCGGCGGCGCGTCGGCAGGTGGTGCGGGCATTGGTGCTGCGGCCGAGAATGCTCATCCAGCTCGAGGTCCCCGGGGCCACCCAGAACGGCACGGAGGCGCCGGCCAGCACGGCGCAGCGTTCGTCGAAGGGATGCCAGTCGTCGTAGCCCCACTCACAGATCGTCACCCCATCCGGGAGCGAGGCGACCCGGTCGGCCCGGCCCGAGACCATGTCCCCCCACATCAACATTTCGCGCCCGGCGAGCTCGGGGAGCGCGCGGAGCGTCGCCACCCAGGCCAGGAAGTCGTCCATGCGCTCCGGTGGGAGCTCCCACGCCTCGTCGAGCCCGACGTGGACCCGGCGGCTGCTGAAGAGCGGCAGCAGCTCGGCCAGCAGTTCGCGCACGAGCGCGAGGGAGCCCGGACGGGACGGGTCGATGGTCATCGGCGCCCGGCTGATCCCGAAGGGGTCGACGAAGCCCTCGGGGGCGACGGCGAGCGGACGGTAGCGGTCGTGGCTCAGCCACCGGTTCATGTGGCCGAGGCAGTTCTGGTTCGGCACGAGCTCGACGTGCCGGGCCCGGCAGAAGGCGTCGAGCTGGCGGATCTCCTCCGCATCGAGGGGGTCGGCCGACCCGTGCACTTCGGGGTGGCCCTGGTAGGCGAAGGTGTGCTCCGAGTACAACTGCACCTGGTTGATCTTGAGCGAGGCCAGGCGGTCGATGACGGCGTGCAAGGAGGCCGTGGTCGGGACCTTGTCGCGCGAGATGTCGAGCATGACGCCGCGTACGGGGAGGTCGGGATGGTCGCAGATGACGCCGGCGGGGAGCGCACCGTCGTGGAGCTGACCTAGTTGCGCCAGTGTCGCCTCGCCGTAGAAGAGCCCTGCGTCATCGGCTCCGACCAACTGCACACCAGAGCGGCCGATACGAAGCTCGTAGCCCTGGGCCGGGAGCGAGCGGTCGATCCGTCTCTGGACGGGCCGGTTGGACACCATCTCGCCGGTCAACTCGAGGCGGCGCGGGACGGGCAGCAGGTTCACGACAGCTGCTTGCGGTAGACGAAGTACACGTCGCTGACGCGCCCGCCCACGGCCGCGTAGGGCGCGATCGGTCCGACCCAGACGACGGCGACCCGCGTCGCGCCCCGGCGACGCAGCTCGTGGAGCGCGCCGAGCAGCACGCCCTTGCCCCGGCCCTGGCCCATGAGTTCGGGGCGCACGGCCACGGGGCCGAGCAGGCCGCGCCGATTGACCTCGAAGGCGCAGAACGCGGCGACGGCGCCGGTCTCACCGTCTTCACGGGCGATGACGAGATTCCCCTTGTGGAGTGCGCGCAGGACCTCGAGCCGCCAGTTGGGCCAATTGTCCTTCATCCACTCGTCGAGCTCCGCGGCGTCTTCGAGGCCGGCCGCGGCGTGACCGCGAGGATCGTCGGGGATCGCCAGCAGATCGACGTCCATGTTGAGGTTCGTCTCGACCCGGCTGTAGTGCCGGCGTTCCAGGAGGCAGATGAGCGGGATCTCGCGACTTGGCACACCCGGCCACAAGAAATAGGGCGGGTCCGCCCCGGTGGCAAGGCTCCGATGTCCCGCGTTGACGGCCCAGTCCTCCGCTGCCTGCAGAAGGGTGTGGCCCAGGCCGGAGCGACGCGCGGACGGGTCGACGGCGAGGAGGCGGATGTGCGCGCCGTCGTCACATTCGACCATGGCGACGACACCGCGGGCGGGGTCACCGAAGATCGCCACGGGCTGCTCGTCCGCACAGAGCGCGCCCGCCAGCTCCTCGGTCGAGGGCGGGTCTGCCATCGACCGGTGGCACAGGTGGGCAATGGCCTCCAGGTCGGACGAGCCGAGCCGTGGCAGGTCGCTCACGGCGACGATGCTAGGTCCGTCGACCCCGAATCAGCCGATCTCGTCGGGGAAGCGGAGCCGGGCCAGCTGGGTGGACTGGCCCACCATGTGCCCCAGGCTGTCCCAGAGGACGCATGTCTCGTCGACCATCCCGTCGGCAACCAGGCCGGCGGTCATGCGGACGCCGAGCCAGCCCGGCGCCGGGCGCGCCCGCACGTAGGCGGACATCTGCAGCGTCGGTACCCAACCGGTGGAACCGATCATGAGCGTCGCCGGCGGGATGGCGTCGGCGAAGAAGAGAACGGAAAGGGCGTCGGGCTCCGAGCCGTCGGCGAACCGTGTCCAGCCGCGCAGTTCGGCCGGCGTGCCGGGTGGCGGGGGAGAGACGGCGAAAGGGAGCGTGGCCGGGTCCAGCCGGAGGTCGAGCACGTCCATGATCCCCACATAGACACCGGTCGGGATCTTCGGGGTGAGGCGAACGCACTCCTCGGGGTCCGGCGCGTGGAAGGGCTCGGTGCCGTCGTAGCGGGTGGCGGGCACCTCGGGAAGTGCGCCCAGCACGTACACGGCGTCCACCAGATCGTCCCCGCCCTGGGCGAGGACGGCCCGCACGTGGGCAGCCGTCCGCCCGCTGCGGAGCAGGGTCGTCCGCACGGTGGCCGGGCCGATCTCGGGGGGCCGCAGGTAGGTGATGGAGGAGGCCAGGACCTCCCAGTCCGCGTTGGCGGCGCCGCGAGCGATGCTGCGCGCGGCGCGCCCCAACAGCGCGAGGAGATAGCCGCCGTTGGGTTTGTCGCCCACGGTCCACAGGTGGTGGACGCGGGCCTCGAAGAGGGCGGGATCACCGGTTTGCTGCACCGCTGTCGCCCCGTCGAAGGAGAGGTCCTCCGGCTCTCGCATGCGGGCGACCCTACCGGCGGCGATGATGGCGCATGACGTTCGACATGGAGGCCACCTTCGGCGACGACTACCTCTACTTCTACGAGGAGTCGATCGACGACCAGCACTCGGACGCCGACACCGCGGAGATCCTCGGGTTGCTCGATCTGCCGCCGCGCTCACGCATCCTCGACGCGCCGTGTGGCCATGGGCGCATTGCCCGGCGGCTGGCCGCGGCGGGCATGGTGGTGACGGGCATCGACCTGACGCCGGCCTACCTGGCGCAAGCGCGTGCCGACCCGCAGCTCCCCAAAGACTCCGTGACATACGTGGAAGGCGACATCCGGGCCCTCCCCGTCGACGGGCCCTTCGACGCCGTGGTGTGCTGGCTCAACTCCTTCGGCTACTACGACGACGCCGACTGTCACCGGGTCCTCGCCGAATTCCACCGGGTCCTCCGGCCGGGCGGGAAGGTCGCGATCGACACCATGCACCACGATGGGGCTGTCCGGCACTTCACCCCGGCGCCCGACGCCGTGGTCGTCCAGCGCGGTGACGACACCATGATCGAGGTCTCGACCTTCGACCCCGTCGCGGGTCGCATGGTGATCGAGCGCACGGCGCACCGGGCGGGTGCGCTGCGGCGTGCCTCCTACTTCGTCCGGCTGCCGACGGCGCCGGAGTGGGTGGTGTGGCTCGAAGCGGCCGGCTTTCGCGACGTGGAGTTCCGGGCCGGCGGCGGCGGCCGGCTCGAGCTCGACAGCTGGGAGCTGGTGGTGGTCGCCACCGCCTGAGGCGAACAGAGTCGTCCGGAGCACTCCTCGTCGCCTGGCGCGCCAGGGCCGGTCCGCCGCGAGGAGCCCTTCCGGTCCCGGGCGGTCAGCTGCCCGGAATGGGCGCCGCGGAGGGCGCGTGGAAGTGAAGATGACACGGCTGTCAGCAATCGGGGCCGGCAAAGTCCTGGTTGAGCCGGTTGTGGGCAGCCTTCACGGACACGCAGCGACGCCACTGGGGTCGCCTTCGGGCGGGTCCCGAAAGGAGAGGCCATGAACGTCGACATGCAGGCCTTGGCCGGACCGAGGGATCGCCTCCTCGCAGGCGGGCCGCGATGCGTGCCGGGCGGCCGGCGGCCTGAGCCGCCCGGGCCGCTCTCGGGCACCGGATGTGTGAGGCACGCCTGCCGTCTGGGATGATCGGTCCATGAGCAGCGGCATTGCGTCCTGGGGGACCTACCTGCCCTACTGGCGCCTCCAACGGTCCGCCATCGCGGGCGTGCTGGGCAGCGGCGGTGGCCGGGGGGCCCGCGCCGTGGCCTCCCACGACGAGGACACCACCACCCTCGGCGTCGAGGCGGGCCGGCGGGCGCTGGCCGTCGGCCCGGGCAGCGCAGCGGTGCAGGACCTGTTCCTCTCCACGCCGGACCCGGCGTATCTCGACAAGACGAGCGCCACCACGGTGCACGCGGCCCTCGGGCTCGGGCGGGCGTGCGGTGCCTACGACTTCGCCGGCTCTTCGCGCTCGGCCCTCGGGACGGTGCTCGGGGCCCTCGGGGCGGCGGCTGCCGGCGGCGCCGGTGGCGGCCGCACCACCTTGGCGGTGCTCTCGGACCTGCGCACCGGCCTGGCCGGCTCGGCCGAAGAACGCGACAGCGGCGACGGGGCGGCGGCGTTCGTCTGCGCGCCCGAGGGAGCAGTGGCCGAACTGGTCGGGCGCGGTGCGGCGAGCGACGAGTTCCTCGACCGCTGGCGGGTGCCCGGCGAGGCGGACTCGCACGTGTGGGAGGAGCGCTTCGGCGAGGAGCTCTACGTCCCGTTGGCCCGTGAGGCCTTCGCGGCGGCGCTCAAGGACGCCGGCCTGGCCGAAGGCGACGTCGACCACGCGATCGTGACCGGGCTGCACGTGCGGGCGGTCAAGGCCGTGACGAAGGGCCTCGGGGTGCGCGAGGGGACCCTGGTGCCGGACCTCAGCGGGTCGCTCGGCAACCTCGGCGCGGCGCAGGCCGCCGTCTTGCTGTGCGACGTCCTCGAGCGCGCCGAGCCGGGCCAGGTGATCGCCGTGCTGTCGCTGGCCGACGGCGCTGACGCGCTGGTGCTGCGGACCACCGACGCGCTGAGCGCGGCGCAACGCGCCCGGGCCGAGGCGGGCGTGCCGGCGGTCGCCGACCAGGTGGCCGCCGGGCGCGACGACCTGCCCTACGCGACGTTCCTGACGTGGCGGGGGCAGATGCGCCGGGAGCCCCCGCGCCGACCCGACCCCGAGCGGCCCGGGGCGCCGACCGTCCACCGCTCCGAGCAGTGGAAGTACGCCTTCGCGGCCAGCCGGTGCCTGGTGTGCGGCTTCCGCCACATGCCGCCCACCCGGGCCTGCCTGTCGTGTCACACCATCGACCAGATGCAGCCCGAGCGCCTGGCCGACGTCCCCGGGACGGTCGCCACCTTCACCATCGACCACCTGGCCTTCAGCCTGTCCCCGCCGGTGGTGGGGGTGATCGTCGACTTCGACGGCGGCGGGCGCTACCGCTGCGAGATGACCGACGTCGTGGCCTCGGAGCTGTCCATCGGCGACCGGGTCACCATGACCTTCCGGCGCGTGTGGACGGCCCAGGGCGTGCACAATTACTTCTGGAAGGCCCGCCCGGCCGTCGGGCGCGCCGCTGGTGGGGAGCGAGGAGACGAGGAACATGGCCAGTAGTGGCATTCGCGACCAGGTGGCCGTCATCGGCATGGGATGCACCCGCTTCGGCGAGCTGTGGGACAAGGGCGTCGACGACCTGCTCACCGACGCCGCCACCGAGGCGGTCGCCTCGGCCGGTCTGGCGCTGGGCGACATCGACGCCTTCTGGCTGGGGACCATGACGTCGGGCGTCTGCGGGGTGACGCTGTCGCGGCCCCTCAAGCTCGACTACAAGCCGGTGACCCGGGTCGAGAACTACTGCGCCACCGGCTCGGAGGCCTTCCGCAACGCCTGCTACGCGGTGGCCTCGGGCGCCTACGACACCGCCATGGCCATCGGGGTGGAGAAGCTCAAGGACACCGGCTACTCGGGCCTGACCGGGATCCGCGCCGTCGGGGACGGCACCGATCCGGGGCTGTCGTCGCCGGCCGCCTTCTCCTTCCTCGCCCCCTCCTACGCCCACAAGTACGGCGTCGACCGGGACCAGCTCAAAGAGGTCATGAGCCGCATCGCCTTCAAGAACCACCAGAACGGGGCGCGCAACCCGCGGGCCCAGTTCCAAAAGGAGGTCTCGATGGAGACGATCGCCAAGGCGCCCCTGGTGGCGGGCGACCTCGGCGTCTTCGACTGCAGCGGGGTCAGCGACGGCTCGGCGGCGGCGATCATCTGCCGGGCCTCCGACGCCCACAAGTACTGCGCCAACCCGCTCTACGTGAAGGCGCTGGCCTTCGTGGCCGGCCCGGCGGCGGGCCCGATCGATCCGGCCTACGACTACACGACGTTCGAGGAGGTCGTGCGCTCGGCCGCCGACGCCTACGCGCAGGCCGGGATCACCGATCCCCGGACGGAGCTGGCCATGGCCGAGGTGCACGACTGCTTCACGCCGACCGAGCTCGTCCTCATGGAGGACCTCGGCTTCGCCGAGCGGGGCACGGCGTGGAAGGAGGTGCTCGAGGGCACCTTCGACCGCGACGGCGACCTGCCGGTCAACCCCGACGGCGGCCTGAAGTCCTTCGGGCACCCCATCGGCGCCTCGGGGCTGCGCATGCTCTTCGAGTGCTGGCTCCAGCTGCGCGGAGAGGCGCCGGCGGACCGCCAGATCAACACCGTCGGCCCGGGGCGCACGCTCGGGCTGACCCACAACCTGGGTGGCGCCCCGGGCGAGGGCGTCAGCTTCGTGGGCATCGTCGGCACCGAGCTCGGCTGATGAGCGGCTCGGGGGAGTCGAGCGGCCCGGGCGTCGACCTGCTGGCCGAGAGCGAGGACCAGGCGGCGCTGCGCCAGCTGGCCCGTGACGTGGCCGAACGCGAGGTGGCGCCCAGGGCGCACCAGGCCGACGAGGAGGGCCAGGTCCCGGCCGAGCTGCGCAAGGCCCTGGCGGCGGCCGACCTGTTGCGCATCACGGTGGGAGAGCGCTGGGGCGGGATGGGCCTGGGCGACGTGGAGGCCTCCATCGTGCTCGAAGAGATCGCCCGGGCCGACGTGTCGGCGGCCATCTGCTGCCAGCTGACCTTCAACGGCCCGCCGCGGGGGATCGAGCATCTCGGCCCCGAGGCCATGCAGGAACGCTGGCTGCCGGCGGTGGCCGACGGGGACGCGCTGATCAGCATCGGGATCACCGAGCCCGACGCCGGCTCGGCCGTGCAGAACATGCGTGCCGCGCTCACCGAGGACGGGCCGGGGCGCTGGCGGCTCAACGCCTACAAGAACTACTCGACGCTGGGCGACGTGGCCCAAGGGGTGCTGGTCTGGTGCCGCTGGCCCGGTGGGGAGGGGGCCAAGGGCATCGGCGCGGTGATCGTGCCGACCGATCGCGAGGGTGTGTCGGTGACGGGGCGCCACAAGGGCATGGGGATCCACGCCGCCACCGAGGCCGAGCTGGCCTTCGACGGGGTCGAGATCAGCGCCGACGACATCTTGTTGGCCGGGGACCCGTCGAACACCGAGGCGTTCAAGGTGCTGCTCTCGCACCTCAACCACGAGCGCTGCGGCAACGCGTCCATGTGCGTGGGCGCCGCGCAGGGGGCCCTCGAGCACGCGGTGCGCTACATGAACGAGCGGGTCATCGGGGGCCGTCCGCTGGCCGAGCTCCAAGGCCTGCAGTGGAAGCTGGCCGACATGGCGGTGCAGCTCGAGGGGGCCCGGCTGTTGCTCGCCCGCGCCGTGCGGCTCGCCGGCCCGCACGGGACGCCGCCGGCGCTCGAGACGGCCATGGCCAAGACGGCCGCCAACCTGGCGGCCAAGTTCGTCTGCGACGAGGCCATGCAGATCCACGGCGGCTACGGCTACTCGCGCGAGTACCCGCTCGAGCGGGCCTACCGCGACATCCGGGGCCTGTGCATCGGGGCGGGGACGGTGGAGGCGCAGCGCAACTACATCGGGCTGCGGGTGGGCGCCGGGGCTCGTACGGGGTCGCCGGGATGGAGAGACCCGCTGGCCGGTTCGTAGGGCAGCGCCGGATCCCCCGTAGTCTGGGCCTCATGGCAACCAGACCGGTGGTGGACCACGGCCGCTGCGAGGCCAAGCGGGACTGCGTGCGGGTCTGCCCGTACGACGTGTTCGAGGTGCGGCGGATGGACCCCGACGACTTCACGACGCTGGGGTTGCTGGGCAAGCTCCGCACCACGGCGCACCGGCGGATGACGGCCTATCCCGTCAATGCCGACCAATGCCACGAGTGCGGCCTCTGCGTCACCGCCTGCCCGGAGGACGCCATCACCCTGGTGTGACTGGACCGGCGGTCAGGGTCAGACGCGACCGTCCGTGCGGCCCGATCAGCATGGCGCGAACGCCTCCCATGTCAACAGCCTCGATAGAAGGAGAGCGCCCCCAGCACACCACCCCACTCATGGAACACATCACGCGGCGTGTCCCAGAGTGGCTCCGCGCTGGGAACGACGACCACCTGTCCCGGGAAGCACCGCTCCACGAGCAAGCGGGCGCGCGTGGCCTGGGTCCGACTCGGCACGATCATGAGACTGTGCCAGTGGTGACGTTCGGCGTAGTGCCCTGCCCATCGCGCTTCGCCTCTCGTGTTGTCCGTGAGGTCCGCGAAGCACACGACCGAAACCCGGGGCACCTTGGGACACGGCGTGTCGTTGGCCATCGAACCCGTGGAGAAGAGGAGGACCGGGGCATACCCCTTCTCGGCGAGAGACACCGCCAGTGCCTCTCGCGCTTGTTCACCATGGCCATTGAGGCTCAAGATGCCGTCGACGTGTCGTGGTTGGTCTGTCGACGGGTAGATGAAGAGCGCCAAGGTCGCTGCCACGAACACCACGATGACGGTACCGAGGCTCCAGAGCAGTCGCCGTCGCCAACGGTGGCGCGATCTTCCCGGTTCTGGATCTTTGGTTGGAACTCCCTCAGGTGAGCCGCTCGCTCGTATCGAGCCGTTCTCCAAACCGGCTTTATGGTCCGCCAGCTGCCCTTTGGCTGGTGCGCTCATCGACTCGTCGCACCAGGGACGGAATGGCCAAAGTGTGGCGGCCGCTTCTCCCGCACGAAGAGCTCCCTTACGTATGTCATAGCAAGCACCACGAGAGCAAGGGAGCCACTACAGATGCATCTGATACATCCCTCGCTACTCGTTAGTTGAAAGGACGCCCAGGTCTGTCCATTCTTGCCTTCAGTGCAGGGCTGCGTGCGTCACTTTCCTCGGAGCATCTGTGAGTGGGCAATGTCCCGAAGTCGTGATTGGGCGACGAGCCACTCGCTCGACCGGCCGACCCGGCCTTCTTGGATGACGTGGTGCATCCCCGTGGGTCCGTCGGTACGCGCACCGCACCGCCGGCACACCGGGATCCGCCCGTTCGTCTCGGGCGCATGGTCCTCGTCGAGCTGTGCGGCAACCTGCAAAGACTCGGATGCGGTCATTGGTCCTCCTTTGTGGCCGCCCGGTGCGGCGCGGAGCCGGGAGGAATCGTCGAGGCTCTATCAATGGGCGTCCAGCCCACCTTACGCCCAGGGACGACGCCGTGATTTGCCCTCGTAGACGGGACGCAGAGCGGCTGATCAGGACCATGGGGACCTGGCGGCGCAGCCTGCTCATCGGTGCAACATGGCGCGATGGCAGCCGAGTCATCGCTCCGTCCGGCGAGGTGCATTCCGGCGAATCCTCGATCGAGGACTGTGACATCGGTCCGTCGCGCCCCGCCGCGCTCCTGTCCGTCTCTGTTCGGAATTTCCTCGTTCGGCAGGTGAGGAAGAATGCAGCATGGCCGCAGTTGACGACCCGGCGGAAGGCCGGGTTGATGCCGCAGCATCGCCGGAACCGACCGGGCCGGCTCTTCCTCCGCAGGCCCCGGGCTCCGTCAAGGATCGCATGCAGCATCTGCGAGAGCGAGCGGAGCGCACCCGGGCGGGGATCGAAGCGCGGCGCGCCGACTCGGCTTCGATCGACACGGCCTTCGAAGCGGTCGAGCGCGACGCCCAGACGGGGGGTGGCGTGCTGGCGGCGGCGGTGGCCTTCCGCCTCTTCATGTTCCTGGTGCCCTACGCCTTCGTCATGGTCACCGGATTCGGGCTGGCCTCGACCGCGGCCGGGCAGGACCCGGGGGACGCCGCCCGCTCGGCGGGCATCGGCGGGCTGCTCGCCACCGCGGTGGCCAGCACGAGCACGCTGTCCCTCTGGAACCGCCTGGTCGCCTTGGTGGTGGGCGGGTTCGCCCTGGCCCTGACGGCGCGCGCGCTGGTCCGGGTCCTGTGGATCGTCCACCGTCTGATCTGGAGGGTGGAAACCGCCAGGAAGCCCAATCCCTGGGCGCCACTGATCCTGGTCGGCCTCATCACCGTGCTCTTCGGTGTCGCTGATCTCGTCGCCTGGCTGGGCTCGCAGTCATTCGCGTTCCGCGTGCTGGCCGTGGTGGTGACGATCGTCCTCTCCGGCGCCGCCTGGTATCTGGTCTCGTGGTGGCTGCCGCGAGAGGACTGCGAGTGGACGGCGCTGCTGCCGGGTGCCCTCATCGTGGGGCTCGGGACGGGGGTGCTCCACCTGCTCACCCTCACGTATGTCGTGCACGTCGTCACGCGGAAGTCGGCCCTCTACGGCGCGATCGGCATCGCCCTGGCCCTGTTGCTCTGGACGTACTTCGCGGGCCGATTGCTCACGGCCGCGATTGCCGCCAACGCGTCACTCTGGAAGCACCGGACTGCAGAAGCAGGCGGGAATGCCGATGAGTCAATGACTCCTTGACTCGCCTCGGTCTCGAGACTCGGACGGCGTCGTGCTCCTTCGCCACATTTGGAAGGGACCGGGATAGCGCAGAATTAAGAGGTCGGAGCTTGCGAACGGCTGGCTTCGGTTTCGTGCGCGAACTCCGACCAGACCGTGACCCACTCGTGCCAGACCGGTGGCGGGTAGTCATGGCCCATCCCGTCGATCTCGACATAGCGGGCGCCGGGAATGACCGCCGCCGTGCGGCGTCCGCCACTCGGGTCGATGAGGGTGTCGCGGCTGCCGTGGATCACCAGCACGGGCAGGTCCAGCCCGGCGAGCGGCGCGGACCGGGAGCCGTCGGCCGCGACGGCTTTCATCTGCCGCCCGATGCCTTCCGGGTAGAAGCAGCGGTCGTAGGCCGCGGCGGCCCGGGCGCGGATGGCGTCGTCGTCCAGCCATTCGGGCTTCGACCCGTAGACGTGGAGAGCGGCCACTTGACGGTCGATGTAGGCCTCCCGCGACGGAGCCGGCGGGGCGAGGAGGAACTCCAGGGCCTCGGGCGAGCTGTCGCCGTAGCCCGGCTCACCGGTGCGGGACATCACCGAGGTCATGGAGAGCAGGCGGTCCGGGTGGTCGATGGCCAGCCGCTGGACGATCATCCCTCCCATGGAGCAGCCCATCACGTGGGCCTTGTCCGCGCCCACCGCGTCGAGCACGGCGATGGCGTCATCGGCCATGTCGGCGAGCGTGTACTCGGTGCCTTCGGCCTTCGTCGAGAGCCCGACGTCACGGTTGTCGAACCGCACGACATGAAAGCCCTCGTCGCAGAAGAGCTGGCACCACTCCACCGCGTAGTTCAGGGACTGGGAGCCGAGGCCGTTGACCAGCAGGAGCGTCGGCGCGTTCGGGTCGCCGAACTCCTCGTAGTAGATCTCGATGGCACCGTTCCGCGCCGTGCTCATGTGCCCTCCCCAAAGATGCTCGAAGGAACTCGCCCGTCGGGCGCCGCGTCGCGCCTTAGCGCTGCATCGCCTTGGTCTCGATGAATTCTTCGAGCCCGTACTTGCCGCGCTCACGGCCATTACCCGACTGCTTGTAGCCGCCGAAGGGCGCGCCCGGGTTGAAGGCCCCACCGTTGATGTCGACCTGACCGGTCCGCATCTGCCGCGCCACCTTCTCGGCCCGGTCCGGGTCGCTGCTCCACACTCCGCCGGAGAGGCCGTAGGGGGTGCCGTTGGCGATCTCGATCGCCTCTTCCTCGGTGTCGTAGGGGATGATGGAGAGGACGGGACCGAAGATTTCCTCCCGGGCGATGGTCATGTCAGGCGTCACCTCGGAGAAGACGGTCGGTTCCACGTAGAAGCCCTTCTCCAGGCCTTCCGGAGCCTCGGCGCCGCCGACGACCAGCTTGGCCCCCTCCTCGATCCCCTTGTTGATGTAGCCCCGCACCCGCTCCCTTTGTACCGAGGACACGAGCGGCCCGAGCAGCTTGCCCGCCTCGAAGGGGTCGCCGGGGGCGAAGCCGGCGGCGGCGCCCGCCGCCAGCTCTTCCACCTCGGCCAGCTTGTCCCGGGGGACGAGCATCCGGGTGAGGGCCGAGCAGGTCTGGCCTGAGTTCATGTAGCAGGCGAACACCCCGGCCGGCACGGCCGCCGCCAGGTCGGCGTCGTCGAGCAGGATGTTGGCCGACTTGCCGCCGAGCTCGAGCGAGACCCGCTTGATGCCCTCGGCGGCCAGCTCCATGACCCGCCGGCCCGCCCGGGTCGAGCCGGTGAAGGAGACCATGTCGACCTTGGGGTGGGCGGCGATCGCCTCACCGACGACCGGGCCGACACCGCTGACCAGATTGAAGACACCCGGCGGGAGACCGACCTCGTCGATGATGTCGGCCAGGATGAACGCGTTGATCGGCGCCACCTCGCTCGGCTTCAGCACGACGGTGCAGCCCGCGGCCAAGGCCGGGGCGACCTTGAGGACCACCTGGTACAGCGGGAAGTTCCACGGTGTGATCGCGCCCACGACCCCGATGGGCTCGTGCACGACGAGCGAGTTGCCGATCTCCTCTTCCCACTGGAAGGCCTCGGCGGCATTGGCAGCGTCGGCAAAGGCGCCGGCCGGCAGGCCGACCTGGACGGACCCCGAGAGGGTCATTGGCATGCCGACTTCGTGCGAGATGACCTGAGCGATCTCGTCGGTGCGGGCGCCCAGCGCCTCACCGATGCGGGTGAGCAGCTTGCCCCGCTCCTCGCGGGACGTGGCGGCCCAGCCGGGGAAGGCTGCCGCCGCGGCCTCGACGGCTTTGTCGACGTCCTCAGGCGTGCCCTCGGGGATGGTCGCGAAGACCTCTTCGGTGGCCGAGTCGATGACTTCGAGCGCACCCTTGCCGGTCGATGGGACCCAGGCCCCGTTGATGTAGATCTTGTCGCGCACGAGCATGGGTGCCCTCCCTGATTGGTCTGACTTCAGCGCTCCCACCCTATCCAGGCTGGGAGGGAGTCGCCCCGGGTGCTTCAGTCCTTCTTGCCCAGGAGGGGATGCTCACCCATGCCGACGGGCTGGAGGTGCTGGCCCAGGACCTCGTGGAAGTGGTCGGCCACCTCCTGGGGGGTCCAGCCGCCCTCACGCCACATGGAGGCGATCTGCCGCGGGGTCTGGAAGAGCGTGTAGGCGAATCCGGTGCGCCCGAGGACCTGTCCGTTCACGTAGGAGGCGTCCTCGGAGGCCAGGAAGGCGATCAGCGGCGCATTGAGCGCGGGATCCTGGTCGGCCGGTGGCTCGGCTCCGGCGTAGAGGCCCTCGGTCATGCGGGTGAAGCCGGCCGGGGCGACGGCGTTGACCGTGATGCCGTACCGGCCGAGCTCGAGAGCCCAGACGAAGGTCATGCCCATGATGGCGGCCTTGGCGGCGCCGTAGTTCGTCTGCCCGAAGTTGCCCCGCAGCCCCGCCGATGAGGTGATGTTGACGATTCGCCCGTAGCCGGCGTCCTTCATGATCGGGGCCGCGTGCCGCACCGTGTTGAAGGTGCCCTTCTGGTGCACCGCGATGACCGCGTCGTAGTCGGCCTCGTCCATCTTGACCACGGTCCGGTCGCGCACGATGCCGGCGTTGTTCACGACGATGTCGATGGAACCGAAGTTGTCCACGGCCGCCCCGATGATGCTGCCCGCACCCTCGAAGTCGCTCACCGAGTCGGAGTTGGGGACGGCGCTGCCGCCCGCCGCCTCGATCTCCTTGCAGACCTGGGCGGCGGGGTCCTCCTCGGTGCCCGCACCCCCGAGGGTCACGCCCACGTCGTTGACCACCACCTTGGCGCCCTCCGCGGCCAGGCACAGGGCGATGTCCCGCCCGATGCCCCGTCCCGCACCCGTCACCACCGCCGCTCGACCGTCAAGGAGTCCCATCGCCAGAGAGTACCCGGGCACCCGTTCCCTGACAGCCGTGTCAGGCATTGCCCCCGGCGTTGTACGATCTGGGCGACCGCCGGGCGAGGACGTTCGCCCGCTCAGCCGTGAGGAGACCCGGGCCATGGCCTTCATCGAGAACGCACCAGAACAGATCGTCGCCGCGGCCAAGGAGCTGCTCGGGAAGGGGTTGGTCGAGGGGACCTCGGGCAACATCTCGGCGCGCATGGAGGACGGCAACATCGCGGTCACCCCCTCCTCGCTCGACTACCGGCTGATGACGGCCGACGACATCGTGATCGTGAACCCCGCCGGCGACGTCGTCTCGGGCGAGCGCGGCCCCACCTCGGAGAAGTACCTCCACATCGCGGTCCAGGCGGCCTACGAGGACTTCGCGGTGTGCATCCACTCGCACGCCGTGCATGCCACCATGTTCGCCGTCGCCCACGAGGACATCCCGAGCTGCATCGACGAGTTCACCGTCTACCTCGGCGGGGACATCCGCTGCTCGGAATACGCGGCAAGCGGTTCCCCCGATCTGGCCGAGCAGGTGGTCAAGGCTCTGGAGAACCGCAGCGCGGCGCTCATCGCCAACCACGGGATGGTGGCGATCGGCACGACGATGGAGAAGGCGATGCACAACACCGCGCTGGTCGAGCGGTCCGCCAAGATCATCTGGGGCGCCAAGCAGCTGGGCGGCATCTTCCCGTTGCCGGAGAAGGTCAACGCCACCTTCGCCAGCTACTGGCCCTACATGCGGTAGGCGCGGTGCGCGAGGGCACCATCCGCGCCCGGCTCGTCGAGCTGGGCCTCACGCTGCACGGGCCACACCCGCCCCACGACCCGCTCGACGCCGTGGTGGTGCACGACGGCGTGGCCCGCACGTCGGGGCAGCTGCCTCGCATCGCCGGGGAGCTGACCTGCCTCGGGCGACTGGGCGACACCGTGACGGTGGAGCAGGGCACCGAGGCCGCCGCCGTCTGCGCGCTGAACGCCCTCGCCGTGCTCGAGGACGCGCTCGGCTCCCTCGACCGCGTCACACGGGTCCTGACGGTGACGGGATTCGTGTCCTCGGCCCCGGACTTCCATCAGCAGCCCGCGGTGGTGGACGGGGCGAGCAGGGTCCTCGCCGACGTCTTCGGCGAAGCGGGTCGCCACACGCGCTCGGCCATCGGGGTGGCCGCCCTGCCGCGGAACGGGGCGGTCGAAATCGAGGTGACGGTCGCCGTCAGTGAATGAAGGCCGCGTTCATGACCGGGCGTGCCACGGCGGCCAGATCCCAGTAACCCGTGGTGCCCTGGTCACGTAGCTCGACGACCGCGTTGATGGCGGCGCCGTAGGCGGCGACGGCGATCGCGCCCCCGACCGAAATCCGGCTGACGCCCAACGCGGCCAACTCCGCGACGTCAGGAGCGCCCGGGAGCACCAGCACGCTGACCGGCAGGTCGACGGAGGAGAGCAGCTGGCGCAGCTCGCCCGGATCGACGACGCGCGGGGCGAACAGGACGTCCGCCCCGGCCTCCTGGAAGGCTTGCAGGCGGGCGATGGTGTCGCCGAGGTCGTCCCGGCCGTGGAGGTAGTTCTCGGCCCGGGCCGTCAGGACGAAGGGCACCGGACCAGCATGGGCAGCTTCAGCGGCGGCCTGCACCCGCTCTGTCGCCCGGGCCAGTTCGTAGATCGGGTCGGCGGGGTCCCTCGTGTAGTCCTCGACCGACCCGCCTGCGAGTCCCGTGGCGACGGCCGTCGTGATGGTGGCCGCCACGCCCTCGGGATCGTGCGCGAAGCAGTTCTCCAGGTCGGCCGAGACCGGGATGTCGACCGCGCCGGCCAACTCGGCAGAGTGCTCCAGCACCTCGTCCCGGGTCATGCGCCCGTCGGCGCGGCCCCTGGTGGCGGCGAAGCCGCCGCTCGTCGTGGCGATCGCCTCGAATCCGAGCGAGGCGAACAGGGCAGCCGATCCGATGTCCCAGGCATTGGGCATGAGGAGTGGCGTGCCGGGGACGTGCAGCGCACGGAACCGCTCGGCGCGCTCGGCCGCTGGCGTGGGACTGGTCATGCCCGCACCGTACCGTTGCGCCTGGCCGGAACGTTCGGATCCACCGGGGTTCAGCTGGCTTCCGCCACCTCGGGGAACTCCCAGTATTGGAACTCGATCGTCATGGGCAGCAGGTAGCGCACGTACAGCGAGTGGATCTTGACCATCTTCTGATCGTCCATGTGCAGGTCGATGAGCTCCATGCGGTCGTCCTTCTTGCGGAACGTCTCGGCTCGTTCCTGAATGCCCTTCAACTCGTCGAGGGACCCGACGGAGAAGCCGTAGTGATCCATGCGGGGGCAGCGCATCGGATCGTCCTCGGCGATGAGGAAGATGAACTGGTCCCAGTGGACGCAGCTCATGATGAGACGGCGACGGTCCTCGGTCATGACCGCCATCTCCTCGAAGCCCAGCACCTCGTCGAAGAAGCGGCAGACGTCAGCCCGGTTGCCGGCGTCGAGAAGGTCCGCCGGCAGCGACATGGCCACGTGGTTGAACCGTGGATTGCCCGATGGGTAGAAGGGATGTGGCATCAGGTTCGCACCTCCGGGATGACCATGACTTTGCCGGCGATCTGACCCACCGCCAGTGCCTCGAGGGCATCGGCGATGCCGTTGAGCGGGATGTCGCCGGGATCGATGAGAAGCTCCGCGGGGAAGCCATCGGAGGCGAGGAGCTCGAGCGCCCGCTCAAAGCCGCCCAGGTCGTAGACGAAGGATCCGGTGACGGTCAGCTCGTTGAGGATCATGCGGTTGATGTCGAAGGTGGGGTGGTCGATGCCCGCGCCGACCATGACCATGATGCCGCCCCGCGCCAGCTGGCCGAACCCCGCCTCGAGGGCCGACCGGTGCCCCGAGCACTCCAGCACGACGTGCACGGCCCGTGACGACATGCGCTCGGGCTCCCAGGGCGGGAACACTTCGAGGTCCGCCGGATCGACGATGGACGTCACACCGAGGCCGGCAACCAGCCGGCGCCGCCCCTCGTGGGGTTCCACCACTGTGATGTCCGCGATGCCCATGGCGCGCAGCGCGGCGACGCTCAACGCGCCGATGGGGCCGGCGCCGAAGACCATCACGCTGTCGCCGGGCGCGACGCCCGAACGTGTGATGCCGTGCAGCGCCACCGACAGTGGCTCGGCCAACGCGGCATGGCGGGGCGACAGGCCCTCGGGCAGCCGGAGGAGACCGCCGGCACGGCACAGGATGTACTCCGCGAAGGCACCGTCAGTGTGCTCGGAGGTCATGCTGCTGCGGTTCTCGCACTGCGACGGTTTGCCCGCACGGCAGCCTCGGCACGTGCCACAACGTGGTGAGGCCCCACTGACGACGACCTCGCCGACCGACCACTCCGTGACGGCGTCCCCGACGGCAGCGATCGTCCCGCTCCATTCGTGTCCGGCCACCGCGCCCGGAGTGAAGCCCCAGCCGTCGCGCAGCTGGTGGATGTCGGACCCGCAGATGCCGCAGGCGTGCACGCGCACGACCACCTGGTCGGGCCCGGGCCGCGGGACCGACCGTTCCTCCACCGTCACCACGCCGGGCGACTGGTACACGGCCGCCGCCATCACCTCGGGAAGCGACTCCACCGACGATGACCCTGACATGGGCGTCAGACTATGCGGTCTCGGCCAGCCAGGCGAGGCCCCCGGCGAGGTGGCGCAGGTAGGCGGGCGTCTCCCATGCCCCGGGGAAGTGGCCCAGCGCGCTGTAGAACGTGCGGGCGGAGCCCTCCTGCACGCTCCAGGCAAGCGGGAACCCGCACTCGGGTACGCGTCCCCCGGGCGCCGCCAGGTCGACCTGGTCCTCGGCGAGGCGGAGCAGGACCCGGGCGTCGGGACGGAGATCGGCGAAGAGGTAGACCTCGTCGTGCCACTGCCAGCGGGTGCCGAGGTGCGCCGTCGCCGGGTGGTCGGCGTCGACCACGTCGATGGCGAAGTCCTGGGTCCAGGGATGGCCGTCGAAGCGGGCCCCCAGCATGGACCCGTACTCGGGCCAGCTGTGGCTGGCGTCAGTGGCGGAGTGGACGCCGAGAATGCGCAAGCTCCCGTTCCGCCAGGCCCCGTGCACGGCCGCCTTCTGCGCGGCGGACCACGGGGTTTCCCCGATGGTGAAGAGGGCGAGAACGCGGGCGTGCGCGAGATCGTCGGCCGAGACAGCGCGGACGTCGCTCACCACGGTCGGAGTGAGCTCGGCGAGGCCGGCCAGCTCGCCCAGGCCCGTCGCCGCCTGGCCCAGCACGCCGTGCACGCCCGCCGGCCCGTCGGCATAGGGGGCCACCTGGGTGACGATCAACATGTCGTCGGCCACGCCCGGGGAGTGTAGACACGGGGCAGAGCCCCCGCCCGGTGCTCGAAGGCATGGGCACCCATACATCCCGAACGAGGAGGAGCACACCGTGAGCGAAGCGAGCATGGACTCCGGGGACATCGGGGCCGAGTTGGCGCGGCTCGGTTCCGCCACCATCGGGGAGTCGGGCGGGCTTGCCGCGCATCGCAGGCTCCGACCGGCCTGGTCAGGCGCGGCGGTGGCCGCCCCGGCCTACCCGGTCGGCTGCACGCCGGGGGACAACCTGGCGGTGCACGTGGCGGTGACCAAGGCACCGCGCGGAAGCGTCCTCGTCGTCGATGTCGGCCAGGTGGCCGACCGAGGCTATTGGGGCGAGGTGCTGACGACGGCGGCCGAGGCCGCCGGCTTGGCCGGGTTGATCCTCGACGGCGGGGTGCGCGATGTCGCCGCCCTCGAGGCACATGCGTTCCCCGTTTTTTCGGCGACCATCGCGTTGACCGGTGCGACCAAGGACAAGCCGGGGACCGTCGGACTCCCGGTCCGGGTGGGAGGCGTCCTGGTCGCGGTGGGGGACTGGGTCGTCGCGGACGTCGACGGGGTGTCGTTCGTGCCCCGCGAGGCAATCGACGAGGTGCTGGCCGCCGGACGCGACCGGGAGGCGAAAGAGGCCGGGTTCTTCGCGTCCCTCAAGTCCGGTTCGACGACGGTGGAGCTGCTCGGGCTCGACGCCTCGCTCGTGCGTCAAAGCGAGGCCGGATAGCGCCTCGCCTCCGGTGGCACAATGCAGTCATGAGCGAAGAGGCAGCGACAGCGGACGAGAAGGTGGAACGCTTGGAGGTGGAGCGGACGATCCCGGCGGAGCCGGGGCGCATCTTTGCTCTGCTCAGTGATCCCAAGGGTCACGTCACCATCGACAGCTCCGGCATGTTGATGGACTCCACCGGGGTGCCGGCGACCAAGGTGGGCGACGAGTTCGTCATCCACATGGATCGCGAGGCCCTCAACGACTTCCCGATGGGCCGTTACGACGTGACGGTCCACATCACGAAATTCCAGCCCGACCGCGAGATCGCATGGACCATCGAGGGACAGATCAAGCCGCAGATCGGCCATGTCTACGGCTACCAACTCGAGCCAGTGGAGAACGGGACGCTCGTGACGTCCTACTACGACTGGTCGACCATCGATCCGCAGTGGAAGGAGGCCGACATCTTCCCCATCATCCCCGAGTCGGCTCTGCGCGCCACGCTGGGCATCCTGGAACGGACGCTCGCGCACTCGAGCGCATGGTGACCGCTTCGCGCTGAGGGCCGACTCGCTCTCGTCTCTACAGGCTTCCAGCCGCCAGCGACTGTATGGCGGCCATCCCGACGATCGGACGATTCAAGCGCAACGCGCCGGTCGAACCGTAGAAGCCGGCGTCTCCGAAAGTGAAGATGCCACCGTCGCGACCGACGAACCAGTACCCCTGGCCGTCGGCGGTACGGTCCATGCCCACGATCGGTGCACTTATCGGCATCCCTCCAGTCGAACCGAAGTAGGCCACGGCGCCGAAGTTGAAGATGCCTCCGTCGGAAGCGACCAGCCAGTAGCCGGCCCCGTCGGGGGACGCAGCCATGCCGACGATCGGCTTCTGCAGGGGGAGCCCGCCGGTAGAGCCGAAGAAGGGCGCGTCGCCGAAGGCGAAGATCCCGCCGTCGGATGCCACCAACCAGTACCCACTTCCGTCGAACGTCGAGGCCATTCCCACGATCGGTTTGGCGAGCCGCAGGCTTCCCGTCGACCCGTAGAAGGCGGCGTCGCCGAAGGAGAAGATCCCGCCGTCGGATGCCACAAGCCAGTACCCGCCACCGTCCGGCGTTGGCGACATCCCAACGATGGGTGCGTTGAGGTGCATCCCACCGGTCGAGCCATAGAAGACGGCGTCGCCGAAGGCGAAGATCCCGCCGTCGGAAGCCAGGAGCCAGTAGCCGGCCTCGTCCGGCGTCGCGGCCATGCCGACGATGGGCGCGTTCAGGCGGAGGCTGCCGGTTGAGCCGTAGAACTGAGCGCCCCCATAGGTGAACACTCCGCCGTCGCTCGCAACCTCCCAGTACCCGGGGGCTCCGAGCGGTTTGATGGAGATGAGCAGGTTCGCCCGGGTCGCCAAGAGGTTCGAGTCCGTGACGGTGAAGGTGACCTGATATTGCCCCGAGATCGTGGGCGTGCCTTCAAGGACGCCGCTGGCCGCCAGGTGGATTCCGGGCGGGAGGTTCCCTCCGGACACGGCCCACGAGTAGGGAGCCAATCCACCGCTTGCCGCGAGCGAAGCGGCATACGGTACGCCGATAGTTCCGATGGTGAGGTTGGTCGTCGTGATACTTGGCGGAGCCGACAGCGTGTCGATGGTGCCGCCGAGATTCGAACCCGCCCCGACGGCTTCACAGTTGACCGGACTGGCACAGGCCACCCCGAAGAGAGTGCCGACGCCGGACGGAGCCGATGTGCTTGTCCAGGTGGTGCCGCCGTCGGTCGTCGTGAGGATGCGGGCGCCGCCGACAGCGGTGCATGTCGATGGGCTGACGCAGCTCACGGACTCCAAGGTCGTTGCCCCACCGGGAGTCCCCAGGTCGTTCCATGCGGAGCCGCCGTCAGTCGTGCCGATCACGTGGGATCCGGTCGCCAGACAGGTTGTGTCGCTGGAGCACGAGATGCCGTTGAGAGTGGTCGCCGCGGCGGGCGCCGTCTGGGGGGCCCAGGTGGCCCCGCCGTTCCCCGTGGTGAGGATCACCGCACTCGGTCCGCCGGACGACAGGCCCACGGCGGTGCAGTGCAGGGCATCCGGGCACGAGACCCCGGTGAAGTTGGTGACGATTCCGGGGTAGGACTCCGTGACCCATGTTCCGCCGCCGTTGACCGTTGCGATGATGCTGGGCGAGGAGCTGCCGAAGTCGCTCACGGCATGACATGCAGCCGGGCTCGAGCATGAGACTCCTGTCAAGATGCCGACCCCCGAGGGGACGGGCTCGGACGTCCAGGTTGCACCCGCGTTCACGGTGCCGATGATGACGGGGCTTCCGAAGAGGCCGAATCCCACCGCTGTGCAGTCGGAGGTCGTGGCACACGAAATGGCATTGAGGCCATTGACTTCGGAGGGAACTGCCTGAGCAGTCCAGGCGAATCCGTCATTGAACGAGGCCAGAACCGAGTTGACTCCGACGGCGAAGCATTCGGAGGTGCTGGGGCACGAAACCGAGCCCAGGCGACTCGTTCCCGGTGGCGGAGTCTGCGCCGTCCACGACAGCCCACCCGTCGTCGTGCCCATGATCGTGGACCCAGCCCCGAGGTTGCCCGTGTTGCCCACCGCAATGCAGTTCTCGGCAGAGGAACAGGAGATTCCGGTGAGATCCACTGCGTTCGTTGGAGGGGTCTGGAGTGACCACGTCGAACCGTTGTTCGAGGTGCCGACGACGTAGGGGGTTGTGCTGAGGTTGGTGCCGACACCGATGCAGGTCGTTTCGTTCGGGCAAGCAATGGAGTTCGAGCTGCGTTACCGTTGGCATCGTGATTGCAGCGGTCACGACCAGCCACCAGGTCTGACCGTGCTCAGTGCGGTTCCACCTCCAGCTCGCAATTCCGACGGCGACACAGTACGTGATCCCGAGCACAGAAACGCTCGACAGCGATGTAACGGAGGTTGTCGAAGTGATGTCCAGCTAGTCCCATTGTGCTGCGCCGACAATTGACGCTATGCTATCAACTGATATCCAACCGCAAAACACGTAATTGCGTTGGGGCATGAGACACCATGACAAGTGAGTTCAGTTCCAGATGGTGCGCGTCTGGGAGATTCCAAGTGGACCCATCTGTTGTCTGAACGATCCCAGTCCTCCAACTGCGGTGCACTCGTCAATGTTGAAGCAAGAAATCGATTCGGCTGGAAACGCCGCATCCTGAATGGCCCAGCTTGACCCGCCGTTGGTCGACTTCATGATTCCTGCGCCTCCGCCGGCGTAACAGACAGATGTCGACGGGCACGAGACAGTGGAAAGTGTCGTCACACCGGCTGGTGGAGTCGAATCGGACCACGTCGAGCCACCGTTCTGGGTCACGATGATGGAGGCTGCGTGGCCACCGTCGTCGCCCACGGCCACGCAGGTGGCGGAGCTTGCCGCCGAGCTTGGCGCACAAGAGACGGCGGTGACGTTGGCCAGCGGCGCGAAGCTGGCTGTCGTCTGCCATGACGGCGCGACGGCGGCCGCGGGGAGCGTCCCTAGCTGGCTCCCAAGGAGTCCGATGAGGGAAAGGGTCATCACCGTCGACAGCGCGGTGGCGCGTGATTGTCCGAACCGAGCCCAACGCCAACTCCCTCCCACCCGGAAACCCGTTCAAATGACCGAGGGATCGTATTCCTTCCACCCCCGTTGATTCACATCGGTGGCCAGGCCTGAAGTGAACGGTCGCTGCTAGGCGGGTTGCGGCGCGGGAACAACCGCGTTCGGGGGCGTACGACCCGCCAAGACGTCGCAAACTCCCTGGCAGGCAAGGCGGGCCATGCGGGTCCGCGTCGCGATAGTTGCACTTCCGATGTGAGGAAGCAGTGTCGCCCGGGGTGCAGAGAGCAACCGAGGATTTACGTTCGGCTCCCCATCGAAGACGTCGAGCCCGGCGCTGTAGATGATGCCGTTCTCGAGCGCATCGGCCAGCGCATTCTCGTCGACCACCGGCCCCCGGGCAGTGTTGATGAGCACGGCGGTGGGCTTCATGCGGGCCAGCTGTGCGGCGCCGATCAGGTGGCGGGTGGACTCGCTGAGGGGGACATGCAGACTCACGATGTCCGAACGTTCGAGCAACTCGTCAAGTTTCGGGACGAAACCCGTCACGCCTGTGTCGTGGCGGGCGGTGTGGATCACGCCCATGTTGAAACCGTCCGCTCTTTGGGCGACTGCACGCGCGATGCGCCCGAAACCAACCAGGCCCAGCGTGGCCCCGTGCACATCGCGGGACAGGTGAGTTCCGAACCCCCATCCCGTCCATCGGCCTTCCCGCAGATCCCGTTCCGCGTCGGTCGCCAGACGCGTGGCGGCCAGGATGAGGAGGAAGGTCAGATCCGCCGTCGTTTCATCGAGCACTCCCGGCGTGTTGCACACGGTGATGCCCATTGCATGAGCCGAAACGACATCGATGTTGTCGTAACCCACGGCTGCGTTGGCCACCACGCGCAGTCGCCCATTTCGTCCCGAGCTCAGCACCGCAGTATCGATGCGATCGGTGAGGTGACAGACGATTCCGTCGCATTCGGCGGCAAGCTGTATCAGCTCGTCGGCGGAAAGGCGGAGTGCCGTCCTCGCGCAACACGATCTCATGCCCTGCTTCGACGAGTGGATCCGTCCCACCCTCCGTCAGGGGGCGGGTGACGAGAACGCGGGCCACCTAGTGGGTCGTGTAGTTGATGGCGCCAGCGCCCTTGACGCCGATCGCGAAGCAGAAGCAGTGGATTGGAGCGTGGTCGCTGATCGGACGCAGTGAGTGGACCTTGTCGGGCGGGATGTAGACGAGGTCGCCCTGGGAGATGGGGCGGTCCTCTCCGTCGATCGTCATGATTCCCTTGCCGTTCATGACGTAATAGAACTCGTGAGTCGGATGGGAGTGGGGGTCGACCAGACCGCCACCCGGGACCTCGAACTCGTTGACGAGCTCCAGATAACCCCCATCGGTGATGTCCTTGAACTCGCGGGACTCGATCATCCACCAGACCGGGACGGTGCCGTTGTGCTCGACGACCGGCGCCTTGGCTTCAATGCTTCGCACGTCCATCCCGTTGGCCTCCCAAGATTTCGTAGACTGACTCCGGTGTCAGGTTAGGCCGCGTTGCGCCGGAGCTGCACCCCATGGCACAGGTCGAGGCAAACGAAAGCGAGCGA
>CAWIYI010000002.1:0-16456 GCA_963840245.1 uncultured Acidimicrobiaceae bacterium
CCGCACCCGCGGTGAGCTGCAGGTGATCCTGCAGAACAGGTTGCGCATGGTCGACCTGTGGAAGCGGGAGCCGGCGGTAGTGCGCCAGCCCGTGACCGCCCCCATCGTGGTGACCGGCCTCGGGCGCTCGGGCACCACGCTGCTGCACGAGCTGCTGGCGTGCGACCCCGCCAACCGCCCTCCGCTGCTGTGGGAGTTGCTCCACACCGTCCCCTACGACGACACCTCGGGCGACCTGTGCGACGACGAGATCAGGCTCATGGACGAGATCATCCCCGCCTTCACCGCCATGCACGAGAACGGCGGCCGCCTGCCCACCGAATGCATCTTCGCGTTCGCCCACCAGTTCTCGAGCGACTTGTACACCGGCCTCTACAACGTGGCGGACTACACGGTGTGGCGCAGCGGCCAGGACCAGGCACCGATCTACGAGTGGCACAAGCGCCACCTCCAGACGCTGCAGTGGGTGACCGAGCGACCGACGACGCGCTGGGTCGTCAAGGCGCCCTCCCACCTTTCCGCCCTACCCCTCGTCTTCACCACCTACCCCGATGCCCGCGTCGTGGTCACCCACCGCGACCCGCTGCGCGTCATCGGCTCCCTGTCCGACCTCATGGCCACGCTGCACTTCATGCACTCGGAGCACGTCGACCACGGCGTCCTGGTCGAGTTCATGGCCATGGGCCTCGAGATGCAGATGGACCACGTCAGCGCCGAGCGCGACGCCGGCGCCATCCCCGCCGACCAGATCGCCGACGTCGTCTACCGCGAACTGGTGGCGGACCCGGTCGCCGTCGTCGAGCGGCTCTACGCCGGATGGGAGCTCCCCGTGACACCGGAATTCCGCTCGGCGCTCGGGGCCTACCTGGCCGCTCGCCACACGGGCCGCGCCGGCGGGCACGACTACTCCTTCGCCGACACCGGCCTCGACCTGGCGACCCACCGGGCGCTGGTGGCGCCGTACCAGAAGCGCTTCGGCGTCCCGTCCGAGGTCTGATCGGCGTAGCCTCCGAGCAGCACGAGGGGGCGAACCACGAGGAGGCAACATGGACTGGAAGCTCGAGACAATCGTGGTGCCGGTCGCCGACGTCGACCGCGCCAAGGCCTTCTACGCCGACGCCGTCGGCTTCCACGTCGACGTGGACCACTCGGCCGGTGAGGACTTCCGTGTCGTCCAGCTGACCCCGCCCGGCTCCGGCTGCTCCATCTCGCTCATGAAGAACGAGGGCGCGGCCGGGACCCTGCAGGGGCTGCAGGTCGTGGTGCGGGATGTCGACGCCGCCCGGCGCCAGCTCGTCGATGGCGGGGTGGCGCCCACCGAGGTCTTCCACTTCGCCGACGGCGTCCAGGTGGACGGGCCCGACCCCGGCCGGGTCGACTACGGAACGTTCCTGTCCTTCAGCGATCCCGACGGGAACGGCTGGCTGGTGCAGGAGGTCCCGAGCCGTCCCTCGTAACGCCCCGGCGCGCTACGAGACGGCGAGGTCCTCGATGTTGACCACCTCTGCCGTCGGGTGCGGCGGACCGTCGGCCAGGACCCAGCGCACCAGCATGTAGCCCTCCAGCCGGCCCCCGGTGTCGAGCCAGTTCCCGACACCGGGGTCGGATGGCGCGATGACCATCCGCCACGACCCGTCCGGCGAGCGACCGGCCGTCTTGTTGTTCAGCGCCGTCGTCGTGTAGCGGTAGTCGAAGCTCTCCATCCACGGCGAGGTCAAGGTCAACCCCCAGTAGAGGAACGGCTTGTCGGGCTCGTGCACCGTGACCACGAGTGCCTGGCCCGGCTCGAGACGGAAGCGCCCGCCGTGGTACGTCATCTCCGCGTTGGAATGGGAGCGCACCTCGTCCTCCTGCGCCGCGACGTGCGCCGAGCCGGCCTGGCCGCCGAACGTGTTCATGTTGGCGGCCGCGTCGTGCCACATCTGCAGGGCTGTCCCGCCCACGAAGGTGAGGAACATGGCGGCGAACTCGAGCTTGGGTGCGAGCTCCTCGACGGAGAGGATCGGTGGTGGCACCACCTCGCCCCGTTCGGGCACCAGCTCCATGCGGAGGCGGGCCAGGCGGTCGGGGCGCTTCTCGAAGTGCGTCTCTCGGATGGCCAGCTGCGCGGTCCCCGGTTCGAGCACGATCGTGTTGCGCGGCCGGGGGTCGGGCAGGGCGGAGGCCGGCGCAATGAGGATGTCGACCTCGCCGTTGGGGCCGAGCTCGAACTCGTCGATGTGGGTCTGCGTCTGCGTCCCCGTGCGGCCCGCAACCTGACCCTGGCCGAACGGGGTGCCGAAGGTCATGCCGAGATAGGCGCACTCCCCGCGGTACCCGACCAGGCGGTACGAGCGCGCGTCGTCGAGCACGCAGAACGTGTAGTGCACATCGGGGTTGTCCACCAGGAGCTTCTTGTACTCGTCCTGGAGCGTGAAGAGCTGGGGGTGTGCGGGGTCGGACCGCTCCACGATCCAGTCCAGGGCCAGCCGGGAGAGCCGGGTCACCCAGCGGTAGCCCTCGGCCAGGTCGACCTCGGTCTCGGGCACGCCCGTGGCCCGGCGCACGACATCGAGGGCCGCCGTCTGTGCCTGCACCCAGGCGTCGAATGCCGCGTTCAACCGGTCGTCCTGCATCGGCGCGACGCTACCCATGTTTCGTCTGAGTTTCCCGCCCTACGGCGCGCCCGGTAACTTCAGTACGTGACCGACACCGCTGTGGAGACGACGCGGACCGACGAGCTGCTGAGCGAGCTCCGGTCCTGGCTGGCCGACAACTGGGACCCCGACCTGACCGTGGCCGAATGGTGGGAACGGATGGGGCTGGCCGGCTGGGCCGCCCCGGGACTGCCCGAGAAGGCCTACGGCAGGGCGATGGCCCGCTCCGACGTCGTCCTGGTGCAACAGGAGATCGCCAAGTTCGGCGCGCTCGGTGCCCCGGCCGGTCTGGGGCTGTTGCTCGCCGCCCCCACCATCGCCACCCACGGCACCCAGGAGCAGATCGACCTCTACGTGCGCGACATCGTCACCGGCCAGAAGGCCTGGTGCCAGCTCTTCAGCGAGCCGCAGGCGGGTTCGGACCTGGCCGGCCTCCAGACCCGGGCCGTCAAGGACGGCGACGAGTGGATCATCGACGGCCAGAAGGTGTGGACCTCGGGCGGCCAGTACGCCGACCTCGGCATGCTCCTGGCCCGCACCAACCCCGAGGTGCCCAAGCACCAGGGCATCTCCTACTTCGCCTTCAACATGCTCCAGGACGGCGTCGACGTGCGCCCGCTCAAGGAGATGACCGGTCACTCGCTGTTCAACGAGGTCTTCATCACCGACGCCCGGGTCGCCGACTCGGCGCTGATCGGCGGCGTCAACAACGGGTGGGCCGCCGCCAACACGACGCTGATGAACGAGCGGGCGGGCCTCGGCTCCGGCGGCGGCAACGCGGCCGGTGGTGGCATGGCCCAGCCGGGCACCGTCATGGGCATCCTGCCCCGGCGGGTCGGCGACCTGGTGGCGGCCGCGCCGGCCGCGGGTGGCAAGAGCCAGAAGAAGTCCGACAAGAAGAAGGCCGACAAGAAGAAGACCGAGCAGCCGACAGGAGCGCTCGGCGCCATGCGCGGCGGCGCCGGCCTCCTGATCGGCCTCGCCCAGTCGCGCGGGGTCAACCACAACGCCGGCATCCGCCAGGACCTGGCCCGGCTCCACACGCTGGGCGAGCTCGGCCGCTTCAACGGCCTGCGGATCAAGGCGGCCAAGGAGCAGGGCCGCGACATCCCCGGCATGCCCAACATCGCCAAGCTCTCCATGAGCCAGATCGTCCGGTTGACCCGTGACCTCGGGCTGCGGATCGCCGGCCCCTCCGGCATGCTCCACGCCTACGACGGCGACGAGAAGGCCGCGCTGAAGCACGCCACCGGCGACCCGTTCGCGGGCGGCATCACCGAGATGGCGCTGTTCGCCCAGGCGCCGCCGATCTACGGCGGCACGGACCAGGTCCAGCGCAACATCATCGGGGAGCGGGTGCTCGGCCTGCCGAAAGAGCCCAACAACGACCGCGCGACCCCCTTCTCACAACTGCCCAAGAACGCCTAGCCGTCCGCGGCTGGGTCGGGCTGGACCAAAAGGTCGTCGGGATGAGTCGGGAGGACCGCAGCCTGCGCGGCGCCGCGGCGATCGTCGGCGTGACCGATGACGTCTCGCCCACCGGGGAGCTGGACCGCACGGGACGCGAGCTCGAGGTCGCCATGGTGCTCGGCGCGCTCGAGGACGCCGGGCTGACGCTGGCCGATGTCGACGGCGTCTGCCATCCGGAGTCCGCCGTGGCCTTCGCCGAGTACCTGGGGCTGCACCCCACGTTCATCGAGTCGACCATGACGGGGGGCTCGAGCTACGAGGTGCACGTGGAGCACGCGGCCGCCGCCATCGCGGCGGGTCTGTGCGAGGTGGTCGTGAGCGTCTACGCGTCGACCCCGCGCAGCGACCGCACCCGCAGGCGCCCGCGACCGCGGCGCGGCATGCCGGGGCCCAACCCGATGGCCGAGTGGGAGCTCCCGTTCGGCCTGCGCCTCCCCATGGGCCCCTACGCCCTGGCCGCGGCGCGCCACATGCACGAGTTCGGCACGACGTCGGAGCAATTGGCCGCCATCGCGGTCAGCACGCGCCAGTGGGCGGCACTGAACCCGCGGGCCCGCTACCGCGACCCGATCACGATCGCCGACGTGCTCGACTCACCGCTCCAGGTCAGCCCGCTGCACCTCCTGGACTGCTGTCTGGTCACCGACGGGGCCGGCGCCTTCGTCATGACGAGCGCGGCGCGGGCCCGGTCCCTGCGCAAGCCGCCCGTCTTCGTCCTCGGGGCGGCGAGCTGCACCGACCACATGGGCATCACCCAGATGCCCGACCTCACCACGACCCCAGGGGCCGTCTCGGGGTCGCGCGCGTTCGCCATGGCCGGTCTCGGCCCCGCCGACGTGGACGTGCTCATGGGCTACGACAGCTTCACCATCACCTCCCTCCTCCACCTGGAGGACCTCGGCTTCTGCCCCAAGGGTGAGGGTGGCCCGTTCGCCGCCGAGGGCGGCCTCGGCCCGGGCGGCTCGCTCCCCATGAACACCAACGGCGGTGGCCTCTCCTTCACCCATCCCGGCATGTACGGCATGTTCCTGATCACCGAGGCCGTGCGCCAGTTGCGCGGCGAGGCCGACGAGCGCCAGGTCGCCGGCGCCGACGTCGCCGTGGCGCACGGGTCCGGCATGTTCCTCTCGGTCATGTCGACGTCCGTGCTCGGGACGGAGGCCACGCTGTGAGCACGACCGACGCGGCGGGCGCGAGGAGCACGGCCGGCACGCCGTCACGCCTCGAGCCGCCGGTGGGCGCCGAGAGCGGGCCATTCTGGGAGGCCACCCGGGAGGGCCGCCTGCTCGTGCAGTGGTGCACGGCCTGCGACCGGGGCGTCTTCTACCCGCGGGCGTTCTGCCCTTTCTGCCCCGCGCCGGGCGATGCAGCCCCGGTGGGCCGGTCGGCCGGGATGCTCGAGTGGCGGGAGGCGAGCGGCCGGGCCACGGTGCACGCCGCCGTCGTCGAGCACAGGCCGGAGGTGGCCGGTGCGTCGTTCTCCGGCGGGGAGCCCTACTGCGTCGCTCTGGTAGACCTGGAGGAGGGGGTGCGCATGATGACCAACATCGTCGGTTGCCCGGTCGGCGACGTCCACAGCGGCATGGCCGTGACGGTGAGCTGGGAGCCGCTGAGCGACGGCCGGCAGCTGGCGCTCTTCCGGCCGGCCGGGACCGAAGAGGAGGCGCCGTGAGCGTCCCGGAGGACAAGCGCGCCGCGGCGGCCCAGGGCATGCTGCACGCGTGGTGGGCGGACCGGATCCCGGACCGCCTCGCGCTGATCACCCCGCACGGCGACCGCACCTACGCCGACTTCAACGCGGAGATCAACCGGGTCTCCCGCGCGCTGCGGGCCCGGGGGCTCCAGGCCGGAGACCCCATTGCGCTCATGTGCACCAACGAGCCCGAATTCCTCGAGGTGCTCTACGCCGCCCAGCGCACGGGCCTGCGCCTCACGCCGATCAACTGGCACCTGACCGGCGAGGAGGCGGCCTACATCGTCGAGAACTGCGAGGCCAAGGCGTTCGTCTGCTCGGGCACGTTGGGCGACAAGGTCGGCGTCGCCGCTGCGGCCGGCGGGCCGGGCCTGGTCAAGATCAACACGGGGGGCTTCCTGCCCGGCTTCGAGATGTACAACACAGTGGTGGCCGCCGAGGACGGCTCGGACATCGAGGACCCGGTCATCGGCACCCAGATGCTCTACACATCGGGCACCACCGGGCGGCCCAAGGGCGTGCACCGCCAGACCGCCGCGGTCAGCGCGCTGGCCGCCGTCAACTTCTGCGGGTACGACGAGGACTACGAGGCCACGGTCGACGCCCACCTGCTGACCGGCCCGCTCTACCACGCCGCGCCGCTCGCCTTCTCGGTGGCGATCCCGTTCGTCTACGGCGTGCCCGTCGTGGTCATGGACCACTGGGACCCCGTCGAGGCACTGCAGCTCATTCAGCGCCACGGGATCACGCACACGCACATGGTCCCGACCATGTTCCACCGCCTGCTCGCCCTGCCCGACGAGACACGGGAGCGCTTCGACACCTCGTCGCTGCGCTTCGTGATCCATGGCGCGGCGCCGTGCCCCGTTCCCGTCAAGCAGCGCCTCATCGAGTGGCTGGGGCCGGTGGTGGTCGAGTACTACGCGGCCACCGAGGGCCTGGGCACCATCGTCGACTCGAAGACGTGGCTGGAGCACCCCGGCACAGTCGGGCGACCCATGGCGCCGGGACTGGTCAAGGTGGCCGACGAGGCCGGCAACGACCTGCCGCCGGGTGAGGTCGGCCTCGTCTTCCTGCTGGCGCCGGCCGCCACCAAGTTCGACTACTACGGCGACACGGAGAAGACGGCCGACGCCTTCCGCGGCGACTACTTCACCCTGGGCGACATGGGCTACATGGACGAGGAGGGGTACCTCTACCTCACCGATCGCACGGCCAACCTGATCATCTCGGGCGGCGTGAACATCTACCCGGCCGAAGTCGACGCGGTGCTGCTGGAGCACCCGGCGGTGGGCGACGTCGCCACCATCGGCGTGCCGGACGACGATTGGGGCGAAGCCGTGAAGGCGGTGGTGGAACCGGCCGACGGTGTGGTGGGGAGCGACGAGCTGGCCGCCGAGCTCATGGCGTTCTGCCGGGAGCACCTGGCGCACTTCAAGTGCCCGCGCAGTGTCGACTTCGTGTCGGAGCTGCCGCGGGAGGATACTGGGAAGATCTTCAAGAGAAAGCTGCGCGACCAATACAGGGCGAAGCAGTACCGGACGGCGTCGAAGCCGCAATGACCGAGACAAGCAATGACCGAGACAAAAGGAGCTGAACGTGGGTATCTGTGACGGACGGGTCGTCGTCATCACCGGGGCAGGCCGGGGCATCGGGCGGGAGCACGCCCTCGAGTTCGCCAGCCAGGGCGCCAAATTGGTCATCAACGACCTCGGAGCCGAGGTGGACGGGTCCGGCTCCTCGGACGGTCCGGCCGGCCAGGTCGTCGACGAGGTCCGCGGCATGGGCGGCGAGGCCGTGGCCAACGGCGACGACGTCTCGGACTACGACGGCGCCGGCCGCCTGATCAAGACGGCCGTCGACACCTTCGGGACGATCGACGTGCTCGTCAACAACGCCGGGATCCTGCGCGACCGCATGCTGGTCAACATGACGATCGACGAGTGGGACGCCGTGATCAAGGTGCACCTCCGCGGCACCTTCGCGCCGACGCGCCACGCCGTGGAGTACTGGCGCAACCGGACCAAGGCGGGCGAGACGAACGACGCCCGCATCATCAACACCACGTCGCCGTCCGGGATCTACGGCAACGTGGGCCAGACCAACTACGGGGCGGCCAAGGCCGGCATCGCGTCCTTCACCATCATCGCCGCCATGGAGCTCGAGCGCTATGGCGTCACCGTCAACGCCATCGCGCCGGCCGCCCTCACCCGCATGACCGAGAACCTGGGCATGGGTGCGGCGTCGGCCGAGAAGAAGCCCGAGGAGTTCGACGCCTTCGACCCGGCCAACATCGCACCCATCGTGGTGTGGCTCGGCAGCCCCGAGTCGGCGGGCATCACCGGCCGCGTGTTCAACGTGCAGGGCGACCACATCAGCGTGGCCGAGGGCTGGGTGGCCGGGCCGGGCGCCGACAAGGGAGACCGCTGGGACCCGGCCGAGCTGGGCAAGGTCGTGCCCGACCTCGTGGCCAAGGCCGCCCCGAACGCCAACATGGGCGGGCGGCGCAAGTAGCCTCGGTCCCATGACCGCGGACGTCACCCCTCAGGTACCGGGCCGGCACGACATGGAGGCGGCCGTCCAGGTCATCCAGGACAACGCAGACCGGCTCTTCCTGTGGGACTACGAGCGGGACCGGGGACAGCTCGTCACGCTCTACAACAAGGCCATGGGCTCGCAGTGGAACAGCGTGACGGACCTCGACTGGTCCATCGACGTGGACCCCGAGCGGCTCGTCGCCGAGCAGGACAGCCCGCTGCTGGCGGTGGCCCGGGTGGCGGGCACGCTGCCCGGCTCGCCCATGGCGACGTGGTCCGAGAAGGAGTACTCGCAACTCGGCATCGAGTTCTTCAAGGCGAACCTCTCCCAATTTATGCACGGCGAGCAGGGCGCCATGATGACGGCGGCCAAGATCGTCGAGACCGTCCCGTGGATCGATGCCAAGTACTACGCGTCGACCCAGACCATGGACGAGGCCAGGCACACCGAGGTCTTCGCCAAGTATCTCCGCACCAAGCTGGGCGACGCCTACCCGATGAGCCCGTTCCTCAAGGAGCAGATCTGGTCGCTGCTCGAGGACTCGCGCTGGGACATCGCCTATCTCGGGATGCAGATCGTGATCGAGTCGCTCGCCCTGGCCGCCTTCGGCGACATGCTCCGGCGCACGGAGGAGCCCCTGCTGACGAAGCTGCTGCGCTACGTCATGTCCGACGAGGCGCGCCACGTCGCCTTCGGCGTGCTGACGCTGTCGGAGTTCTACCGGGACCTGAGCGAGGCCGAGCTGAAGGAGCGACAGGAGTTCCTGGTCGACGCCACGCTCAACTCGCGCTCCCGGGCCACCACACCCGAGGTGTGGGAGCGCATGGGCACGACGGCCGAGGAGGTCTTCCCCTTCATCATGCAGGCGGCGGAGAAGGCGAAGCTGAACCCGATGCGGGGCTTCGCCCGCGGCTTCTTCGCAAAGCTCGTGCCAAACGTGCGCAAGCTCGGCCTCCTCGACGCCAACGACGGGTACCTGCGCGAGCGGTGGGGCGAGGCGGGCCTGCTCGAGTTCGAATTCGCCGACGACACCGGGTCGGACTACGCGTCCTACGACGCGGTGGCGCAGGACCGGGCAGCTGCCGGGGCGGACACGGCGTCTCGGGAGTGAGCGTGGCGGCGCGCTCCCCGATTCAGCGGGTGCGGGCCATCTGTCTGGCGCTCCCCGAAGCCGAGGAGCGCCCGTTCGGCGGTCACACCGCCCCGGCGTTCCGGGTGCGGGACAAGCTCTTCGTGATGACGAGCGAGGACGCCACGTCCATGACGATGAAGGCGCCCCGCGGAGCGCAGCAGGTCTTGGTGGCGTCCGAGCCGGCGCGGTTCTTCGTGCCCAAGTACGTGGGGCCCAAGGGTTGGGTCGGCGTGCGCCTGGATCTCCGGGCCGCGCCCGATTGGGACGAGATGGCCGAGATGATCGCCGAGAGCTACTGCCTCACCGCACCGAAGCGGCTGGCGGCGCTGGTGGGTCCACCGGCCGATTGACGGTCTCGCGGTCGGTGGACCGGCGTGGAGGCCCTGGTGACGTCAGGGCGTCAGTGCCTCGCCCCGTCACCCCGTAGGCGATCGGTCGACCACCCCGCGGACTCCATCGTGCGCACCAGGCGCCTCGCGCACGTCGACGGCGACCGTGCGGGCGACCTTGTCGTGGAGGCACTGGTGACGCTTGTCGCCCAGCGGCCAGAGATAGTCGAGGATCCAGGCGACCAGGAGAAACCAGAACACGAATGCCATGACGGCGCGGCCCCAGGCGCGCTGCCGGCTCGGTGCTTCGAGATTCCCCTCACGATTTATCTGAAAGAGGCGAATCTGCATCCGCCGCATCCCTGGCGTCTGACCGCGCCGGCCGATGAACCAGACCGGGTACAGGACGAACACGCTGAGCGAGGCCAGCCAGCACCAAAACCAGACCCAGGAGGCTGCAGTCATCGGGGGGTCAGGATTGTTCGTGTCCGGCAGCGAGAACGAGAAGGCGATGAAGAAGGCAACGGGAACAGAGACCATCAGGAGGAAGTCCACGAGAAAGCCGAGCCCACGACGGCCCCAGGTCGCGTACCGGACCTCGGGCGGCATCTGGTCTTCGGCAGGAGGACCCCAGGTAAACCGCGTCTCCGGCGCCGGCTGCGGCCACGGCGCGCCCTCGATCCCCATCGCCATCCGACGCACTGTAGAGGGCGCCTGTAAAGCCGTCGTTAACGCGCCGGGTCGAGCCTGGTGAGCGTGGTCTCCATGTTCTCGGTGTAGTGGACACCGCCCTGGGTCACGCCCACCGTCTCCTGCTCGCGCACGATCAGGCCGCTGCTGGGGACGATCCAGAAGTCGGTCGGGTTGGTCCCGTGCTCGGTGCCGGTGAAGGTGAGCATGAGCCGGGTGTGCATCACGGAGACCGTCTGGCCGCCCACCACCATGGTGGACTGACCCAACGCCCGGCCCGCCAGCTCGACCTTCTCGGCCGGGCTGGCGAGTGGCAGGTGGCGCCCCAGCTCTGACCCGGGCGGGGCGCCGGCGGCAGCAGGTAGGTCGAGGCCGGGCATTCGATCGTCGAAGTTGTCGTCGAGCCGGCGATGGACTCGTCCGTCACGAGTTTCGGAACGGTCAGCGCACCGTTGGGCGCGTTGCACACGGTCGTCGCCTCGGTGTGCTGCGTGATCGGGACCCAGCTCACCGTCGCACAGCGCCCGTCGGCGACGATCATGGAGGTGCTCGAAGGAAAGGAGCGGGCCATACCGACCAGGTTGAGGCTCTCGCCTCCGCTCGTGCGGTACGTGTAGACCCCCGGGGTCGGCATCCGGTTGCGCAGCGTCGCCACTACCTTGCCGGTCTGCTCGCGCCGGTACATGCGCAGCGCGTCGCGCAGCCCCACCGGAGACGACACGGTGCGGAAGACGAGTGCCCACGCCGTCCCACCCGCGCAGCTGACCATGAAGAAGGCCAGCACCATCACGGACAGCAGCCGGTGCTGCTGAACCCAGTGCCAGACGAACACGCGAGAAATCCTACCCGCGCCGGGGTGCGGTCAAACGAACGCTGGTCAGGCCGGGTCGGGCACCCAGTTGCCGTGGAAGCCCGCCGGCACGCGTTGGGGCAGCTCGATGACGGCCTGGGCCTCCCCCTCGACGTCGTCGGCGTTGAGGATGTGCAGGGAGGAGGAGTCCGTCTCGGCGGAGTGCACCAGCAGGAGCAGCCAGCCGTCCGACTCGCCGGCGCCGTCCTCCCGGGGCACGAAGACCGCCTCCCCCAGGCTCGTCCCCGGACCGAAGGAACGGGCCTGGCCCGTGCCCCGCTCGAAGTCGTGGCGGAGCAGGACCGATTCCGTGCCGACGATGCCGTCGGAGCTGCCCACGGCGACGGCGTAGCCGTACCGGTGGGGCAGGCCGACGCGGCGCTCGTCGACGCGGGGGAACTCCTGCCCGCGGTCGTCGAGCCGCTCCTCCTTGACCGCGCCCCCGTGACCGTCGAGATGCCAGCGCTCCAGTGTGGGCGCACCCTCGGAGGGCCCGAGGTGCATCGTGCGGAACATGGAGGGGTGTCGCACCACGTCGAGCACGATGCCGTCGCCGTCGGGGTCGTCGAACGCGTTCATCGGGTGGAACACGTAGCACGACTCGACGTCGTGCCAGACGGGTTCGGTCGAATCGCCGTCTCGGGGCAAGAGGCCGACACGGGATCGATAGCCCTCCTCCCAGCGGTAGGGGAAGGATGCGCCCGACGCGGCAGCATCGAGGCTGAACGTGACCGGGAGGTCGAGCAGGGCGATGGAGCGCTGCGTGATCGCGCAGTCGTGCACGCTCACCGGCCCGCCCATGGCGACGCGCCGGCTGGAGCGCACCTTGGCGTCCGCGTCGATGATCGTCACCTCGATGTCGTTGCCCCAGCCGAAGAAATAGGAGACGGCGTAGAGCTCACCCGTGAGCGGGTCGCGCTTGGGGTGGGCCGTGTAGCCGCCGTCGAGCGTGCCGCCGAAGTCACAGGGCCCGATCGTGTCGAGCTCGTCGGTCAGCTCGTACGGGCGCATCCCGGCTTCGACGATGGCGAAGGTACGGCCCGCCTGCCCGATGACGTTGGTATTGGGCCCGAAGTCCATGTCTGCGTGCACCGGACCCGGGTGGGGCTCCTCGCCGAGGATGCGTGCGACCTCGGCCGAGCGCACCCAGCGGTTGCGGTACCACTCGGCCCGCCCGTCACGCAGCCGGATCCCGTGCACCATCCCGTCGCCGGTGAACCAGTGGTAGGTCGAGGGTTCGGGGGGCGAGGCGGGATTGGGGCCGTTGCGCAGGTAGCGGCCATGGAGGGCCTCGGGCACGTGACCGGTGACGGGCAGGTCGGTCGCCGTGACCTCTTCGAGGACGGGGGAGAAGTTGCCCTCCAGGTACGGATTGGCGGTCACTGTCATGGATGCCCCCTTCTTCGGGCGAGAAATGCCAACCAAGCTAGGCACGATCCCGGGCGTGAACAACCCGTGACGAATGGCCCCAAATGCCCCAAACCCCCTTCAGCCGCCACAGCGCGCTAAGGTTCACCTCCGAGGGCACCACCATCACAAGTTTGGAAATCCCTCTAGCTCGCAAGAGCTACCGGCCATGACCCCAGCGACACGGGTCAAATCTGGCCAGGAGAGGAGTGGATTTTCAATGGCAACTGGTTCCGTGAAGTGGTTTAACGGTGAGAAGGGCTTCGGCTTCATCACCCAGGACGGTGGGGGCCCCGACGTCTTCGTGCACTTCAGCGCGATCAGCGGTACGGGCTACCGCAATCTCGAAGAAGGACAGAAGGTCGAGTTCGAGACCAACCAGGGTCCGAAGGGCCTTCAGGCCGCCAACGTGCGCGCCATCGGCTGACGCCGAGCGCACAAGGATCACGACAGAACCCCGTCTCGTTGCGAGACGGGGTTCTGTCAATTCCGGACCGGGCCGTCACGCGCTCCAGGCGCGCAGCGGCTCACCAATACGGCCGGCGCTGTCGCGTCGTGACCGCGAGCACGGCTTCGGCGTACTCCTGGCGGCAGACGACGAGGTCGGGCAGCCACGCGTCGGGGTCGCCGTAGCGAAGCGGCTCCCCGTCCAGCCGGCTGGCGTACAGCCCGCTCGCGGTGGCGACGGCCACCGGGGCGCACGAGTCCCACTCGTACTGGCCGCCGGCATGGACGTAGACCTCCGCCGCGCCGAGGATGACCGCGGCGATCTTCGCGCCCGCCGACCCCATCGGGACCATGACGCCTCCGATCGCCTCCGTCACGTCGTAGGCGACATCGGGAGGTCGGCTCCGCGAGACCACCACGCGTGGCGCCTCGCCGGTGCGCAAGGGAGGGAGCACCGGGGGGTCGTCGGTGGCGAGGACGATGTCGAGCGCCGGCAGGGCGATGGCACCCACCACGGCCACGCCGCCCACGGCCATCGCCACGTGTACGGCCCAGTCGCTCCGCCCGATCTGGCGGAATTCGCGGGTCCCGTCGAGCGGGTCCACGATCCAGAGCCGGCCGGAACCCGCTACATGTTCGAGTCCCTCTTCGGAGCGCACATCGTCGTCGGGATAGAGCCGGTTGAGCTCGGCCACGAGCAGTTGGTGGGCCATGTGGTCCCCCGCCGCGCCGAGATCGCGCAGCGCGGGCGGGTTGTCGCGCAGCTCCACGAGCGCCCGGCCGGCGATCCCGGCCAGCTCGGCCGCGTCACGATGTTCGGTGACGAGGTCCTCGGACATCCCCCCTGTCTAGACCAAGCGACGATCGGTGGCCCATCTCGTCAACTCGTGGCGCGTCGAGAGCTGGAGCTTGCGCAGAACCGAGGAGACATGTGACTCGACCGTCTTGGCCGAGATGCTGAGATCGCGGCCCACCTCCTTGTAGGTGTAGCCGCGCGCGATCAGGCGCAGCACTTCGCGCTCCCGTGGCGACAGCTGGTCGAGCTCGGGGTCGAGTCCCGCTGCGGGTGCGCCGCCCTGGGCGAAGGCGTCGAGCACGAAGCCGGCCAGGCGCGGCGAGAAGACGGCATCCCCGGCAGCGACGCGGTAGACGGCCCGGAGAAGCTCCGGGCCCGAGATCGTCTTGGTGATGTAGCCGCGGGCGCCGGCCCGGATGACATCGATGACGTCCTCGGGGGCGTCGGAGACGGAGAGGGCCAGGAATCGCACCTCGGGGTGATGGGGCAGGACCCCGACCAGGACCGCATGGCCCCCGCCGCCCGGGAGGTGCACGTCGAGCAGGACCACATCGGGCAGGCGCTCACCGATGAGCTCGATGGCGGCCGCCGCCTCGTCGGCCTCACCCACCACCTCGACCGCGTCGCCCAACTCGGCCCGCACGCCGGCGCGGAAGACCGCATGGTCCTCGACGAGGAAGATGCGCGGCCGGGCGCTGCGCGCCACATCGGTCACTTCACTTCACCCGCTCCCGCCGCGGCATGGAGAGCTGGACCTCGGCCCCCTCCCCCGGCGCCGAGCGGACGACAGCCGAGCCGCCGAAGCGCGCCACCCGGGCCCGGATGGAGCGGGCGATGCCCTGACGGTCCTCGGGCACGGCTTCGGGGTCGAACCCGCGACCGCGATCCCGCACGTAGAGCATGACCGTGTCCGTCTCGACCTCGGCATAGACCGAGACCTGGTCGGCGCCCGACCACTTGGCCGCGTTGACCGTGGCTTCCCGGGCCGCATCGAGCAGCGCCCGCAAGGCCTCGTCCAGGTCGCAGTCCCCCACCATCACCACCTGCACGGCGATGCCGTGGTCGGCCTCCACCTGCCGCTGCAGCAGGCCGACGCCCTCGGCCAGCGTGGTGGCGTCCTCGCCGATCGCGCCCGGCGGCCGGCCATCGAAGAGCCAGGCGCGCAGCTCGCGCTCCTGCGCCCGGGCCAGCTGCACCACGTGCTGGGGGTCGTCCGACGAGCGCTGGATGAGGGCCAGGGTCTGGAGCACGGAGTCATGGACGTGGGCCGCCATCTGGGCCCGCTCCTCGGCCAGCGCACGCGCCTGACGTTCCGCGATGAGGTCCCGGACGAGGCTGAGCCACCAGGGACCGAAGATCACGACGCTGGCGGCGATGACCAGGGCGGCGCCACCAACCGGCCGGAGCGCAGCCACCGTCGTATGGCCCTCGACCAACAGCGCGATACCAGCCGCCCCGATGAAGACACCCACGACGACGCGGGCGATCAGCCACCGGCGACCCTCCCCATGACTGTCCGCCCCGAACAGCGGCACGACGTCGTGGTCGATGAACGCCTTCTCCGACGCGTCGGCGTTGCGCCAGATGAGGATGATCACGCCGGCGGCCAAGAACGTCGGCCATCCGATGAAACCGATGAAGGGGACGTGCAGGGAGCTGGTGATGAACTGCACCGCGATGAGCGTCGGAATGAGGATGGCGGCGATCGTCCGGATGCCCCTGCGATCGCTCACGGCGCGAGAGGCGATGTTGGTGGTCTCCCCCTGCATCGGGATCAGCAACCAGGCCATTGCGTAGACGAACACCATCACGCCGCTGGCTATGGCCAGCAGGGCGAAGCCGATGCGTACCAACGTGGAGTCGATCCCCGTCGCCTGCGACACCGCACCGCAGACGCCCCCCAGGACCCGGTTGTCGGGACTGCGGCGCAGGGTCCGCAGCTTCCCGCCGGCGTGGTGGTGGCGATGGTGTCGCCAATCGGACCAGTGCCCGTACCGCTCGCCGTTCTCGTACCCGTACTCGTACCGGTCGTGGGAGGTCCAGTGCGCATGGCCCCTGCCCTGGCCACGGCCCCGGCCACGGCTGTCGGCTGGAGGAGGGGTCCCGGCCCCGGTTTCGGGCGCGGTCCACGACGGCTCAGTCGGGCGGCCACCGTCGGCGAGCGGACGCGTACCGGGATCGGGTGCCTCTGCGATACCTCGATGATCGCGCCGCAGTGCCCACGAGGGCTATCGGGGATGTCCCTGAGGCCTCGGGGGTGCTCTCAGGGTCGGACCAGGGTGTTGCCGGATTCACGCCTGACCTGCGCATCGTCACGCTGGACCCATGAACTCAGCACCAGACGAGACACCAGGCACCACAGGAACCGCGGGCACCGAAGGAACCGCAGGCACCGCAGGCACCTCCACCACCGAGCAGGCCGCACAAGGCCCACAAGGCCCACCGTCCCCACCGTCCCCACCGTCCCC
>CAWIYI010000003.1:0-15190 GCA_963840245.1 uncultured Acidimicrobiaceae bacterium
AGGCGTCGAGCCCGACGGCATGGACGAGCGGATGGCCGCACCGGCGTCTCCCGCGGTGCCGCCGGCGCCGAGCACAACGAGTATCAACGCGAGGACAACGGGGAGGAGGATGCGGCGCAAGGACACGGTCACGGCCGCCACGTCGCCAGTGTGGCACACGCATCTCGTCGCTGACGCGCCGGAGCCGGGCCCGAAGACCCGGCCACGAAGCCCGACACACGTCGCAGGATACCGCCGCGCCGCCGGGATTTGCGCGCGGCGTGTGTCCCGACAGCATCACCGGCGGCCGTTCCCGGGGATGCTCGGTGGCCGGACCCGAAAGCCCGGCCACCGCACGCAGACAAACGTTGAGACGGACAACATCATCCCGCCCATGCCGCCCATCCCACCCATGCCGCCACCCGCCATGGCGGCTGCCGCGGCTGCGGCGTCCACCTTCTCGGGCTTGTCGGCGACGAGAGCCTCGGTGGTGAGCAGCAGGCCGGCGATGGAGGCCGCGTTCTGCAGGGCGGAACGGGTCACCTTGGCCGGGTCGATGATGCCGGCCTTGACCAGGTCCTCCATCTGGCCGTTGGCGGCGTTGAGGCCGTGGTTGCCCTTGGCCGCCTCCACCTGGCTGACCAGGACGGCGCCCTCGAGCCCGGCGTTGAAGGCGATCCAGCGCAGTGGCTCCTCGAGCGAGCGGGCCACGATGCGGGCACCGGTGGCCTCGTCGCCCTCGAGCGAGTCGGCCAGGTCGTTCACGGACTTGCGGGCCCGGATGAGCGCAGTGCCACCGCCGGCCACGATGCCCTCCTCCACCGCGGCGCGGGTGGCGGACAGCGCGTCCTCGATGCGGTGCTTCTTCTCCTTGAGCTCCACCTCGGTGGCGGCGCCGACCTTGACGACCGCCACGCCGCCGGCCAGCTTGGCCAGGCGCTCCTGGAGCTTCTCGCGGTCCCAGTCCGAATCGGTGTCGTCGATCGCCCGCTTGATCTGGGCGACGCGGCCCTTCACGTCGTCGCTCGAGCCGGCACCGTCCACGATGGTGGTGTCGTCCTTGGTGACGATGACGCGCCGGGCGCTGCCCAGCAGGTCGATGGTGGCGCTCTCCAGCTTCAGGCCGATCTCCTCGCTGATGACCTGGGCGCCGGTGAGGACGGCCATGTCCTGGAGCATCTCCTTGCGGCGCTCACCGAAGCCCGGGGCCTTGACGGCGACCGAGGTGAAGGTGCCGCGGATCTTGTTGACCACGAGGGTGGCCAGGGCCTCGCCCTCGACGTCCTCGGCGATGATCAGCAGCGGCTTGCCGGTCTGCATGACCTTCTCGAGCACCGGGACCAGGTCGTGCACCGCGCTGACCTTGGAGTTGTAGAAGAGGATGACCGGCTCGTCGAGCACGGCCTCCTGGCGCTCGGGGTCGGTCACGAAGTACGGGGACAGGAAGCCCTTGTCGAACTGCATGCCCTCGGTGAGCTCGAGCTCGATGCCGAAGGTGTTGGACTCCTCCACCGTGACCGTGCCGTCCTTGCCGACCTTGTCGATGGCGTCGGCCAGCACGTCGCCGATGGCGTTGTCGGCCGCCGAGATGGAGGCCACCTGGGCGATCTCCGTCTTGCCGCCGACGTCCTTGGCCTGCTTGGCGATGTTCTCGACCGCGGCCTGGACGCCCTTCTCCATGCCCTTCTTCAAACCGGTCGGGCTGGCGCCGGCGGCCACGTTGCGCAGCCCCTCGGCGATCAGCGACTGGGCCAGCACGGTGGCCGTCGTCGTGCCGTCACCGGCGACGTCGTTGGTCTTGGTGGCGACTTCCTTGACCAGCTGGGCGCCCATGTTCTCGAACGGGTCGTCCAGCTCGACCTCGCGGGCGATGGACACACCGTCGTTGGTGATGGTGGGGGCGCCGAACTTCTTCTCGATCACCACGTTGCGGCCTTTCGGCCCCAGGGTGACCTTCACGGTGTCGGCCAGCTTGTTGACGCCGGCCTCGAGCCCGCGGCGGGCATTCTCGTCAAACTTCAGGATCTTGGGCATGACTTTGTCGAACTCCTCTCGAGTCCTCGAATCTCAGGAAAATTGTGGGGAGGCCGCCGCGCCGGCCCGGGGGGAACCGGGGCGGCGGGCAGACCCGGAATGCGTGTGACCGATCAGGCCAGCTTGGCCAGGACGTCGCGGCTCGAGAGGATGAGGAGGTCCTCGCCCTCCACCGTGATCTCGGTGCCGCCGTACTTGGAGTAGACGACCGTGTCGCCCTGGGTGACGTCCATGGGGATGATCTCGCCGGTGTCCTCGGAGCGGCGGCCCGGTCCTACGGCGATCACCTCACCCTGCTGGGGCTTTTCCTTGGCGGTGTCGGGAATGACCAGGCCAGAGGCGGTGGTCTCCTCGGACTCGCCGGGACGGACGACGATCCGGTCATCGAGGGGGTGCAACTTCATTTGGAACAGGCCTCCTTGGCACTCGTTAGCACTCTCAGGTTGCGAGTGCCAGAGTAGCGGGCCGGGCGGGGACTGGCAACCTGGGCGCCGCTCCGTTTCCTCTGCGGCCCGATCCGCCTTCCCTCCGCCCCTCGTTCTGGGTCTCGTTCGGCCTCGATCCGCCCCCCGAACGCTTCGGATTAACCGGGCATTTACCGGTGTGTCGTACAACCGGTCGTACAGCCAACCGGTCGTACAAGCGCTCCTCCAACCCTGATTGCACGCGGAGCCTAGAGTCACCAGGCCGGGGAGCGCCCTGTCGAGGTTCCGGGGGAACGAGGAGGGTTTCGATGACAAGGCATCAGAGGGTCGCGACAGCCGTTTCGATCGCGACAACCGGCGTCCGGACCCGTGCCCGTGCCCGTCACATCGGGTTGGCGCTCAGCCTGGCGATGTTGCCGGCATCGGTCTTGACGGGTTCGTTGCCGGTGGGGCCGTTCGTCGGTCGCGCGGCCGCGACACAGCCGAACCCGTCACCGGCGCCGAGCGAGCGAGCCCTCATGGCGGAGGGACGGAAGGACCTCTTGAACCTCTCCGAGCTTCCGGCGGGCTGGACCGTTCAGAAGGGCTCGGGCAACTCGGGGAACTCCGGCAACTCCGGGGACACGGGCAACTCCGGGAACGGTCAAGGTGCCGACGACGGCTACGAGATATTGGTCCGCGTGTCCTCGTGCGCCGGGATCCCTCGCTCACAGCTGAACGCGAATCCGCCGACCGCCGAAGGGAAAACGTTCCAGTCCAACGACCAGACGATCCAGGTCAACGACCAGGTCGGGGTCTTCGGAACGGCGGCCCAGGCACAGCGCTTCTTGGCCGTCTGGTCCAACCCCAAGGTCGCCTTCTGCCTCGCGCTGACGCTCAGCAAGGGAAGCGGGCACTCCTTTCTCGGACTCACGAAGGACATGAAGCTCGGCCAGACGAGTGGCTCGGTCCTCGACCCGCCTGCAACGGTGGGAGGCGAATCCGGGATCTCGTTGGTGATGCCCATCACGTATCAAGGCATCACGTTGAAAGCGCACATGACCATCGCCGACGCGGCCCGGGGCCGGTTGAGCCACTTGATGATCCTCATCTCGTTCGTGGGACCGACTCCCGGCGACCTCCAGGGCCACCTGCTCTCCCTGATCGCCAACCCGTAAGCGCAAGGTCACATGGTCACGTAGTGAACGACAACGTCAGCGTCTTCAGCCCACGGCGAAGAATGCCGCTTTCGAGAATGCCGCTGCCGAGCTCGCCACTGTCACCAACCCGAAGACCACGACTGCATGACCGACCCGGCGTCATGACCGACCTGGCATCGGGCGCGCTCAGGGACCAACTCCTCGGAACGCTCACAGCGCAGACGCTCTGAGCACCTCGAACCCGGACCGGCACCCCGACGGCCGGTGTCGCTACGCTCCCGGGCGACCCGTCACGAGCCGAAGGGGACATTGATGGCGCAAGCCAGCCCGAAGAGCGATCCCGACCGCTGGTGGCACGGCGGCGTCTTCTACCAGATCTATCCCCGCTCGTACGTCGACAGCAGCGGCGACGGCGTGGGGGACCTGCCCGGCATCGTGTCCAAGCTCGACCACCTGGCGCGGCTCGGCATCACCGCGGTGTGGCTGTCGCCGGTGACCGCGTCGCCCAACCGCGACTGGGGTTACGACGTCTCGGACTACCGCGCCATCGACCCCGCCCTCGGGACGCTCGACGACCTGGACACCCTCGTGCGCGAGGCGGGGCAGCGGGGCATCCGCATCCTGATGGACCTGGTGCCCAACCACACCAGCGACCAGCACGCCTGGTTCGTCGACGCCCGGAGCGGGCGGGACTCGGCAAAACGTGACTACTACGTCTGGGCCGACCCCAAGCCCGACGGCGGGCCGCCCAACAACTGGGTCAGCATCTTCGGCGGCCCCGCCTGGGAGCTCGATGAGGCCAGCGGCCAGTACTTCCTGCACAACTTCGAGACGTCCCAGCCGGACCTGAATTGGTGGAACGAGGAGGTGCGGCGCGAGTTCGACGACATCGTGCGCTTCTGGTGGGACCGCGGCGTGGCGGGGTTCCGGATCGACGTGTGCAACATGATGATCAAGGACAAGGAGCTGCGCGACAACCCGCCGGCCACCGAGGACGACCCCTTGGACCAGCAGTTCATGGGGCAACGCGCCGTCTACAACACCGACCGGCCCGAGGCCCACGACATCCTGCGTCGCTGGCGCGCCCTCGCGGACACCTACGAGCCCCGACGCCTCCTCATCGGTGAGACCAACGTGGAACGTCTGCCCACGCTGGCGGAGTTCTACGGCAACGGGCACGACGAGCTGCACGGCGGCTTCAACTTCGTGTTCATCAACGCGCCGTTCGAGGCGGGCGCGCTCCGCACCGTCGTCGAGGACACCGAGGCCCTCCTGCCCGACGGAGCATGGCCCATCTGGACGGCGTCCAACCACGACGTGTCCCGGCTTGCCACCCGCTGGGCGGCCGGCGACCCGGCCAAGGTCAAGGTTGCCTTGCTGCTCATGCTCACCCTGCGGGGCACGCCGTTCCTGTACCAGGGCGACGAGATCGGCCTGGTCGACGGCCCCATTGAGAGGGAGGACGTCCTCGACGCCATCGGCGCGCGCTTCTGGCCCGTCTACAAAGGTCGCGACGCCGAGCGCACGCCGATGCCGTGGAACGGCGAGCCCGGCGGCGGGTTCACCCCGCCGGGTGTCCGCACCTGGCTGCCCATGGCCGACCCGGCGCTGTGCAACGTGGCCGACCAGGAAGGCGACCCCGACTCGGTGCTCGAGCTGTGCCGCCGGACCGTCGCGGCCCGGAAGGCCAGCGAGGATCTCGCCGTCGGGCCCTACCGGTCGCTCGCCTCGCCGGAGGACACGTGGGCGTACGCCCGAGGCGGCAGCACCACCGTGCTCCTCAACATGAGTGGAGCCGACGCGACCTTCGACGGCGTGAGCGGGACGGTGACGGTGAGCACCGAGCAGGGTCTCGAACGGTCGAGCATCGGGGACCCGTGCACGCTCCCGGCCTGGAGCGGTGCCGTCGTGACGCGGTGACGCGGTGACGCGGTGACCGCGATGCTGTGAGTGCGAGGCTCGCCGGCGCCGGCGCGCCCCGACCGCTCATGGTGGCCGGCGACAGCGAGGACAAACCCGAGGTGGCGGCGCGCGTGCAGTGGTCGGGAGCGGGCGTCAACCTGCACACCGGCGGCCCTCGGCGGCCATGGTGGCGCGCGCCGTGCGTCGAGTACTGGACCGCCCTTCCTACCGCAGCCGGGCCCGTGCGCTCCAGGCCGAGATCGCCGCGACCGACCCTCTCGGCACCATTAGCGGGGTATTGGCCGAGTTGTGCACTGCGAACGACGCGGCACGGGGGACCCGGACCGGGTGAGCCGGGGGCCCCGCCGGAGCGGGGCCGGTTACAGTCGGCGGGATGCAGGCCGAGTCCAGGTCCGGCCGTTTGCGCTGGCAGCGGGGGAGCAAGGCGCTTCCGCTGCCCGACTCGTTCCCCGACTCGGGGCTGCTCGAGGACCTCCCAGCCCCTGAGCTGCACCGAGGACTCTTCCACGTCCTCTTCGGCCGCGACCCCGCCACGGACGATCCGTTCGTGGCGGAGCTCGAGCACGGCACGAAGAGCCCGCGCCAGCTCATGGAGTGGCTGATCCACTCGGCGGAGTGGAGCCATTCGGCCCCCATGACCGAGTTCGGCCCGTCCCTGCACTACGGGCGCGGAGTCTTCATCCGCAGCCTGCCGAAGGCCCGGCGGATTCTCGACATCGGAGGCGTCGCCCTGGGCGTTCCCTACGGCGCGCTCGTCCTGATGGGCTACCCGTACAAGTTCGAAGAGATCGTCATCGTCGACCTGCCGAGCGAAGACCGACACGAGCTGTACCAGGACGACCAGCGCTTGACCTCGGTCGACGTCGCCGGCGGACGGGTCAGCTACCGCTACCACTCCATGACCGACCTCAGCAGCTACCCGTCCGCCTCGTTCGACATGGTCTACAGCGGAGAGAGCATCGAGCACATCACCCGCGCCGAAGCCGAGCAGGTGCTGGCCGAAGCCCGGCGCGTCCTCAAGCCCGGCGGGATCCTGGCCCTCGACACGCCCAACGCCAACCTGACGCGGCTGCAGCAGGAGGCGTTCATCGACCCGGACCACAAGTACGAGTACAGGCACGCCGAGATGGCCGCCATGCTCCGCGGCAACGGGTTCGTGATCGAGCGGGCGATGGGGATCAACTACGGCGGCGAGTCGGTGACCCGTGGCGTCTTCGATCCCATCGAGCTCGCAACCAAGCGCGGTGTCTTCGACGACATCGAGAACTGCTATCTGCTCGCCTACGTCTGCCGCCGGCCGCGCCGGCCGACGGTGGGGACGACGCTCGAACAGGCCTGGTGGCGCGTCGCCGGGACCCAGGCGACGCCGAGAAAGGCGCTCGGACGGGCGCGCCGCCTGCTCGCCCGCTGACGCGCCAGACGCGCAGACGTAAGCAGATTCCTGAAATGAGGCCGCGCGGCTCGTGCCCTACCGGTTGACGGGGGACATGTCCGCGTAGCGGTCGCCCTTCGCCGGGGCGACGGTGTCGAGCACGGCGAGGTCCTCCTCGGTCAGCTCGACGTCGAGCGCGGCGACGTTCTCCTCCAAATAGGTTCGGCGCTTGGTGCCCGGGATCGGGGCGACGTCCCTTCCGGCCGCGTGCACGAAGGCGAGGGCGATCTGCCCGGGCGTGCAGCCCTTGGCCGAAGCCAGCTGGTCGACCACCTCGACGATGGCGACGTTGTCCGCCAGGTTGTCGCCCTGGAACCGGGGCTGGTAGCGGCGGAAGTCGCCCTCGTCCAGGTCGTCGAGGGAGCGCAGGACGCCCGTCAGGAAGCCGCGGCCGAGCGGGCTGTAGGGGACGAATCCGATGCCGAGCTCTCGCAGTGTGGGGAGGATCTCCTCCTCCGGGTCGCGCGACCAGACCGAATACTCGGTCTGCAGAGCCGAGATCGGGTGCACGACGTGGGCCCGACGGATGGTGGCGGGAGCCGCCTCCGAGAGGCCGAGGTAGCGCACCTTGCCCTGGGTCACGAGCTCACCCATGGCTCCCACCGTCTCCTCGATCGGGGTGTCGGGGTCCACCCGATGCTGGTAGTAGAGGTCGATGTGGTCGACGCCGAGGCGCAAGAGCGAGCCGTCACAGGACCGGCGCACGTAGTCGGGGCGGCCGTTGACGGCGCGCCTGGACGGGTTGTCGGGGTCGCGCACGATGCCGAACTTGGTGGCGATGACCGCCTCGTCGCGGTGCCCGGCCAACGCCCGGCCCACCAGCACTTCGTTGGTGTGCGGGCCGTACATGTCGGACGTGTCGAAGAAGGTCACCCCGAGCTCGAGCGCGCGGTGGATGGTGGCGGTCGACTCCGCATCGTCGCCCGGACCGTAGAAGTCGGACATCCCCATGCAGCCCAGCCCTTGGCGTGAGACCCTCAGGCCCTGGCTACCGAGCGCGATCGTTTCCATGGCAGTGAGCTCCTCTCGATCGGAGCCCACCCTAGGTGTGGGCGCCCGCCGGCGATCGCGTCAGCCCGCTCCCGGGTTGGAGGTGATGGCGTCAGCGCGGAGGAAGACCGCGCAGCGCCGGTCTGCCGCCATGACGCGATCGAATTCCGCCCAGTCCTCGTGCGTCCCACCGGCCGCCGTGAAGACCGACCTGATGATGGCCGGAACGTCGAGACCGAGAGCCGCACCGTCGTCGGGCCCGATCAAGCGCGCCGGCCCGGAGACGGCAGCCCAGTCGGCGCCGGCCCGGAAGACCAGCGTGGCCCGGCCCGAGGACCGGAGGAGGTCGAGCTTGCGCGATCCACCACCCAGGACCGCCGCGACGCCAGGTGACCCGTCCACGGGGTCGGCCAGCACGCCGGCGCTGACCACCGAGGCGTGCACCGTCCCGTCGGACCGCGCCAGGGCGAAGACGGCGAGGTGGTGATCGGCCGCGGCCAGCCGGGCGACGTCGGTCAGATCTGCCATGGCGACAGTCTCCCGCGGTCCTTGCCTTCGTGCCTGGGCGCGACCCGCACCACTAGCCGGGTTTGGGGCGGGGCCCGGCCTTCTGGATCGCCTGGGCGGCGGCAGCCAGGTCGTCGAGGCGCTGCGCGTACTCCTCGGAATCGATGTCGTAGACCCACATGACGAGCGCGTCCTGCCCGGTGACCGGGTAGTAGTTCTTGCGTACGCCTACCGGGGCGAAGCCGAAGCGGCGGTACAGCGCCTGCGCCGGATCGTTGTTGGCCGCCACCTCGAGCGAGATGCGCTTGATGCCGGCGGCCCGCAAGCTGCGGACGCCGTCGACGATCATCGTGATGGCCACGCCCGAACGCTGGAAGGCCGGGGCCGTGGCGATGGTGGTCATGTGCGCCTCGTCGTCCCCCAGCATGAACCCGATATAGCCCGCCATCTCCTCACCGTCCCAGGCGGCGCGGTACTGGCGACCCTTGCGCAGGGCCAGCTCCGAGTTGAAGACCGCGACCGACCACGGCTCGGGGAAGACCGTGCTCTCGATGCGGAGCACCTGTCGCAGGTCCCGCCGCTTGAGCTTCTCGATGCGCAGCGTCATTTCCGCCTCGCCCCTCAGGCTCGTACCGCACGCGCGAAGTTGCTCGTGGCGTCCGCCTCACGCATGTAGAGGGGAGCGACGGCGCCGGGCCCGACAGGCGGCGCTCCCCCGTCCAGCCGCGCCCGGGCCAGATTCAGCAGGGCCGTCGGGGGCGGGAAGGACAGGCCGGGCATGACCGTCGCGAGGCCGGGCGCCTGTTGCAACACGGGCGCGTACCGCTGTGCGCCATCGCCGACGGCATGCAGCGGCGCGCCGGCGAAGGCGCCGAGCGCGGCGACAAGCTCAGCGGGCGCGAACAGCCCGGGGCCCAGGCGCGCCACCGGGTCCACCCCCGCCGCCCCGACCTCGTGCGCCGCGGCGAAGACCTCGCCCCGCCGGGCGTCGACGCAGGCCAGGACCAGGCCCCGCAGTCCCGCCCCGGCGGCTCCCGCGGTGAGGATGTCCAGGCTGGTCGCTCCGACGACCCCGATGCCGAGCGCCTGGGCCAGCCCCTTGGCCGCGGCGACGCCGACCCGCAGGCCAGTGAAGAGGCCCGGACCGACGTCAACCGCCACGACGCCCAGGTCGGCGGGGACCAGGTCCATCTGGGTCAACAGGTGCTCGAGAGCGGGCGTGAGCGTCTCGACGTGGCGGCGGCGCCCCGTCAGCGCCAGCTCGGCCTGCACACCGCCGGGCGTGCGCACGGCCACCGCGACCGTCTCGGTCGCCGTCTCGATCGCCACCATGACGGGGGTTGTGCCGGGTTCGGGTCCGCTCACGGTGCGTCACCGTCGTCTGGCGGGCGTCGCCCGAACGGTGGGGTGCCGAGGCGGCCGGATGTTTCCGCGCACTGTAAGCAACCCTGTTTATAGTTTTGACGCGCATCCCTCCACGACGAGGGCACACCCCCTATCCCTCCGTTCGCTTCATTCCCCTTTCGCCTGCTCGAGCCACGCGCCGGCGCCCCTACGGGCACCGCGACCGTCTCGGTCGCCGTCTCGATCGCCACCATGACGGGGGTTGTGCCGGGTTCGGGTCCGCTCACGGTGCGTCACCGTCGTCTTGCGGGCGTCGCCCGAACGGTGGGGTGCCGAGGCGGCCGGATGTTTCCGCGCACTGTAAGCAGCCTTGTTTATAGTTTTGACGCGCATCCCTCCACGAGAGGGCACGTCGCCGATCGCCCCGTTCACGTCATTCCCCCCTTCGCCTGCTCGACCAGACCGGCCGCGGCGCCCGCCTGGTCGGCCCAGCGACCCCGGCCCACCAGCGTCAGGAGTCGCCGCTGCGGCGTCCCCGCAGGGTCGGGGACGGTCAGCGTGATCTCGAGCGCGCTCTCCCCCAGGGCCGATGCAGCCCGGTCGCCCCACTCAACGAGGGCCACGGCGTCCTCCTCGACGAGCTCGGCCAGGGCCAGGTCGGTGATCTCGTCGAGCGAGTCGGTGCGGTACACGTCGGCATGGATCAGCGCCCCAACGGGGCTGTCCGCTCCACAGCGGTACTCGCGCACCAGCGCGAAGGTCGGGCTGGTCACCGGGCCGGCAACGCCGAGCGCGGCGGCGAAGCCCTGGGCGAACACCGTCTTGCCGGCCCCGAGGTCCCCGACCAGGAGCACGACGTCACCGGAACGGCACAGCCGGGCCACCCGCCCGGCCAGCTCCTTCGTGGCCTCGGGCGACTCGCTCGCCCAGGCGACGGGCCAGTTCACGTCCGGTCTGCCGCCATCAGGCGCTTCGCCCGCACGAGGTCGGCCCGCATCTCGGCCATGGCCTCCCCGCCCGCTCGCAGGACGTAAGCCGGGTGGTACGTCGGGACCAGGTTGGCCCGGCCCCGCTCGAACACCTGCCCGCGCAGCTCGCGGATGCCGCGCGCCGTCTCGAGCAGGAGCTTGGTGGCGAAGTTCCCCAGCGTGACGATGACGGCAGGGTCGATAAGGGTGATCTGCTCGGTGAGGTACGGGCGGCAGGCCTCGATCTCCTTCGGCGCCGGGTCGCGGTTGTTGGGCGGGCGGCACTTCACGACGTTGGCGATGTAGCACTCGGCCCGGGTCAGGCCGATCTCCTCCCACAGCAGGCGGTCGAGCAGCTTGCCCGAGCGGCCGACGAAGGGCTCGCCGGCCAGGTCCTCTTCGCGGCCGGGCCCCTCGCCCACGAAGAGCAGGTCGGCCGCGGCGTCGCCCACGCCGAAGACGACCTGGGTGCGCCCCTTGGCCAGCGGGCAGAGGGTGCAGGTCGAGGCGGTGAGCCGCAGCTGCTCCAGGAGGTCGGTGTCAGGCACCGGGAGCGTCGGGGCGGTTGACCACGATCCGGGGCATGCGCGGCCCGACGCCGCACACCACCTCGTAGCTGATCGTCCCCAGCAGAGCCGCCCAATCGTCGGCGCTGATGACCTCGGTCCCCTGGCGCCCCAGGAGCACGACCTCGTCGCCGGGCCGCACCGAGTCGTCGTCGCCGCAGTCGACCACGATCTGGTCCATCGTCACCGCCCCGGCCAGGGGACGGCGCACGCCGCCGATGAGGACCTCGTAGCCGCCGTCGAAGAGGCGCCGCGGTACCCCGTCGGCGTAGCCGATCGGCACAGTGGCGACCAGCGCGCGCGTCGGGAGTGGGCGCAGCCGGCCGTACGAGGGGCGCTCTCCCGCGGCGAGCGTGTGCACCGCCACCACCTGCGCCTTGAGCGCCATGGCCGGTCGCAGCCTCCGGCCGCCGGCCTGCTTGTCGAAGGAACTCCGTACGGTCCCACCCGGGAGGTAGCCGTAGAGGCCGATCCCGCAGCGGACCAGGTCGTACCGCGAGCGCGGGAAGGCCACCGTGCCCGCCGTGTTGGCAGCGTGCAGCAGCGGCGCCGTGATGCCGGCGGCGCCCAGGTCGGCCACGAGGCGTTCGAAGAGATCGAGCTGACCCTCGGTGAAGGCCGCGTCCTCCCCCCGCTCGCCGTCGGCGACGGGCAGGTGGGTCCACATGCCCTCGAGCCGTAGCAGCGGCTCGCCCCGCACTGCGGCCGCGATGTCGTGCAGGTCCTCGGGCAGCGCGCCGACGCGGTGCATGCCCGTGTCGACCTTCACGTGGACGTCGACCGGCCGTCCGGCAGCCGCCGCGGCTGCGGTGAAGGCCGCGATTCCCTCGGCTGAGTACAGCGTCGGCGTGAGCCCGTAGGCCAACGCGGTGGCGGCGGCGGCGGGGTCGCACTCGCTCAGGAGCAGCACCGGGGCGGTGACGCCGTGCTCGCGTAGCTCCACCCCCTCGTCGACCAGCGCCACCGCCAGCCGGGTCGCCCCGCCCGCCAGCGCGGCCCGGGCGACCGCCGGCCCCCCGTGGCCGTAGCCGTGTGCCTTGACCACCGCACACAGCTCGGCCGGCGCCGCCAGGTGGGCCAGCACACCCGCATTGTGCGCGATCGCGGCCAGGTCGATCTCGGCCCACGCCGGGCGCGAGCGCGCCTGGGCCATCGTCACGGCCGCGTCCTCGTCCGCCGGGACCGGGGCCGGGACCGGGGCCACGAGCCGCACCGGCGCACCCTCAGCCATGGGCGTTCCCGTCCGCTCCCCCCGCCGGTGCCGGTGCCGGCATCGAACCCGGCATCGCACCCGCCTCGGACAGGAAGGCCGCCACGAGTGCCGGCAGGTCGCCGGCCACCAGGCCCTGCGCCGGGCCGAGCGACGCCGCCCGCCCGTGCACGTGGGCCGCCAGTGCCGCCGCCTCGAATGGCGCCAGCCCCCGGGCGCAGAAGGCGCCGATGATGCCCGAGAGGACGTCGCCGCTGCCGGCCGTGGCCAGGGCGGGCCCACCGGCGGCGGCCAGGAGCACGTCGGGGAGGGGGCCACCGGGGGCGGCGACGGCGGTGAGCGGGCCCTTCAGCAGGACGACGGCACCGGTGGCGCCCGCCAGGTGGCGCGCCGCAGCGAGCCGGTCCTCCGCGGGGGCCGTACCGCTGAGGCGCGCGTACTCGCCATCGTGGGGCGTGAGGATGGTCGGGGCGCTCCGTTTGTCGAACAGGGTCCGCGCAGGGTCCGTGCCGCCGAGCGCGGTCAGCGCGTCGGCGTCGATCACCAGCGGGACCGGCACGGCGGCGACGACGGCCCGGATCTCCGCGGCAGTGGCCTGGTCGGTGCCGAGCCCGGGGCCGATGACGACGGCCTTGCACTTGGCGGTGGCCTCGAGGAAGGCCCCAGCCCACTCCGCCGCGGGCAGGCGCATGCGCACGGCTTCGGTCGGCCAGGCCGCGGCGGGATCCCCCGGGGACCCGAGTCGGAGCATGCCGGCGCCGGCGGCCATGGCGCCGCGGCTGCACAGGATGGCGGCACCCTCCATGCCCGCCGAACCGGCGGCCACCCCGACCGCGGTCGTCCACTTGTTGACGTGGCGTGGGCGCGGCGGGAGGCGCGCCACGTCGGCGTCCTCGACGAGCAGCGCACGGGGCACGGCGAACCCGATCCCGATGTCGGCAACCTCGACGGCACCGCTGCACACCGCCCCGCGACCCTGCAGCAGGCCGGGCTTCAGCGCGGCGAACGTGACGGTGCGGTCGGCCTGCACGGCCTCGCCCGGTGCCTCGCCGCTGTCGGCGTCGACGCCCGAGGGGATGTCGATGGCGAGGACGCCGGCCCCGGCCGGCACGCCGGGCGCGTCGTACGAGCCGCGGAAGCCGGTGCCGTAGGCGCCGTCCACCACGAGGTCGCAGGGGGGCAGGGTGACCCCGCCCACTGCTGCGGCAGCCTCCAGCACTCGTACCCGGGCCCCTCGCCGGGCCAGGAACGACGCGGCGACCCGGCCGTCGGCACCGTTGCTGCCCTTGCCCACCACGACGACCACGCGCCGCCCGTAGGCGCCGCCGAGCAGGCGGAGCGCGGCGTGGGCCGTGGCCGTCCCGGCTCGTTGTACCAGCGTCTCGTGGGAGACGGACTCGAGGGCCGCCGCATCGGCCGCCCGCATCTCCTCGCGGGTCAGGACGGCGCGCATTGGGCTGGGGCTCGGCGCTGGGGCTGGGGCCTGCTCCGCGACGACGAAGGCGATCGCCACGCCGTCGGTGTGCGTGAGCGAGAGGTGGAACGTGCCCGCGCCCCTCGCACCCGCCAGCTCGGCGGCGGCGCCGTGGAGCACGAGGAAGGGGGCGTTCCTCGTGGCACCCTGCCCCGTCGTCCGGCACACCTCCACGTCGGTGAGCGCGAAGCCGCCGATCCCTGAGCGCAGCGCCTTCATGACCGCCTCCTTGGCCGCGAAGCGCGCCGCCAGGCTCTGGGCCACGTCGGCCGAGCCGCCGGCGTCCGAGCGCTCCGACTCGGTGAAGCACCGCGCCGCGAAGCGGGGGCGTCGGTCGAGCACCCGTCGGAATCGCGCCACGTCGACGGCGTCGACCCCGACCCCGGCGAGGGCCCCCGCCACACCGGGGGCACCGGCCACACCGGGGGCATCGCGACTCACTCGACGGTCACCGTCTTCGCCAGGTTCCGGGGACGGTCGGGATCGTGCCCGTGGAGGCGGGCCAGGCGGTAGGCCACCTGCTGCAACGGCACGACGCCGACCACGGGCGAGAGCAGCGGGGAGGTCGGCGGCACCCACAGCACGTGGTCCGCCGCCGCGGCCGACTCCTCGTCACCGTCGTCGGCCAGCAGCACGACCGTGGCGCCGCGACTGCGCACCTCCGCGATGTTGGACAGCATCTTCTCCCAGAGCGGGTTGCGCGTGGCGATGCCGACCACGACGGTGCCCGGCTCAATGAGCGCGATCGGCCCGTGCTTGAGCTCGCCCGCCGGGTAGCCCTCGGCCCGCAGGTAGGCCAGCTCCTTCAGCTTCAGCGCGCCTTCGAGGGCGACGGGGTAGCCGACGTGGCGCCCCAGGAAGAAGAAGTCGCGGGCGTCGGTCAGCTTGGCGGCCACGTCGTCGACGTCGCCGGCCCGCTCCAGCGCGTCCCCCACGAGGCCCGGCAGCGCTTCCATGGCATTGAGGATCTCGTTGATCTCCGACGCCGGCCGGGTGCCGAGGATCTGGGCCAGGTAGAGCCCCAGCACCTCGAGCGCCACGATCTGGGCCAGGTGGCACTTGGTCGAGGCCACGCCGATCTCGGGCCCTGCCCGCGTGTAGAGGACCCCGTCGGCGGCTCGGGCCATGGAGGAGTCGACCACGTTGGAGACCACGAGCACCCTGGCGCCCAGGCGTGACGCCTCACGCATGGCCTCCGA
>CAWIYI010000004.1:0-16484 GCA_963840245.1 uncultured Acidimicrobiaceae bacterium
CCGAGGTGGTCCAGGAGTTCCTCGGCCGCCGTCACGGAGCTCGAGGTCAGCGCCGAGGAGATCCGCGCCCAGGATGAGTCGCTGGCCCACGCCCAGGCCCAACTCGACGCCGAGGTCACCCGCTATCGGGAGCTGTTCGACCTGGCACCCGACGGGTACCTCGTCACCGACACGTCGGGCGTGATCTTCGAGTCGAATCGGGCGGCGAGTGACCTGCTGGGGAGCCCGGGCGCCTTCCTGGCTCACAAACCCATGATCGTCTTCGTCGACGCGCCCGACCGTCGACAGGTCCTGAACCAGCTCCACGATGCGGTGACGGGTCCGGAGGGCCACGTGATGGAGTTCGAGGCGCGGTTCGCACCGCCGGACGGTGCGCCGTTCGACGCCGCGGTGCACCTGACCGTCGGGGGCGTGGCGAATCCGGGAGTGCCTCGCGTCCGCTGGCTGGTGAGCGACGTCAGCCGTCGGGCCGAGGCTGAACGCGCGCTGACCGCCAGTGAGAGCCGCTATCGGCTCATCGCCGAGAGCGCGGCGGACGTGGTGATCGCCACCGATGACGCCGGCCACGTGACCTTCGCGTCCCCGTCGACCGGCACCACGCTCGCGATCGAGCCCGACGCCATGGAGGGCCACACCATTTCGGCGTTCGTCCACCCCGACGACTGGCCCCGCCTTTCGTCGCTGCGAGAGGACGGGCTGGTGGGGAGGAGCGGCGCCGCCGTCTGTCGCTTTCGCTGCGGCGACGGCGGGTACCTTCCGATGGAGGCCCGCGTCGCCCCGTTCCGGCGGCCAGAGGGGCGCGGTCTCGGTATGCAGTACGCGTTGCGCGACGTCCGAGAACGCGAAGCGGCCCGGGCCGCCCTGGAGCAGGCACTGAGGCGCGAGCAGGAGGCGGCCGCCGTCCTGCGCGACGCGGATGCCGCCAAGTACGCGCTCCTGCTGGCGGCGGCGCACGAGCTCAACACGCCGATCGCGACGGTGGCCGGCCTGGCCGACCTTCTCGTCGGGCACCCGGACCTGCCTGAGGGTGGGATCGCGAGGATGGCACAGGGTCTGGCCTCGACGGGTGCAGAACTGCGAGCCATCCTGACCAATCTGCTCGACTCCGAGCGTGTGCTCGGCGGGTACGTGGCACCTCAGCGACAATCCTTCGACATCGTGGAACTCGTCGTCGAGCGCGCCCGGAGCCGGAACGGATCCGATCAGGATCTGGCGCTCCCATCCGGGACGGAGACGGTCACGCTCGACCCCGAGCTGACGGCACGGATCGTCGACAACCTGGTCAGCAATGCACTGCGCCACACGCCGGCGGGCACCGCCGTGGAGGTGGCCGTGACCCGTCGTCCCGACGGCGTCCTCCTGGCGGTCGAGGACGCGGGCCGGGGCATCCCCGACGCCGAGAAGGAGGCGGTCTTCGAGGCGTTCCAGCGCCGGGCCGGCAGCGCGCCAGGGGGTCTGGGGCTCGGGCTGTTCGTCGTGCGCAAATTCGCCGAGATCCAAGGCGGGCGTGCCTGGGTGGAGGACGCCCCGAGTGGGGGTGCCGCGTTCCGCGTCCTGCTGCCTGACCCGGTCCAATCGCCTACCTGAGCCCGCGAGGCACTAGCTGGGCTTCGGCTCCTTGGGCAGCCCGAGCGCACGCTCGCCGACGATGTTGCGCTGGATCTCGGCCGTACCGCCCCAGATCGTCTCGGAGCGCGAGAAGAAGAAGAGGGACTGGAGGTTGTTGACCGGATAGCTCGCCTTGGCCCGGCGCGCCCCGGGCAGGAGCGTGTCCCCGCCCTGGTCGCCGAGCAGGACCTGGCCCTCCATGCCCAGGATGTCCATGCCGAGCAACAGCGTCTCCTGGTGCGCCTCGGACCAGAACATCTTGTTGCAGGCCCCCAGCGCGGCCGTGGTGTGGGTGCCGTTGAGGACGTCGGTCAGGGTGCGGAAGCCGTTGATCTCCATGATCTTGATCTTCGACCACGACCGCGCCAGCCGCTGCCGGATCAGGGGATCGCGGTCGCGCCCTCTCTGACGAGCCTCCGCCAGGATCTCGTCGAACTCCTTCTGGAAGCGCCGGTGGCCCGTGGTCGACGAGGTGCCGCGCTCGAAGCCGAGCGTCGTCATGGCGACCTTCCACCCGTTGTTGACGCCACCGATGACGTTGTCCTTGGGGCAGCGCACGTTGGTGAAGAAGACCTCGTTGAATTCGGCCGAGCCGTCCACCTGCTCGATCGGCCGCACCTCGACTCCGGGCTGCTTCATGGGAACGAGGAGGTAGGAGATGCCGGCGTGCTTCGGCGCGTCGGGGTCGGTGCGGGCGAGCAGGAAGATGTAGTCGGCGTAGCGCGCCTGGGTCGTCCACACCTTCTGACCGTTGATCACCCACTCGTCCCCGTCGAGCTCGGCTCGCGTCTTGAGGCCGGCCAGGTCGGAGCCGGCGTCAGGCTCGCTGAAGCCCTGGCACCAGGCGATCTCGCCTTTCAGGATGCCCGGGATGAATTGCTGCTTCTGCTCCTCGCTGCCCCATTGCAGGATGGTGGGGCCGACGAGGGTGTCGCCGAAGAAGTCGGCGCGCAACGGCGCGCCGACCCGGGCGAACTCCTCGTTGAGCACGACCTGTTGCAGGAGGCTCAAGCCTTTCCCGCCGTATTCGGTCGGCCAGCTGGCGCAGATCCATCCGCCGCCGTAGAGCTTCGCCGTCCACTCCTGGTTGAAGGCCTTGCGCTCCTCGGGCGTCATGGAGAAGTCCGGTCCACCCCAGCCTTCGGGCAGGTTCTCCTTGAGCCATCCGGCGATCTCAGTCCGGAACTCCTCGGCTTCGGGCGGGTAGGCCAGGTCCATGCGAGGCACGGTACCCGCCCCGCCGACCACATGCGACCGGGTCACGGGCCGATGCCGTCGTGTGTGGCCCGGTAGGATCTCCCGCCAGGAATTGTTGACGTGATCCCTTCCGCACGGGGACGACGGAGAAGGAGGTGCGGCCATGTCGAGGGGCGAACCCCCCAGTAGCGTCGCCGGCGCATGCCCAACTCCGTGCCCCAGCTGATCCGCGCCACGCGCGTGCCCTGAGCCTCGAACGCGGGGATTGCACGGAGGCAGACGCCGGTCGCTGATCCCTGGTGTGGCGCGCTGCCCGACCAGACGTCCGATCCGAACCGGTCCCTCGAGGGACGCCACAGGAGGAGAGCTCCATGGCCACGCCACCGTCGACGAGCGCGCCGAGCCGCTCACGCCTTATTCCGGGTCGTTCCCGTGATGCGGAACGCCCACCACACCAGCGCCGCCGCCGGACGCGGCGGATACTCGCATCAGAGGGTGTCTTCGACTCCATCGTGTCGTTGGCGGGCCTTCTCGGCCGCCCGGTGCGGAATCAGACCGGCCAGGAGATCGGCCGGCTGGACGACGTCGTCGCCCGCTGGGACGACGGGCAGATGTACCCGCCGGTGAGCGGTCTCGTGATCCGGGTGGCGCGCCGACTCGCCTTCGTCCCGGCGTCCGCCATCGACCGGATCGGCCATGCCGAGGTCGTCCTCCGCTCCTCCCGGCTCGACCTGCGCGACGTCATCCGTCGCTCCGGCGAGGTCCTGCTGGCGAAGGACGTGCTCGACCACCAGCTGGTTGACGTCGAGGGAGTCCAGGTCATCCGCGCCGCCGACCTCTACCTGGCCGAGGTGATCGGCCGGATCCGGCTCGTCGGGGCCGACATCTCCAACGCCACGCTGCTGCGCCGTCTCGGCCCACGGCGGTGGCGACCGCGTCCCACGCCGGACCGCGTCATCGACTGGGCCGCCATCCAGCCGTTCACCGAGTCGGCCAAGGACGTCAGCGGCGCCGCGACGCACGTTCGTCTCAAGACGACGAACGAGGGCCTTCACCGCCTGCGGCCTGGCGAGCTGGCCGACCTGCTGGAGGACCTGCGGCGCGACGAGCGCCGCGAGCTCCTGGCCGCCCTGGGTCCCGACGAGGCCGCCGATGCGCTCGAGGAGATGCAGCCCGAGGACCTGGAACAGCTGTTGCGGGAGTCCGATCCGGTCGAGGCGGCGCGCCTGCTCGCCGCCATGGAGCCCGATGAGGCGGTCGACGCACTGCGCGACCTCCCTCTGGCAGTTCGGGCCGAGGTGCTCCGCCACATTCCGGCGGTGACGGCGCTCGCATTGCGCGAGCTGCTCGGCTACGAGGAGGACGAGGCCGGCGGCATCATGACCACAGCCCTGGTGACGGCCAAGTCCGGGGAGAAGGTCAAGAAGGTGGTGGACCGGCTCTCCGAGGCGCGGGCGCACGGCGTCGACCTCGATGCGGTGGCGGTCGTCGACGGTGACGGCCGGCTCCTCGGTGATGTCACGGTCCTCGACATCCTGCTCGCCCTGCGGACTTCCACCGACACGCGCATGTCCGCGCTCCTGGGCGACGAGGACGAGGTGACGGTGAGTCCCCACGCATCGGCGGGTGACGTGGCCGGGCAGCTGGTAGAAGCCCGGCGGCATTCCATGGTGGTCATTGACGACGATGGGCGCCCGATTGGGCGCATCCTGGCCGACGACGTTCTCGATGCACTGGTGCCCACGAAAGGCCGATTCCACTTTCCCCGCCTTCTGTCGTGAGGGTCCGGGTCTCGCGGCGGTGGCTGATCTACCTGGCCGCCGCCGGACCAGGGCTGATCGCCGCGGCGGCCGGCAACGACGCCGGCGGCATCGTCACCTACTCCTCCGCCGGTGCGCAGTTCGTCTATCGCACCCTGTTCCTCATGGTGCTGATCACGGTGGCCTACGTCATCGTCCAGGAGATGGTGGCCCGCCTGGCCACCTACACCGGCAAGGGGCTGGCTGCCCTCATCAGGGAGGAGTTCGACCTCCGCTTGACGGCGTTCGCCATCACGGCGTTCGCCATCGCCAACATCGGCCTGATGGTGACCGAGTTCGGCGGCATCGCCACCTCGTTCGAGCTGTTCAACGTGTCGCGGTACATCTCGGTTCCCATTGCCGCGATCGCCATCTGGTCGCTCGTGCTCTTCGGCTCGTACCGCTACGCCGAGCGCGTCTTCCTGCTGCTCACCTTGGTGTTCATCGCGTACCCGATTGCGGCCGTGCTGGCCCACCCCGACTGGCACCAGGTGGCGGCCAACACGGTGTGGCCCCACTTCGTGGCCTCGAGGTCCTTTCTCTTGTTGTCGGTCGCCCTCATCGGCACCACCATCACGCCCTACATCCAGCTCTACGAGGCAGGTGCGGTCGTCGACAAGGGCGTCAAGCCCGAGCAGTACCACTTCCAGCGGGTCGACGCGATCACCGGCGCCGTGCTCGCCGCCTTCGTGGCCATGTCGATCATCGTGGCCACGGGGGCCACGATCGGGGGCACGGGCCCGCTCACCTCGGCCACCACCGCGGCCGAGGGGCTCAAGCCGGTCGCCGGCGCCTTCGCCACGACGTTGTTCGGGGTCGGGCTGCTCGGCGCCTCGGCCCTGGCCGCCGCCGTGGTCCCGCTGTCGACCTCCTATGCCGTGGCCGAGGCGATCGGGGTGGAGCGCTCGGTCTCCTCGAGCTTCCGCAAAGCCCCCGTCTTCCTCGGGATCTTCACCTTCCAGATCCTCATCGGCGCTGCGGTGGTTCTGATCCCGGGCAACCTCATCACGCTCATCCTCAACACGCAGGTCCTCGAAGGGGTCATCACGCCGATGACCCTCATCCTGATCCTGGTGTTGGCCAACCGCCGCTCGCTCCTCGGTACGGCCGCCAACGGCCTTGTCGCCCGCTGGGTAGGGGGATTGGCCATCGTCTCGGTGGCCATCGTGGCCGGCGTCTACGTCCTGCTCACCGTGCTCGGCTGGGTGGGCATCGGCTGAACGCCGGGGCGGGCGGGTCGCTCGACGGCGCCGTTTGCGCAGGACCAGGGGGTTCGGGGAGGCTAGAGGGCAATGGTGAGTCGAGGCGGGACATCCGTTGCCTAAAACGCCTCGCCAGAAGTGGATCGAGACCAAGGAGTCCTGGGAGCGCTCGCGCCACATCGAGTTGCCCGCCCCGATTCCCGCCGCACCGCCCCGACCTGGGGGTTTACGCGTGGCTTTCCTGATCTACCGCGGGAATCCCCGCTGCGGTGGCCAGGGGGTCTACACCCGCCACCTGACCAGGGAGCTGGTCGCCCTCGGCCACTCGGTCGAGGTCTTCGCCGGCCCCCCCTGGCCCGACCTCGACGAGGGCGTGGGGTTCACACCGGTCCGGGGCCTCGACCTCTACCGCCAGCCCGATCCGTTCCGGGTCCCGCACCGGAGCGAGTTCACCTCCCGGGAGGACTGGACCGAGTTCGCCATCATGTGCACCGCCGGCTTCGGAGAGCCCCTGGCCTACTCGTTGCGGGCCCGTCAGCTCCTGGCGCAGCGGCGCGACGAGTTCGACGTCGTGCACGACAACCAGTGCCTTGGCACCGGGATGCTCGGCATGGTCGAGGACGGGTGGCCCCTCCTCACGACGCTGCACCACCCCATCACCGTGGACCGCCAACTGGCCCTGTCCCACACGACGAACCCCTGGCAGCGCTTCACGACACGCCGCTGGTTCGGTTTCCTCGGCATGCAGGTGCGCGTGGCCCGCGCCCTTCCTGCAGTGGTCACGGTCTCGGAGAACTCGCGCCAGGACATCACCGCGCAGATGGATGTGGCACCCGAGCGCATGACGGTCGTCCCCGTCGGGGTCGACCCCACCGTCTTCCGCCCCTTCGACGACGTGAGCCCGATGCCCGGGCGGATCATGGTCACCTCGAGCAGCGATGTCCCGATGAAGGGCCTGGTGCCGCTCCTCGAAGCGGTGGCCAAGCTGCGGACCGAACGGGACGTCGAACTCACCGTGATCGGACGCCCCAACGAGGGCGGCCGGGTCGAAAAGGCCATCGCCCGGCTGGGGCTCGCCGACGCAGTGCACTGCGTGAGCGGCATCAGTGACGACGAGCTGGCCCGTCTCTACGGAGAGGCCGAGGTCGCTGTGGTGCCGTCCCTCTACGAGGGCTTCTCTCTGCCGGCGATCGAGGCCATGTCGTGCGGTGTGGCCATCGTCGCCACCACCGGTGGCGCGTTGCCCGAGGTCGTGGGCAACGACGGCGCGACGGGCCTGCTGGTGCCACCGGACGATCCGGGCGCGCTGGCGGGTGCCATCGCCCGGCTGCTGGACGACCCCGCGCTGCGCGCCCGCTTGGGCGCGGCCGGCCGGGAGCGGGTGGTCAGCCGCTTCACCTGGCAGGTCACCGCGGCGGGAACGGCCGCCTGCTACGACGCCGTCATGGCCGGGGAGCCGCTCCCCGGCGCACCGTTGGCCGCCGTCGACGACCTGGACACGCCGCTGGCGCAGGGTGCGGCCTGATGCTGACCGTGGACTACGACCGGCTGGGCGTCGGTCCCGGGGATCTGGTGCTGGACCTGGGTTGCGGGTTCGGCCGCCACGCGTTCGAGGCGGCCCGCCGCGGCGCATCGGTCGTGGCCCTCGATGCCGGCCCCGAGGAGGTGGCGCAGGTGCGCGGCACCTTCGCTGCCATGATCGACATGGGGGAGATCGCCCCGGGCCATCCGGCCACGGCCGTGCAGGGCGACGCGCTGGTGCTGCCCTTCGCCGATGGGACGTTCGACCGGGTGATCGCGTCAGAGGTGCTCGAGCACATCCCGGACGACACCGCGGCCATGCGGGAGCTGGCGCGGGTGCTGCGGCCAGGCGGCGCGATGGCGGTCACCGTGCCGCGTTGCGTCCCCGAGGCCATCAACTGGGCACTGTCCGACGAGTACCACGACACCCCCGGCGGTCATGTGCGCATCTACCGGCGTTCCACCCTGGAGCGCCGGCTGGGTTCGGCCGGGACTCCGACCGATCGGACACCACCACGCCCACGGCCTGCACTCGCCCTACTGGTGGCTGCGCTGCCTCGTCGGCCCGTCCAACGACACGCACCCGGCCGTGCAGGCGTACCACAAGGTGCTGGTCTGGGACATCGTCAAGGCACCGTTCGTCACACGGACCGCCGACCGGGTGCTGAGCCCCGTCATCGGCAAGAGCCTGGTGCTCTACCTCACCAAACCGGTCGCCAGCGTGGCAGAACTGCCCGACTCGCGCCCCACCGTGCCCCGCGGGGTGCCCGGGCGGCGTGGGCCGACCACACCGAGCCAGGGAGCTGCAGCATGACCACAGAAGAGATCCGTTCAAAGTCGCTCCCGGAGGTGCCCGGCATCCTCTCGAGCGCCGACGTGCTTGCCACCGGCCACGCCATCGCGGCGGTGCAGCGCCACGACGGGCAGATCCCGTGGTTCGAGGGCGGCCACTGCGACCCGTGGAACCACGTCGAGGCGGCCATGGCGCTCACGGTGTGCGGCCTGGTGGACGAGGCGGTCGACGCCTACCGCTGGCTGGCGCGCCGACAGCTCCCCGACGGCAGCTGGTTCAACTACTACCGGGGCGACACGATCAAGGATCCGCGACTCGATACCAACGTGTGTGCCTATCTGGCCGCCGGGGCCTGGCACCATCATCTGATCACCGGCGACGTGGAGTTCCTCGGCGAGCTGTGGCCGACGATTCAGAAGGGCATCGACTTCATTCTGCGTTGGCAGCAGCCGGACGGTTCGGTGTTGTGGTCGCTCGACTCGACCGGCCGCCCGGAGCGCTATGCGCTGCTCACCGGTTCGTCGTCCATCTACCACTCCATGCGGTGCGCGGTGGCGATCGCGGAGTGCCTGGCCAAGGACCGTCCGGACTGGGAGTTGGCGGCGGGTCGGCTCGGGCACGCCGTGGCGCATCATCCGAGCGCCTTCGCGCCCAAGGTCGAGTTCGCCATGGACTGGTACTACCCGATGCTCTCGGGCGCGCTCGAGGGTGAGGCCGGCCGCCGCCGCATCGCGGAGGGGTGGTCCACATTCGTCATGGAAGGCCTCGGCGTACGCTGCGTGTCCACGGGCGACTGGGTCACTGCAGCCGAGACGGCCGAGTGCGTGCTGACCCTCGATGCTCTCGGCATGGACGGACCAGCCTTGGACCTGTTCTCCGCGGGGCAGAACCTGCGCCTGCGGGACGGGTCGTATTGGACGGGCATGGTCTACCCCGAACAGGAGACCTTCCCCATGCACGAGCGGACGACGTATACCTTCGGTGCCATGGTGTTGGCGGCGGACGCGCTGTCGAACACCAGCCCGGCGGCGGGGCTGTTCCGGGGCGAGGGCCTGCCGGCCGCGCTGGACCTGGCCGAGCCGCACTGCGGAGACGCCATTGAAGGGTGCACCGTCTCCGACCCGCCGCAACGCTTTTCCCGCGGCTGACCGCAGCGGCGAGCGCCACCCTCTTCCGCGTCGGATTGGGCCGCGCCGCCCGGCAGACGGGTTGGCAGGGGGCGGGTAGATTGATGAACTATTCCGGTGCATCTCCGCCCACGGCACCTCCCATCAGGTGTCTGACTCTCTGAGCGCCACGGAGGATCCGCGGGTGACGCGCCGGCGCCGCCTGACGCTGGTGGCGATGTGCATCGCACAGGGCATGACCCTGCTGGACGTCACCATCGTCAACACCGCGCTGCCGTCGATCCAGCGGGAGCTGCACATGACGGCGGGCCAGCTCGAGTGGGTGATCAGCGCCTACGCCCTCAGCCTCGCCGCATTCATCCCCCTCGGCGGGGCGCTGGGAGACCGCTACGGCCGCAAGCGCTTCTTCCTGGCCGGCATGGTCGTCTTCACGCTCGGCTCGGTGGCCTGCGCGCTCTCCACCTCTGACGTGGCGCTCATCGGATCCCGCGCGCTGCAGGGTGCGGGCGGCGCGTTCATGTCGGCCTTGACGCTGGCCATCCTCACCGAGACCTATCCGGTCGAGCGCCGGGCGGGTGCCTTCGGCATGTGGGCTGCAATCTCGGGCCTCGGCTTCGGGCTCGGGCCCGTCGTCGGCGGCGCCCTCCTGTCGGTCTTCAGCTGGTCCTCGGTCTTCTGGGTCAACGTGCCGATCGCGGTCGTGGGGTTCGTCATTGCCCTCGTGGCCGTGGCCGAGTCACGGAACCCGGAGGCCCGCCAGCTCGACACAGTGGGGATGTGCGCCATCGCGCTCGGGCTCCTCGGCATCACGTTCGGCCTCATCGAGTCGTCGAGCCATGCCTGGGCGTCGTTCGACGTCGCCGCACCGCTGGTGCTCGGCCTGGTCCTCGTGGTGTTCTTCGTCCTGTGGGAGAGCCGGACGTCGTCGCCCATGTTGCCGCCCAGCCTGTTGCGGGCCCACAGCTTCGTCTCGGGGTGTGGCGTCTACCTCCTGACCTACCTGGCGCTGGCCGGGGTCATGTTCTACGTCACCCTCCTCTTCCAGGACGTGGAGGGGTGGTCGCCGTTCCGCACCGGCGTGTCGTGGTTGTCGATGAACATTCCGTTCATTGTGACCGCCCAGTGCGCCGGCCGGCTCCGCCGCCGCTTCCAGCCCGTCGTGATCGTGGTCGGCGGTTGTCTCGTCGGCGCGGTGGGAGTGGCCGTCCTCGCGTTGCTCTCCGACAGCACGTCGTTCTCCCTGGCATTCGTCGGGTACGTGTTGGTCGGGATCGGCTGGGGCACCCTGGTGCCGGGCGTCGTCAACGTCGCCATGCGCGACGTGCCCCCGGGTGTCTCGGGCGGCGCGTCCGGTCTCGTCAACGCAGCCCGGCAGGTCGGGACCTCGGTGGGGTTGGCCGTTCTCGGGACGATCGGGGTCCATGCGGCCACGACCGCCTGGGTCAGCCGCACGTCCGGGGTTCCAGGGGCCGTCGCCCAGAGCCAATCAGTGGCCGGCGGCCAGATCGACCCCGTGTCCCATGCCCTCGGTCCTCAGTACCGACCCGATGCCGTTGCCGCGTTCGTGTCGGGGTACCACCTCGCCCTGCTGGTCGCCGCCGGTTCGACGCTCTTGGCGGCGGTCGTGGCCGCCGTGGGCCTGCGCTCCGGGGCCGGCGCGGCAGTGCGGGAGCCCGTCGTCGTGCCCGAAGTGGCGGTCGAGGGAGCGGAGTAGCGGTGCCGGTTCCGGTGCGGTCGCGAGCCGCCGTGCGTGTTCGTCAGCGCGCCGGAGCCACGCGCCGCAGGACGCGCAGGCTGCCGCAGGCGTCGTCGTCGGTGAACTCGCCCGAGTCGAGCGCGGCGCAGTAGAGCTCGTAGGGCGGTCGTCCCCCGTCCGCCGGATCGGGGAACACGTCGTGGATGGCGAGCCAGCCGCCGAGCGCCACATGCGGTGACCAGCCACGGAAGTCTGCCCAGGCGGGTTCCTCGCCGTGGCCGCCGTCGATGAAGCAGAAGGCGAGCGGCCGGCTCCAACGCGCCGCCAGGGTGGGGGAGTCGCCGACGATGCCCATCACCGACTCCTCGAGTCCGGCATCCGTGATGGTCCGGCGCCAATGCGGCAGCGTATCGATACGACCGACCTCGGGGTCGACCAGATCAGGCTCGTGATACTCCCAGCCGGGTTGGTTCTCCTCCGATCCACGGTGATGGTCGATCGAGAGGAGCGCCGCCCCCGTGGCCTCCGCGGCGGCACCGAGATACACCGTGGATTTCCCACACCAGGCCCCGATCTCCACGAAGGTGGGGGGCACCTCGGCAGCGACCTCGGACTGGCCGGCCCTCAGGGCGGACCGGAACAGCGCCTCGCCCTCGTCGTCGGGCATGAAGCCGCGGGTGCGGCGCGCCGTCTCGAAGAGTGCCTGCAGGCGCGTCGAGGCACCGGAGTCAGCCGCAGGTTGCGCCCGGATCATCAAGCGGTCGGTGTGCCGGCGGCCCGCAATGAATCCGCCAGCCCCGCTCCCTCGCGGGAGCCGTATGCCACATTGATCCGGAGCCGCTCCACCGACTGGGCCACCCGGCGCGGGCCGGACGAGAGGGGGTGGGCGTCGAGGAATGCGATGGCCCGTTCGGCAAACTCGGCGTCGCCGCAGAGGGCGGGGATCGCTTCGATGATGCGCGGTGGCGCGTTCTTCGGGAAGCGCTCGAGCACCGCCTCCCAGCTCTCGGTCAGCCGGGTCCAGACCGCCTGGTTTCCGACGGTGTTGGTCAGGAGCGAGCCGAGGACGGCGAACCCGTTCTGGCTGCGCACCTCTGTCATGGCGAGCTCGAAGGTCCGGAGACACAGGTCGACGTCGGGGAACCCGGCGAGCGCTCCGAGGGAGCGCATCTCCTCCTGTGGCGTGGCTGCGGTGCGGTAGCGCTCCAGGAGGGCGTCGAAGTCGCCGGGCCGCAGGAGTTGCGACACGACGGCCAGGGTCGCCGACTCGATGTCGGGCGGGATCGGATCACCGGAGCCACCACCGATGGGCGAGGCGTCGAAGCGCCGCGCCGCCTCCGCCCTGACAGCGGCGTCGGCGCCCACGGTGCCCATCAGGTTGATGGCGAGCGCGCGCAACGTCGGCGTGCGGTCGCCCTCGCCCGGCGTGGCGTCAAAGCCCAGGCGGCGATGAGTGGGCCCGAGCAGCGCGGCGACCGCCTCGTGGAGCGCGTCCTCCTCCTCGGGCGGGGTGATCCGCTTGGTCAGGACCAGCGCACTGCCGACCGGCGACCACGCTGCGGGGTCGGGCTCCGTGCCGAGCGCCGAGGCGAGCACCAGGAAGTCCCGTAGCGTCGAGTGGCCGGCGAGGGTGGTGGCCCACGTGTCGGCGATCAGGTTGGCCCGCTCCAGTGCGGTGAGCTCGGGCAGCTGCCCAGCCAGCGCCGCCCGGTGCACGGACTCGTAGCCGACCCGGAACATGCCCCAACCGCCGGCGTTGACCACGGCGAGCCCGCGTGCGGTCTCGGCGATCGGCTCGGGTTCGGTGCCGAGAACGAGGTGACGCACCGACGCACCCGGCTCGCCGTGGGCGGGCAGCGCCCGGACCGAGACGGGCACGCGCCACTCCGACCCGATGGACGACGTGGCGCCGGGGGGTACCGGGCCGAGCGCGAACGGCTGTTGGCTGAGCGCATCGCCGTGCAGGGACACGAGCGGGTGGCCGCCCTGCAGTATGAAGGTGTCCATGACGTCGCGCACGGGTGCGCCACTGGCGTTCTCGAGCGCATCCCAGAGGTCGCTCGTCACCGTGTTCCCGTATGCGTGAGCCTTGAGGTACGTGCGAACGCCGTCCCGGAACACGTCGGCGCCGATGTGCTGCTCGAGCATGCGCAGGACCCCGCAGCCCTTTTCATAGGTCAACACGTCGAACATGCCCTCCGCCTCCTTGGGCGGCCCAACCGGGTACTCGATCGGGCGTGTCAGGTGCAGGGCATCGACGGCCAGCGCCGCCTCGCGCGAGGGGGCGAATCCGACCCAGCGGTCCCACGACGGCCGGAAGGCGTCCACACAGAGTGTCTCCATGAACGTGGCGAAGGCCTCGTTGAGCCAGATTCCCTCCCACCAGCTCATGGTCACGAGATCGCCGAACCACATGTGGGCCAGCTCGTGCGCGATCACGTCCGCCACCCGCTCGAGCTCGGCCCGGGCCGCCTCGTCCTTGTCGATCAGGAGGGCGGTGTCACGGAACGTGATGCAGCCCAGGTTCTCCATGGCCCCGGCGGCGAAGTCCGGGATGGCGACGAGGTCGACCTTCTCGCCGGGGTAGGGGATGTTGAAGTACTCCGTGAAGAACCGCAGGGCGAACGCCCCGACCTCCAGGGCGAACTCGGCCAGCGGCAGCTTTCCGGGCGTGCAGACCACCCGGAGGGGGACGCCGTCCACGTCGACCGTCTCGGTCATCTCGAGCTTGCCGACGACGAAGGCCACCAGATAGGTCGACATCCTCATGGTCGGGGAGAACTGGATGCGCCGCTTGGAGCCCACCTGTTCCTCGCGGACAACGGGTGAGTTCGAGATGGCGTCGACGTCGGGCTCGACGATCAGGGCTATCTCGAAGACCGCCTTGCGGTCCGGCTCGTCGAAGCACGGGAAGGAGCGTCGGGCGTCCACGGACTCGAACTGGGTCGTCGCCATGGTCTGGGTCTCGCCGTCCGGACCCGTGTAGGTGGACCGGTAGAAGCCGCGGAGCTTGTCGTTGAGGGTGCCGCTGAACCGGCAGCTGATCGTGCAGGGCCCGGGGGGAAGCAGGTCAGCGGGCTCGAATGTGACCTGCTCGAGCTCGTCGTTGAAGTGCACGCTGCACAAGACCGTCATCCCGTCGGCCGTCAGGACCTCGACGTCGCTGATCGCCAGCTCGGCGGCATTGAGCACGATCTCGTCGGCCGTCTCATGGACCACCGCGTCGATCCTGACGGTGCCCGAAAAGGTGGCCGAGGCCACCTCCGGCTCGATCTCGATGTGGTACATCTCCGGCTCGATCGTTCGCGGCAGGCGGAACGGCTCGGAGCCGGACGCGACGGCTGACATGGGAGCTGAAGGCATCCGTGCAGGCTACCCGCGGTGCCGCGGGTAGGTTCTCGGGCCGTGCCCGATGAGGATGCGGTTCCCGCCAACAACGCCAACGGCCATGATCTCGACGTGGTGGCCATCGGTTCGCCGTTGCTCGATGTCATCGAGCTGGCGACCGACGAGCAACTGGCCCAGGTCGGCCTGGAAAAAGGGTCGATGACCTTGATCGATCTGGCGACGGCCCGCGCCGTCCAGGACCTCATGAGCGTGCCCCGCTTCGTCTCGGGTGGATCCGTGGCCAACACGACGGCCGGGATCGCCGTCCTGGGCGGCACCGCCGGTTTCCTGGGCGCCGTCGCCGACGACGAGGTGGGCCGCACCTACGCCGAGAACCTGCGGGCGGCGGGCGTCGAATTCGAACCGCATCTGAGCGAGTCGGCCGCGGGGGACGGGCTGGGCACCGGGCGCTGCATGGTCCTCATCACCGACGACGCCGACCGCACCATGGGGACGTACCTGGGGGCCGCCTCCACCCTGACGCCCGAGGGCGTCCCGACCGCCTTCGTGGCCCGAGCCTCGATCGTCCTGCTCGAGGGCTACCTGTGGGACGTGCCGGCGGCCAAAGAGGCCATGCGCCACGCGGCCGCCACCGCCCACGCCGCCGAGGGCTCGGTCGCGCTCTCCCTGTCGGATCCGTTCTGCGTGGGGCGCCACCAGCGCGAATTCCTCGACCTGCTCATCGACGACGTCGACATCCTGCTCGGCAACGAGGAGGAGGTCACCATGCTCTTCGGGGTGTCCTCGTACCGGGACGCGCTGGAGGCCGCGGAGGAGACCGGGCTGCTCGTCGTGATGACGCGGGGAGCCCAGGGTGCCACCGTCCTGACCGCGCGGGGCCCCGAGGAGGTCCCGCCCGCCCCTGTGGCGCAGGTGGTCGACACGACCGGCGCCGGTGATCTGTTCGCCGCCGGGCTCCTTTTCGGCCTCACTCACCAGATGGGCCCGGTCGAGAGCACCAGGCTCGGCGCGCTCTGCGCCGGCGAAGTGATCTCGCACACGGGCGCCCGACCGGAGGCCGACCTCAGGAAACTGGCCGCTGATGCCGGTCTTCTCGAGGGTTAGTCGGCCGACCGCGTGAGCCTGTCCGTCGGCATCGTCGGGTTGCCCAACGTGGGCAAGTCGACACTGTTCAACGCGCTCACCAACAACGAGGTGCTGGCGGCGAACTACCCCTTCGCCACCATTGAGCCCAACGTGGGCGTCGTCGCCGTACCCGATCCGCGCCTGCAGCGGCTGGCTGACCTCTACGACGGCGCACCTGTGGTGCCCGCCACCGTGACCTTCGTCGACATCGCGGGCCTCGTGCGTGGCGCGTCGCATGGGGAGGGCCTGGGTAACAAGTTCCTGGCCGCGATCCGCGAGACCGATGCCATCTGCCAGGTGGTGCGCGCCTTCCACGACGACGATGTCGTCCACGTCGACGCGCGGGTGGACCCGGCGGGAGACATCGAGACGGTCAACACCGAGCTCATCCTGGCCGACCTCCAGACGGTCGAGCAGCGCCTGCCGCGCCTGGTGCGCGAGGCGAAGGGGGCTCCCGCGCTGAAGCCGACGGTCGATGCCGTGGCCGGCGCGGAACGCATCCTCGGTGCCGGCCGCACCATCGCCGACGCGGCGGCGAACGGAGAGGTCGACCCCGCGCTGCTGCGTGACCTGCACCTGTTGACGGCCAAGCCGTTCATCTACGTCTTCAACGTCGACGAGGGCGCGCTGGGTGAGGCCGGACCGGCCGCACGCCTGGCCGAAGGCGTCCGCCCCGCGCCCGCGATCGTCCTGTGCGCGCAGATCGAGGCGGAGGTCGCGGGCCTCGACGCCGCCGATGCCGCCGAGCTGCTCAGCAGCTACGGCCAGGAGGAGTCGGGGCTCGAACAGCTGGTCCACGTTGGCTTCGCCACGCTCGGCCTGCAGACCTTCCTGACGGCGGGGCCGAAGGAGGCTCGGGCGTGGACCATCCACATCGGCGACACCGCGCCCAAGGCGGCCGGCGTCATCCACACCGACTTCGAGCGCGGCTTCATCAAGGCCGAGGTGATCAGCTTCGACGATCTGATGGAGGCGGGCTCGGTCGCTGCGGCCCGCACCGCCGGCAGGGCGCGCATGGAGGGCAAGGACTACGTGATGCGCGACGGCGACGTGGTGGAGTTCCGCTTC
>CAWIYI010000005.1:0-31759 GCA_963840245.1 uncultured Acidimicrobiaceae bacterium
GTGACGCCGGCCCCGAAACGTGACGCTGCACCGGCGGAGTGGATTGGGGTTGGAGTACCGGAGCCGGGTTGCGGTGCTGGCCGCAGTCGGAGAGGGCCATTCGGTCCGGACCGGCAGCATCAAGGGACAACCAGAAGAATCAGACGGTCGGGGTCTCCCGCGCATCAGTTGTCACCCCGACCCCGACAGGTGCGAGAGATGGACCTCCCTCGCGTTGAACGGCTCTTCGCCGGAGGACGAGAACGGCCGCCCCGACCACGAAGAGCACCATGGCGAAGAAGAAGGAGTCCCCGGCTATCAGCTGAAGCGAGTTGAGATGGAGATCTGACGTGTTCTTGTACGGGACCCACCAGACGGGTGCACTCCAGAACAGAACGGCGGCCACGGCAGCGACTTGGCGGCCCCAGCGCGGCCTGTCCGCCGCCAAGGCCAGCCACAGGATCGCCGGCACGACCCACACCATGTGGTGGATCCACGAAATGGGGGACACGATGAGGCACGTCGCCGCAGCGATGAGGACCCCGAACAGCGGCGACGACCGCCGGTGCGCCTCGGCAGCCAGCCAGAGACCGACCGAGGCGGTGGCCACGAGCAACGGCAGCATGACGGCGCTGGGAAGCACGGTATGCGCGAAGCGATCGAGGACAGACCACAGATTCTGGTTGTCGACAATGGACAGATCGCCGGCGCGCCCCGGCCGGAAGATCGCCTTCGTCCAAAACGCCCTGGACGAGGTGGGTGACACCACGAAGGTCACCACCTCGCACGCGATGAACGTCATCGTGCAGATGACCGCACCGCGCCAACGCCGGGTGAGCAGCAGGTAGGGAACGAAGAGCAGTGGTGTGAGCTTGACCGCTGCAGCCAGCCCGGTTGCAGCTCCGAGAGGGATCTGTCGCTTTCCGATACGACGCTCGCTCAGCAGGTCCCACATCACGAGCAGCATGACGAAGAGATTCACCTGTCCAAACCCGATGGTGATCAACACCGGGTTGAGGAGCAGGGCCGGGAGGCTGAGGGCTAGCGCGAGCCGCCAGCGCGAGACCTTGCTGAGCGACGGTTTCACCAACCGTACGGAAAGAACGAGGACCCCGACGAGTACAGCCAGGTTGCACATCGTCCAAACCGTCTGCACCGATCCGACGGTGCTGAATGTCCGCTGCCAGGGAGCGAAGAGCAATGCGGCAAACGGTGGGTACGTGAACGGGAGGCTCGTGTTCGGCAAGACGAAGGAGTAGAGGTGGGAAGTGAAGATGTACTTGCCACCCAGGCGGAGATAGACACCGAGATCCACCTCGTACGTGCGGAGTGCGATGTAGAGGCCGTACGCCAGTGCAGCCGTGATCGACAGCAACGCGGGCCCCCAATGGGTGAGCCGGCGTCGCGCCGGACCCGGGACGCTCAGACGACGGCGGCTGCCATGCAGGGACTGATCGACAGTTGTCACGGATCCTCTCTCGGATGCACTGGGCCGGGGCCCTCTGGCCATACCCCGCTCGGGTGGGGATTCGCGCGCGAGCACGCCGAAACGGGCGTGCTGCGACAATGCGGATGCTACTTCGGTCGCCCCGGACCGAGGCGCGATCGGGTGGCTAACCCGAAGGGACGGTGAGCGGCGGAACCGTGGTGCTCGGCACGGTGACGGGGCCACCGCCAACCGGACCGGACGAGCCGGACGATGTCGACACCGGGTTGCCGGGTCCCTGCGTGAGGTGCAGGAGAACCTCGAGCGTGCCCGTGTTCGCCGTGGTGACGAACCCGCCGATGCTCGGGTTGGCGATGTTCCAATCGGAGAAGGGGATCGAAAGGTTCGCCAACACATCGATCTCGTCACCCACCCGCTCGGCTGAGACCGGGAAGGACACTGTCTTGGTCACCCCATGGAGATCGAGGTCACCGACGGCGTTGTACTTCGTCACGGCGCCGGCTGCCGGGACCGTCCCGAGGCTGATGGGCGAAAGCAGGGTCAACGTGGCGGTGGGGTATCGGCTCACATCCATGATCGGGCCGACGAAGCGCGCGTTGCGCTGGCTCTGATCGCTCACGACGGTGGCCATGTTGACGGTGAACGTTCCTTTGGTCACCGTGGAACCAGCGATGGTCAGGGACCCCCAGATCTTGTTCGTGCGGCCTACCGCGGTCGCGCTCTGGCCCACCAGTACTTCTTGTACCCGGTAGCCCGCGGTGGAGCCGCTGCCGACGTTCCATGTCCCCTCGAGCGACGACGAGATCGTGTCGGATCCCTGCGCGGGGGAGGTTGTGGTCGATGCGGACGAACTCGGCAGCTCGAGCTTGGCCGGCGCGGGTCCCTCGATGAAGTGGATGTACACGAAGGGACCGAGGAAGCCCACCAGAACCGCCAGCACGGCGACGCCGATGACCGCCTTCACGATCCTGCGCCGCCTCCGAGTCGCCATGCCGGGACCAATCATGACCCGGCTGCCTGGAGGCCGGCTGTGATCCGTCTGGCAGCCGCCCTGATGTTGCGCCGGGCGCCGCCGCCATCGCATCGTCGGCCGGAAGCCGGCCGGTTCCGTGGCTCACGACGGATCACCGACCATCGTGATCATCGGCGGTTTCGGCTTCTGCGGGGTCAGGCCCCGAGCGCCTCGTCTTCTGGCTCGGGGAGCTCCGCGACCACCGCCTGGACGACGCCCTCCACGCCGCCCCCCAGCCCCGCCGACGCCCGCCGGAGCAGCGCCGAGACATAGGCGACCAGGTTGACCACGTCGGAGCGCGGCGAGCGGCCGACCAGGGGGACCGGCTCCGTGGCCGGGTCCAGGCCGCAGACCTCCAGGATCACCTGGCGGATCTCCAGGAGGGCCGAGCGTGCCTGGAGGAGCGACGTCCCGCTCGTCCGCAGCCAGACGGAAATGCCCAGTTCGAGGGACAGGTCGCCGGAGAACGGCTCGACCGGGCCCAGCTCGGCCAACCCTCTGAGCAGGGCGGGGCCGAACCCGGTCGACACGTCCTTCACCATGGCCTCAGTGTGACGAAAGGCTGTAACAAGGTGGTGGACCCGTTCTGGGCTGGTATTTTGGTCGGCGTGCCACGAACGATCTGGAAGGGCGCCCTCAGCTTCGGGCTGGTGAACATCCCCGTCGGCCTGTACCCGGCCACCTCGGACAAGAGCATCCACTTCAACCAATTCGAAGAGGGGACGTCCGACCGGATCCGCTACAAGAAGGTCAACGAGCGGACCGGCGAGGAGGTGCCCCAGGACCGGATCGTGCGCGGGTTCGACCTCGGCGGGGGCGAGTACGTCATCCTCAGCGAGGAGGAGCTGGAGTCGGCCGAGCCGAAGAAGTCGCGCCAGATCGAGATCTCCGATTTCGTCGGCCTGGTCGACATCGACCCGGTCTACTTCCGCTCGAGCTACTACCTGGCCCCCGAGGGAGCCGGAGCAGACAAGGCCTACGCGCTGCTCCGCCGGTCCATGGCGGAAGCCGGACGTGTCGCCATTGCCACACTGGTCATGCGCAACAAGGAATACCTCGTCGCCATCAGGCCCGAGGACGACGCGCTGGCCCTGCACACCATGTACTTCTCGGACGAGGTGCGTGCACCGGGACGTGACCTCGAACTGCCCGAGACCGGCGACGTCACCGAGCGCGAGCTCTCGATGGCGCAGCTCCTCATCGAGTCGATGGAGAGCGACTGGGACCCGGAGCGCTTCCACGACACGCACCGCGAGAAGGTCGAAGCCCTCATCGAGGAGAAGCGCAACGGCCACGAGATCGTGTTGCAGGAGGGACCGGAGCCCGTGGCAAAGGTCGTCGACCTGATGGAGGCGCTGAACGCCAGCATCGCCGCGGCGGCCAAGCCGGGTTCGGCCAAGAGCACCAAGCGGGCCCCGGCGGCGAAGCGGACCCCGACAAAATCTGCGCCGGCCAAGAAGGCGGCCAAGGCCGTCAAGCAGCCGGCCCGGGCCAAGCCCGCCGCCCGCCGCAAGGCCTCCTGAACCTCGTCCCTTCGCGCCGATCTGCCTCGTCTCGGCCCCCGGGGATCCTCACGAGGAGCCATTGCGCTGATCCGACTGTCGACGCATATAAAGTGTGTCCCGGAGCGGATCTGATCCAATTTCCCGCTCCAATCGACTGCATCATGGTGGGATAGCTCGAGCGATTCCTGCTCGTGAAGGGAGTCCAGATGGCCACTGCGCAGGTACGGGTTCCGGAGACGAAGATCCCCGAGTGGATGGGCTTCGACGGCCTGGTCCAGCTGATCTCGGTGGACGGGCAGCGGACGGTCGGGTGCCCGTACTGGGAACTGGTGGCGGACGTCGACGCCGACCAACTGCGCAGCCTCTACCGCGACATGGCGGTGGTGCGGCGACTCGACGGCGAGGCGATGGCGCTGCAGCGACAGGGCGAGCTGGCACTCTGGGCTCCGCTGCTCGGGCAGGAGGCGGCCCAGGTCGGGTCGGCCCGGGCTCTGCGTCCCGACGACTTCGTCTTCCCCAGCTACCGCGAGCACGGCGTGGTCTACTGCCGGGGCGTCGACCCGGTGCGGATGCTGCGCCTCTGGCGCGGCACCGGCCTCTCCGGCTGGGACCCCGCGTCCTACGGCATCGCCACTCCGGCCATCGTCGTCGGCTCGCAGCCGCTCCACGCCACCGGCTACGCGCTGGGGATACAGCTCGACGGGGCCACCTCGGCCGTCGTGACCTACTTCGGGGACGGCGCCATCAGTGAGGGCGACGTGGCCGAGGCCTTCGGCTTCGCCGCCAGCTACATGGTCCCGGTGGTCTTCGTCTGCCAGAACAACCAGTGGGCGATCTCCGAGCCCGTGCGCGTGCAGTCCCACACCTCCATCGCCCAGCGGGGCCAGGGCTACGGCATCCCGGGCATCCAGGTCGACGGCAACGACGTGCTCGCCGTCCTGGCGGCCACCCGGCTCGCCCTTGCCCGCGCCTCGGCCGGCCTGGGACCCACGCTCATCGAGGCGGTCACGTACCGCATGGGGCCACACACGACATCGGACGACCCCACCCGCTATCGCTCGCCGGCAGACGAGGAGGGGTGGCGCGTCAAGGATCCGCTGGCCCGCCTGCGTGCGCTGCTGCGCGTCGAGGGCCTCGCCGACGATGCGTTCGACGAGCACGTGGCCGCCCAGGCGAACGAGGCGGCCACGGCGCTGCGCCGCGGCTGCCTGGCCATGCCCGATCCGGAGCCGGCAGACCTGTTCGCCCACGTGTACGCCGAGCCACACCCTCTCTTGGAGGAGGAGCGGGACGACTACCTGGCCTATCTGGCCGGGTTCGAGGAGGACGGGTGACCGCCACCATGTCCCTCGGCAAGGCGCTCAACCTCGGCCTGCGCCAGGCCATGGAGCATGACCCCAAGGTCGTGCTCATGGGCGAGGACATCGGGAAGCTCGGTGGCGTGTTCCGCGTCACCGAAGGGCTGCAGCGGGACTTCGGCGACCGCCGCGTGATCGACACGCCGCTCGCCGAGTCCGGCGTCATCGGCACGGCGATCGGGCTGGCCATCCGGGGGTACCGGCCGGTCTGCGAGATCCAATTCGACGGGTTCGTCTACCCGGCCTTCGACCAGATCGTCTCGCAGTTGGCCAAGCTGCGCTACCGCAACGAGGGACGGGTGGGCGTGCCGTTGACCATCCGCATCCCCTTCGGGGGCGGCGTCGGCGCGGTGGAGCACCACTCCGAGTCGCCCGAGGCCTACTTCGCCCACACGGCGGGGTTACGGGTGGTGACGCCGAGCAACGCGGCGGACGGCTACCGCATGATCCAGCAGGCGATCGCGTCCGACGACCCGGTCGTCTTCTTCGAGCCGAAGCGCCGATACTGGGTGAAGGGTGAGGTCGACGACACCGACCCGCTCTCTGACGTGCCACTGCATCGGGCCGTGGTGGTGAACGAGGGGAGCGACGTCACCCTCGCCGCCTACGGGCCAATGGTGGCGACCGCCCTCGAGGCCGCGCGCATCGGCGAACAGGAAGGAACGTCCATCGAGGTGGTCGACCTGCGGTCGCTCTCCCCGTTGGACTCCGAGACTCTCGAGGCCTCCGTGCGCAAGACGGGGCGGCTGGTCGTCGCCCACGAGGCGTCCGTGTTCGGTGGGCTCGGCGCCGAGATCGCCGCCCGTGTCTCCGAGCGCTGCTTCTACCACCTGGAGTCACCGGTGCGCCGGGTCGGTGGCTTCGCCACGCCGTACCCACCGTCGCGGATGGAGGGGCACTTCCTGCCCGACGCCGACCGCATCCTCCACGAGGTCGACCGGTGCCTGCAGCCATGAGCAGGCTACGGCGCTTCGCGCTGCCCGATCTCGGTGAGGGGCTCACCGAGGCCGACGTCGTGGCCTGGCACGTCGCTGCCGGTGACGAGGTCGCGCTGAACCAGGTCCTCCTCGAGGTGGAGACGGAGAAGGCCGTCGTGGAGTTGCCCAGCCCCTTCGCCGGCACGGTCGTCGAGCTCTTGGCCGCGGTGGGGGAGTCGGTCCGGGTCGGGGCCCCGCTCATTGCGATCGACACGGCCGATCCCGAGGCCGACGAGGCCGACGAGCCGACGAGCCGACGAAGCCGACGAAAAGGTGCCCATGCTCGTGGGCTACGGCCCGTCGGACGCGCCGCCCAGTCGCCGACGCCGCAACGGCAGCCGGCATCACGAGCGCGTACCAACCGGCGCGGCGCCGGCCGCCGCGGTCCGGCCGCTCGCGGCACCACCGGTGCGCTTCATGGCACGTCAGCGCGGCGTGGACCTGGCCGAGGTGACCGGCCACGGGCCCGGGGGGATCATCACGCGTGAGGACCTGGCCGCCCATCTGGCCGAGACGCCGGGGGACGGCGCTCCGGGCCGTGAGACGAGGGCTCCGGTGCGCGGCGTCCAGAAGCACATGGCCGAGGCCATGGTACGCAGCGTGGCGACTGCGCCGCAGGCCTGCGTGTTCCTCACGGTTGACGCGACCGCCACCGTTCGAATTGGTCGATCGCCTCCGTGAGCATCGCCAATTCGAGGGGCTCCACGTGACGACGCTGGCGATCGTGGCCCGCGCCGTGGTGCTCGCCCTGCGCGACCATCCCACGTTGAACACGGCGTGGGACGAGCGCTCCGCCGAGGTCGTGACAAAGCACTACGTGAACCTGGGCATCGCCGTGGCGGGACCGCGCGGTCTCGTCGTCCCCAACGTCAAGGAGGCGCACACGCTGTCTCTGCGAGCGTTGACCCAGGCTCTGGGCGACGTTGCCGCACGCGCCCGCGAGGCCCGTTCCACGCCGGCCGAGCTGCAGGGGGGGACCATCACCGTGACCAACGTCGGGGTCTTCGGCGTGGACGCAGGCGTCCCCATCCTCAATCCCGGGGAGGCCGCCATCCTCGCCGTCGGTGCCGTGCAGCGGCGACCGTGGGAGTTCGAGGGCGCGGTCGCCCTGCGCGATGTCGTGACCCTGAGCCTGGCCTTCGATCACCGGCTGGTCGACGGGCAGACGGCCTCGCGCTTCCTCGTCGCCGTGGGGGAGTTCCTGGCCGATCCGACGAACCTCATCGCGGCCAGCTGAGGAACGCGCATCGGGGCCGAGAAGCTGCTGGTCCTGGGTGATTGCGGTCGGGCCATTGCCGGGGCCGGGCCCCGGGCGCGAGGGTGGAAGGGCGGCTCGGAGCAGCTGGGCCTCGCCGCGGTGGGAGGTCGATCATGAGGACCATCCGGGATGTCATGTCCGGAGACATCGAGGTGCTCCGGACCACGGAGACCGCAGCGGATGCAGCCTGTTTTCTGGCCGCCCACGGCGAGGACCCCGTCCCCCTCTGCCTGCACGACGACAGCCTGGCCGGGGTGGTGAGCAACCGCGACATCGTGACCCGGGTCGTCGCCCGCGGTCGCGACCCCCGCGAGGTCAGCCTGGCCGAATTCACCGAACCCGATGGCGTGGTGGCTCTCGACATCGATGTCCCGCTCGAAGACGCCGTCGCCCTCATGTGCCGGCACCACCGCGCCTCGCTCCCCGTCGTCGAGGACGCACGGGTGGTCGGCTCCGTCACTCAGCGTGACGTGGCCCGCTCCATCAGCTTCCAACCGCCCTGGGCCGACAGCTGACCCGGCGACAGCCCGATCGGTGCGCGGGCAGCACCAGGACGTGAGCCCCGCCAGCTCCGGCAGGGGTCGTCGAGAGCGCGGTTAGCCTCGCCCCGATGTGGCCACCGCCGCCGGGGGGGACCTGGGTCGTCGATCTCGATGGTGTGGTGTGGCTCACGGGCCAACCCATCCCCGGCGTGGACGAGGCCGTTGCCCGGTTGCGCGGGGCCGGGGTGCGCGTGCTCTTCGCCACCAACAACTCGGCCCCGACGCGCGCCGAGCTGCACCGCCGGCTCGCCCATTGCGGGATCACGGCGGACGACGCCGACGTCCTCAGTTCGGCCGACGTGGCCGCCGGCATGCTGGCACCCGGGACCACCGCGCTGGTCCTGGCCGACGACGGGGTCGTCGAGGCCCTGGCCCGCCGTGGCGTCACGGTCGTGCCCGAGGGACCGGCCGAAGCGGTCGTGGTCGGCTGGACGCGGTCCTTCACCTTCGAAGCGGTGGCCCGCGCCGCGGCCGCGGTGCGGGCGGGGGCGCGCCTGATCGGCACGAACGAGGACCCCACCCACCCGACCCCGGACGGGTTGCTGCCGGGTGCCGGCGCGCTGCTCGCCGCCGTGGTCACCGCCGCCGAGACCACGGCCGAGGTGGCCGGCAAGCCCCATCTCCCGACGAGCGACGCCCTCAAGGGGCTGGTGGCGCCGGGGGAGCTGCGCGCCATGGTGGGCGACCGCCCGGCCACCGACGGGGAGCTGGCCGCGCAGCTCGAGATCCCGTTCGCCCTGGTCCTCTCTGGGGTGACCCGGCCCGGGCGGATCCCCGACGACACCGACGCGGCGATCGTCGCACCCGACCTGCTCCGGCTGGTGCACGACACCCTCGGGGCGATCGGATGAAGTGCTTGCTATCAGCTAGCAGTTGAGATACTCTGGTTTCATGTCAAGCAATGAGCGGATACGCAAGTACCTCGATGCGGGGACCGTCCTCGGACAGGTGAGCCGCGGCCGGGCCGAGGAGATCGTGCGAGAGTTGGTGAACGCCGGAGACATCCAGCGCAGCCAGGCACAGGAGTGGGTCGACGGGTTGGTCGAACGGAGCCGCAGGTCCAGCGAGCAGATCCTCGAGCTGGTGCGCCACGAGGTGGCCACCCAGCTGGACCGCATCGACCCCAAGCACCTGGAGTCCCTGGCGAACCAGGTGGCCGAGGTCCTGAGGAAGTCGGCCGAGGCGGGTCGCAATGCCACCAGAGGCGTCACCACCCAGGCCGGCCGGGCGGCCAAGGATGCGACCGACAAGGCGGGCAAGACCGCCCAGGGCGTCACCGCGCAGGCCGGCAAGACGGCCACGCGGGCCCGCGAGGCCGCCACGAAGGTGGCCCCGTCCCGGATCCGGGGCATCAAGACGGCGACCCGTCCGGCGACTTCGGCGTCCAGCAAGCCCCGGGCCAAGAAGGCCGCCAAGCCAAGACCAAGAGCACGGCACCCAAGAAGGCCAGCTGACCAGCGGGGCCCGCCGCCGGCTCGACTCCGAGCTCGTGCGACGGGGCCTCGTCGACTCCAGACAGGAGGCCCAGGCGGCTGTCGCCGCGGGCAGCGTCCTCGTCTCCGGTGCCCCGGCCGACAAGCCGGCGCGCCTCGTGGCCGCCGACGAACCGGTCGTCCTGCTCGGCCCCCCGTGTCCGTTCGTCGGCCGGGGCGGCCTCAAGCTCCAGGCCGCACTGGACCGCTTTCCCATCGCCGTCACCGACCGGCGCGCCCTCGATGCGGGTGCGTCCACCGGCGGCTTCACCGACTGCCTGCTCCAGCACGGCGCTTCCCATGTCTACGCCGTGGACGTCGGCCATGGACAGCTGCATCCGAACCTGCGCGGCGACCCCCGGGTGACGGTCCTCGAACGCCTGAACGTGCGGACGCTGACCACAGCCGACCTGCGGGCCGCCGACCTCGCCTACGAGCCGTGCCCACTCGTGGTGGCCGACCTGTCCTTCATCTCGCTACGCAGCGTGGTGCCCGCCCTGACCGGGCCGGTGACGGCCGCCGGCGCCGACCTCGTCCTCCTGGTCAAGCCACAGTTCGAGGTGGGGCGGGCTGCCGTCTCCCGGGGCAGGGGCGTCATTCGGGACGCCGCGCTCTGGCTGGGCGCCCTCGAGGGGGTGGCGTCCGCGCTGCATGACGCCGAAACCGGCATCATGGGAGCGATGGCTTCGCCTCTGACCGGCTCCGCCGGCAACGTCGAGTTCCTCCTGCACGCACGCAAGGGTGTGCCAGGTCATGAGGCGGGGGAGGCCACCGCCCTGTTCGACGCCGCCGTGTCGGAGGCGGACGGACACCTTCCGCCGGGCCCGCCGGCCGGCTGAGCCACCGCCCGGCGAATGGCGACCGTCACCTTCCTGGTCCATCCCGACCGCCCCGACGCGCTCGCGCTGGCCACCGACACCGCCGCCTGGCTGACCTGGCGCGGTGATGTCGCTCGCATCCTCCAATTCAGCGGGCCTGACCGGGTCAGGGAGGCCGGCACAGACGGCGATCTCGCGGCGGTGGACTTCTCCGGGACGACAGTGGCGGTCAGCATGGGCGGCGACGGCACCTTCCTGCGCGTCGTCCGGCTGGCCGCGACCGAGGACGTCCCGGTCCTGGGCGTGAACTTCGGGCGCCTGGGCTACCTCCCGGACCTTCTGCCCGACCAGGTGCGCGGTGCGCTGACCAAGTTCTTCGACGGGAAGGCGATCATCGAATCGCGCTGCGCGCTCGACGTCGCGATCGCAGACCATTCGGTCCCCGGTGAGGTCACGACGCTGCTGGCGCTCAACGAGGTGGTCATCGAGAAGATCGACTTCGGCCACACGGTGCGCCTGGCGACCACCGTGGACGGGGAGGAGGCCCTCACCTATTCGGCCGACGGCCTCATCGTGGCCACCCCGACCGGCTCGACGGCCTACAACCTCTCCGCCGGCGGCCCGATCCTGGCGCCGACGCTGCGCGCCATGGTCGTGACACCGGTGGCGCCCCACTTCGCGCTCGACCGCAGCCTCGTGCTCACGGAGCACCAGGAGGTCTCGGTCGAGGTCGCACCGGATCGGTCGGGCGTCCTCGTCATCGACGGGCAGGAGATCGGGCGGTTGCAGCCGGGCGCCACCGTCACCTGCACGGTGGCCGAACGGCCGGTCCGGGTGGTGCGGAACGAACCGCAGACCTTCGGCGGCATCCTGCGTTTCCGGCTCCTCGCCGACCGGGAGCAATGAGCGTGCCGTGTTGACCGACCTGCACGTCCGCGACCTGGGGGTCATCGAGGACCTGACCCTGGTCTTCGGGCCCGGCATGACCGCCCTCACCGGCGAGACCGGGGCGGGCAAGACCCTGGTGGTCGAGGCCCTGCAGCTGGTGCTGGGCGGACGGGCCGGTCCCGGCATCGTGCGAGCGGGCGCCACGGAGGCTCTGGTCGAAGCGCGCTTCGTCGTGGGGGAGGGCGGTGATGCCCGTGAGGTGATCCTGGCCCGGTCCGTTCCCGCCGAAGGCCGGTCCCGCGCCTGGGTGGACGGTCGCATGGCGCCGCTGGCCGCGCTGGGCGAAGCGGCCGCCCAGCTGGTCGAGATCCACGGGCAGCACGAGCATCGTGCCCTGGTCACACCCACGGCGCAGCGAAACGTCCTCGATTCCTTCGCCGGAACGGATCTCAGCCGGGTGCGGGCGACCCGTAGTCAGCTGCACGCGCTCGACGAGGCGCTGGAAGGCCTGGGCGGAGACGCGGAGCAGCGCGCCCGCGAGGCCGACGTCCTGCGGTACCAGGTGGAGGAGATCGCCGCCGCCCATCTCGAGGATCCCGACGAGGAGGTCGCCCTCCGCCTGGAGGAGGATCGCCTGGCCGACGCCGCCGCCTATCGCGACGCCGCGCTCGGTGCCGTCGACCTGATCGACCCGAGCGGCGAGGGTGGGGCCCTTGACCTGCTCGGTCGTGCCGCGGGGGCGCTGGCCGATCGCGGGGCTTTCGAGAATTATCGGGCCCGCGTGGCCGCCGCGTCCGTCGAGCTGTCGGACGTGGCCCGTTCGCTGCGCGACGACGTCGAGGGCTGGGATGACGATCCCCAGCGCCTCCTCGACGTGCAGGAGCGCCGGCGACTGCTGGCCGAGCTGCGGCGCAAGTACGGCGAGGACCTGGCCGCGGTGATGGCCTACGGCCGGGACGGCACCGTACGCCTGGCCGCCCTCCAGGACGCCGAAGGGGAGGCGGCGCGCCTCCAGGCTGAGCGCGAGAAGCGGACCACCGAGCTGACCGCGGCCGAGGCGGACGTGCGCGCCACGCGCGCAGGTGCCGCCGGTGACTTCGGCGCCCAGGTCGGAGAGCGCCTCGGGGCGCTCGCCATGGCGGGGGCCCGGCTCGAGGTGCGGGTGGCCTCCGAAGGGACGGGCGAACCGGTGGAGCTCGCGCTCGGCGCCAATGTGGGGGAGGCGGTGCAGCCGCTCGCCCGTGCCGCCTCGGGCGGAGAGCTCGCACGGGCCATGTTGGCGATCCGCCTGGTCGGCCTGGGCGGCCCCCACACCATGATCTTCGACGAGGTGGACGCCGGGGTGGGCGGAGCGGCCGCCCTGGCCCTCGGTGAGGCTCTCCACGAAGTCGGGGGTGATCGCCAGGTCCTGGTCGTGACGCACCTGGCCCAGGTGGCGTCGCGGGCTGATGCCCAGATCAGCGTCGTCAAGCAGGAATCCCGAGGTCGCACCGTGACGACGGCCACAGTGGTGCAGGGCGAGGAGCGCATCACCGAGCTGTCCCGCATGCTCTCGGGGCACCCCGACAGCGACGCCGCCCGTGCGCACGCCCGCGAGCTGCTCGGCGCATCACAGGGGCGGTAGTCCACCTGAGTTCTGCCACCTTCGATTATCGTGGCCGGGTGCACCGATCATGCGACACGGTCCTCGGCGTGCCGAAGGTGGCGTGAGCAAGTTCATCTTCGTCACGGGTGGTGTCTCGAGCTCGCTCGGGAAGGGTCTCACCGCCTCTTCGCTCGGTCGGCTCCTCAAATGCCGTGGGTTGCGAGTGACGATGTGCAAGCTGGACCCGTACATCAACGTCGACCCGGGCACCATGAACCCCGGCGAGCACGGCGAGGTGTTCGTCACCGAAGACGGTGGCGAGACCGATCTCGATCTCGGCCACTACGAGCGCTTCATCGACGAGAACCTGTCGAGGCGTTCCAATACGACGACCGGCGGGATCTACCGCTCCGTGATCGAGAAGGAGCGGCGCGGCGACTTCCTGGGTCGCACGGTGCAGGTCATCCCGCATGTCACCGACGAGATCAAGGACCGCATCCACCGGCTGGCCGACGAGGACGTCGACATCGTCATCGTCGAGATCGGGGGAACTGTCGGTGACATCGAGATCGTGCCCTTCATCGAGGCCATCCGGCAATTCCGGCGGGACATCGGCCGCGACAACGTCTGCTACGTGCACCTCACCCTGGTGCCCTACCTGGTGTCGGGCGAGCAAAAGACGAAGCCGACCCAGCACTCCGTCACGGAGCTCCGCAGCAGGGGTATCCAACCCGACGTCATCGTGTGCCGGAGCGACAAGCCCATTTCAGAGGGCCTGAAGCGCAAGATCTCGCTCCAGTGTGACGTCGCCATCGACGCCGTCATCTCGGCCGTCGACGCGCCGAGCATCTACGAGATCCCGCTGGTCCTGCACGAGCAGGGGCTCGACTCCTACGTCTGCCGGACCCTCGGCATCGGCGAGTCCGGACACCCCGTCGACATCTCCGAGTGGGAGAACCTGGTTGCCCGGGTCGAGTCGCTGTCGCGAGGCGTCAAGGTCGGGATCGTCGGCAAGTACGTGAACATGCCCGATGCCTATATGTCCGTGGTCGAGGCGTTGCGCCACGCCGGCTTCCACCACGGGGCGGAGATCGAGCTGGACTGGATCGACGCCGAGCTCGTCCCCGGCCTGATCGGGACCGACCGGCTGCGTGGGCTCGACGCCGTCGTCATCCCGGGCGGCTTCGGCGAGCGCGGCATCGAGGGCATGGTCGCCGCCGCGGGGTACACCCGCGACCACGGCATCCCGTGCCTGGGCTTGTGTCTCGGGCTCCATGTGATGGTGATCTCCATGGCCCGCGACCGGGCCGGCCTGGAGCGGGCCAACTCACGTGAGTTCGACAGCCTCTCCCCGCACATGGTGATCGACCTCATGCCCGACCAGGCCGAGGTGACCGACAAGGGCGGGACGATGCGGCTCGGCTCGTACCAGGCGGCGCTGCTGGCGGACTCCAAGGTCGCCCAGGCCTACGGCACGCTCGGCGTGACCGAGCGCCACCGGCACCGCTTCGAGTTCAACAACCGCTACAAGGCCAGGCTCGAGGCGGTCGGCCTGGTGTGCTCGGGGATCTCGCCGGACGGGCGGCTGGTCGAGTTCGTCGAGCTGGATGAACACCCGTACTGGGTGGGCACCCAGGCCCACCCGGAGTTCAAGAGCCGGCCCGACCGGGCCCACCCCCTCTTCCGGGAGCTGGTCGCGGCGGCACTGGAACGGGCGGAGGGACGCGAGCCGCACCTGCTCGATCTCGACGCCGTCACCTAGAGCCAGAGGCGTGTCGGGGTTCCGCCGTGTCTCGGAGGAAGAGCTCCTCCGGGCCTGGTTCTTCCGGGTGGACCGTTTCCACCTGCTCGACCCCGACGGCCGTCCCTTCGACCGCTTCGTCGTCCGCCACCCCGGTGCCGTCACCGTCGTCCCCGTGCACGACGACGGCACCGTGACCCTGGTGCGCCAGTACCGGGCAGCCGTCGATGCCCTGGTGCTCGAGATTCCCGCCGGGACGCTCGACAAGGACGGGGAGGAGCCCGAGGCCGCAGCCCGGCGGGAGCTGGCCGAGGAAACCGGCCTCGAGGCCTCCCACTGGGAGCTCCTGGTCGGGGCCTGGAACTCGCCGGGCTTCAGCGACCAGCACACCCTCATCTACCTGGCGACCGGCCTCACACCCTGTCAGGCACGTCCGGAGGGCGTGGAGGAGGGCTATATGACGGTCGAGACGATCCATCTCAGCAGCCTCGACGACCTGGTGGCGCGCGGCGACATCAAGGACGAGACCACGATGCTCGGCCTGCACCTGGCCCGTCAGCGTCTCGCCGCCGGTGGACTCGTGCCGTGATGGAGGCGCTGCCCCGCGACGCCGAGGAGTTCCTCTCGTGGCTCGAGGTGGAGCGCGGCCGCTCGCCCCGCACCTTGGCGGCCTACCGCCGGGACCTCGGGACCTACCAGGAGGCCCTCGAAGGCCGCGGCATCGACGAGGCGACGTCCGCCGACGTGGCGGCACACCTGGCCGCCCTGCGCCGGACCCACGGTGCGTCGTCGGTGGCCAGGGCGCTCTCGAGCATCCGGGGCTTCCACCGCTTCTTGGTCGAGGAGGGCGTGCGCGGGGACGATCCCACTCTCGACTTGCCCTCCATCTCGGTGACCGATCTGCTCCCGAAGGCGCTGAGCGAGGAGGAGACCGAGCAGCTGCTCGGCGCGGTGGTCGGCACCGGTCCCGTCGTCCTGCGCGACCGGGCGTTGCTCGAGGTGCTCTACGGCACCGGTGCCCGCGTCAGCGAGGTCGTCGGCCTCAATCTCGGTGACGTCAGCGGTGCCGTCGAGGACGCCGACCTGCCCCTCCTCCGCGTGCTGGGCAAGGGCGACAAGGAGCGCGTCGTTCCACTCGGGGGGCTCGCCCGCGCCGCCCTGGCCGACTGGCTGTCCGGTGCGGGCCGCGCCCTTCTCGAGCCGAAGAAGTGGCGCCGCCGAAGCGACGCCGAGGCGGTCTTCCTCAATGCCCGCGGCGGCCGGCTGACCCGGGTGGGCGCGTTCGGAGTGGTGAAGAAGTACGCCGGCCGCGTCGGTCTCGCGGAGAAGGTCAGCCCCCACGTCCTGCGACACTCCTGCGCGACCCACATGTTGGGCCGGGGGGCCGACGTGCGGGTCGTCCAGGAGCTCCTGGGCCACGCCTCCATCGCCACGACGCAGCGCTACACGAAGGTCTCCCCCGAGCACCTCCGCCGGGCCTACGAGGGCGCCCACCCGCGGGCGGGAACCAAAGGGGGAAGGGACCGCGTAGCATGAGCGCATGCCGAACGAGGCCCCCACGGCGGAGACCGCCGACATCGACTTTGCTGCCCTCCTACGCGAGGAGCAGGCCGGGTTGCAGGCCCAGCTCAAGGAGCTCGGTTTTGCAGACCAGGGGAGCGGCCTCAACTACGACTCCAACTTCGCCGACTCCAGCCAGGTGACGGCGGAGCGGGGCGAGGCCGAGCGCCTCGCCGCCGAGCTCCGCGAGTCCCTCGACGAGGTCGAGGCCGCCATCCAACGACTGGAAGCCGGGAACTACGGCCGGTGCGAGGTCTGCGGGAAGCCGATCGGGGTTGCCCGGCTCGAAGCCATGCCCGCTGCCCGCCTCTGCATCGCGGACGCCGCCAGGCACTAGGTGAGCCCGACAGGAGCCCGTTCCAGAGGGCGCCGACCGATGGACACGCGAACCAAACGCGCGCTCTGGATCGTGGCCGGCGTGATCTTCGTGGTCGCCCTGGTGGCTCACCACAACATCACGACGCAAGAGATCATCATCTTCTGCGTCGTCGTGCCGTCCATCATCTTGCATGAGGTGTCACATGGCTGGGTGGCGCGGCTCTTCGGCGACGACACCGCAGAACGCGCCGGCCGCTTGAGCCTCAACCCGCTCGTGCACGTCGACCCTGTGGGCACGCTGATCGTCCCCGCGGTGCTGGCGCTGGCGAGCTTCGGCGTGTTCGGCTGGGCCAAGCCCGTACCGGTCGATGTGAGCCGGCTCCGCAGCCCGCGCAATCAAGGGCTCCTCGTTTCTTTGGCCGGCCCACTCGTCAACGCGATCCTTGCGGTGGCCTTCGCCCTTGTCTTCGTGCAATTCGTCCGCCCGCAGCTTCTGGCCACAGGGAGCTTCGGCGTCGCCGACCAGGTCGTCTATTGGGCGAGCCTGGTCAACGTCGGCCTCTTTGTCTTCAATATGATCCCAGTGCCGCCACTCGACGGGTCAGTGCTCTTCGAGCGGCTTCTGCCCACGCGTTACTGGCCGACCTACCTGAAGTACCGCCAGTACACGATGCCGGTTCTCATGGCGATCGTGCTCGCCAATTTCGTCCTGTTCCCGCACGGCAACGGGCCGATCAATTGGTTCTTCTCCCACCTCTACTCGTGGTGGTCGATCAACGTGCTGCATTCCGGGTTGTCGTTCAACTGATCAACGAGGAGGGTCGAGAGGGAAGAGCCCGACGGCGTCGGCGGCCCGGGCATAGGTGGCCGCGGCGATGTCGTGGGCATGCGCCGCGCCGCGAGCCAGCACGTCGTGGACATAGGGCAGGTCGTTCTCGAGTGCGCTCCGGCGCTCACGCACCGGACGGAGCAGGTCGCACAGGGCGGTCGCCACGTCGTTCTTGAGGTCGCCGTAGCGCTCGTAGCCCTCGGCCACATCGATCGGGGTCCGCCCCGTGGCCGCGGCCAGGAGATCGAGGAGATTGGCCAGACCTGGCTTGGCGACGCGGTCGTAGCGCATCTCGCCGTCGGTGTCGGTCACGGCCTTGCGCACTTTCCGGGTGATCTCCTCGTCGGTGTCAAGGAGCCTGATGGTGCCGAGCGGGGAATCGGCCGACTTGGACATCTTGCGCTCCGGGTGCTGGAGGTCCATCACCCGGGCACCCGTGCCGGGAATGGCCGCCTCCGGGACGGTGAAGGTCTCGCCGTAACGATTGTTGAACCGGACGGCGACTTCCCGGGTCAGCTCCAGATGTTGGCGCTGATCGTCACCGACGGGGACGGCGGTGGCGTCGTAGAGGAGGATGTCGGCCGCCATCAGGACCGGGTAGGTGAAGAGCCCGACCCGGACCGTCTCCTGCCCTTTCCCCTTGTCCTTGAACTGGGTCATGCGCCGGAGCTCGCCCATGGTGGCGGTGCACTCGAGCAACCACGTCAGCATGGTGTGCTCCGGGACGTGGCTCTGCACGAAGAGGGTGCAACACTCGGGGTCGAGCCCGATCGAGAGGAGGTTGAGAGCGGCATCGAGTGTGTTGGCCCGCAGCTCTGCCGGATCGATCTCCGAGGTCAGGGCATGCAGGTCGACCACGCAGTAAAAGGCATCAGAGGTCTCTTGGAAGGACACCCAGTGCCGGAGGGCCCCGAGGTAGTTCCCCACGGTGAAGTCGCCCGACGGCGCGATACCGGAAAGTGCCCTGTCCATGGGCGCCATGGTAGGGCTCTCGTGGGGAAGCATCAGCAGGTGATCAGGGGTGCGCGGAGGGTGCCGGCCGGTTCGATATCGTCAGCGGGTGGCCTACTCGGTCTCGACGCCAAGTTTCGAGGGCCCCATCGACCTCTTGTTGCATCTCGTCTCGTCTCACGAGGTCGACATCCTCGACATCCCCCTCCTGCCCGTGATCGACGGCTTCGTCGGCGTGCTCTCGGAGCAGCGCGACCAGATCGACTTCAACCAGCTGTCCGAGTTCCTCCTCGTGGCGGCGATCCTCATCGAGCTCAAGTCACAGAGGCTGCTGCCCGGGCCCGAGGGCGGCGACGAGGACGAGGATCTCGTGGGATGGGAGGAGCGGGACCTCCTGCTGGCCCGACTCCTCGAGTGCCGGGCGTACGCCGCGGCGGCCGACGTCTTCGTGGCCATGGCCGAACAAGCGTCACGCTCCATCCCCCGCGAGGTGGGGCTGGACGACGATTTCGTGGTGCACGCCCCGGACCTCTTGGCCGGGATCACGCCGCAGGACCTGGCTCAGGCCTACCTCCGGGGATCGGCCGAGCGCCCGGTGCCCCGGGTCGATCTGTCCCATGTCACCGTGGACACCGTCTCGGTCTCCGAGGCCGTGGCCGACCTCATTGCTGTCCACGAGTCAGACCGGGCGACCTCCTTCCGCGCGCTGGTCGAAGGCTGTCGCACGCGCATCGAGGTCATCGTGCGCTTCCTCGCCCTGCTCGAGCTGTGCAAGATGGGCCGCGTGACGCTGGGTCAGGGCTCGACGTTCGGAGACCTGCGCATTTCCTGGCTGGCGACCGACGACCTGGCCGGGGTGTCCAGCGGGCGCGGGCTGTCGGAGCTGGCCGGCTACGAGATCGACGACTACGAAGGGTGAGGCCTTGAATCAGGTGGAGAACGCCGAGCTGGGACGCACGATCGAGGCCATCCTCCTGGTGGCGGTGGAGCCCGTCCCACCCCAGCTCCTGGCCGAGCTGGTGGAGGAGCCCGTCGAGGGGGTGGAAGAGGCGCTGTCGGAACTCGCCCGGTCCTACGAGCGTGAACGCCGCGGTTTCGTGCTGACCCGCGTCGCCGGTGGGGCGCGGCTGCAGACGCACCCCGATCTCGCGCCCTACGTCGAACGCTTTGCGAACCGGGAGGTGTCGCACCGCCTCTCGACGGCCGCTCTCGAGACGCTCGCCATCGTCGCCTACCGCCAGCCCGTCTCCCGCGGTCAGATCTCGGCCCTGCGCGGTGTCAACGTGGACGGCGTGAGCCGCCTGTTGGAGCAGCGGGGGTATATCGAGGTGGTCGGCCACGCCGAAGGACCGGGCCAGCCGGCGCTCTTCGGCACGACGGATCTCTTCTTGGAGCGCCTCGGACTCGACTCGCTCGGCCAGCTGCCGGCGGTGGAGGACTTCCTGCCGGGACCCGAGGTGGCCGGCGACCTCGAGCGTGACCTGCAGTCGGCGCTGGGCCTCGGCGTCGAGGCGGCCTCTGACGACGCCTGAGGGCGAACGCCTGCAGAAGATCCTGGCCCGCGTCGGCATCGGATCCCGGCGGGCCTGCGAAGAGCTCATCGCTGCGGGCCGCGTCACCGTGGACGGCGAGGTCGCCTCGCTCGGACGGCGGGTCGATCCGTTGGCCGTCAGGGTCGAGGTCGACGGCGTCCTCGTGCCGGTCGCGCCCGACCTCGTCTACTACCTGTTGAACAAGCCCGACGGGGTCATCACCACGGCGGATGACCCCCAGGGGCGGCCCACGGTCATGACGCTGGTGCCGCCCGACCCTCGAGTCTTCGCTGTCGGCCGCCTGGACCGTCACACCGAGGGGCTACTCATCCTGACCAACGACGGGGCGCTGGCCCAGCTGCTGACCCACCCGTCGCACGGGGTGGCCAAGGAGTACGTGGCCGAGGTCGAGGGAGGTACGCCTGCTCCGGGCGCATTGCGCTCGTTGCGCCAGGGCGTCGAGCTCGATGACGGGCTGACCGCGCCCGCCGAGGTCGGGGTTCTGGCGTCGGGGGTCCTCCGTCTGGTGATCCACGAGGGGCGCAACCGGCAGGTCCGCCGTATGTGCAGCGCCGTCGGCCACCCCGTGCGGCGCCTCGTGCGTACCCGCATCGGGCCGGTACGCGACGCGAATCTCCCCCCGGGGGAATGGCGTTCACTCGAGCCGGGCGAGGTCCGCGCGTTGGCCGCTGCGGCGAGTCCCGGGCGTCCGGATTCGGGTCAACAGGCATAGGCCGACCTGGTCAGCCAGGTGTCCCGAACGAGGCCGGTAGAGTGACCCGCCATGGCACCCGCTCTCACGGTCAGGGGTTTACGCGGGGCGACGACGGTCGACGAGGACACGGTGTCCCAGGTCACCGACCGTTCTCAGGAGCTCATGCGCGAGTTGATGGCCAGCAACGGGCTGGTCGAGGAGGACATCATCAGCGTGCTGTTCACGGCCACGGCGGACGTGACGAGCACGTTCCCCGCGACCGCCATCCGCGAGATCGGGTTCGGTGCCGTCCCGCTTCTCTGTGCGGCCGAGATCGCCGTGCCCGGCTCCATGCCTCGGTGCATCCGGGTCCTCCTGCACGTCCACACGACAAGATCGCGCGACGAGATCAAGCACGTCTACCTCCACGGCGCCCAAGGGCTCCGCGATGACCTCCCCGGCTGAGTTCGATACGCGCCGACGGGCACTCGTCGTCGGGACCGGGCTGATCGGGGGATCGATCGCGCTGGGATTGCGGCGGCGCGGCTGGCACGTCTCGGGGCTTGATGCCGACGAGGGGCAGGTCCGCGCCGCGCTCGAGGCGGGGGTCATCGACGTCGCCGGTGACGACCCCGGGGCGGAGGTGGTCTTCGTCGCCGTTCCGGCCGCCGCGGTTGCCGGCGTGGTGCGTGGCGTCCTCAACCGGGACGGCCGTCTCGCCGACGCGGTGGTGACCGACGTGAGCGGGGTCAAGACGGCGATCGTCGAAGAGGCGGATCACCCGCAATTCATCGGCGGGCACCCCATGGCGGGATCGGAGCAGGCGGGCCTCCACGGCGCCGACCCCGACCTGTTCGAGGGAGCGGTGTGGGTCCTGACCCCGACCGCGGCGACCGACCTGGAGGCCTTCAACCGGCTGAAGGGCGTCGTGATGAGCCTGGGCGCTGATGTGCTCGTCCTCTCGGCGGCGGACCACGACCGACTGGTTGCAATGGTGTCCCACGTGCCGCATCTCGTCGCGGCAACGCTGATGAATGCGGCGACGGACGGCGCCGAGCAGGACGGGACGCTGCTCCGTCTGGCCGCCGGCGGCTTTCGCGACATGACGCGCGTGGCCGCCGGCCACCCCGGGATCTGGCCCGATATCTGCGCCGAGAACGCCGCCGCCATCGTCGCCGCACTCGATGCGCTGGTCACTGACCTGGGCGTCATGCGGGAGCGGGTTGCCGGACGTGACCGAGGGGGGCTCCTCGCCTCACTACAGAAGGCCAGCGCGGCTCGGAGGAACCTTCCGGCTCGCGCCGTCCGACCCGACCATCTGGCCGAGTTGCGGATCCCGGTCCCGGACCGCGCCGGTGTCCTGGCCGAGATCACTTCGCTGGCCGCCGATGCCGGGATCGGCATCTACGACATAGAGATCGCGCACTCGGCCGAAGGGCCGCGGGGTGTCCTCATCCTGGTGGTCGATGGTGCGGATGCCGATACCCTCGCCGTCGCCGTGGAGGCACGCGGGTACCGCTGCCGAGCCGAGCATCTCTCATGACGGCACCACGCGCCTTGGTGGTCGACGGCGGCACACCGTGCCGCGGGACGATCCACACGCCGGGCGAGAAGTCGATCTCACACCGCGCCGTCCTGATCGGGGCACTGGCGGAAGGCGCGTCCGTCATTCACGGGCTCTCCGATGGCGCGGACGTCGCCGCCTCCCTGGCGGCGGTGGAGGCCATGGGTGCCGGCGTGGAGCGCCACGACGACGGGACGGTCGTTGTCCATGGTGGCCGCGCTCGACTCCACCGCCCCCTGGCGGCGCTCGACTGCGGGAACTCCGGCACGTCCATGCGCTTGCTGACAGGTCTGGTCGCCGGCTTCGATTGGGAGACTGAGCTTGTGGGTGACGAATCCCTCTCGTCGCGACCAATGGACCGCGTGGCCGAACCTCTCGGGCTCATGGGAGCGACCGTGGCCGGCGAGGGGCCGCGCTGCCAGCCGCCGCTACGCGTCCGGGGTGGCGTCCTGCACGGCATCGACTGGACCTCCAAGGTGGCGAGCGCCCAAGTGAAGTCCGCGATCATTCTCGCCGGCCTCTCGGCCGACGGAACGACGATCGTGCGCGAGGCGGTGACGACACGCACACACACCGAGGAGATGCTGACGGAGGCGGGGGCCGATCTGACGGTCGAACCCTGGGGTGAGGGCCGCATCGTGCGAGTCCGGGCATCGTCCCTCAAACCTGTCGAGCGCAGGGTCCCGGGAGATCCCTCCGCATCGGCCTTCTTCGTTGTGGCGGGATGCGTCGTGCCGGACAGCTCCATCGACGTGGCCGGCGTGTACAGCGGGCCGGCTCGGCTCGGCTATGTCTCGGTCCTCCGGCGGATGGGGGCACCGATCACACTGCTTCCGGGAGATCCCGGCACCACCACCATCAGGGCGACATCCGGCCCGTTGCGGGCCACCGAGGTGCGAGCGAGCGAGATCCCGTCGCTCGACGAGATCCCGGCCCTGGCCGTGGCGGCGTCCGTCGCTCAGGGCACCACCGTGTTCTCTGACGTCGGCGAGCTCCGGGTCAAGGAGGTCGACCGTCTGATGGCAGTGGCGGCCATGGTCGATGCCTTCGGGGCCCGCGCCACCATCGCCGGCGACACGCTGGCCATCACGGGACTCGGTGGCCCGCTCAGGGGCGCACGGTTCGACAGTCACGGAGACCACCGGATGGCCATGGCAGCGGCCGTGGCTGCTCTCGCCGCTCGCCCAGAGGAACGCAGTCTCATCACCGGATTCGGTGCAGTCGAGACCAGCTACCCGACGTTCGCCGAGGACCTGGCGCGCCTCGCCATCCGGAGGCCGGGACCCCGGCCGCTGCTGGTGGCCATCGACGGGCCGGCTGGAGCGGGCAAATCGACCGTTTCGACGGCGGTGGCCGAGCGGCTTGGCGTGGACCGGCTCGATACCGGCGCCATGTACCGGGCCGTGGCCGCACTCGCCCTGGAACGCGGAACGGCCCCGGGCGACACCGACGCGGTGGCCGCACTCGCCGCAGCATCGACCATCGAGGTCGGGGAGCGGGTGACCATCGACGGACTCGACGTCACGGGACTCATCCGCTCGCCCGCTGTCGGCCGGGCGGTCTCCGTCGTCGCGGCCAATCCGGAGGTCCGACGGCACCTGGTGGAGCGCCAGAGGGCCTGGGCCCGTGCCCACGGTGGAGGCGTCGTCGAGGGCCGCGACATCGGTTCGGTCGTCTTCCCGGAAGCCGAGGTGAAGGTCTACCTCACGGCATCGGCCCAGGAACGGGCCCGGCGACGCAACGACGAGGCACCCGACGGTGTCGCACGGCGTGATCGGATCGACTCGACCCGCGACGCATCACCGCTACGCGAGGCCGAAGACGCACACAGGCTCGATACCACCGGGCGCACGGTGCAGGATGTTGTCGAGGAGGTGCTGTCGTGGCTGTGAGCAAACCAGGCTCGTCGCCGGACCCTGATGCGCATGGTCGGCACGGTGCGGTGGAAGCACCGGGGCGGCACCAGCCCTTCGAGATCGACCCTCGGCGCACTCCGCTGTACCGGGCCGAGCGGATGGTCTTCGTCACCGTGCTCTGGGCCTGGTTCCGGCCCAGGGTCGTCGGGAGAGAGAACATCCCCGCGACCGGACCCGCCATCCTGGCCCCGGTGCACCGATCCTTTGCCGACTTCGGCTTCGCCGCCTTCTGCACGGAACGCAAGCTCTTCTTCATGACCAAGGACGAGATGTGGAAGCACAAGTGGCTCGGCAAATTGCTCCTCACCGTCGGGGCCTTCCCGGTCCACCGTGAGTCGGCCGACCGTGAGGCGCTCCAGCGCGCTGAAGAGGTGCTGCGCCGCGGCGAGCTCCTGGTCATCTTCCCCGAGGGCACTCGTCGGGAGGGAGCAGTCGTCGAGGATTTGATGGAGGGTGCGTCCTTCCTCTCTGCCCGCACCGGCGCCCCGATCGTGCCGATCGGCATCGGTGGGTCCGATCTGGCCATGCCCAAGGGCAGTGTCGTCCCGAAGCCATACACGATTCAGGTGGTGATCGGCCCCGCGATCCCGCCTCCACCTCGCACCGAAGGTGGTCGGGTGTCACGTTCCGCCGTGCGTGCCGCCACCGAGGCGTTGACCCCGCGACTCCAGGCCGTCTACGACGAAGCACGGGAGAAGACCGGGCGCTACTAGCCGCCGCTCAGCGGTGGTGCGGCTCCTTGCGGACCTTCCACCAAGTCTCGAGCACAACGCGCCCATAGCGAAAGCCAAAGAGCCAGTTCTTGCCCTTCTTCGTCGTACCGGATGCCCGCGGCAACCAGACCGTGGGCTCCTCGCTGACCCGCCAGCCCCGCTTCATGGCGATGATCAGGAGCTCAGCCGTCTGGTACTGCGGCTGGACCAGCCGGTAGGCCACATCGTCGAGCATGCTGACACGCAAAGCGCGATACCCGTTCGAAGTGTCGGTCAACTTGGTATGGCCCATTGCGCTCATCGCCCACGAGAAGACGCGGACACCGACCTTGCGGAAGCGATCGGTCGTCGTGTCCCGCCCGAGGACGCGGGAAGCGACGACGAAGTCCGAGGTATCGTCGACCAGAGGCTGCAACATCACCGGAATTTCAGATGGGTCGTTCTGGCCGTCCGCATCGAGTGTGACGACGTACTGCGCGCCGAGCTCGATGCACAGCGCATAGCCGACGCGGAGAGCGTAGCCGTGCCCGAGGTTCTCCTGCAGTACGAAGGTCAATGCGCCGGTGTCCTTGGAGACCTGGTCGGTCTTGTCACTCCCGCCGTCGACCACGACGAGCGTCGTCACCGCCAGGCCGCACGCCTCCGTCGGCATGGCCGCCAATACGGCACCGATATTGTCTTCCTCCTCGTACGCGCAGATGAGTCCGACGACGGGGGAGAGCTTCACATCAGGGTGCCGCGTATCGAACTCCCGCCGTGACTCCTCGATGACGCGGCGCGCGCGATCAGGGTCGGTGTGGATACTGGCGCCCGAGGTGGCGCCGCGGCGCGCGATCAAAATGTCCGAGGCGTGGCGAAGACCTGGCGCACCAAGGGCTCGAAGTGCGACAGAGGCTTGGTGGGGTAGTCAGGGTCGAAGCTGATCTGGTCCCACTCGTCGGCGAACTGCTCCGCCAACCCATACCACGGCGCGCCCGCATACCTGTTGCGGGCGTCGGGATCCTGCCCCAGGTACTCGTAGTAATGCCTTCCCTGGAAATCCTGGTGGGCCTCGATCATGTGGTAGGTGTCCTCGCTGACGTACGGGCGCAGGATCTCGGCCGCGATGCGGGGATGGTTCATCACCGAGACGGCTTTGCCGATGTCGTGGCACAGCGATGCCACCACGACTTCCTCGGAGGCACCTGCCTCCTCGGCGCGCGTCGCAGTCTGCAACGAGTGCACCAGCTGATCGACCTCGAAGCCATCGGTGATGGCTTCGAGCGACGCCAGCATCGCGAGCACCCGCTCGGCGACTCGGGGCTGGTGTTCCATCGACTCGACGATGATGTGCTGCCACTGCTCGGCCGTCGATTCGTCCATCCGGGTGAACGTCATGCTGCAATCATCGCGCTGCGGAGCTCAGGAGGCCAGCAGGTCGAGTACGTCGGCCGCGGAGACCGAGCGATCCTCTGCCGCCGGATCGGAACGGACCGGACGGGCCTGTCCGGCGAAGAAGCCCAGTACGGAGCCCACGGCTCGCAGGAGTTCACGAAGCTCCGGTGGAGGCGGGAAGTACTCGTCCTCGGTGGTGACCGTGATCTCGGTCACACCCTGGGAGGGGGCGAGGCGGGCGATGACCTCGTCTACCAGGGCTTCGGGCGCTGAGGCACCCGCTGTCACGCCGATCGTGCCGGTGAGGTCACCGGGGAGTTCGTCGGCCTCATTGATGCGCAGAACCCTCGGGCAGCCGCCCGCCCGGGCCACCTTCTCGAGCGCCACGGTGTTTGAGGAATTCGCCGAACCGATCACCACCACCGCATCGGACTCCGAGGCGATCGCCTTCAGGGCGGCCTGGCGGTTCGTGGTCGCGAAGCACAGATCACTCCGGTTGGGCATCCAGAGGTCGGGGAAGCGCTCGCGGGCGGCCTCCATGAGGCCGCGCCACTCGTCGTGGCTGAGGGTGGTCTGGGCCAGCAGGGCGACGGGTGTGCCCTGGTCGGCCAGTCCCTCCAGGGCCTCGAGGTCCTCTTCGTGCTGGAGAAGTCGCACCGATTGGGGAGCGACGGCCATCGTGCCCACCGCCTCTTCATGGCCGGCGTGGCCGACGTAGAGGACGGTGTATCCCTTCCGACTCCGCACCTTGAGCTCGTGGTGCACCTTGGTCACAAGCGGACAGACGGCGTCAACCACGACGCCGCCCTGCGCCCTGGCGGCCGCCACGACCGCCGGAGCCGAGCCGTGGGCGCTGAGCATCAGGGGCGCACCCTCAGGCACGTCGGCCACGTCGTCGACGAAGACGACACCCTGGTCACGGAAGCGCTCGACCACATGACGGTTGTGGACGATCTCGTGGTAGCAGTAGACCGGCGGCTCGAAGACCCGGACCATCCAGGCCAGGGCCTTGATCGCCTTCTCGACGCCTGCGCAGAACCCCCGCGGCTCCGCCAGCATCACTCGGTCGACTCCGGGCACAAAGTCCAGGTTATCGGCAGTAACCTGTGGGTATGTCAGCTCCCACGGTGACTTCGGTCACCGAGGCGTCGCCGGCTGCCCGGGCCGGTCTGGCCGTGGGAGACGAGCTCCTCAGCATTGACGGGCACGAGCCGCGCGACGTCATCGATTTTCAACGCCTCAGCGACGCGAGTGACCCCAGCGTCCTCGTTCGCCGTGGCGGTGCGCCCCTGCCCCGGGTCGTGCGGGTTGACAAGGACGCCGGCGAGCCGCTCGGGGTCGAGGTCTCCTCGGCCGTCTTCGACCGGATCCGCACCTGCGACAACCACTGTGCGTTCTGCTTCATCTACCAGTTGCCCAAAGGTATGCGGCGCAGCCTGTATCTCAAGGACGACGACTACCGGTTGTCGTTCCTCTACGGCAACTTCACGACCCTCACGCGGTTCACCGAGCTCGATGCCGAGCGCATCCTGACCGAACGCCTCGGACCTTTGTTCGTGTCCATCCATACGACCGACCCCGAGCTGCGGGCGCACATGTTGCGCAATCCGAAGGGAGCCACCAGCCTGCGCTGGCTCCAGGTCCTCCTCGACGGAGGGATCGAGGTGCACGGCCAGATCGTCGTGTGCCCAGGCGTCAACGACGGCGCCGCGCTCGAAGACACCCTGGCCGGGATCCTGGACCGTTATCCGGCGCTGTCCAGCGTGGGGGCAGTGCCGCTCGGACTCAGTCGCTACTCCAAGGAGCCCGAGATGCGCCCGCACACCCTCGAAGAGGCCCAAGGGGTCCTCGACACCATCGAGGCGTGGCAACGCCTCTACAAGAAGGCGTTGGGTCGCCGCATGGTCTTCGCCGCCGACGAGTACTACCTGTTGGCGGGGCGCGACCTTCCTCTGGCCCACAGCTACGACGGCTATCCGCAGCACGAGAACGGCATCGGTATGGCACGGGCATTCGTCGAGTCCTTCTCGCGTCCCGCGTCGAGTGGTCCCGGTGGCGTACGCCACGGGTTCTTTGCCTCGGTGGACTCCGCACCCGCCGAGGGCTACCGCGCCCGCGCGCTCCGGCCATGCCTGCGGGTGCCGACACTCGGCCCATCACCATCCTCACCGGCACGTACGGTGCCCGCGTGTTGGGTCCTCTGGTGGCAGGTCATCAGCGTCACGATGTCGAGCTGCGGGCCGTCTCCAACGAGTTCTTCGGGGGCAACATCGGGGTTGCAGGCCTGCTCACCGGTGAGGACCTGGCCCGTGCCCTGGCCAGCGTCCCCGTCAGTTCACGCTGCCTGTTGCCCGATGCATGCCTCAACGAAGGTCGTTTCCTCGATGGCCTGACCCTGGCAGACCTGCCGAGGCCGGTCGAGGTCGTGCCCACCGAAGGAGCTTCGCTCCGGCTGGCAATCGACGGGACATCCTTCCGGCCGGTCTGCGGATCATGAGCCCGATGGTCGTTGTGGCCGGACGCCCGAACGTCGGCAAGTCATCCCTCGTCAACCGAATCGTGGGCGCGCGCGCCGCTGTCGTGGAGGAAGAGCAGGGGGTCACCCGCGATCGCAAAGAGCTCTCAGCGGAGTGGTCCGGCGTTCCGTTCTCGATCATGGACACCGGGGGGTGGCTCGCTGCGGGTGACTCGCTCGAAGCCAAGGTCAGCGAGCAGGCGGAGCGGGCCCTCGCCGAGGCCGACGTGATTCTCATGGTGGTGGACGTAACGACCGGTGTGACCGAGGAGGATCTCGCCGCGGCCAAGGTCATCCGCCGGGCCGGCCCGCCGGTGCGGCTCGTCGTCAACAAGGTCGACGGCGCCAACCGCGAAACGGCAGCCTGGGAGTTCGTCTCCCTCGGCTTGGGTGATCCGTATCCCGTGAGCTCGCTGCACGGCCGAGGGACCGGCGACCTCCTCGATGAGGTCGTGGCTTTGCTCCCGGTGCCGCTTCCCGAAGACGAAGAGGGTAGCTCGGCGCTCCGCGCGGGGGAAGGCCGCGGCCGGGGGGACAGCGTCCCGGGAACGCCGAGCGTTGCCATCATCGGCCGACCCAACGTCGGGAAGTCGACGCTCTTCAATCGTCTTCTGGGTGAGGAACGCTCGATCGTGCACGACATGCCGGGCACCACCCGCGACGCCATCGACACGGTCGTCGAGACGCCGGACGGACCGGTTCGGTTCATCGACACTGCCGGTCTGCGCCGACCCTCCAAAACCGACCGTGGCACGGAACAACACTCGACGATGCGCGCCCTGCGCGCGCTCGAACGCGCCGACGTCGCTGTTCTGGTCATCGACGCCACCATCGGGGCGTCGCATCAGGATCAGCGGCTCGCCGAGCGGATCGGTGTTTCGGGGTGTCCGACCATCGTGGCGCTGAACAAATGGGACCAGGTGCCCATTGATGATCGCGACGAGGTTCTTGCCGGCGTCGGAGACCGCCTTGCGTTCCTGGGCGCGGCACCGGTGCTCAAGATCTCCGCACTGTCCGGCAAGGGTGTGCAGCGCATCCTCCCCGCACTGCGCGATTGCGTGACGGCCTACCACCAGCGGGTGCCTACCGGGACCCTCAATCGGACCGTGCAGGAACTGCAGAACCGTCAGGCCGCTCCCCGGGCCAAGATCCGCTACATCGTCCAGGGCGCCATCGACCCCCCGACGTTCACGCTCTTCACGAACGGCCGGTTGCCCCAGACGTATCTCCGGTACTTGGAGCGAGGCATCAGAGAGCGTTTCGACCTTGGCGCGACACCGATGAAGTTGCGGGTGAGGATCGGGGGGAAGTGAGCAGCCGGTCCTGATGGCGTGGTGCGAGGAGTGCGACGCGCTCGTCGAAGACGAGGATCTGGGCGAGGAAGGCGAGTGCCCCACGTGCGGCACGATTCTGGCCGAGCAGGAGCGCAAGCCGATCCCCTGGTACTTCAAGGCGATGCTGATCGCCAGCGTGATCTATCTGGGCTATCGCGGTTATCAGGGCGTGACCTGGATCGCTGCCCACGTGTAGCGTCGGCCGCCATGCCAATCTACGAACTTGAAGGCGTGACACCGCGGATTGATGTCGATGCCTTCATACACCCCGACGCGATCGTGATCGGCGACGTGGTGATCGGCCCCGAATCCAGCGTCTGGCCGAGTGCCGTCCTTCGCGGCGACTACGGGACCATCACCATCGGCGCCGGCTCTTCCATTCAGGACGGGAGCGTCGTCCACGCTGGCCCCGGTTTCCCCACCATCATCGGCAACGGCTGCGTGGTTGGCCACCTGACCCATCTGGAGGGTTGCACCCTCGAGGATGAGTCATTGGCGGGCTCGGGCAGCGTGGTGCTCCACTGGGCCGTGATCGGTCGTGGCGCAACGGTCGGCGCGAACGCGGTGGTGCCGAATCACATGGTCGTACCCCCTGGCGCACTGGCCCTGGGCGTGCCGGCCAAGATCCTCGAGGACAGGTCGGACGTGCCGATGATCCGGTTCTCGGCAGCCGAGTACGTCAGCAACGCCAAGCGCTACCGGGCGTCCCTTCGACGTCTGGACTGATCTCTACCTCGGAGATTCCCGGCAGCGAGCTTCGCCGGGTCCGAATCGAGCGTGTCCTCGCGCCGGCCTATCCGCGGGCAAAACCGGCGATATCTCGGGCGGTGTCTGCAGAGATGTCGGGGCAGGCGATGGTGAAGATCTCGGTCCCGTGCATGGTCCCCATGATCTGCCGGCAACGTGCGGGCACATCGGCGGAGAGGAGGAGGCGGTAGAAGTTGATGCCCTCGTCGCGGAGGGGATCGCACTCGTTGACGTTGATCACGGTCGGGGGGAGTCCGGCGACGTCCTCCACGGTCGCAAAGGACGGCCACGCCAGCGGGTTCTTTTCGTTGAAGGCCTCGATGCCATAGCCCATAGCTCCGCGGTTGTTGTGCAGGCTCAGCAGAATGCCCTCGTTCTCGACAGACGAAGGGGACCCGGGCGCCGGCCACTGCCCGGCGATGTACGGGCACATCGCATAGAGACCCTTGACCAGGCCGAGGTCGCCGTCTCGCTTGAGCTTGAGCCCCGTGGCCAGGGTCAAGTTGCCGCCACCGCTCTCGCCGGCGACCACAATCCGGGCGGGGTCGATGCCAAGGTCTGCCGCGTGCCTCGCCACCCATCGCAACCCCGAGACACAGTCGTTCAGCCCGGCCGGGAACGGAGCGACCTCGGGCGCCGATGACGCCACGACGCAGTTACGGAAGTCGACCATGACGACGACGACGCCATTGGCTGCGATGTGCTTCCCCCACCCTCGATACATCCCGTCGAAGCACGACATCGTGGCCATGCCGCCACCATGGATGTAGTAGACGCCGGGCAACGCCACGTCCGATTCGGGCCGGATGACCTGCAGATTCACCGTGTTGCCGTCCGGTTCGGAAACGAACCGTGTCGTACTCACCGACAGGCCCGTCGAGGGCGCCGCCTCCTCCGTGTCGCACATGTCCTGAACGGATCGGAACAACTCCCGGGCTTCTGTCGCCTCTGGCGTGTTGGCCTCAGCCAGCAGGTCCTCCCGGTTGGCCACGTCCTTGAGGGTCGATGAAGGGAAGAACTCGAGAATTCGTCGGATACGAGGGTCGAGGCGTGGGTCGTTGGCAATATCTGGGCTCATGCGCCCATTCGACCATACCGACGTCGTTCTGACCGGGCGACCCGGCGGTCGA
>CAWIYI010000006.1:0-14458 GCA_963840245.1 uncultured Acidimicrobiaceae bacterium
ACGACACGGACGACCGGTGACGGACCCGGCCGTCGCGGTCCGGCCGGCCGGTTGTGACGGCCGGGCACATCAGGACTATGAAATTCGTGGCACTCCCCCTCGGAATTCATGGCACTCCCCCTCCAGACTGGACGTCACCCATGAGCATGCAAGGCAAGGTCGTCGTGGTCACCGGGTCCAACGTCGGCATCGGCCTCGAGACGGCGGTGGGCGTGGCGGCCCAGGGGGCGACGACGGTGCTCGCCTGCCGCAACCAGGCCAAGGCCGAGGCGGCGGCCCGAGAGGTCACGCAGCGCACCTGGAACGACGACGTGCACGTCGTGCCCCTCGACCTGGCCGACCTGGCCTCGGTGCGCAAGGCGGCCGAGGAGGTCCTCAGCCGCTGGAATCGCCTCGACGTCCTGGTCAACAACGCCGGCGGGACGTGGTCGGCGCGCCAGGAGACGGCACAGGGCTTCGAGTACACGTTCGGGGTCAACCATCTCGGCCACTTCTACCTGACGAACCAGCTGTTGCCGCGGTTGCGGGCCGCTGCGCAGAGCCGTGTCATCAACCTGACGTCGGTGGGGCATCACGCGGCCAGGCGCGGCATGCGCTTCGACGACCTCCAGAGCGAGCGCCACTACGAGGGCATGGAGGCCTACTGCCGCTCGAAGCTCGCCAACATCTTGTTCACCCGCCAGCTGGCCAAGCGGCTGGAGCTCGACGGCGCCGCCGACGTCACCGTCAACGCCGTCCATCCCGGCCCCGTCCGCAGCAGCTTCGGCATGGACGGCGACCTGCACGGGTTCATGAACTTCGGCCTGCGGCTCGTCCGCCCCTTCGAGATAAGCCCCAAGCGAGGCGCCAAGACCTCGGTCCACCTGGCCACGTCCCCCGATGTCGCCGGCCAGACGGGCATGTACTGGGTCCGTTCCAAGCCAGGTCATATGAGCCGCCAAGCCCGCAACGACGAGGCGGCCGCCCGCCTGTGGGACGAGAGCGAGCGGCTGGTCGCCTCGGCGGGATTCGCGCTCGCCTGACCAGGAGCAGCCGTAGCCCGTCAGGCGTCCCTGGTCATCATCCGCCAGGCCCCGATGGCGGTCCAGAACACGATCCAGCCCACGATCACCAACGACGACGCCAAGGTGGACTCGGGGATCAGCGGGTTCCCTCCAGGGCCGCCACCACCCCCGCCCCCGCTGAACGGGGTCGGGAGACCACCGGGCTCGATGTGGGCCATGGCCACGCCCACGATCCCCCGCTGAACGTTGAGCAGGTGCGAGATGATGTGGCGGCTGAAGAGCGGTGTGAGGATCAGCTCCAGCACGATGAGGAGGATCACCGGCACCGTCCGCTGACCCATCAGTGAGGCCAGCCCGAGGCCGACGATGAACCCGATGGTCGCCTCGAGCGCGATCCACAGCCCGACGTCGACCATCAGCGTGGTGGAGGGGACCAGGAAGTTCGTGCGGTAGTTGGCGTAGTCCGCGTTGGCGACCGCGACCGCGAACGCCCGAATCTGGGCCGGCGATTCGTTGCCGGGCACGGTGATCGTCCGCCCGCCCTTGGTATGGATCACCGTCCCCGGCGGGGGACCGACGAAGCTCTGACCGTTGGTCCGCACGGGACGTTCGGTGGCGGCCCGCTGAGACCTTCGCCCCCGTTGTAGTTGAAGTTGCAGATGACCTGGTCGGCGTGGTCGGCCGCCCAGGTGTCGAGGGCCGGACGCGACAGCCCCGCGGGGACGTTGACGCCGTCGTAGTTGAGCTGCGTCGGGGCGGCGAACACGCACACCGCGCACACGATCGTGTAGCCGACCGCCACCATGGCGATGACGATGGCCAGCCCGGCCGGGATGCGCGCGAAGTACAGGGCCAGCCGGGAACGGCCCGTGATGACGAGGTGGCGGAACATCCCCTCGGTGAGGTCGACCGAACCCGCCGTGGAACCCACGACCGCCGCCACGACGAATCCGAAGACGTACATGAAACCGGCGACCAGCGTGGTGAAGATGCTGTAGCCGCCGGCGGGCCCGTAGGACTTGGGGGCAACGGCGTGGGAGATGAGGCGCACGCCGAGGAAGACGACCGGGATGCCGATGTTCACCGCGATCAGGGCGATCATCAGCCCGCGCCGCTTGCGCAGCTCCATGAAGCGCGTGGTGACCATGCCCCAGGTCGGAATCCACGAGCCGCGGTGATCGCTCCGCGCGTCCGCCGGAACCGTCTCGGGAGTCGGACCCGGAGCCGGTGCGCCGATGTCGGAGATGGTCGTCATTCGGGATCCCCCAGTCGGCTCGTGACCTGGAGGAACCAGGACTCGAGCGAGGCCTGGATGTGCTGGAGCCGGTAGACCGAGATCCCCCCCTCGACGAGCAGGCGGTTGACCTCGGCGATGGCATCGCGCTCGGTGCCCTCGGGCAGCGAGATCGCGAGCCCGTCCGGCCCGATCTGTATGTGAGCGCCGAACGCGGTGTCCCCGAGCAGGCCGCCGGCCCGGTCGGGCTCGGAGCACTCGACCTGGACCTCGAAGGACGAGCCGGCCAGCAGTTGCGAGATCGGGCCCTGCCGGATGACCTTGCCATGGTCCACGATTGCCACCGCGTCGCAGGTGCGCTCGACCTCGTCGAGAAGGTGCGAGGACAGCACGACCGTGCGCCCCTCGGCGACGAGGGACACGATCATGTCGCGCATGTCGAGCATGCCGCCCGGGTCGAGGCCGTTCATGGGCTCGTCGAGAATCAGGAGCTGGGGGTCCCCGAGCAGACAGGCGGCGACGCCGAGACGTTGGCGCATGCCCATGGAGTACTTCGACACCTTGTCGTCGGCACGATGGAGGATGCCGACGCGCTCGAGCGCCGGGCCGATGCGACCCTTGGCCGCGGGCTCACGCGCCGCGGCGAGGATCCGCAGGTTCTGGCGACCGGTCAGGTGGCCGTGGAAGCGGGGTTCGTCGACGATGGCCCCGACCCGGGCCAGCGCCCTGTCACGGTGGCGGGGAACGTCGTAGCCCAGAAGGGACATCGTTCCGGCGTCGGCGTGCGTGAGTCCCAGCAGCACCCGGATCAGTGTCGTCTTGCCGGCGCCGTTGGGGCCGAGGTAGCCGAAGGCGGAACCCCGGGGGACCAAGAGCTCCACGTTGTCAACGGCGACGTTGTCCCCGAACCGCTTGGTCAGCCCGTGGGTCTCGACGGCCCACTCGCTACCGCCGGCCACTGCCGGCGGCGAGTTGGCCAGTGTGTCAGTGCTCATGCTCTGACCTGTGCTTTCTCGTCATGAGGCTCGTCGGCTCGCCCTATACCCGGTATAGTACAGAGGACATCGCCGTTGCCGCCATGGGGCTCGTACCCGTCTTTTGCCTGGGGCCAGCACCAGTCCCCAGGCGGTCAGCCCCCGTCATGGGCCCGGTGGCCTCAACTTCAGCCGGCGAGAGCGCCCACCACGTGGGTGATGCAGCCGCACAGTGACGCGACGTCGTCCGGTTCGATCGCCGGGAACATGGCGATCCGCAGCTGGTTGCGCCCGAGCTTGCGATACGGCTCGGTGTCGACGATCCCGTTCGCCCGCAGCACGGCGGCGACGGCCGCCGCGTCGACCGCGTCGACGAAGTCGACGGTGCCGACGACGTGGCTGCGATCGGCCGGGTTGTCGACGAAGGGCCGGGCGAAACCGGACTGCTCGGCCCACGTGTAGAGGATCTCAGCCGAACGGTCACAGCGCGACGCCGTCCACTCCAGGCCTCCGTTGCCGTTCATCCAGTCGAGCTGCTCGGCCAGCAGGAAGATGGTGGCGAGCGCCGGCGTGTTGTAGGTCTGGTCGAGCCGCGAGTTGTCGACCGCCGTCTTGAGGTCCATGGAGGTGGGGATCCAGCGGCCCGAGGCGGCGATGCGCTCGACCCGCTCGAGCGCGGCGGGCGACATGAGGGCGATCCACAGGCCGCCGTCGCTGGCGAAGCACTTCTGCGGGGCGAGGTAGTAGGCGTCGAACTCGGACGGATCGACCCGGAGGCCGCCGGCACCGGAGGTGCCGTCCACCGCCACCAGGCCTCCACCGTCGGCGGGGGCGGCTGCACCCTGGGGCCGCCGGATGGGCATGGCCACCCCGGTGGACGTCTCGTTGTGGGTCAGCGCGTAGAGGTCGACCGACGGGTCGGCCGACGGCTTCGGGTGGGTGCCCACCTCGGACTCGATGACCTGGGGGTCCTTCAGATGTGGCGCCGCCTTGGCGCAGGCCGCGAACTTCGAGGAGAACTCGCCGAAGCTCAGGTGCTGACTCTGCTCCTGAATCAGCCCGAAGGTCGCCGCGTCCCAGAAGCAGGTCGTCCCCCCGTTGCCGAGGACGACCTCGTAACCGTCCGGGAGCGAGAAGAGCTGGCGCATCCCGGCGCGCACCCGGCCGACCTGTGCCTTGACCGTTTTCTGGCGGTGGCTGGTGCCCATGTAGGTGGAGGCGATGCCGGCGAGCGCGTCGATCTGGGCGGGCCGGACCTTGGAGGGGCCGGACCCGAAACGGCCGTCGGAGGGCAGCAATTCGGGGGGGATCGTGATGTCTGGCACGTATGAGATCATTGCATCCGTGACGACCACCCCATCGACGACCGAGCTCCGCCGGATCTCTCGCCGGGCCGCCGCCGTGGCGCCCTCGGCCACCCTCGCCGTTGATGCGAAGGCCAAGGCGCTGCAGGCGGCGGGGGAGCACGTCATCGGCTTCGGCGCGGGCGAGCCCGACTTCCCCACGCCGGCGCACATCGTGGAGGCCGCGGTCGCGGCCTGCCGCGAACCGGCCAATCACCGCTACACGCCCACGGCCGGGATCCCGGCGCTGCGCGAGGCGATCGCCGCCAAGACCCGGCGCGACTCGGGCTACGAGGTGGCCGCCAACCAGGTGCTCGTCACCAACGGCGGGAAGCAGGCGGTGGCCAACGCGTTCGCCGTGCTGTGCGACCCGGGCGACGAGGTGCTGGTGCTCGCCCCTTACTGGACGACGTACCCCGAGTCCATCGCCCTCGCCGGCGGCACACCGGTCGTGGTGTCCTCCGACGAGACGACCGGCTTCCGCTCCTCGGTCGAGGACCTCGAGGCGGCCTGGACCCCCAACACCAAGGCGCTCCTCTTCGTCTCGCCGTCCAACCCGACCGGTGCCGTCTACCCGCGCGAGGAGATCGAGGCCATCGGCCGCTGGGCGGTGTCCAAGGGCATCTGGGTTCTGACCGACGAGATCTACGAGCATCTCGTGTACGGCGGGGCGGAGCACCACTCCATGCCCGTGCTCGTGCCCGAGCTGGCCGACCGCTGCCTGGTGGCCAACGGCGTGGCCAAGACCTACGCCATGACCGGCTGGCGGGTGGGGTGGCTGATCGGCCCGACGGACGCCGTCGTCGCGGCGACCAACATCCAGAGCCACGAGACCTCCAACGTGGCCAACGTGTCGCAACGGGCCGCCCTCGCCGCGGTGTCCGGTGGGCTCGAGGACGTGGCGATGATGCGGGCGGCCTTCGACCGCCGGCGCCTGACCATCACGTCGATGCTCAACGACATTCAGGGCGTCGTGTGCGTGGAGCCCGAAGGCGCGTTCTACGCCTACCCCTCGGTCAAGGGGCTGCTCGGGCGATCCCTCCGGGGACAACGTCCGGCGAGCAGCGCGGAGTTGGCCGAGATCTGCATCAACGAAGCCAAGGTGGCGGTCGTGCCCGGAGAGGCGTTCGGCGCGCCGGGCTACTTCCGCATGTCCTACGCGCTGGGCGACGAGGACCTGGTCGAGGGTGTCAGCCGGTTGGCTGCGCTGTTCGGCGAGGCGCAAGACTGACAAACGAATCGGTGGGGGCAATCGGCGGGGGGAGTGAGGAGACCACCGCGGTGGCACGGGTACTGGTAACGGAGAAGATCGCGCAGAGCGGGCTCGACCTCCTGGCCGAGGCGGGCCACACGGTCGACGTGCAGGAAGGCCTGAGCCCCGAGCAGCTGCTCGAGGCGGTGGCGGGCGCGCACGCGCTGATCATCCGCTCCGCCACGCAGGTGACGGCAGAGGTGCTGGCCGCCGGCACGGCGCTCGCCGTGGTCGGCCGGGCCGGCGTCGGGCTCGACAACGTCGACGTCAACGCCGCCACCGAGCGCGGTGTCATGGTGGTCAACGCGCCGACGTCGAACATCCTCTCGGTCGCCGAGCAGGCCATGGCCCTGCTGCTCGCGCAGGCCCGCAACATCCCGCAGGCGCACGGCGCGCTGGTGGCCGGCCGCTGGGAACGCTCGAAGTGGGAGGGGGTCGAGCTGCACGGCAAGGTGCTCGGCGTCGTCGGCCTCGGACGGGCCGGCTCGCTGGTGGCCCAGCGCGCCCACGCCTTCGGCATGGAGCTCATCGGCTTCGACCCCTTCGTGTCCCGGGAGCGGGCACGGGCCATGGGGGTGCGCCTGACGAGCATCGAGGAGCTGGTGGCCGAGGCGGATTTCGTCTCCATCCACACGCCCAAGACGCCGGAGACCATCGGCCTGTTCGGCCGCGACCTCCTGGCCAAGGCGAAGCCCGGCATCCGGATCGTGAACACCGCCCGCGGCGGCATCGTCGACGAGGACGCGCTGGCGGAGGCCATCCGGGACGGGATCGTGGCCGGCGCCGGCCTCGACGTCTTCGCCAAAGAGCCCTGCACCGAGTCGCCCCTCTTCGAACTGCCCGGCGTCGTCGTGTCGCCGCACCTGGGCGCGTCGACCGAGGAGGCGCAGGACAAGGCCGGCGTCACCATCGCCGAGCAGGTGCTGCTGGCCCTGGCCGGCGACTTCGTGCCCTACGCGGTGAACGTGGCCGCGCGTGACGTCACCGACACCGTGCGCGGCTTCATGGCGCTGGCCGAGCAGCTCGGCCGCTTCTTCGTCGGCCTGCACGACGGCCTGCCCGACGCCATCGACATGGAGTACCAGGGCGAGCTGGCGGGGGAGAGCACCGGCATCCTCACGTTGTCGGTCCTCAAGGGCATCTTCGGTGGCTCGACCGAGGAGCCCGTTTCCTACGTCAACGCGCCGCAGCTGGCCGAGCGGCGCGGCCTGCAGGTGCGCGAGTCCTCGACCGCCACCTCGCACGACTACAAGTCGCTGATCACCCTGCGCTCGGGCTCGCACTCCGTCGCCGGCACGCTGATCTCCGCCGGACTGCGCACCGAGCCCCGCATCGTCATCGTCGACGAGCACATGGTCGAGGTACCGCCGTCCACCCACATGCTCGTGGTGCGCAACGACGACCGGCCGGGCGTGATCGGGATCGTGGGGACGGCGCTCGGGACGGCGGGTGTCTCCATCTCGTCGATGGCCGTCGGGCCGAGCCCTGAGTCCACCACCGCCATGATGGTGATCTCGACGGCCACGCCGGCGCCCGACAACGTGGTGGATCAGCTGCGGGGCGACGAGGGGATCCTCGACATCCACCGGGTCACCCTGTAGCGGCGACCCTCAGGACTGCGGCTTGCGCGGTACGTCCGGCCACGTGTCCAGGCTGCCGATGACGGGCTCGCCCCGGTGGATCTCGCGCCGCGGCGCCCGGTCGAGCAGGACGGCGCGCACCACCGCCAGCACGCCGATGATCAGGGCGGCGCGGAACAGGGTCGAGAGCAGCCGGCGCATCCGACCACGGTAGCGTGACCGGGCATGGCCTCCCTGCAGAGCATCGCCCCGATCTTCCCCACGGTGGACATGGCCGCCATGCAGGCGCACTACGAAGCCCTCGGCTTCACGGTTGCTGTGCACGGGAGCGGCTACGGCACCGCCTCTCGTGACGGGGTCCGGATCCACTTCAAGCTGGCCGAGGAGAACGGGCCGGCCCCGGAGCGGGGCGCCGCCTACATCGCCGTCGACGACGCCGACGCGCTGCACGCCCAATGGCGGGCGGCGGCGGTGGGCGAGACCTCCGACCTCATCGACCCCGGATTCGGTGTGTGGGAGGCCGCCCATACCGACCGCGACGGGAACCTGCTGCGCTTCGGCTCGCCGATCACGCCTTGACGCCCGTCCCACCCGATGGGACACTTAGACTGATCATGATGAAGTTCCACACGTCCGAGCTGCTGCTTACCTGACGGCGAACGCCACATCGCGTTCGCTCGCAACCTCCTGCGCCGAAAGGCCAGGAGGTTTTTTGTTGGGCCGGTGCCGAAGAGAAGGGAAGAAACCGATGGCTGAGGGACAGAGAGGGAGTGGTGACGACATGGAGCGGGGTCACCTGGCCCTGCCCTGCGATCCGTCACCGATGCCCTTCGGGAAGTACCGCTCGCACGTGCCGCTCGTGCTGCACGACCGCGCCTGGGCCGACCGCCAGTTCACCCGGGCCCCGCGCTGGGCCAGCGTGGACCTGCGCGACGGGAACCAGGCGCTCATCGACCCCATGGACTCCGAGCGCAAACTGGCGCTGTTCCAGACGCTGATCGACGTGGGGTTCAAGGAGATCGAGGTGGGCTTCCCCTCGGCGTCGCAGACCGACTACGACTTCCAGCGTCTCATCATCGACGAGAACCTGATCCCCGACGACGTCGAGATCCAGGTGCTGGTGCAGTGCCGGCAGGAACTGATTGAGCGGACCTTCGAGTCACTGGCCGGCGCGCGGCGCGCCGTCGTGCACTTCTACAACTCCGTGTCCGAGCTGCAGCGCCGCGTCGTGTTCGGCCTCGACAAGGCGGGCATCGTGGACATCGCGGTCAAGGCAGCGGAGCTGTGCAAGAAGTACGAGCCTCAGGTGAGCGGGACCGCCATCCGCTACGAGTACTCGCCCGAGAGCTTCACCGGCACCGAGCCGGAGTTCGCCGTCGAGATCTGCGAGGCGGTGATGGACGTCCTGGAGCCGACGCCCGAGTCGCCGGTGATCCTCAACCTGCCGGCCACGGTCGAGATGTACAGCCCGAACGTGTACGCAGACGTCATCGAGTGGTTCGGCCGCACCATCAAGGACCGGGACTCCGTCGTGCTGAGCCTGCACCCGCACAACGACCGCGGCACCGCCGTGGCGGCCGCCGAGCTGGCCGTGCTGGCCGGCGCCGACCGGGTGGAGGGCACGCTCTTCGGCAACGGCGAGCGCACCGGCAACGTCGACATCGTCACGCTGGCCATGAACCTCTTCTCGCAGGGCATCGACCCGGCGTTGGATTTCGGCGACATCGAGAAGGTGCGCCGCGTGGCCGAGTACGCCACGCGCCTGCCGGTGCACCCGCGCCACCCCTACGCGGGGGACCTGGTGTACACCGCCTTCTCGGGGTCGCACCAGGACGCCATCAAGAAGGGCATGGCCGCGATCGGGGACGACTACGACGAGTGGGAGGTGCCCTACCTGCCCATCGACCCCAAGCACACCGGCCGCACCTACGAGGCGATCATCCAGGTGAACAGCCAGTCGGGCAAGGGAGGCGTGGCCTACCTGATGGACACCGACCACGGGCTCGACCTGCCGCGCCGGCTGCAGGTCGAATTCTCCAAGCGGGTGCAGGAGATCACCGAGGCGAGCGGGACGGTCATTCCCTCGGGCAAGATGCGCGACGTCTTCGAGGAGATCTACCTACCCGAGGACGCCGGGTTGCGCCTGATCACCAGCGAGGTGTCGACCGGACGCGGCCACACCAGCGTCACGGCCCAGCTGCTGGTGGACGGGCAGCACCAGACGGTGACCGGGGAGGGCAACGGGCCGATCGACGCGCTGGTCACCGCGCTGAAGTCCGACCTCGGTATTGTGCTGGAGGTGAAGGACTACTCAGAGCACGCGCTCACCGAAGGCTCGGGCGCGTCGGCGGTTGCGTACGTGGAGTGCGTCGGGGCCGACGGCTCGACCTGGTGGGGCGTGGGCCGCGACTCGTCCATCCTGGATGCCTCGCTCGGCGCTGTGGTCTCTGCGGCGAATCGGGCCCGCCGGGGGTGATCCGCCCGGCGGTCGAGGCGGACGTCCCCGAACTGGTGGCGATGATCCGCGAGCTGGCCGAGTTCGAGAACCTCACCGACCAGGTGTTGATCACCGAGGACGACCTCGCCCGCACGCTCTTCGGGCCCGAGGCGGTGGCCCACGACTGGGTGGTCGAGGACGGCGGCGGAGGTCTGGTCGGGCACGCCCTGTGGTACCGGACGTTCTCGACCTTCCTGGGCAAGACGGGCATCTGGCTGGAGGACATCTACGTCCGGCCGGAGCACCGTCGCCAGGGCTACGCCAGTCAGCTCCTCACCCGACTCCGTCAGGAGACCGAAGGCCGCCTGGAGTGGGAGGTGCTCGAGTGGAACGCCCCGGCGATGGACTTCTACCAGCGCCTGGGCGCCCGTCCCATGGCCGGCTGGACCCGCTACCGCTGGTTCGAGGGGTAACTCCCGCTAATCTGTTAGGAAGATAGTAGGAATCTTCCTGAGCTGCTTGACAGATCATCCATCCGGGCGTCACTCTGGCCAAGGAAGAGCGAGTCGGAAGGAGCACCCATGCGTTTGCTCAAGGACGATCTGCGGGAGTTGGACCTGTTTTCGGAGGCCAGCCGCTCCGAGTTGGCTGTGATCGGGAAGCAGTTGACGAGGCTGAAGGTCAAGGCCGGGCGCGTCCTCGTGCGTGAGGGCGCCATCGGCAACGAGTTCATGATCCTGGTCAACGGCATGGCCGAGGTGACTCAAGGTGGACGGAGCATCGCCACCATCGGACGTGGCGACCTGGTCGGCGAGATGGCCCTGTTGCAGGGGCCCGGCCATGGCAGGCGGAACGCCACCGTGACCGCCATCACCGACGCCGAGATCTACGCCGGCTCCCCGGCGGAGTTCCGCCGGATCATCGACGCGGCCCCCTCGGTGGCCGAGAAGGTGAAGCAGACGGTGGCGTCGAGGACGCCGGTCGCTGCTGCCGCCTGATCGCCGGGGTCTGCCGGTTTTGCCGCCGATGGGCGTTGCCCATCGGTAACCATTCTGTTACGGTAACGAATATGTTACCGGAGAGCGCTTCCGTCCTTGGCGGACCGGCGGGCTCGGGGCACTGAGCCGATGCCCAAGGCGGAGGCCGCCGGTGATCCGTTCGACGCGCTGGGCGATCCCAACCGCCGGGAGATCCTGCGGCTGCTGAGCGGGGGCGACAAGCCCGTCCACGAGATCGCCGCTGTCCTCCCCATCAGCCGCCCGGCGGTCTCGCGCCACCTGCGCCTGCTGAAGGACGCGGGGATGGTGGCCGAGCGGGCCGAGGGGAACCGCCGGATCTACCACCTTCAAGACGGGGGAGTGCGCGCGGTCCAGGACTACCTCGAGGGCGTCTGGGGTGAAGCGGCCGCCCGGTTCCGCCTACTGGCCGAGAACACAACGCCGCCATCGCCGTGACCGCCCCGTTGCGCATCAGCTTCGACGTCGACTGCCCGCCCCAGCACGCGTTCGCCGTGTGGACGTCGAAGATCGGCACCTGGTGGCCGCGGGACCACACGGTGAGCGGCGACGCCGATGAGGTCGTCCTCGAGAGTGGCGCGGGCGGACGGATCTACGAGCGGACGTCGGCCGGCGTCCGCCACGAGTGGGGAGAGGTGACCGTGTGGGAGCCGCCCCGCCGCCTGGCCTACCTCTGGCACCTGGGCCGCGACCGCAACGAGGCCACAGAGGTGGAGATCACCTTCGTCGGCGAGGGCGAGGGCGGGACGCGCACGCGCATCGAGATCGAACACGGGGGCTGGGAGAAGTTGGGCGACGAGGCGGATGCCCTGAGGGACCAGAACCGCGGCGGATGGGATGCGCTGCTGCCGCACTTCACGGCGGCCGCCGAGGGAGGAGCCGACTGATGGCGACCGGGACGAAAGAGGACCCGTGGGTGCTGCAGACCCCACCGGGGAGCTCGGAGTACACGATGTACCGGGACGAGCAGGCGGAGCCGGCGGTGCTGGTGTGCCAGGTGGGCTCCACGAAGCTGACGTATGACCTGCGGGCGATAGAGGACCTGCACGGCTGGCTCGTTCAGCAGGGTGACTGGGTGCCGCTCGGGGCGGCGGACGAGAAGAAGCCGGCGGCGGACGGGACGGTGGAGGCGTGGGGGCGTTCGCCCGACAACCCGGTCGGCGGCTGGTACGGCCGGCGCAAGGGTTACCGGGGCCGCTTCGGGATGTACCTCCCGCCCCTCCTGGAGGTGCTCGGCCTGGCCGAGCTCACCCACGACGCGCGCAACAACCGCATGCGCGCCATCTGAACGCAGCACCGGCCCGATCGCGAAGAACACAGGAGGAGCAGCAATGTCCACGACCAAGGTGATCCGCTACCGCACGAAGCCCGAGCACGCCGACGAGAACGAGCGGCTCATCCGGGAAGTGTTCGCCGAGCTGGCCGAGCAGGATCCGGGAAGCGGATTCCACTACGCTGCGTTCCGTCTCGACGACGGGGTGAGCTTCCTGCACGTGGCCGTCCTCGACGGCGAGGAAAACCCGCTGGCGTCGTCGCCCGCGTTCGCCGCGTTCCAATCCGGAATCGGGGAGCGCTGCGATGAGGGACCCGTCCCCGCCGATGCGTCGATGGTCGGGTCCTACGGGCTCATGGCATCGTCGCCGACTCGTCGCTGAGGTCCCCGGTCGCTCGCGCGCCCGCCGATGGGCCATCTCGACATCTCGTCAGAATCGGAGGCTGGTGCGGACGCTCCGACGACGAAAGCCACTCCGCGCGGGCGCGGGTTGCTGACTGCCGATCCTCCTTCGGATCAATGCCGTCACAGGTGTCGGAGTATGTCGTCGACGATGAGACTCGCGGCCGCCGGACACCCCTTGGTGAAGCCGAAGAATGGACCGAAGTCACGCGTGGAAGCGAAACCAGCGACGTAAAGGCCGGCGACGGACGTCTGGAAGGCCTCGTCGAGAACGGGGAAGCCGTCGACCACCTCAACACTGCCTGCCAGCCCCTCGAGGTACGGGACACGAGGAAGGTCTGCCTTGTACCCCGTGGCAAAGACGAGACGATCGAACGTCAGATGGTCTCCACTCGAGAGCGCCACCGAGACCATCCCGCTGTCTCCCACTGCGGCCTTCACGACGTGAGTGCCCGGCCAGCTACGGATTCGCTCGTCGGCAAGGCGCGGCTCGAGCCACCACTCGAGGCTGAGACGCCCGGCTTTCCAAAACTTCTGGTTGATGTCTCCTTGCTCGGTGGTCGACAGTGATCGCCACCAGCCCCGACGACTGATTGTTGCGTCCATGTACGGGTCGACGAACTTCCAGCTCACACGCTCGAAGCGGGGCATGTCGTGCCGGTGGACGATGTCGACGCGCTCGACACCGTGTTCGCCCAAAAGCGCCGCCCATTCGTAGGCGCTCTGCCGGCCTCCGACGACCAGGACCCGCGCGCCGGCAAGCTCCTCAAAACGAACGAGATCACACGTGTGGGCACCGACGCCTTCAGGGAGCAGGGTCGCCCACTCGGGGAACTGGCGGAAGTAGGCCGCGCCCGGTGCGACGACGACGACGTCGGCTGCCATCTGGGTCCCGTCGTCGAGCGAGGCCACGAATGCGCCGTCATTGCGCTCGAGGAGTGTGACGAGCCGATCGCGGACGGACACGTGCTTTTGCGTCTGGAACCAGGCGGCGTACTCCAGGAACAGGGCGATGGGGACAGGATCGATCTGGGCCGAGGAAAGCCTGCGCTCCTCGACGAAGGCCTCAAAGGTGTCAATGCCTGACGCATCGATGTGCCAGTCGGTCCCTGAGCGCAGATACATCCCTTCGGGCATGTGGTCGGTCCAGAAGCCCATGGGATGTCCTACGACGACCGTGTCGATCCCCCGTTCGATGGCTCGCGCCGCCACGGCTACCCCGTAGGGCCCGGCTCCCACGACCAGCAGCGTTACCATCGCCATCGACCTCCTCTCGCACCGTGGCGACCGTCTCTACCCTACGAGCCGAAGGTGTCACCCTCCTGTATGACCGGCTCGCCGATGCGGAGCGGGTCCACCGCCTCGGGCCGTATCGGGGCTAGGGCACGCCCGTCGCCGGCGGGATGCCCGGCGCGCGGTCCGGGCGCAGAGTCGTCGGGCTGTGAGTCGAGCGTCCGAGCACCCCCGGAGCCATCGGTCCCGACGCGATCGGTCGTGTCGCCCACATCAGAACGACCTCGTAGCGCGGTTGGTCCCGGTCTGATGGAATTGTGAAATGAGAGACGACGAAGGGGTAGCGGAATCGGGGGAGTGGAGGGTCGGCCGCTTTCGCATCAGGAATCTCGTGGAAACAGACGCCAGCGCCGCGGTTCAACAGATCATCAGCCAGGCCTCCCCCGACGCCATAGCCGGCATCGCGTGGCTGGCTCCGCACTTTGCAGACACCACGGGACATCTCAAGGGTGTCGTGCAGTCCTTCTTGGTCGCTGACGAAGTTCACCGGATCGTGATCGATACGTGCGTGGGCAATGGCAAGCACCGGGAAACGCTCGATGACTTCGACAACCTCCAGACGGACTACCTCAGCCGGTTGAGCCAGTTGGGTTGGGAGCCCGAGACTGTGACCCATGTGGTGTTCACTCACCTGCATTTCGACCATGTCG
>CAWIYI010000007.1:0-24800 GCA_963840245.1 uncultured Acidimicrobiaceae bacterium
GGCCTTCGAGCCGTTCCGCCTGCGCCGCCACGCCCACGGTCTCGGCTACGGCGGTCATTTCCTGTCCAAGTCCCACGGCTACTCGACCAGCTTCGGCGCCCTCAAGGCGGCCCGGGTCGCCTGGCGTGAGGCGAACCGGCAGACGGCGAGGGCCCGATGACGGCGACGGCAAGGCTGGCAGCGACGGGACACGGTGACGGTGAGAACCTCCCGACCGTCTGCGTGCGCGGTGGCATGCGGTCGGGATCGGCTGGGCCAACCAGGGAGAGGCCCGTGGGCCGAGAGTCCAACAGCGGCAGCGACACGAGGAGCGCCGGCTCGGCAACGAGGAGTGGTACTGCCGGACGGAGCAGGACACGGAGCGATCGGAGAAAGCGGAGTGATGCTGCGATGAAACGACGACAGTTCGGATCGGTGCGGAGGCTTCCTTCGGGCAGATGGCAGGCCAGCTACTGGCACGTCGGCCGCCGCCACATCGCCGAGGTCACACTGCTCACCAAGGCCGACGCCAACGCCTACCTGGCGGCGATGGAGACCCAGATCCGGCGGGGCAGCTGGATCGATCCTTGGGGCGCCCAGATTGGCTTCGCCGACTGGGCCGAGGAGTGGAAGGCGACCATCGTCGACCTGCGACCATCGACAAAGGCCCGTGACCTCGGGTACCTCCAGCGCTACGTCCTGCCCCGCTTCGGGTCGCTCGAGCTCGGCGAGATCGACCACATGATGGTGCGGTCATGGGTGGCCGAGCTCAGTGCGTCGGGGCTCGCGCCGTCGACCACGACCAAGGCGGCCCAGCTCCTCGGCAAGATCATGCGCTCGGCCGTGCAGGCGGGCTACCTTCCGAAGTCGCCGTGCGACGGCGTACGGCTGCCCCGCATTGAGCGAGTGGAGATGCGCTTCCTCGATCCGAGCGAGGTGATGGCGCTGGCCGACGCCATGGACCCGCGCTACCGAGCGACCGTCCTGCTTGCCGCCTACGGCGGACTGCGAGCCGGCGAGCTCTTCGGGTTGCGGGCCAAGCGGGTGGATCCGCTGCGCCGGACGGTCACCATCGCCGAGACGGTGGTCGATGTCGGTGGCCATCCCTACTTCGGGCCGCCCAAGACCCGGGCCGGCCATCGCAGCGTCCCACTCCCCCGGGTGGCGGCCGACCCGCTGGCCGAACACCTGCGCACCTACGGCCGTCAGCCCGACGACCTCGTCTTCACCGCACCCGAAGGTGGCCCCGTGCAGCTCAACATCTGGCGCCAGCGCTTCTGGGCTCCCGCAGTGCGCAAGGCGGGGCTCGCACACCTCCGTCCGCACGACCTGCGGCACACAGCGGTGGCGTTGTGGATGGCCGCCGGGGCGAACCCGAAGGAGGTGGCGGCGCGAGCGGGACACACGTCGGTGAGCTTCACGCTCGACCGCTACGGCCATCTGTTGCCGGGTTCCGAGCAACGTCTGAACGACGCACTCGACGCATTGGCGGAGGGCACTCGGGCAACGGCTGAGGTCGCGAACGACGGCGACGACTCTTCCACTGCGCGCGAAAAAACGATTTCGTTCGCGCACGTAGCGCGCACGCCGGACGACCGTGACGAGAGTGTCAGCGACGCGCAACTCGCTGACCAGGACGAAAACAGTGGGCGCTGCGGGACTCGAACCCACGACCTCAGCCGTGTGAAGGCTGCGCTCTAACCAGCTGAGCTAAGCGCCCTGGCGGATTTGCCGGACCACAACCGTAGCCTGCTCAAATAGGGCCGCCGGTGGTGGCGATCTGGGGACCCCCCTCGGCGCCGATACCCTGAGGTTGCCATGTCACCCACCGGAAACGGCAACAGCAAGCCGCAGACCCTGAGCGCTCGCATCATGGGTGCCTTCAGCGGGCCGGGGACTGCGGGGGGATCCGAGGCGAGAGTGGATCCCGGCGAAATCATCCCGCCCGAGGAGCGCAAGGCGGTGATGTCCACCCTGAACCGCCTGGAGGTCAAATGGTCCCTGGCGGGGCTTGTGGTGGCCACCGTTGCCGGCATCGCCATCCCCGCCTACTTCATCGCGGAAAACAAGGTCACCAAAGCCGGGAAGAACACCATTGCCGTCGCTCCCGACGCCAAACTGCTCGGAGGCCTCATCCTGGTGCTCTGCGCCATCGGGTTCATATCCCTGTGGAAAGGAAAGCGCACCCTCGTCACGTTCGCCTTCTTCCTGATCGGCTTCGCCTTCACGATCTTCCTCGGCCCGACAGGATTCGCCTTCATCCTCCTCGGTGGTTGGCTCATGTTGCGGGCCTGGCGCATCAACAAATACGGGACCACGAATAGCAAGGCGATCGCAAAGGAGGCCGCGGCGCGCCCACGGGGACGAGATCGGAAGGACACCGCACGATCGACATCCAAGACGACCGCGAGCCCGGGCGTCCGGAAGCCGCCGACCGCCAGCAAGCGCTACACGCCGAAGGCGCCGCCTCGGAAGAAGATCCCGAAACCGACCGAGTAGACCAGTAGACCGAGTAGATGGTCAGCGACATCGGGGCGGCCTGCGGTGTCAGCCGGCGGGTTCGATCAGCAGCGCCGACCGCAGCAGCCGGAGTGCGTCGGTCCGGCGGCGCACCAGCGAGCGAGCCGTGGGCTCCTCCCCCAACGCCCGCAGCACCTCGACTTCCGTGACCATGCCGATGACCGTGGAGTAGATGGCCAACAACAACAGCCGTGGATCGTGGCGATGCATCGCGCCAGCCTCCATCTCCGCCTCCAAGAACGAGGAAGCCCGCTGCACCAGAGGCTCGAGGGCGACGGTCATCTGGGTCGCCGCCGGCGGGCCCAGCCGCCCCACCTCCCGGAGGAACCCCAGGAGGTCCGGCTGGCGTGCCGCCAAGCGGAACACCGACCGCACGACGGCTTCGATTCGCTCCCAGCCCTCTCCTGCTCCCCGGAGCGCCGTCTCCAACGCCATCGAAAGATCGTCCGCACTGCGGGCGATCACCGCCTCCAACAGAGCATCCTTGGACGGGAACCAGTAGAGGATCGACTGCTTCGTCAGGTCGAGCCCCTTCCCGACGGCGTCGAGGGACGTTGCCTCGTACCCCCTGCTGGCGAAGGAGGCGAGCGCGGCGTCAAGGATGCGGTCCTTCGTCGTCGAGCTGGGCACTTACCAAATGGTAGACAGAATCGACGAGCAGTGGTAGACATTTCCGATGCCCATTGAGCGGGTTCTCCGTGGGAAACGCTTCTTCATCACCGGTGCCACGGGGTTTCTCGGCACCGCCCTGGTCGAGCGCATCCTCCGCTGCGTCCCCGATGCCGAGGTGACCGTGCTCGTGCGGCCCGGGCGCCGGGCGAACGCCGCCGCCCGACTCGCCCGCGAGGTGATCAAGAACGACTGCTTCAACCGCCTGCGCTCGGAGCTTGGAGACGGCTTCGACGAGGAGGTGGCGCGACGGGTCCACGCCGTCGCTGGCGATGTGAGCCGCGACGGCCTCGGGCTCGACGAGGAGGGACGCAGCGCGTTGACGGCGGCGGACGTGGTCATCCACTCGGCCGCCACCGTCTCCTTCGATGCTCCACTGACCCAGGCCGTCGAGATCAACCTTCTCGGCCCGTCCCGGGTGGCGGCCGCCATCGTAGAAACCGGATCGGCCGCGCACCTTGTCGCGGTCTCGACCGCCTACGTCGCCAGCACCCACCAAGGTGAGGCCAAGGAGGAGCTGCTCAGCGAGAACCGCTTCACGCTCGATGTCCCGTGGGAGGCCGAGGTGACCTCCGCCCGACGCTTGCGCGACGACCTGGAAGCCGAGTCGCGCAAACCAGACAGGCTGCGCGCGTTCACCAAGCAGGCACGCGCGGAGATCGGCGCGGCCGGCGATCACCTGATCGCCTCGAAGGCCGAGAAACTCCGCGACGAGTGGGTGAGCAGCGAGCTGGTGACGGCGGGCACGGCACGCGCGCTGTCGCTGGGGTGGCCCGACGCCTATCCGTTCACGAAGGCGCTCGGCGAGCGGGCCCTCGTCGAGCAGTGGGAAGGCCGGGTTCCGATCACGCTCGTACGGCCCTCGATCATTGAGTCCGCGCTGGCGGAACCCCGGCCCGGCTGGATCCGCGGCTTCCGGATGGCAGAGCCCATCATCGTGTCCTATGCCCGCGGCTTGCTCCGCGAATTCCCCGGCGTACCAGAGGGCATCGTGGACGTGATCCCCGTCGACCTCGTGGTCGCCGCCATCCTGGCGGTGGCGGCCCGGGGCCCGGAGAAGGGGCGGCCGAAGGTGTACCACGTCGCCTCGGGCGTGCGGAACCCGTTGCGCTACGGGCACCTCGTCGAACTGTCGGAAGACTTCTTCAGCCGCAATCCCCTCTACGACGACCGGGGCCAGCCCATCAACGTGCCCGAGTGGTCCTTCCCCGGCCGGGGGCGGGTCCAGCGGCAGCTCAAGCGCGCCGATGCCGCCATGACGTTGGTGGAAAAGGTGATCACTGCCTTGCCGATCCGAGGCAAACAGGCGCAGCTGGCCGCCCGAATGGAGGACAGGCACGCGCTGGCCAAGCGGGCCCTCGGCTACGTCGAGCTGTACGGGGCCTACACCGAGACCGATGCGCGCTACCGGGTGGACAACCTGATGGAGCTGTGGGCGGCGGGCGACGACGACGACCACGGGCGCTTCGAGTTCGACCCGGGCGCCATCGACTGGGACCATTACGTCCACGAGATCCACCTCCCCTCGGTGCTCGAGCACACCCGGGTGCGCACGAAGCCCGGCCGATCGGTGGTGGACAAGCGGCCGGACCGGCAGCGCCGCGCCATCCTGGCCCCGGATCGGCACCTCGCGGTGTTCGACCTCGAGCACACGCTGATGTCCTCCAACGTCGTCGACACCTATGCCTGGCTGGCCAGCCGCCACCTGTCGCCGTCACGACGGGCGCGCTTCGTCGCGGATCTCGTCCGGCAGGCCCCGTCGCTGCTGGCGCTGGACCGACGCGACCGCGGTGACTTCCTGCGCTCCTTCTACCGGCGCTTCGAGGACGCACCAGTCGATCGGTTGCGGGAGGACTCGTGGGAGCTCTTCCACCGCCAGCTGATCACCCGGTCCTTCCCCGAGGGGTTCGCCCGGGTGCGGGCGCACCGGGCCGCCGGCCACCGGACGTTGCTCATCACGGGAGCGCTCGACTTCATCATCGAGCCGATACGGCCGCTCTTCGACGACATCGTGTGCGCGGTCATGGAGTCGCGTGACGGCCGGCTGACCGGCCACCTGACGACGCTGCCGCCCATCGGCGAAGCGCGGGCTTTGGTGCTGGCCGACTACGCAGAGCTGCACGACCTCTCGCTCGAGGAGTCCGTGGCGTACGCCGACTCGGCCAGTGACCTGGCCATGTTGGAAGCCGTCGGCTTCCCGGTGGCGGTGAACCCCGAGTCCCGGCTCTCGGCCATCGCCCGGCGCCGGGGCTGGCACGTGGAGCACTGGGCCAAGGCGGAGGGCGGCTCGCACCGCCCGCTCCCGCTGGGACCCTTCGACGTCAAGCAGCCCAAGGCGGTCATCGGCCGGTGAGCACGCTCCTGTTCGAGCGGTCGCTGCCCCGCTTCGCGGCGGCGCGCGTCGTGTCCTCCTTCGGCTCGGGACGGGGCGCCGGGGTGGGACCGCTGCGCCTGGTCGAGCGCGATGCTCCCGTGGCGCCGGCGGCCGGTTGGGTGCACGTCGATCCGATCCTGTCGGGGATCTGCGGGTCCGACCTGGCCACGCTGGACGGGCGCAGCTCGCGCTATTTCGAGGACATCGTGTCCTTTCCCTTCGTGCCCGGGCACGAGGTCGTCGGGACGCTGACCGAAGATGCCACCGGCGCCGACGGCACGGTGCTGTCCGCCGGCAGCCGGGTGGTGCTGCAACCGGTGCTCGGGTGCGCGGCCCGGGGCATCGAACCGCCCTGCCCTGCGTGCCAGGCCGGGCAGGTCGGCAATTGTGGCTATGTCGCCTTCGGGCACATCCGCCCCGGTCTGCAGACGGGCTTCTGCACCGACACCGGGGGCGGCTGGTCGAGCTCGGGGCTCGTCGCGCACTCCAGCCAGCTCCACGCGGTGCCCGACGGGCTGAGCGATGCGGACGCGGTCACCGTCGAGCCTGTGGCCTGCGCGGTCCACGCCGTGCTCGGAGCTCCGATCGCCGACGGTGATGTCGTGGCCATCGTCGGTGCGGGCACACTCGGACTGCTCGTGACCGCAAGCCTGAGCCACCTCGCCGAACTGGGGCGCTGCCCGACGCCGGCGTCCGTGCTCGTCGGGGCGCGCTACACGCATCAGCAGCGCCTGGCCCGAGAGCTGGGGTGCACGGAAGCGCTGCCCCCCGACCAACTGGCGCGCGCGGTGCGCCGCCACTCCCGCTCGCTGTCCTACGGCGGCGCGTCGGGAGTGACGGCGACCCTCTCGGGCGGCGCCGACGTGGTGATCGATTGCGTGGGGAGCCCCGAGTCGATTGCGCAGTCGCTGGCCATGGTGCGACCGAGGGGCACGGTGGCCCTGGTCGGCATGCCGGGCAAGGTGACCGTGGACCTGGCGCCGCTGTGGCACCGGGAGGTCCGCTTGGCCGGCGCGTACGCCTACGGGACCGAGCACGACCCCGGAGTGGACGACGCTGTCCCGACCTTCTCGCTGGCCTTCGACGTGGCCGCGGCGCAACAGACCGGGCGGCTGGTCTCGGCCACCTACCCTCTGGCCCGCTTCGAGGACGCCGTCGCCCACGCAGGCGCCGCCGGCCGCCGCGGGGCGGTCAAGATCGCATTCGACGTACGGAAAGGACCGATCCGATGAGTCGCCGCCCCGGCTTCGTCCTCGAGGTGGACAACTCGACGCCGCCGACCCTCTTCTGGAGCGGCGAGGGCTTCACCCTCGAGACGCTGCCCGAGGGCAGCCGTGTCATCTACGCCCCCGAGCCCATCAAGGCCATCGAGGACCCCTACCACGCCATCCGCGACGCCCTGCTCCACCCCGAGGGCGACCGCGACCCGTTGCCCGCACTCCTGCGGCCGGGCATGAAGCTGACCATCTGCTTCGACGACGTCTCGCTCCCGCTGCCGCCGATGGAGGCACCCGACATCCGCCAGATGGTGGTGGAGACCGTGCTCGACATGGCCGCGGAGGCCGGCGTCGACGACGTGCAGCTGGTGGCCGCGCTGGCCCTGCACCGCCGCATGACGGAGGAGGAGCTGCGCCACGCCCTGGGCGACCGGGTGTACGACGCGTTCGCCCCCCACGGCCTCCTGACCCAGCACGACGCCGAGGACCCGGACAACCTCCTCTTCATCGGCGAGACCGACCTGGGCGAAGAGGTGGAGATCAACAAGCGGGCGGCCACCTCGGACCTGCTCGTCTACGTCAACATCAACCTCGTCGCCATGGACGGCGGACACAAGAGCGTGGCCACGGGCCTGGCCAGCTATCGCAGCCTGCGCCACCATCACAACCCGCAGACGATGCGCCACTCGAAGTCGTTCATGGACCAACCATCCTCCGAATTGCACTCCTCGAACTGGCGCATGGGCCGTCTCATCGCCGAATCGGGGGTGAAGATCTTCCAGATCGAGACGACGCTCAACAACGACACCTTCCCGTCCAACTTCGGGTTCCTGCAGAAGCGGGAGTGGGAGTGGTCGTTGCGCGACCGTGCGACCTACGCCGCCACGTCGAAGACGTTGTCCAAGGTGCCGCCGCACCTCGCCCGCCAGGTCTTTCACTCCATCCGATCCCCCCACGCCCTGACCTCGGTGCAGGCGGGCGAGGTGGAGGCCGTCCATGCGATCACGACGGCCAACGTCTGGGCCCAACAGGGTGTCGACGTCGAGGGCCAGACCGACATCCTCACCATGGGACTGCCCTACATCTGCCCCTACAACGTGAACTCCATCATGAACCCCATCCTCGTGGCCTGCCTCGGGCTCGGCTACTTCTTCAACATGTACCGGGGCCAACCCCTCGTGCGCGAGGGCGGCGTCGTGATCATGAAGCACCCGACCCGGCCCGAGTTCCACCCCGGCCACCACCCGAGCTACATCGACTTCTACGAGCAGGTGCTGACCCAGACCGTGGATCCCGTGCAGATCCACAAGGAGTTCGAGGAGTCCTTCGCCACCGACCCCTGGTACGTGCACCTCTACCGGACCGGGCACGCGTACCACGGGGTCCACCCCTTCTACATGTGGTACTGGTGCGCGCACGCGCTGGCGCACCTGGGCCGGGTCATCGTCGTCGGCGGGGACACCAAAGCCGTGCGGCGACTCGGCTTCTCGCCGGCCAGCTCGCTCGACGACGCGCTCGAGATCGCGTCCGACGTCGTCGGCCCCTCCCCCACCCTGACGCACATGCACAACCCACCCATCTTCATGTCGGACGTGCACTGATGACGGCTTCCGGGCTCCTCGGCCGGGTGCGCGCGGCGCGCTTCCCACTCGCCGCCCCTTCGTGGCCGACGTCGGTCGAGCGGCCCGATCCCGAGCGCAAGGTCGGGCTCGACTACGACCACGAATGGTCGCGCCGTTACCCTGTCCGGCTCGCCCGCGCCATGGTCATGGACAACGTGACCCGGCCGGCCGCCCGCCTCCTCGCGCCCGCGACGGTGCGGGGCCTCGAGCACCTCCAACACACCGAGGGACCGGTGATCTTCGCGGCGAACCACGCCAGCCACATCGACACCCCGTTGTTGCTCACGACACTGCCGGTCGACTTCCGCCACCGGACGGTTGTCGCGGCGGCCTCGGACTACTTCTTCGACCGCACCTGGAAGTCGGTCCTGTGGTCGTTCGCGTTGGCCGCGATCCCGATCGAGCGCAGCAAGGTGAACCGCAAGTCGGCCGACACCGCAGCCGAGCTGCTCGATGACGGCTGGAGCCTGGTGATCTTCCCCGAGGGCGGCCGCTCACCGGACGGCTGGACGCAGCCGTTCCGAGGTGGCGCCGCCTACCTGGCCCGACGGACGGGCCGCCCCGTGGTGCCGGTCTACCTCCACGGGACGCGGCACGTGCTGCCGAAGACGCCGGAGCCCGGGGCGCGCACCCCAGGCGGGTCCGGCACCGAAGCCCGCCGGGGCGGCCGCCTGCGCCGCTCGCCGATCGCCGTCCTCTTCGGGGCGCCGATGACCCCGGACCAGGGCGAGAGCGCCCATCGCTTCTCCGCCCGCGTGGAGGCCGCCGTCGCCACTCTGTCGCGTGAGGTCCACTCGGACTGGTGGCAGTCCAGGCGCGCGGTCAGCGCGGTGGCACCGCTCGAGGGAGCCGAGACGGCCCACCGTGGACCGGCGGGATCCCCGTGGCGTCGGGCCTGGGCCCTCGACGAGCCCCCGTCGCGGCTGCGGGGCACCGCATGGCCCGATGCGCCCCCGCCCCGGTGACGTTCCCGTCGGCTGGCTGATCAGAGCAGGGATCGGGAGACGAGGATCGCCGTCCGGGCCAGGCCGGCGTCGCGGTGGACCAGGCCGACTTGATAGTCCGGGTCGCGGATCATGTCGACGAAGGCATCGATCCCGGGGTACTGCATGATGGCGATCTGGTCCCACGGGCCGGTCTCGCCGATCAGGACCTGGACCACGTCGTTGTAAAGGGTGAGGACGCCACCTCGCCGCACGACCTGGTCCAGCGCCACCGCCGCGTAGCGGCCGTAGGCCTCGGCACCGCTGAGACCGGCTGACGCCAGCGCATGCCCCTCCGGGTAGGCGGCGCGCGCCCGGTACGACAGCAGGTTCACGAACTGCAACGGTCCCTCCTCGCCCGAGCGCAGGAGGGACCGCAGCTGCTCCTCGTCCGGGTTGAGCCCACCGAAGCCGTGCTGACCCAGCTCGCCGAGCAGCGCCCGCACGTCGTCCTCGCTCCACTGCGACACGTGGCCTCCTCCCGACGTCGTGCCGCGGCATGGTAGCAACGAGAGGGCGCATTGCCGGTGGCCGCACCTTCTTCGGCTCTAGGGTGCGCTGCGACCACGAAGTTCCGGAGGCAATCCCGATGCAGACCATCATCCTCGGCAGTGGCAGCCCGCTGCCCGACCCCGAGCGCGCCGGACCATCGACCCTGGTCCGCACCGGAGCCGGCGACCTGCTCTTCGACTGCGGTCGCGGGGTCCTCATGCGCGCCGCCGGCGCGGGATCGGCTGCGGGAGCACTGCGCGGCCTCTTCCTGACGCACCTGCACAGCGATCACACCACCGACCTCAACGACATCATCACCTCACGGTGGATCACCTCGTTCCAAGCCCACCCCCTCGCCGTCTACGGCCCCGTCGGCGCGGCATCGCTCCTGGCGGCCACCGAGGCCATGCTCGAGCTCGACATCGGCTACCGCTTGGCCCATCACGAGGACCTGCAGTGGCGGCCGTCGACGGAGGTGGTCGAGTGCGAGCGCGGCGTGGTGCTCGAGGACGGCCCGATCCGGGTCACGGCGGCGCCCACCGACCACGCTCCGGTTCGCCCGACGATCGGCTTCCGGGTCGACGACGACGGTGCGTCGGTGGTCATCGCGGGAGACACGGTCCCGTGCGAGGGACTGGACGAGCTGTGCGCGGGAGCGGACGTCCTCGTGCACACGGTGGTGCGCCCCGATTTGATCGAACCGATCGGCCTGCCCCGGTTGCTCGATGTGCTCGACTACCACTCGTCGGTCGAGGACGCGGCGCGCACGGCGGCGCGCACCGGTGTGGGGACCCTCGTCCTCACCCACCCCGTCCCGGCACCTCAGCCGGGCACCGAGCCCGAATGGATCGCGCTGGCCAGCGCGCACTTCGACGGCCCGGTCGTCCTCGCGCGGGACCTCCTCACGCTCGAAGTCGGCCCGGCCGACTGAGGCGGTCCGGTGTCCGACGAGTTCCGTGAAGCGTCGTCCTATTACATGTCGGGGCGCCCGCCCTACTCCCGCCAGCTCCTGCCCGTCCTCCGACGCGAGGTGGGCCTGGGCGGGGGCGGGCTCCTCCTCGACGTGGGCTGCGGCCCGGGTGCGCTCACGCTCGAGCTGGCGCCGGCGTTCGACCGGTCCGTGGGGCTCGATCCCGATCCCGGCATGCTGTCGGAAGCTCGACGGCGGGGCGAGGAGGCGGGACTGCCCGGCCTGCGCTGGGTCCAGGGGACCGCCGAGGCCCTCGGGACGCTCGAGCTGGAGCCTTGCCGGCTGGTCACCTTCGGCCAGTCCTACCACTGGACGGCCGGCGTCCCGGTGCTGAATGCCGTGCACGGGATGCTGGCGCCGGGGGGCGCGGTCGCCCTGGTCGGCCACCGTGCGGAGGGGCGGCCCGAACCACCGGGGCCGGGGTTGCCACGGATCCCGGAGGGCGAGATCCTGGACCTGGTCGGGCAGTTCGTCGACGACGATGCCGGCGCCGGACCGGGCCCGCGGGCCCGCCGCTCAGCACCGCACCTCCACGAAGCCGACCTCCGGGCGTCGCGTTTCGGTGCCTGCCGGACGGTGTACGCGGCCGGACGGCCCGACGTCGTGCGCACCGCGGACTCCGTGATGGCGGGCTACTACTCGACCTCCTACGCCGCACCGCGCCGCTTCGGTGCACGACGCTCGGCCTTCGAGGCTGCCGTGCGGGCGCTGCTGCTCGAGCGCTCGCCTTCGGGGCTGTTCTGGGACTGGCCGGGCGACACCGAGATCGTGCTGGCCGTGGTCTAGCTCCACCTGTGGCGCAACGTCAGAAGACGACGGCCCCCGCCTGGGCGCGCGGATCGCTCGTCGAAACGATCTCCTTCCCCAATGGGGCGATCGCCACCGCGGCCAGCTTGAAGTTCCCGAGGCCCAGCGGGATGCCGATGATGGTCAGGCAGAGCAGCACGCCCAGGAGCAGGTGGGCCAGCGCCATCCACAGTCCCGCCAGCACGAACCACAGGACATTGGCGACGGTCGACGGTGCGCCCGCCGCCGGGTTGCGCACCACGGCCCGTCCGAACGGCCACAGCACGAACGCCGCAAGCCGGAAACAGGCCACCCCGAAGGGGATGGTGATGATCAAGAGGCACAGCACGAGGCCGGCCACCGCATAGCCGATGGCCAGCCACAAGCCCGACAACACCAGCCACAGCAGGTTGAGCACCGTTCGCATCGAACCTCGTCCTCCCTTCCGCTCCGTCTCTCCGGCGCTGCCTACGCGGGCCGGCGCCGGCGCCGGCGCCGGCGGCCCCCCACCGTGGCGAGGCGCTCCTCGCGCAGGCTCTCCGCGGCCCCGTCGTCCAGCGGCCCGAGGGGGGCGTCGCCGAGGACCCAGGAGAGTAGGCGATCGGCCAGCGCCGGGTTGCGGGCCAGCACCGGACCGTGCAGGTACGTCCCCACCACGTGGCCCTGCACGGCGCCCTCCGTGCCGTCGTCGTCGCCGTTGCCCACCCCTGCCACGACCCGCCCCAGCGCGACGGTCCCGTCCCCCAGCGTCGTCACGCCCCCGTGATTCTCGAAGCCGGTCAGGACGGGCAGTGGTCCCAGCAGCGACGGGTCCACGTCGACCAGCACCTCGCCGACCGCTCGGGGGCCGGACCCCTTCACGGTGTCGACGTCCAGCAGGCCGACGCCCTCGTGCGCATCGCCCGCGGCTCCCGGAAAGCTCCGCCCCACCACCTGGAACCCCGCGCAGACGGCCAGCACGACGGCGCCGGCTGCGACGCGCCGGGCCAGCATGCCGTCGTCGATGAGCGTCCGCGCGGCGCGGACCTGGGGACCGTCCTCGCCCCCGCCCAGGCAGTACACGTCGGCCTCGGGCAGTGGCCGGTCCGAGGAGGCTTGCAGCAACGTGGCCTCGTGGCCGCGCCATTCGGCCCGCCGCGCCAGGACGAGACCGTTCCCGCCGTCTCCGTAGGTGCCCAACAAGTCGGGGTAGACGACGGCGATGCGCACGGGAGAAGGCATCAGGGCGCGCCGAGCAGATCGTGGAACGCGGTGTAGTTCCCGATGACATCGACCAACTCGTCCGACCCGGCGGCCGCCTGGGTGACGGCGCGCACCGGTTCGGGCTCGGTGGTGTGCGCGACGCCGCCGTAGTGCAGGCGGACGGAGAGATCGCGGAAGCGATCGCCGGTCGCCACCACGGCACGGCCGGCCAGACGCTCGTAGGGAACGTCCCACAGCCAGCTCGGGTCGGCCCCGTCGGCGACGCGTGCGTTGATGCTGACGACGAGCGGCGACTCCGAAGCGGCCACGAGGTCGAGCAGTTCGTCCCAGCCTGCCGGGTTCTTCGCCAGCATCAGGCGGGCGCGCGCCGCACCGAAGGCGCGCACGGTGAAGCGACCCGCCACCTCCTGCACGGCCGCCATGGCGGCGAGCGCCTCGAGCGCGTCGACGCCGCACACTTCGGCGCCCACCGCGGCCATCAGGGCGTTGGCCTGGTTGAACCGGCCCGGGAGCGCGAGCCGTATCGGCGCCCGTCTCCCATCCGCCCACCGCCCGGCGGCGGACCCGTCCGGCGCGACAACCAGAGCGACCTCGGGTTCGGGGCGGGCGAACCCGCAGCCCGCACAGGACCAGCCGCCCTCGGTGAACTCGATGCGTCCCTCGCAGGACGGGCAGCCCACGGCATCGTGCTGCCAGCGGAGGCCGGCCGCCACCCAGTGCACGTCACGTGCCGCACCGGCCCCCCAGGCCACCAGGGGATCATCCGCGTTGGCCACCACGTGCGTGTGCGGTGCGGCCGCCAGGGCCGCTCGCCAGCGTCCCGCGACCATGCGCACCTCGTTCGTGCGGTCGAGCTGGTCGCGCGACAGGTTGAGCAGGACCACCGCGCCAGCCGCCGTCGCGGTGAGGACCCGCGGCAGGTAGACCTCGTCGGTCTCGAGCACGACGCGGGGTGCGTCCGTCCCCGCCAGGGCGGCGACGTGGCCAGGGGGCATGTTCGAGCCGGTCTCGTTGCTGACCACGGCGTCTCCCGCCGCGCCGAGACCCACGGTCAAAAGGCGCGTCGTGGTCGTCTTCCCGTTGGTGCCGGTGACGAGGGCGACCTGGCGGCCCGCGCTCAGGTGCTCGAGCAGCCGGGGGTCGAGCCGGAGCCCGGCCCGTCCTCCGGCCACCGTGCCCTGGCCCCGCCCCAGGCGGCGCGAGGCGACGTTGACGGCGCGGGTCGTGGCGCTGGCGAGCCGGGCTCTCACCGAGGGGGCTTGCTGCGGGCCAGCTCCTCGGGGGTCGGCTCGTGGCGCACCCGCGACTCGGGGGGCAGCAGCGCCCCGATGGCCTCCATGATCGTAGAAGTGTCCGCCTTGGCGTCGGTGAGCGACAACGACACCGGTCGGCCCACCCGTACCGTGACCTTGGGCGGGTTGCGCACCAGGGTGAAGTCGGGCACCCGCGCCGAGCGCGGCCACACCTTCTCGGTCCCCCACAACCCCACGGGCACGACGGTTGCGCCGGTCGACGCCGCCAGCCGCGCCGTCCCCGTCTTGCCGTGCAGCGTGGGGTCGAAGAAGTCGTACCCGCGAGGGATGGTGCCCTGTGGGAGGACGATCACCACTTCGCCCGCCTTCAACGCGGACTCGGCCGCCCGCAGCGGCCGACCCGACCCGCTGCCGCGATCAACGGCAATGCCGCCGATGGCCCGCGCGATCATCCCGACGACCGGCGCGTCGAAGATCTCCTTCTTGCCGAGGAAGCGCACGGGACGCCCGATGTCGCGCGCCACCAGGGCCAGCGCGGCCACGTCGAAGTAGCTCCGGTGGTTCGAGGCCAAGAGCACCGGGCCGCGTGAGGGCACGTGCTCCACGCCGGCGATGTCGAACCGCGCGTAGGGGAACGACAACCTGCGGACGAAGGGACGGAGCATGTGGTACGGCTCCAACCCCACCACGCTGGGCACGCCCGGGGGGCGGTCCCAATGCTCCACCGGCCAGCGGCGAACGGTGGCCACGACGGTCAGCGAGGGATCGGGATTGACGGCATGCGGCCACCCCACGCTCGACAGCAGCGGCACGTCGAAGATGCTGTCGCTGCAGGCGTGGCAGTCGGCCAGGTCCATTCGTTGCTCATCGGCCCACGCCCGCACCGCCCGCAACTTGCCCGTCCCCCAGACGAAGCCCTCGTAGAGACGGCCCGTGTAGCGGCCGTCCTTGGTCTCGTACGAGGTGGCGATCAGATCGTCGAAGCCGAAGGCCTCGGCGAAGGGGGCGATCATGTCGAACGGTGTCGTCGTGGCGAGCACCAGCCGGTGACCCTCGGCCCGGAACGCGGCCAGGCGCTCCGGGGCGAAGGGGGCGACGTTCTCGCTGAGTGCGGACACCGCCCGCCGACCGGCCGCCTGGACCTGCTCCTGGCGCCAGCCGCGAGCCACTCTGGCGGCCGCCCGAACCAGGCCCATGGAGAACAGGTTCTCGCCCAGGCGGTCGTTGACGGCGTACAGGATCTTGTCGCCCGGGAGGGAACGGCCCTCGGGCAGCACGCCTTCCTCCACGAGGGCGTGGTTCAGGATCTGGCCCGACGCCCGCCACAGCAGGGTGCGGTCGAGGTCGATGAAGACGGCGCTCTTGGCCACGGGTAGGGAGCCTAAAGCAGTTCGATCGCTGGTCGGAGGGCTACGGAGTGCCTCCCGAAATCGGGCCGGAATTAGGAGAAGGGACCGCCGGGGGGGAGGGCGATCCCTTCTCGAGACTCATCAGGGAAACAAAGGGGGGGCTTCCATTCCCTGCGGTCTCCATCCATTTTGGCGGCATCCCGGCAATCAGTCAAGCAGCTTTCGCAGATACCTTCCATCAGTTATGGTGATCGGAAGCGCAACTCTGGCAAGCACTCCGGCGACCACGCCTGGGAGCGGTGAGCTCATGGAACTTAAACATCTGCAAGCACTCTTGGGCATCGCCGACACCGGCAGTTTCTCCGCCGCCGCCACCTCCATCGGCACGGTGCAGTCCAACGTCTCGGCGCACGTGGCCCGCCTGGAGCGCGAGCTCGACGTGCAGTTGGTGGATCGGGCCTCGGGACGCCTCACCGAGGAGGGCGAGGTCGTCGTCGCCCGGGCCCGCCAGGTCATGAACGAGCTCGAGGCCATGGTGTCCGACGTGACGGCGCTCCGGGAGGAGGTGATCGGAACGGTCCGCCTCGGCATGATCGGGACCACCGGACGGTGGCTGGTGCCGCAGCTCTTCGACCTCCTGCGGGTGCGTCACCCGCACATCCACCTCAACGTCGCCGAGGGGTCCAGCGTCCAGCTCGAACAGCAGCTGGCCTCGGGCCAGCTGGACCTGGCCGTGGTGACGTTTCCCCTGAGCGGTGACGAGATCATGGCGGCCGAGCTCTTCGACGAGGACCTGGTGGCCGTCCTGCCGCCGGGACACGTCCTCGGCGAGGAGGCTTCGCTCGCCCTCGAGCGGCTCTCCGAGGTGGAGCTCCTCTTGCCCGCACCGGGCACCGCGCTCCGGGCGGAGATCGACAGTGCCACCGGACCGGCCCGCATCGCGCTGCGTCCCGCCATGGAGCTCGACGGTGTGCGGCTGATCGCCTCGCTGGCCTTCGACGGCTACGGGGCGGCCATCCTCCCGGCGACCGCAGTGCCGGGTCACCTGCGGGGGCGCTTCTCCGTCCTGCCGGTCACGGGGCTGCCCCGGCGCCGGGTCGGCGTGGCGCAGCGGCGCCGCGGGCTGCCCTCGGCCCCGGCGCGGGCCGTGATCGACGTCCTCGGGGTCGTGGTCAACGACGCCCTCTCCATGCCCGAGGGGATCCACCCGACCTGAGCCCGGAGAGGCGCCGCCCCTCCCGCCGTCCGGGCGGGATCAGGGCTCCGGGCGGGGCTCCCGCCACATGGTCCAGATCGACGGCCCGTCGCCGGGGAGCGGCACCTCCTCCACGACCTCGAAACCGTGGCGGCGGTAGAACGGAACGTTGCGCTCCTTGGACGACTCCAGGTAGCAGGGGATGCCCTCGGCGTCGCACTGGGCGAGGACCGGGTGCATCAGCGCGCCGCCCACGCCCTTGCCCTGCTGTTCCACGGCGGTGCCCAGGCTGGCCAGGTACCAGTGCGGGGTGCGGGGATGCTTCTTCTCGATGAGGTTCAGCAGGCGCAGCGTGGTGCCCAGGTTGGTCAGCACGAACGGCAGCACGGGCAGCATGGTGACGATCCCGCTCAGGCCTGTTCGGATCGGCTTGCCCGGCGGACCCCAGATGGCCGCACCGGTGTAACCCTCCGTCGTGTAGCAACCCCCGAAGGGGAGGTAGTCGGCCCGCATCTGGGTGCGGAAGTACGCCCGCAAGCCCGCCTCGCGGCGGGCCACGTTCCGAAAGATGTGGGAGGTGACGGGGTCGTCCATGAAGGTCCGGGCCAACTGCGCGGCCATGGGCTCGACGTCGCGCTCTGAGGCAGGGCGCACGACCGGCAGGAGAGGTTCGGGAACCATGACGGAGTCGATGGTGGCAGACGCCCGGGCCACTCGCCACCGGGCGACGCCGCGACGTGCGCTGGCCCGGGGCGGCCGGGCACGGGTCCGGGCGTTGGCCGACGACGATCTCGCCCGAGCGGGTGAGGCGCACCCCGTCTGTGCGGCGCACGTTGGCTTGGTCGACGGTCGCCGAGAACGCAGCGTCGGCCGCGCCTCCGGTGCGTTAGCGTCCGTGCCCATGCAGCGTCTCGCCCCACCGTCACCGCTGGTCACCACTCCGTCCCGTACCCCCGGAACGCCCGCCGAGGCCGCTTCTCACTGCCCCCGGGCGGACCGGGCCCCCACGACCCGGTGACGGCCACGTGCTGAGGATCGGGATCCTCGGGGCGGCCCGCATCGCCCCCGCCGCCGTGATCAAGCCGGCCCGCAGGACCGGGTGCGTCCTCGTGACGGCGGTGGCGGCACGCGACCACGGCCGAGCCTCGGAGTTTGCCCGTAAACAGGGCATTCCGCGCGTCCTGGGCAGTTACTCGGAACTGATCGAGGACCCCGAGATCGACGCCGTCTACAACCCCCTCCCCAACGGCCTCCACGGGCACTGGACCATCGCCGCCCTCAAGGCCGGCAAACACGTCCTGTGCGAGAAGCCCTTCACCGCCAACGCCAACGAGGCCCGGGCTGTGGCCGAGGTGGACAACGGCACCCCCGGTCGGGTGGTGATGGAGGCCTTCCACTACCAGTACCACCCGCTGTGCAGGCGCCTGGTGGAGATCGTGCGGTCGGGCGAGTTGGGCAACATCAGCCGGGTCGACGTGGCGTTCTCCGCCCCGCTCTGGAAAAAGGGCGACATCCGCTACCAGCTGGCATTGGCCGGCGGCGCCACCATGGACATGGGCTGCTACCCGGTCAGCCTCCTGCGCCTCCTCGTCCCGGGCCCCAGGGTGATCAGCGCCGAGGCGAAGCTCTCCTCCCCCGGCGTCGACCGGGCCATGGACGCCCATTTTTCGCTCCCCGACGGGGGGAGCGCCCACGTCGGTTGCTCCATGTTCTCCTCTTCGGTGCTGCGGCTGCATGCCGAGATCACGGGCGACAACGGCAAGATCTCCGTCTTCAACCCGTTCAGCCCCCAGCACGGGCACCGGATGAAGGTGACGACGTCGCTCGGCACCCGCAAGGAGCGTTTCAGCCGCAAGGCGTCGTACGACTTCCAGCTCGAGGCGTTCGCGGCCGCGGCCGAGGACGGCGCCTCGTTCCCGACGACGGCGGCCGACGCGATCCGTACGATGGAGCTCATCGACGCCATCTACAGCGCCTCCGATCTTCCTCTCCGCCAGCCCACCCCCGTCGACTGATGCCGCTCGCCGCCGACGATCTCACCGCGCTGGCGGACGCCGCGCTCGACGCCGCGGCCGGCTGCCAGGCGGCCGAGCTCCGCGTCGAACGCATCCGGAGCCAGACGGTCCGCCTGCGCGATGCGCAGCCCGAGACGACGGCCGACGGCACCGATTTCGGCATGGGCGTGCGCGTCGTCGTCGATGGCGCGGTCGGTTTCGCCGCCACGGTCGACGTGCGGCCGGAGGAGGCGGCCAACCTGGTGCGCCGGGCCCGGGAGATGGCGAGGGTGACCAGCCGGGCGGGAGGCGGCCGCGTCGAGCTGGCGTCCGAGCCCTCGCACGGTGAGGTGACGTGGTCGAGCGCGTTCGAGATCGACCCGTCCACCGTGCCGCTGGCCGACAAGATCGCGCTGCTGGCCGAATGGAGCAGGCGCCTCGGCGACCACGAGACGGTGTCCCACACGTCGGCCTCGGTGCTCGCGGTGTCGGAGCAGAGCTACCTGGCCGACCTCAACGGGACGCGGGCCACCCAGCACCGGGTGCGGCTGCAGGCGCAGCTCGAAGCGCTGGCGCTGTCGGACGCCGGCTTCGAGACCATGCGCACGCTGGCGCCGCCGGTCGGCCGGGGATGGGAATTCCTGGCCGGCCCGCCGTCCGCGGGCGCGTGGAACTGGGACGCCGAGCTGGCCGAGCTGCCCGAGCTGCTGGCCGAGAAGCTGGCCGCGCCCTCGGTGCAGGCCGGGACGTACGACCTCGTCGTCGACCCGTCGAATCTCTGGCTCACGATCCATGAATCGATCGGGCACGCCACCGAGCTCGACCGGGCCGTCGGGTACGAGGCGGCCTACGCGGGAACGTCCTTCGCCACCTTCGATCAGCTCGGGTCGCTCGCGTACGGCTCTCCCATCATGCAGGTGACCGGTGACCGCACGGTGGAGCACGGGTTGGCCACGGTGGGCATCGACGGGGAGGGCGTGGCGGCCCAGTCCTTCGATCTGGTGCGCGACGGGACGCTCGTGGGTTACCAGCTCGACCGCTCCATCGCCGCCGCCATGGGCTTCGAGCGCTCGAACGGCTGCGCCTTCGCCGACTCGCCGATGCACGTGCCGATCCAGCGCATGGCGAACGTGTCGCTGGCGCACTCCGGGGACACGGGACCGCGCACCGAGGACCTGATCGCCGGTGCGGAGCACGGCGTCTACATCGTGGGCGACAAGAGCTGGTCGATCGACATGCAGCGCTACAACTTCCAGTTCACCGGGCAGCGCTTCTACCGGATTGCGGGTGGGAAGTTGGCCGGTCAGGTGAAGGACGTCGCGTATCAAGCGACGACCACCGACTTCTGGGGTGCCATGGAGGCCGTGGGCGGCGCCTCCACCTGGGTCCTGGGCGGCGCCTTCAACTGTGGCAAGGGTCAGCCCGGGCAGGTGGCTCCCGTCTCGCACGGCTGCCCGTCGGCCCTGTTTCGCGGGGTAAGGGTGCTCAACGCGCGTGAGGAGTCGGGACGCTGAGCGTGCCGGGCCAGGGCGCACGGCGCGGGGCGGGCAAGCGCGCACGGCGCGGGGCGGGCAAGCGCGCAGCGCGGCGCAGGGCGGGCGCGTGATCCCGGCGCAGGAGCTCGTGGAGCACGGCCTGACCTCGGCCGACGCGCTCGGGGCGGACGGGTGCATCGTGCTGGTCGAGGAGAGCAGCCACGTCGATGTCCGCTTCGCGCTGAACACGACGACGACCAACGGGGTGCAGCGCGGGCGCTCGGTCAGCGTCGTCGCGCTGACGTCGGGGTCGGTCGGCTCGGCCCGGCGGTCCGGAGTGGTCGGGGCGGACGGGGTGGCGGAGATGGCGGCCGCGGCCCTGGCCGATGCACGGGAGGCGCCGCCGGCCGCGGACGCCTTCGCCCTCGTCGAAGTGGCGGAGTCCCGGCCGGGCCGCGACTTCGCGCTCGACGCGGAAGAGACGGACTCCGGCGTGCTCGAGGACGTCCTCTCTGCGCTGTCGGGGGCGTTCGCGCGGGCCCGGGGCCGCGGCGCGGTGCTGGCCGGCTTCGCGGAGCAGGACGTGGCCACGCTCTACCTCGGCAGCTCCACCGGGCTCCGTCTCTCCCACGCGCAACCCACGGCCGCGGTGAGCCTGGTCGGGCGCACAGCCGACGGGAGCGGCTCGGCCTGGGTCGGCGAGCCCACGATTGCGCCCTCGCTCGAGCGGATGGAGCAGGAGATCTGGCGCCGGCTCGACTGGGCCACCACGCAGATCCCGCTGGAGGCCGGCCGGTACGAGGTGATCATGCCGCCGTCAGCCGTGAGCGACATGATGGCGATGCTGGCGTTCGACGCGCTCGGGGGCCAGGACGCCGAAGACGGCCGCACCGTCTTCTCCAGGGAGGGTGGCGGGACGCGGCTCGGTGAGAGGATCACCCCGTTGCCCTTTTCGTTCTACAGCGACCCCGACGAGAGGGGCGTCGAGTGCACGCCGTTCGTCGCCACCGGGGCCAGCGGTTCGGAGGTCTCCGTCTTCGACAACGGCCTGCCCACCACCCGCACCGACTGGCTGCACGATGGTGTGCTGGCCCGCCTGCGCTACCACCGTGCCGGCGCGGCGCGGTCCGGCGTCGAGATGGGCCCGCACATCGACAACCTGGTGCTGCGCTGCGCCGAACAGGACGGTGGGTCGATCGACGACATGGTGGCGCGCACCGAGCGCGGCCTCCTGCTCACGTGCCTCTGGTACATCAGGGTGGTCGACCCGGCCACCCTCCTGACGACGGGGTTGACGCGGGACGGCGTCTACGTGATCGAGGACGGCGCGGTGGTCGGGGCGGCGAACAACTTCCGCTTCAACGAGAGCCCGGTCGACCTCTTGGCCCGCGCCACCGAGGTCGGCACGCCCGTGCGTTCGCTCGGGCGCGAGTTCGGCGAGTACCTGAACCGGACGATCATGGCGCCGCTGCGGATCCCCGACTACAACATGAGCTCGGTGAGCCAGGCCAGCTGAGTCGCGCTCACGCCGGAGCCCGCGCCTCGACGAGGAGCCGTTGCGAGGTGGAGACGAAGGAGCCCTCCCTCTCGATGTGTTCGTGCATGCGGCGCAGGGCGCCGGCGTATGCCTCGGGGGTGAACCCCGGCACCGTCCAGAGCACCTTGCGCAGGAAATACACGACCGCGCCGACATCAAAGAACTCAACCCGCAGCGCGCACTCCTGCAGGTCCACGAGCTCGAGACCGTGTGACTCCACCGCGGCGCGGGCGCTCGCCGCGCTGCGGCTCTGATGCACCGGCTGGGGCCCCATCATGAAGTCGATCAGCTCGCGATTGGTGCCGGGGCCTATCTGCTGCGACAGATACGTCCCACCCGGTCGCAGCACACGGGTGATCTCATCCCACAGCACGACGACCGGATGTCGACTCACCACCAAGTCGAACGAGCCGTCGGTGAACGGCAGCGTCGGCACGTCCGCCGCGGCCACGACGTGGGCGCCGAGCGGCCGTAGGCGGCTCCGGGCCGCCTCGGCATTGGGCCACCACCCCTCGGTCGCCACCAGGAGCGCGGGCGGTCGCGCCAGGGTCGCGAGCACCTCCCCTCCCCCCGTCTCGACGTCGAGTGCGGCCTCGGCGCGGGCCATGTGGTCACGCAGCAACCCCGCGTAGCCCCAGGGTGGCCGTTCCTCCGTGGCGCGGCCCTCGAACCACGAGAAGTCCCACCCCTCGACCGGAACGGTCGCACCTTCGGCCACGAGCTCCTCGAAGCCCGTCGTCACGCAGACCTCAGAAGTCGGTGGGCACTCTACCGACGTGGGTGGGCCCGGGCAGATCCGAGAGCACCGAGTTGTGCTCAACGAACATCGAATGGTTGTTGTCGTTGTTGTTGTTCCCGATGCCCCGGACGACGTTCTGACCGACGAAGATGATCGAGCCCCAGACGATGGCGAAGATCATCCAGGCCCGCGCTGCCCCCTGCAGCACGAGGATGCCCCACGGGGGCAGCGGATCCGGCAAGGGCGGGATCGACGTGCGCTCCCGTTGCGAGGGGGGCGGCATGGGAGGGGGCGCTCCGGTCGGTGGGGCGGGCTGCGGTGGCGGCCCTCCGGGGGGCGCGGGAGCCGCGGGGGCGTCCTCGGGCTCCGGCGTGGCGACCTGATCGCCCGACGTGATCGGGTAGGCCCACGGTTGACCCGGGGTCTGTGCCGGAGGCTGCGGTGTCTGGAGGCTCCGTTGCTGGAGGCTGCGGTTCTGGAGGCTGCGGTTCTGGAGGCTGCGGTGCCGGAGGCTGTGCCGGAGCCGGCGGGGCCGGGGACGCGGCGGGCGGTGGCGCCATGGGCGCTGCCGGGGGCAACGGGACGAAGTCACCCAGCATGCCCCACGCATACTCCGAGGTCAGCATGGAGAACCACGAGACGAGGCGGGTCTGGTAGCGCAACAACGCGGCGTAGGCGTCGTAGAGCGCCGCCGGCAAGCTGCCCCGGACCAGGACGGCGATCCACATGAAGAACAGCAACGGGAACGTCAGGCCGTTCAACACGATCTCGGAGAAGACAGCCGCCGGGATGGCCAGGATGATGCGGAAGAAGACGGACACGCGGTTCAGCGGGCCCCGGCCGGGCAGGAACGGTCGCACCGGGTACTCCACGTCGTCGAGGGAGAAAGGCGGGTAGCGGTCGGTCAGCAGGAACACGTATGCGCCCACCCGCGCGTACCAGCGGATCACGCCGCCGAGGAAGGTGTGCGCCCACTCCGGGAGCCGGCCCGTGAAGAGCGCGGCGAACCATCCGATCACCATCACGAAGAAGAACGCGATGAAGAGGATGTACAAGACGATGAATTGCGGGATGGCCAGGATGAGGCGGAAGGCCACCGTCAACCGGTTCTGCGCCACCCTGCCGGCGAACCACATCTCCACACGTCTGGTCGGCATGATCATGGGAGCGTTCGTCATGTCACCCCACCTTCCTCGTCATCCTTCGGCGGAGACGAGTTCGGGTTCAACGCTAGAGCATCACCACCGTCGGGGCGTCGATCTCCCGTTCCCACGGTGTCCCGTGCACACCACCCGGCAGGGAGTGGCCGGCCAACCACGGTTGGACCTCAGCTCAGAACGACCCGTACAGCGCGTCGATCAGCGCGCGGTTGCGCGTGCTCTGCCAACGGGGGATGACGTGGTTCATGACGTAGCCGAACGCAACACCGCCGGCGGGATCGGCGAACCCGACCGCCCCACCGGTGCCGAAGTGACCGAAGCTGCCGGGGTTCGGGCCGAACGGGCGTCGCGGCACGGTCGGCTTGAAGCCGAGACCGAAGGTGACCTCCTCGTGCAGGATCGGGCAGTACCCGACGGACTGGGCCGAGGTCGCCTCTGTCAGGAGCCCGGACGAGAGCACCCGCCCGGGCTGCAACAACGCGGAGTACAGGCGCGCCACGCCGCGGGCCGAGCCGTGCCCGTTGGTCGACGGGACCTCGGCGGCGCGCCACGCGGCCGTGTTGACGACACCCATTGAGGAGAACCCCGGCGGGTTGAAGTAACTGAGCATCTCCATGCGCGCGTCACCTTCGAGCGCGTCATCTCCGAGCGTGTCGTCCAGCGCGGCGGGCGGTCCGAGCGCGTCGAAGACCACCTCGGCGCAGCGGCGCTGGTCCCGCGGCGGGACACCCACGTGCACGTCGGCGCCCAACGGTCCGGCCAGAGCGGCCAGGCGCCGGCCGCACGGCTCGCCACTGACCCGGCGGACCACCTCGCCGACCAGGTGGCCGTAGGTGTTGGTGTGGTAGGCGTGCCGCGTCCCGGGCTCCCACCACGGCGCGGTCGCCGCCAGCGCGGCCGTCATCCGCCCCCAGTCCCACAGATCCTCGTTGGTCAACGGCTCGCGGATGGCGGGCACCCCGGCGCGGTGGCACAGCGCATGGCGCAGGGTCGCGTTCTCTTTGCCCGCGGCGGCGAACTCCGGCCACACGGCGGCGATGGGGTCGTCGAGCGCGACCGCCCCGGCGTCGACCAGCTGGAGCGCCAGCAGCGCCACGAACGCCTTGCCGACCGAGTAGAAGTCCACCAGCGTGTCGTGCCGCCAGGGCCGGCGTGCCGGTACGTCGGCCCAACCCCCGGCCAGGTCGACGACCGTCGCGCCGTCGACCACGACGCACACGGCGGCGCCGAGCTCGCCGCGCTCGGCGAAGTTGCGGGCGAACTCCTCCCGCACGGCCTGGAAT
>CAWIYI010000008.1:0-72943 GCA_963840245.1 uncultured Acidimicrobiaceae bacterium
CCCGGCTCCGGTTCCCGCCCCCGTTCCGCTGCCATTGCCAGCTCCGGTCCCAGTGCCGACCCCGCCGGTGGCCGTGCCGGTTCCAGTCCCAGTGCCGATCCCGCCGGTGGCCGTGCCGGTCCCAGTGCCGACCCCGCCGGTGGCCGTGCCGGTTCCAGTCCCAGTGCCGATCCCGCCGGTGGCGGTGCCAGTCCCAGTGCCCGTGCCGGTGGCGGTGCCAGTCCCGGTGCCGGTACCGGTGGCGGTGGCGGTGCCGCTGCCGGTCCCGGTGCCAGTGCCGCTCCCGATCCGGTGGCCGGAGCCACTCCCGATCCCGTTGCCGGAGCCACTCCCGATCCCGTTGCCGGAGCCGCTCCCGATCCCGTTGCCGGAGCCACTCCCGATCCCGTTGCCCGAGCCACTCCCGATCCCGTTGCCCGAGCCACTCCCGATCCCGTTGCCCGAGCCACTCCCGATCCCGTTGCCCGAGCCACTCCCGATCCCGTTGCCCGAGCCACTCCCGATCCCGTTGCCCGAGCCGCTCCCGATCCCGTTGCCCGAGCCACTCCCAACGCCGTGGCCGCCCCCGGGTGGCGGACCACCGGTCGCTGACGAAACCGGAATGGTCGTCGTGGTGGTCGGCGTGGTCGGTGTCGTCGGACCCGTCCCAACCACAGTCGGTGGAGAGCCCGTCCCGCCCACGGTCGGTGCGGAGGAGCCGGTCCCGACGACGATCAGGGTGGAGCCTCCGCTCGGTCGTGACGAACGCGTGGCCGCAACCGTATTCACGGGCGAGACGGTGCCCGGTGCCCGAAGGCTGCCCGACGCCGAGGGAATTGCCGGCCCCGGAGGTACCCGTGCTTGCCGGTCCCGTTGGAGCCACTGGTGCCGCGCCCACCGGACCGGGAGGGGTCGTGGTCGTGCGTTGTACCGAAACTAGGAACGCCGGAGCCCGCCGAATGGGCGGAGATCACTGGCGGCACCAGATGACCCGAGCCGATGCTCAACCCCACGATCGACAGCGCAGCCGCCGCGACGGCCGCCGAGGCAATGAAGCGATTGCGGACGAAGAACGCCTTGGGCCCGGCGACCATCTCCGGCACGACGTTGCCCGCGCCAGTCTCAGGAAGCGGGTGTCCGAACGTACGAGACGTGAAGACCTCTTCCAAGGTCGCGTGATCGTTCGCAATCGGTTCTGGCTCCGATTCCCCCATGATCCTCCAGCAATCGTCCGTCGGGCTTGCGCATGCGCCTCGGAGTTCCGCCTCCAGGACGCACCACTCCCCTCGGTCACTACAACTCTAATGGCGCCGGAGCCAATGTCAGTACCAGGGAAAGGAACGGCGGGAATTGCCTTCAATCCCTGTTTGGACCTTGGGAAAAGGGAGTTCTGCCGCATGCCCGGCCCAGAAATCCCGCCGACCGTGCCTGCGGTTGTCAGAGTGTTGTCAAAGCGTTGTCAGAGTTTTGTCCAACGCGCCGCCTGCACCCGCAGGCGCGGGGGTTCACCCGGCCCGCCCCGCCGTCCGCCCGGCACGGTATTACCCGCGTGAGCGGCGGAAGTACCGGCTGAGCGTCTCTTCTTGTTGCTGATACGACGACCCGATTCCCGACCCGTAGAGCGAGGTTGGTTCCTCGAGCATTCTCTCGAACGTCAGCTTGCACACCGCCTGCCCGTTCTCGACCATGAAGGGCACGTCGTGGGCGCGCACCTCGAGGGCGGCGCGCGAGCCCCGGAACCCTCCGGTCGGGTCGAAGCCGAAGCCGGGGTCGAAGAACCCGGCGTAGTGGGTGCGGAGCTCCCCGCTGGTCGGGTCGTACGCCGTCATCTCGGCCGCCAGGTTGGGCGGGATGCTGACGGCCTCGTTCGACATGAGGAGGTAGAAGCGCTTCGGGGACAGGACCAGGCGATCGCCGTCCTCGCGGAAGACGGGGTCCCAGAAAGGCATCGGGTCGACCTCGCCGCTCGAGGTCAGATCGAGCAAGGGTGCGCTGTCACGGGTGCTGTGCCCGACCTGTCCCCGCTCGTCTCCACTCAGATCGAGGCCCAGGAAGAGCCCGTTCGAAAGGACGAGGCCGTCGACGGGGACCGGCGTGCCCGCCTTGTAGAGGATCGGCTCCTCGAGATGCGTCTGCCGGACCTCGTCATCGCTCAGCCACGGCCGGCCGATGGACAGCCGCAACTGGTTGAGCGTCAGGTCCTCCCGGACGCGGACGGCGAACGAGAGTGGCACGACCTCCAGGTAGAGGGGGCCGTGATAGCCCGGCGCCACCTCGTCGAACCGGTCGCTGTGATCGGTGATGACCCTGGTGAAGACGTCAATGCGACCGGTCGAGCTCTTGGGATTGGCCTTGCCGCGCAACCCGGCCGGAAGGTCGAGGCGCTCCTTCAGCTCAATCAGATACGGACACCGCGCCTCGAGCATGGCCCCGTCGCGGCGGAGATCGATCTCGTCGAGGACGTAGTCCTTCAGCTTCCGCTCGACCGAATCCGTCCCCGGCAGGAAGCTGCAGCGGATCCGCAGCGCCCGCTCGCCGAGGCGCAGGTCGAGGCTTGCCGGTTGCACGTTGGTCTCAGGGATGTTGAACCGCCCGGCGTCGATGTAGCCGGCCCGGATGGCCCGCTCGAGGAGCTGCCCCGGCAGGACCCCTTCGGACGAGGCATGGAGGTTCAGCACCGGGGAGGTTGCATCGGGTCAATTGGTCTGGCGGCAGGCACAGTCAGAGCAAAGCACGTGGCGTCGTGGGGCGAAACAACGAGGATGGGGACGGCTCGGGCACAGGCTGTGGATGACTTGGGGAAGATTTGGCTCACACGGGGGTTGGCCAGGAAGGAACCGTCATCCACAAGGGGGGTGACAGAACCCGCGGCGGGGGGACTCGTCGTGCGTGGAGAATAGGGGTTGCGCCCGATCCCCCGGCCCCCTCCGGCCGGCCACGACCTCCGCTTTCGTGGCAAAGCGGCTCGGATCGAGGAACCCCACGCGTCGGAGAGGGATCTGACCCGGGTGGCCAACCAGCCGCAGCGCTCATGAGCCGCGCGTACCACGAGGCGACCTCCCGCCCGGACGACCCGCCTGAGGGGTCCCGAGCCCAAGGGTCCACGGTTGCGTGCCCTTGTAAGCTGACGGGTCGTCAGATTTCGGCGCCGGCCCCGACCGCCGCACTACGCCCGCCCCCGGAGGTTCCATGCTCGACTACGTCATCCGATCCGGCACGGTCATCGACGGCACCGGCCAGACCGGCCGTGTCGCCGACGTCGGGATCCGGGACGGCCGCATCGTTGCCATCGGCCGGATCGACGAGGCGGGCACGACGGAGTTCGACGCCGGCGGGCTCTCCGTGATGCCCGGTGTGGTCGACCCCCATACGCACTACGACGCGCAGCTCTTCTGGGACCCTCTGGCCTCCCCCTCCAACGTGCACGGTGTGACCACCGTCATCGGGGGCAACTGCGGGTTCACCCTCGCCCCCATCAACGCCGAGGACGCGGACTACATCCGTCAGATGATGGCCAAGGTCGAGGGGATGCCCCTCGCCGCCCTGGAGAACGGTGTGCCGTGGAATTGGTCGAGCTTCGGGGAGTACCTCGACGCACTGGACGGCCGGCTCGGCGTCAACGCCGGGTTCTTGGTGGGGCACTGCGCCCTGCGGCGAAAGGTGATGGGTGCGGACCGCAGCGAGGAGGTGGCGTCCGACGACGAGATCGCCGCCATGCGTGCCCTGCTCGCCGAGTCCCTCGACGCCGGGGGGCTCGGTTTCTCGTCCTCCCAGTCCCGCACCCACTCCGACGGCGACGGTCGTCCGATCAGCTCACGCTACGCCGATCGCCGCGAGATGCTCGCCTTCTGCGAGGTGGTGGCGGCCCACGAGGGCACGACCCTCGAGTACATCACCAACGGATGTCTGGACTCGTTCACCCCCGAGGAGGTCGACCTCATGACCAGCATGAGCGTCACCGCCCGCCGCCCCCTCAACTGGAACGTCCTGACGGTCGACGCCCGCTCCGCCGACCGGATCGAGCACCAGCTGTCCGCCTCGTCGGCGGCGGCTGCCGCGGGAGGGCAGATCGTGGCTCTCACCATGCCCACCCTCGTCCCCATGAACATGAGCTTCCGCACGCACTGTGCGCTCTTCCTCATTCCAGGTTGGGGCGACGTCATGGGGCTCCCCGAGGCGGAGCGGATGCGCCAGCTGGCCGACCCCGCCGTCCGCGCCCTGCTCGACGAGCGGGCGCACAGCAAGGAGGCCGGCGTCTTCCGCGGGCTCGCCCGCTGGGGCACCTATGTCATCGGGGACACGTACGCGCCGGCCAATGAAGGGTGTGCGTTCCGCAGCGTGGCCGACATCGCCGCGGAGCGGGGGACGGCCCCGTTCGACACCCTCCTCGACATCGTGCTGGCCGACGATCTGCGCACCGTCCTGTGGCCCAATACCGACGACGGGGACGAGGCCACCTGGGGGATGCGGGCGGAGATCTGGAGCGACCCGCGTGCCATGGTCGGGGGATCCGATGCCGGAGCGCACCTCGATCGCATGTGTGGCTCGAGCTATCCGACCGCCTTCCTCGGTGACTGCCTGCGTGGCCGCAAGCTGGTGCCGGTGGAGAAGGCCGTGCACATGCTGACGGCGCAGCCCGCCCAGCTCTTCGGGCTGCGCGATCGGGGCCTGCTCCGCGAGGGCTACATCGCCGACGTGTTCGTCTTCGACCCCGAGACGGTCGCCTCCGAGCCCGCACGGCTCGTCCGCGATCTCCCCGGCGACACCCCTCGCCTCTACGCCGGCTCGCACGGGGTCGTGCGTGTCCTGGTCAACGGGGTCGAGACCATCCGGGACGGCACACCCACCGGCGCGCTTCCGGGCGCGCTGATCCGGTCCGGCCGCGACACAGTTTCGGTGATCCCGGCCCCGGCCTGAGCCCCCGGCACCCGCATCGGCGTCTAGCCTGCGTCCGGTGACGCCCGACCCGAAGGAACCGGTGGTCGCCCTCGACGAACCGCCTTCGGGCGGGCCTTCGGGAGCCGGGACCGCCCCAACGGCGTCACCGGCAAAGCGGCGCCCGACGCGTTGGATCACCGAGGCGGTCATCGTCGTGGTGGTCGCCGTCCTGGTGGCCGTCCTGCTCCGGGCCTTCGTCGTACAGACCTTCTTCATCCCTTCCGGGTCGATGGAGCCGACGCTGCAGATCGGCGATCGGATCCTCGTCAACAAGCTGAGCTACCACCTCCACGGCGTCGAGAGGGGCGACATCGTCGTCTTCTCACGGCCACCGACCGAGAACTGCGGCGGCCCCGAGGTGAACGACCTCGTCAAGCGGGTCATCGGGCTCCCCGGGGACGTCATCTCCGCCTCCGGTGGGTACGTCTACATCGACGGGAAGCGTCTCGACGAGAGCTGGCTCCCGGCGTCCGAGCAGGGCATCACCGTGGCGGGACCAGCCGGGAACAACTCGAATCTGGCCCACCCGTACCGGGTCCCGGCCGACAACTACTTCGTCATGGGCGACAACCGGGCCGACTCGTGTGACAGCCGGTACTGGGGACCGATCGCCAAGTCGCTGATCGTCGGCAAGGTCGAGGTCCGCGTCTGGCCGATCTCGTCCCTGCACATCTTCTAGACCCGGGACGACTCCACCGGGGCGGGTTCAGTCCGCTTCGGTCTCCGCGTTCACGCGCGCCACCGCGGCCACGCTCTGACCCTCGTCGAGGTTCATGACACGGACCCCGGTGGCGTCCCGTCCCTGCGAGGCGATCTCACGGGCCTGGGTGCGGATCACCACCCCACCCGAAGACACAAGGAGGATCTCCTCGTCGAGCGCGACCATGAACGCGGCGACCACGCTGCCGCGCTTCCCGGTCAGTCGGATGCCCCGCACACCCTGTCCGCCGCGGGCTTGCCGGTTGAAGCGCTCGAGCTTGGTGCGCTTGCCGTAGCCGGCATCTGTCACGATCAAGATGTCGGTGTCGTCGGCCGCCACGTCCAGCGAGACCACGGAATCTCCGTCGCGCAGGCGGATGCCCCGCACGCCGGCCGCATCGCGGCCCATCGACCGCACATCCTCCTCGTTGAAGCGGATGGTCATGCCGTTGCGCGTCACCTCGAAGAGGTCGTCGTCGCCCGACGTGGCCACCACCCGGACCAGCTCGTCGCCGTCGCGCAGGTTGATGGCGATGAACCCCTCGCGACGGGACTTGTCGTACTCGCTCAACGCGGTCTTCTTCACCTGACCGAGCGCGGTGGCGAACACCAGGAACTGATCGGGTGCGAACTCCCGCGTCGCGATGATGGCCGTGATCGACTCGCTCGGCGCCAGCGGCACCAGGTTGACCGCTGCGGTACCCCGGGCGGTCCGATCCTTCATCGGGATCTCGTGTCCCCGCAGCCGGTAGACCTTGCCCTGGTTCGAGAAGAGCAGCAGGTAGGCGTGGGCGGAGGTGTGGACGACCTGGCTGACGAGGTCTTCCTCCTTCAGCCGGGCCCCCTGGACGCCCCGTCCACCGCGGCCCTGGGTCCGGAAGGCCGCCGCGGCCACGGACTTGATGTAGCCGGCCCGGGTCATCGTGACGACGATCTCCTCGTCGGAGATGAGGTCCTCCACGCCCATCTCGCCGGGGTCGTGGGTGATCACGCTCCGGCGCGGGTTGCTGTGCTTGTCGCGGATCGCCGTCATCTCGGTCTCGATGACACCGCGCAACTTGCCGTCGTCCGACAGGATCGCCTCGAGCTCGGCGATGGTGGCGCGCAGCTCCTCCATCTCCGCCTCGAGCTCGGAGCGGCCCAGACGGGTCAGGCGGCCGAGCGTCATGTCCAGAATGTGGGTGGCCTGCACCTCGGTGAACGAGAAGGGCTCGGCCATGAGCGCCGTGCGGGCCTCGGGGCGGTCGGCGGATCCGCGGATCGTCGCGATGACGGCGTCGAGCATGTCGATGGCGCGCAAGAGGCCCTCGACGATGTGCGCCCGGTTGCGCGCCTTCTCCAAGCGGAACTCCGAGCGACGCTGAATGACCTCGATCTGGTGGTCGATGTAGTGCGACAACGCCTGCGCGAGGTTCAGCGTGCGGGGCACGTCGTCGACCAGTGCCAGCATGTTCACGCCGAAGCTGGTCTGCAGCGGCGTCTGCTTGTAGAGGTTGTTCAGCACCACGTTGGCATTGGCGTCGCGCTTCAGTTCGATGATCAACCGCGGCTGTTGGTTCGCCGAGGCGTTGCGCATCCCGCTGATGCCGTCGAGATCGCCCCCGCGCACCAGCTCGGTGATCTTCTGCTCGATCACCTCGACCGAGGTCTGGTACGGGAGCTCGGAGACCACGATGCGGTCCCCGGCGCGACCCTCCTCGATCTCGGCGACCGCCCGCATCTTGATAGAGCCGCGGCCGGTCCGGTAGGCGTCGAGGATGCCTTGCCGGCCGAGGATCTGCGCACCGGTCGGGAAGTCCGGGCCCTTGACGAACTCCATGAGCTCGTCCGATGTGGCCTCGGGGTGGCGGAGGACGTGGATGGCGGCGTCGATCACCTCGCCCATGTTGTGCGGCGGGATGTTGGTCGCCATGCCGACGGCGATGCCCTGCGATCCGTTGACGAGGAGATTGGGGAACCGGCCCGGCAGCACGACCGGCTCTTGGGACGAGCCGTCGTAGTTGGCCACCATGTCGACCGTCTCTTCGTCGATGTCGGCCATCAGCTCCAGGGCGAGCGGGGCCAACCGGCACTCGGTGTAGCGCATGGCGGCCGCGCCGTCGTCGGGACCCCGGCCGCCGAAGCTGCCGTGGCCGTCGATCAGCGGGTAGCGGAGCGAGAACTCCTGGACCATGCGGGCCAGCGCCTCGTAGATGGCCGAGTCGCCGTGTGGGTGGTAGGTGCCCATGACCTCGCCGACGACCTTGGCGCACTTGTTGTGGGGCCGGTCCGGACGCTGCCCGTTGTCGAACATGGAGTAGAGGATCCGGCGGTGCACCGGCTTGAGCCCGTCCCGCACGTCGGGGAGCGCGCGGGCGACGATGACCGACATGGAGTACTCGAGGAACGAGCGCTCCATCTCCTCTTGGATCTCGATGGGCTCGATGGAACCGCTGAGCGGCTCTTCGGCCCCAGGAGGGGCTTCGCTGCCCCCGCCCGAGCCCGCTCCGCCGCGGCCCGAGCCGCGTGTCGACTGTGGCATGTGCTCCCTACTCCCGGTCCGGCCGCTCAGATGTCGAGGAAACGGACGTCTTTGGCATTGGTCTGGATGAAGTGGCGCCGGAGCTCCACGTCGTCACCCATGAGGATGGAGCAGACCTCGTCGGCCGTCGCCGCCTGCTCGACGTTGATCTGGAGCAACGATCGCTTGGCCGGGTCCATCGTCGTGTCGCGCAACTCGGCGAAGTCCATCTCCCCCAGACCCTTCAGCCGGTTGAAGTCGTGCTTGTGGTCCGGGTGCTCGGCCAGGAACGCGTCCCTGGCGGCATCATCCTTGAGGTACACCTTCTCTTTCCCGACCAGCGTCGAGTACAGCGGCGGCTGCGCCACGTAGACGAAGCCTCCCTCGACCAGCGGCTTCATCTGGCGGTAGAAGAAGGTCAGGAGCAGGGTGCGGATGTGGCTGCCGTCGACGTCGGCGTCGGCCAACAGGATCACCTTGTGGTAGCGGATCTTCTCCACGTCGAACTCCTCGGCGAGCCCCGCGCCGATGGCGGAGATCAGCGCCTGGATCTCCGCGTTCTTCAGCATCTTGTCGATCCGGGCCCGCTCGACGTTGAGGATCTTGCCCCGGATGGGCAGGATCGCCTGCGTGTGCGGGTTGCGGGCGTCCTTGGCCGAGCCGCCCGCGGAGTTGCCCTCGACGATGAAGATCTCGGACTCGCGCGGGTCACGCGACGAGCAGTCGGCCAGCTTGCCCGGCAGGCCCGCGCCGTCGAGCGCCGACTTGCGGCGGGTGAGGTCACGGGCGCCCTGGGCGGCCAAGCGGGCGCGCGCCGCCTGCATCGACTTCTGCACGATCTGACTCGCCTCGCGCGGGTTCTCCTCGAGCCATTCGGTGAGCTTCTGGTTCGTCGTGCGCTCGGCCAGTGACCGGATGGACTGGTTGCCCAACTTGGACTTCGTCTGCCCCTCGAACTGCGGGTCGCGCAGGCGGACCGAGATGATGGCCGTCAGGCCCTCGCGGATGTCCTCACCCTTCAGGTTCTCCTCTTTCTCCTTGAGGATGTTGCGGGCGCGGGCGTAGCGGTTCACCACGTTGGTCAACGACTTGGAGAAGCCCTCCACGTGCATGCCACCTTCGATGGTGGAGATGCCGTTGGCGAAGGAGTGGATCGACTCGTGGTATCCGGCGTTCCACTGCAACGCGATCTCGACTTCCTGTCCGTCCTCCGCCTGCTCGAACGAGGCGACCTTGCGGAAGAGCGACTCCTTGGAGGCGTTGAGGTGCTTGACGAAGTCGACGATGCCGCCGTTGTACTTGAACGTCGTCTTCAGCACCGGGTCGGTCCGCTCGTCCACGAAGCGGATCTCGAGGCCCTTGTTCAGGAACGCCATGATCTGCATCCGCTCGACGATGGTCTGCGCCCGGAACTCCGTCTCGTCGAAGACGGAGCCGTCGGGCCAGAAGGTGACGGTGGTGCCGGTCCTCGCTTCGCCGGTGGACCGGTCCTTCGGGGCCGGGCCCGTCGCCGTGATCTTCTTCTTGACCTTCCCGCCCTTCTCGAACTCGGCCTCCCAATGCCGGCCGTCCCGGTCCACCTCGAGCACGAGCCGGGTGGAGAGCGCGTTGACGACGGAGATCCCCACGCCGTGGAGGCCGCCGGAGACCTGGTAGCCCTTGCCGCCGAACTTCCCGCCGGCGTGCAGGGTGGTCAGGACGATCTCGGCCGTCGACTGCTTGGGGTACTTGGGGTGCGGGCCGACCGGGATCCCGGCCCCGTCGTCGCTGACCCGGACGCCGCCGTCGGCCAGCGTCGTGACGTCGATCCGGGTGGCCCGCCCGGCCATCGCCTCGTCGACCGAGTTGTCCACGACCTCCCAGACCAGGTGGTGCAGCCCGGTCGGGCCGGTCGAGCCGATGTACATGCCCGGCCGCTTGCGTACCGCTTCGAGCCCTTCGAGGATGGTGATGTCGTCCTCGGTGTACGACGCACCGGTCCTACCAGGTATCTCATCCACCTTCACTGCCACAGGCGCGCCCTTTCAGAACATAGGTCTTCGCGGTGCGTATCGAATCCCCGAACGGTGACCTCCGGCCTTTCGATGCGAACACACCATTCTACCCGATTGCGGCCCCAATTCGGCACTCATGAACGGTCGCGGGCGCGCCCGGTGACGCCCCGGTCAGGCGCGCTCGACGACGACCTCCAACCGCTCGATCGAGGTCTCTCCGACCTCCTTCAACCGGGCCAGGATCCGCCCCGATTCCATGCGGGCGCGGGTCGCCCACGCCGGGTGTTCCACCGCCACGACGAGCGCGCGCCCGTCGACGCGGAGCGGCCGCACGTGCCCGCCGAGCTCGGCGCCGACCAGTTCTTCCCAGCGGGCGAACACGGCCTCCATGACCGCTGGGGTGGGCGCCGGGCCCAACCGGCTCAGCACCCGCGGCATGGACTCGCCCACCCGCCGGGGGCCGTTGTCACCTCGCCGTGGCGTCACCCGGGTTCCAGGCTCCGGACCGGAACCAGGCGGGCCACGACGATCCCCTCGGGCAGGGGCGCGGCCGTGGTGAGGATCGACTGCCCCGGTGGGAGCTCCGTCACGAGGGCGCGACTGCGGGCCGGATCCAGCTCGGAGAAGACATCGTCGAGCAGCAGGGTCGGGATCAGCGCCGTCCGCGAGCGGATGAGCTCGTGCACACCGAGACGCAGGGCCAGCGCCACGCAGCGCTGCTCGCCCTGGGAGGCGTGCGTCCGGGCCTCGCGCCCCTCGATCTCGAGAAGGAGATCGTCTCGGTGGGGCCCGACCGTGTTGACCCCCCGCCGCAGGTCATCGGTCCGGCGGGCCGCGAGCGCGTCGAGGAGATCGCCGTGCCAACTCCGCTGGTAGCGCTGGGCCAGGAGCACCCGGTTCTCGACGCCGGCCAGGCGCCCGTAGGCCGTCGCCACGAGGGGGTCGAGGTCCGCCACCAGCCGCTCGCGGGCGGCCACCAGCACCTTGCCGGCGTCGGCGAGCCTCTGATCCCAGACGTCGAGGGTGGCCGCCACCTCACCGGTGGCCCGCCCACCCGATTGGCGCAGCAGCGCCGCGCGCTGACGGAGGATGCGATCGGTCTCGTCGGCCGCCCGGGCTCCCTCGGCGTCGAGCATCGCCAGCGCGTCGTCGAGAACCTCGCGCCGTCCTTTCGGTCCGCCGCTCACGATCACGAGATCTTCCGGCGAGAAGACGGTGCAGGGTGCCGCCGCGCCGAGCTCCGCCCGGCCGCTGACCGCCTTGCGGTTCACCCGGGTCCGGCTGCGTCCGGTTGGAAGGATCTCCGCCTCGACGAGAGCCGGGCTGTCGCGGTTGTCGATCTCAGCGCGGACGATGGCGCTCTCCGCGCCCGACCGCACCATGGCCGCCGGGGGTGCGCCGCGGAAGGAGCGCCGTGACCCGAGGTAGGCCATCGCCTCGAGCACGCTCGTCTTCCCGGTCCCGTTCGATCCGGTGATGACGGTGGTCCCTTCCGCTTCGAGGTCGATGCTCGCAGCGCGGAAGAGACGGAACTCGGCCAGCTCCAGGTGCCGGACGCTCACCGCAACGGGAGGCCGTTCAGGAGACCCGGACCGGCATCAGGAGGTAGCGGAACTCCTGATCTTCGGCACCCCGCACCGTCGCCGCGCGCGACGCGTCCGCCGTCTCGACGATCACCTCGTCGCCGGCCACGGCCTCGACACCGTCGATGAGGTAGGCCGGGTTGAACGCGATGACAAGGTCCTCGCCGGTGAAGTCCCCGTCCACGGCCTCCGCCGCCTCGCCGACGTCCTGGCTCTGGACGCTCAGGTCCACCCCGCCCTGGCGCATGGAGAGCCGCACGGGCGTCGTGTTGTCGCGCACCAGCAACTGGACCCGGCGCAGGGCGGCGAGGAAGCTCTCCTTCCCGAGGTGCAGGCTGTTCGGGTAGTGGTCCGGGATCAGTTGTTTGTAGTCCGGGTAGCGGCCTTCGAGGAGCCTGGTGCTGATCTGCACGTTGCCCTGCCAGAACGTGATCTCGTTGCTGTTCGCGGCGACGCCCACGCGGTTGGTCTCGGATCCCTCCGAGATGGTGCCCGTGGGCAGGCGCTGCAGTTCGGACAGGGCGCGGGCGGGGATGAGGAGATCCTCCTCGCCCGGGAGGGTCTCGGCACCGGGAAGGTCGCGCAGGGCCATCCGGTACGAGTCGGTCGCCACCAAGCGGATGGACCCGTCGACACGGGAGACCAGCACGCCGGTCAGCAGCGGGCGCCCGTCGTCATGCGACGCCGCCCGCACCACCTGGCGCACCGCTTCTCCGAGCGCGCCCTCGGACAGCTGCGTCGTCGGCTCGCTCGTCTTGGCCACCGGCGGGAACTCCACCACCGGGTAGGTGTGGAGCTTGAAGGCCGAGCGGGCCGCACTGATGGTCATGTGGTCGCCCTCGTCGGCGAAGGTCACCGCTCCGGGCTCGAGCCGCCGCACGATGTCGGTGGACAGGCGCGCCGGGATCACACAACTCCCGTCACTGATACCGATCACCTCGCCGGTCACCTGGATCGTGAGATCGAGATCTGTGCCGGTCACGCCGAGCGAGTTCCCGTCGCAGGTGAGGAGCAGACCAAGGAGCACCGGAGACGAGCCACCCCGGCCACCGACGGCCCTGCTCGCAGTGGCCAGCATGTCGACAAGCGCATCGCGCTCGGATCTGAACTTCACCGACGCCAGTCCTTTCGGGAGTTTTCCCAATCCTTCATCGTGGAGAGAGAGGTATATGTGTCTTCTAAAGGTAGTAAGGGGTGTGGATTGTGGATGACATGGTCCCGTCCCTGCTCGCCGCCGTTGACGCTGTCCCCATGGGGCTGTGGGCGCGGCGCGGGCCACGATGGTGCGCGCCGGGGTTGATCCCTCAGCCTGGGGACAGGGGCGCGGGTGGTCCCCAGAGGCGGGCCGGGTGGTCCACAACCTCTTCCCCCGGAAAACCACAACTTGACGGACGACGCGGGGGTGGGACGGGGACTCAGGCCGAGCCGGCACGGATCTTCTGGATGAGCTCGGTGACATGCTCGTAGATCTGTCGTCGCTCTTGCATCTGGCGGGCGATCTTGTCCACGGCATGGATCACGGTCGTGTGGTCACGCTTGCCGAAGACACGCCCGATGGCCGGATAGCTGTAGTCGGTGAGCTCCCTCGTCAGGTACATGGCGACCTGCCGGGCCGTGACGAGCGGCCGGGTCCGGCTCGGGCCGCAGATGGCATCCACCGAGAAGCCGTAGCTCGCCGAGGTGGCGTCGAGGATCATCTGCGGCGTGATGCGGCGGGGCTCGCCGGCCAGCACCAGGTCGGAGAGGACCTGCTCGGCCTGGGCCAAGGAGATGGGCTCTTTGTTGAGGTTGGCGAAGGCGCAGATGCGGGTCAGCGCTCCCTCGAGCTCCCGGATGTTGTCCTTGACGTGGGACGCGATGAACTCGAGGACGTCGTCGGGCACCTCCTGGTGCTCGCTCAGCGACTTGGAGCGGAGGATGGCCAGGCGGGTCTCGAGGTCGGGGGGGTCGATCTCGGTGATGAGGCCGGAGAGGAAGCGGCTGCGGAGGCGGTCCTCGAGGGTCTCGATCGACTTGGGCGGCCGGTCCGAGGTCAGGACGATCTGCTTGGAGGCTCCCTTGAGGTCGTTGTAGGTGTGGAAGAACTCCTCCTGGAGTCCCTCTTTGCGCTCCATGAACTGCACGTCGTCGATGAGGAGGACGTCGCAGTCGCGGTAGCGCCGCTTGAAGGAGAGCGTCGTGGAGGTCCGCAGGGAGTCGACGAAGTCGTTCATGAACGTCTCGGTGGTGACGTAGAGGATCTTGCGGCGGGGGTAGTTCTCGGAGACGTAATTGCCGATGGCGTGGAGGAGGTGGGTCTTGCCCAGGCCCGAGTCGCCGTAGATGAAGAGAGGGTTGTAGGAGCGGCCGGGCGTTTCCGCCACGGCCTGGGCGGCGGCGTGCGCCAGGCGGTTCGACGAGGCGGCGACGAACGTCTCGAAGGTGAACTTCGTGTCGAGCTGGACCGCGGGCGATTCGCGCCCGGTCCGGGCCGGTTCCGCTTGGGGTCGGGGCTCGGGCTCGGGAGGCAGGCCGAAGACCTGCTCGGTGGTCGGCTCAGCCGCGGCCGGGTCGGGCTCTTGGACCTCGAGACGACCCCGGACCGGGGATCCCACCTCGTTGGCCAGGGTGTCCTCGATCATCGGGAGGTAGCGCGACTCCACCCGCTCCCGGATGAGCCCGTTGGGGACGGACAACACGAACTCGCCATCGGCGAAGGCCACGGGCTCGATCCCCGAGAGCCAGAGCTGCCAGGTGCTCTCGGACACCTGGTCGCGCAGCGACCCGGTGCACCTTGTCCAAAGTTCTCCTGGCTGGGTCACCGCTACGTCCGAACGCCCCTTCTCCCCCCTCGGCGTCCAGCCAACATGTTCGGAACGATCCTCGGTGCGGGTAGTTGGTTGAACGTACACCGTGCCAGGCGATGCGACTAGAGCCCATCGGCAAATCGCGCCTAACATGGCAGGACTCGCCGCCGGCGGCCGGAATCGACTCGAGGGCCGAGGCATTGAACCTCCGACGAACCGGCTCCGGATGCCGCACGGTCGTCGCGAAAGGCTGAATTGACGTGAAGCGCACTTACCAACCCAACACCCGGAAAAGGGCTCGTACCCACGGGTTCCGCAAGCGTATGTCCACCCGCGCGGGGCGGGCCATCTTGAAGTCGCGGCGGCTCAAGGGGCGCCACCGTCTCACCGTCTGAAGGCTCGAGTGCCTGCACGGACGGTCGGACGCATCACCCGCCGCGCGGCGTTCGCCGAGCTGCAGCGCTCACGGGCGCGAGGGGCCAGCGGCCCCGTGCGGGCGACGTTCGTCCCGGCCGAGAAAGGGGATACCGGCGTGTTTCCCCAGGTCGCATACGTGATCGGGCGCCGTTGTGGCGGCGCGGTCGTCAGGAATTCGCTCCGGCGCCGGGCTCGCGAGGTCGTCCGGGCGGAGGCGCCGACCTTGCCCCGGGGGACTTTCCTCGTGCGGCTCGAGCCGGGTGCGGCCGCACTGGCTGCGCCGGCGTTCCGCCGGGACGTGGCGACGGCGCTGCTGAAGGCCGGTCGAGAGCGGGTGCCCGCATGAGCGACGTCGAAGCCACGCCGGGTCGCGCCGTGCGCGCCGCGATAGGCCTGGTCACGGCCTACCAAGGTGCGGCCTCCGGCCGGATTTCGCCCTGCCGTTTCTACCCGAGCTGCTCCACTTACGCCGTGGAGGCGCTCCGCGTCCACGGCTTCTGGCGGGGCCTGGCGCTGAGCGCCCGCCGCCTGCTGCGCTGCCGTCCCTTCGGGCCGCACGGCGTGGACCTCGTCCCGGTCCGGGTCCACGCCCACGAAGGGAGCCGTCCGTGCTGAACCACCCCCTCTTGGCCGAGAACTCCCTGTTCAAGCTGGTCGGGGAGATCTTCCATCCCCTCTTCGAATTCTTCGGGTTGATCCTGGCCGGCCTCTACGCCGTCTGGCCCAACTACGGGTTCGCCATCACGGGCCTGACGATCCTCATCATGTTGGCCCTGACACCGGTCACGGTGAAGAGCACCAAGTCGATGCTGGCGATGCAGCGCTTGCAGCCCGAGATGAAGAAGCTCCAGGCCAAGTACAAGGGCCCGGAGAACCGGGAAGCGCTCAACGCGGAGATGATGAAGCTCTACAAGGAGAACGGGACGAGCCCGTTCGGGGCCTGTCTCCCGAGCCTCCTGCAGATGCCGTTCCTCATCGTGTTGTACACGCTGATTCGTGGGTTGTCGACCACGGCGACCAAGATCGTGAACGGGCACAAAGTCATCGTTGGTGCTCCTAGGTATATCCCGACAAACTCTCAAATGCACCACGATTTGGTGGCCAGCCAAGGGCAAATGCACTGGTGGTTTGGGATGGATTTGTCGTCGCTTCCATTCTCGAATCACACGATGAATCCCTTCACCCATGAGGTGATCACGAGCGCCAGCCAGGCCGTCTTGGTGATCCCCTACCTGGTGCTCATTGGCGCTGCGATGTTCCTTCAATACTACCAAATGAAGCAGATGAACAGTCGTAATCCTCAGGCTGCCGCGGCGAATCCACAGATGCAAACGATGCAGAAGTTCTTCCCTATTATTTTCGGCGTCATTTACCTGAGAGTGCCCGCCGGAGCAACCATTTACATGGTGGTCTCATCGGCGATGCGGATCGGGACACAGGAAGTGATGTTCCGAAGCGGCATGGTGACGCCGGTGGTCCACGAGCGTGAGATCGGTTCGGCCAAGGAGGACAAGGCCAAGGAGGACAAGAAGGAGAAACCGCCTCCCCCCAAGCCGACCAGGAAGAGGTCGACGGCCACGGACGGCACGGCGGCGGCCAAGACGACGCTGCCGCCGGCGAAGAACGGCTCGAAGAGCAATGGGCGGGCTCCCACCAACGGGAGGAAGCCGGCCGCAGCGAAGCGGACGACGAACGGCAAGGCGCAGAGCGACACCGCCAAGGATGCCCCGGCGCCCAAGTCCCATCCCCGGTCGCGCTCGAAACGGACCAGAAAGGCTCGATAACGCGTGGAGTGGGTTGAGGTGGCGGGGAAGTCCGTCGATGAAGCGACCGAGCAGGCCCTGGAGCAGCTCGGGGTTGCCGAGCGGGACGCCGAGGTGATCGTGGTGTCGGAGCCCAAGACCGGTCTCTTCGGACGGGTCAGGGGCGAGGCCCGGGTGCGGGCACGGGTCCAGCCGGTCGGTGCCCGCCCTCGCCGGGAGCGGACGCGACGGAGCGGAAGCCGATCCGGTCAGGGTGGGCAGGCTGGCCAACGGAGCCGACAGGGCGGCCAGCGGGCGACCTCGGGGGCAACATCGGAGAGCAGCGGGGGACGCGGCACCGGGGCCGCAGCAGCGAGGGCCGCAGCAGCGACGGCGCGGCCGACGGCCCGGGCGCTGCGACGGCACGGGCACCGGGACCGGGACCAGCCGCTCGGCCCGACGACGTCGCAATCGCAGCAAGTCGCGGACGACCGGAGCCGCAGCGGTGGAAGGATCGAGCGAACGGCTCGGTGCGGCCGGCAGGCGAGAAAGCTCCACAGCGGAGTACCGAAACGAAGGAGAAAGTGGACATGGCCGAAGGAATGACGCTCGAAGAGCAGGGCGAAGCCGGGCGGGCCTTCGTGGCCGGACTCCTGGGCGAGTTCGGCATGCAGGGGGCGGTGGAGACCCGTCTGCTCGACGAGGACACGGTCGAGATAGCGGCCCTCGGTGAGGATCTCGGCATCCTGGTGGGACCCCGGGGCTCCACCCTGACGGCCCTGCAGGACGTGACCCGGGCCGTGGTGCAGCGCCAATGCCCGTCACGCACCGATCGCATCCTGGTCGACGTGGCCGGGTACCGGGAGAGGCGCTGCGGCGGCGCTCACGCGGTTCAGCGTCCAGATCGCCGAGGAGGTCCTGGCGTCGGGACAGGAGAAGGCCCTCGAGCCGATGAGTCCGGCCGACCGCAAGACCGTCCACGACGCCATCAATGGGCTGTCCGGGGTCGAGACCCGCTCGGAGGGCGAGGACCCCAACCGCCACATCGTCATCGCGCCGGCGGGCTGACCCGGCGCCGGTGCCCGGCGCCGACGAAGGGGGCCACTCCCCCACTCTGCTCCATCAACTCCTCAGCGAGGCGCGTGCCGCTGGCTTCCTGGGCCCGGGACCGATCGAGCCCCAACTCGAGCACGCCGAAGGCTTCGGCACCATTGCGCGCCGCCTGGCGCCCGCTGGACCCATCAGCGCTCGTCGATCTCGGCTCGGGAGCAGGGCCTGCCCGGGCTGGTGGTGGCCGGCGACTGGCCCGAGGCCTCCGTGGTGCTGCTCGAGGTCAACGGTCGCCGGGCCGCTTTCCTACGCCGTGCGGTGGACCGTCTCGGACTTGCCCCCCGGGTGAGGTGCTCGAGGAACGGGCCGAGGTCTGCGGGCGCCAGGAGGGCCTACAGAGGCGGATTCGACGTGGCCCTGGCCCGATCCTTCGGACGCCCCGCCGTGGTGGCCGAGTGCGCGGCACCACTGCTCCGAGTCGGGGGTTGGCTGGTCGTCTCCGAACCTCCCCGGTCGGACGCCGAGACTGATCCGGGACCCCGCTGGCCGGCGACCGAGCTCCTCCAGTTCGGCCTGGAGCCCGCCGAGTTGATCCACGAGGACTTCGAGTACCGGACCCTCCGTCAGGTGGGCCCGTGCCCGGACCGCTTTCCCCGGCGAAACGGCGTCCCGGCCAAGCGACCCCTCTTCTGAGCGCTTCCGACCCTTCCCGGAACGGCGGCCCGCTGGCCGGGCGGTACCGGAGAACGCCCATTGCGCCGGCCGGAGGATCGTTCGTCGGGCGGTGTTCCACGTGGAACCAGGGTCCATCCGGCGGGAGGGCCCTCAACCCAAGGTTTCACGTGGAACAATCGCAACCCTTGACCTCGGGACACCGGCAGGCCAGGATAGGCCGGTGCGGCGGCGATCCGGAGTTCCTACCTGATGCGCATCAGGCGCAGGGAGAAGGACCACTCCGAGAAAGCTGAAACATGGGCAGCCGGCGGTCCTCTCCGACGACCAGGGGGGATCCCGCCCTCCGGATCCGGTGACGACCCTGATCACGGAGCCGGCCCCGGCCGCCCCCGACACGGTCGCCCCGGCGGAGCCGGCCGCTGCTGCCCCTCCCCCGGGGAATGCTCCGGCCGCCGAGAGCGCCCAGCCCGCTCCGGCCGCCGAGACGCCTCCGGCGGCTCCAGACGGGCCCATGGGCCAGGCCGAGGCCGCCGTGGCTGCCCCACCGGCTCAGAACGGTCCGTCGGCCCCCGCCGCGCCTGTCGCCGAGTCTGTCCACCCGGATGCGCCCACCACGGCCTCTGCGGCCCCGGCGGCGGAGCCCCGAGCCGGAGAAGCGGAGCCCCGAGCCGGAGAACCGGCGGCGAGCGCCGCGGCTGCCCCGGCGGTGGTCACCGAACCGGATCCCGCTGAGGCCCCCACCGCCGCACCCGTCCCGCCGGTCAAGGCCACCATGCGCCCCCCGTCCGTCGGGGACGACGCCACGGAGCTGTTGAACGGATCGAAGCCGACCCCCCGGGAGCTCCCCAGGGTCATCGCCATCGCCAACCAGAAGGGCGGCGTCGGGAAGACCACCACGACGGTCAACCTCGGAGCGGCCCTGGCCGAGCTGGATTACCGGGTGCTCGTGGTCGACCTGGACCCCCAGGGCAACGCCACGACCGGTCTCGGCGTGGAGGCCCGGAACTTCGAGCTCTCCATGTACGACGTCATCATGCGGGATCAGCCGCTGGAAGACTGCATCGAGCCGACCAGCGTCAAGAACCTCTTCGCGGCCCCGGCCACGATCGACCTGGCCGGCGTCGAGATCGAGCTCGTCCCGGCCTTCAGCCGGGAGCTCAAACTGAAGCGGGCCATCGACACCGTCGTGGACGACTTCGACTTCGTCCTGATCGACTGCCCGCCCTCGCTGGGTCTCATCACCGTCAACGGGCTCGCGGCCGCTGACGAGGTGCTCGTTCCGATCCAGTGCGAGTACTACGCCCTCGAGGGTCTGAGCCAGTTGCTGCGCAACGTCAATCTGGTCTCGACCAACCTGAACGAGAACCTCGAGGTGACGACGATCGTGCTGACCATGTACGACGCCCGGACCCGTCTCTCCGTCGACGTGGCCAACGAGGTCCGCGAGCACTTCTCGGACGGGTCTGCCGTTCCGTGATCCCCCGCACGGTCCGCCTCTCCGAAGCACCCTCTTTCGGCCAGCCGATCACGGTGTTCGATCCTGCCTCGCGGGGGGCCGTGGCCTACCGCGAGCTGGCCAAGGAGGTGAGCAATGGCGCGCCGCAGCGGTCTCGGTAAGGGCCTCAGTGCCTTGATCCCGAGTGAGTCGACGGGGGAGTCCGACTCCCCGCTCCGGGTCGTGCCCATTTCGCACATCCGGCCCAACGCCTTTCAGCCCCGGAGCCACTTCGACGAGGAGTCCATGGGAGCGCTGGCCGCCTCCATCCGTGAGGTGGGGCTCCTCCAGCCGGTGTTGGTGCGTCAGCTCGAGGACGAGGAAGACAGCTACGAGCTCATTGCGGGGGAGCGACGTTGGCGTGCGGCGCGGCGCGCCGGACTGCAGACGATCCCCGTCCTGGTCCAGGTGGCCGACGATGTGGCCAGCCTGGAGCAGGCGCTGGTCGAGAACCTCCACCGGGTGGACCTCAACGCCCTGGAGGAAGCCGCCGCCTACCAGCAGCTCATCGACGAGTTCGGCTTGACCCACGAGCAGGTGGCGACCCGGATGGGCAAGGGCCGGGCGACGGTGACCAACACCCTGCGGCTCTTGCAGCTGCCGGCGGGAGCCCAACGGGCCCTGGCCGAGCGCACCATCTCGGCGGGCCATGCCCGCGCCCTGCTCGGGACGCCCGACCGGGCCTGGCAGGAGAAGCTGGTCGAGCGGGTGGTCGAAGAGGGTTTGACGGTTCGTGCCGTGGAGGACCTGGTGCGGCAGGGGGGCTCCGAGCTCAGGGTCGTCCCCGATGAGCCGGACACCCCGGCCGAACCTCCGCCGGCCAAGGGTAGTACCTCAGGTACTACTGAACCGGGCGTGCGCCGGGCCTCCGTGCGCAAGCTGCCGGAGCCCGGCGTGCTCGAGCTCGAGGACCTCCTGTCGACCCACCTGAACACGCGGGTCAAGGTCGACATCCAGAACCGGCGGGGCCGCCTGGTGGTGGAATTCGCCACGCTCGAGGACCTCGAGCGGATCTACCGCGCCATGGTCGGTGACGGCGGCGTCGCATAGTTCACACAACCGTCAAGGGGCGGTACAGCTTCATCCACAACCTGTGCATGACCTTGTGGATTGTCACCCTGTTCATCTGCCGGAAGCATTGATCGCGTAACCATCACCCGCGGGCCATCGGGATGCCAGATCGGCACCGGGGCAGCGGGGCCTGGGATCGATTACTGGTAATCAGTCCCAGGAGGCGTCGGCCCAGCGGCCGAGCGCGGCGGCCAGGGCCGCGGCCAGGGAGGGCGTACCCTTCGACCACGGCGCGGGCCGGGCCCACCTCGATGAGCACGGCGGGCATCCGCGTCTCGCGCAGGAGGGGCACCGACATGCCGTGGGCGCCGGCGTCGGTGACGCCCAGGGCCTCGGGGACCCCGGCCTGGACCAGCTCGGCCAGCCGGCGCCCGCCCAGCGACTCGTCGTGGCGCCCGGACCAGAAGGCGGTCCGGCAACCTGAGGACGAGGGATTGAGCCGAGCCCGACGAAGACGTCGACCTCGAGCTCGTTGGCCTCCTTGGCCTGGACGGCGTCGTCGGGGTGGTGCAACTCGGTCACCCGGATGCCCCCCCAGGTCAGCCGGCGGTGGAGCGCGCCGGTGACGCTGCCCAGGCCCCCGCCCTCGCCCACGGCCACGTGGCGGCCCCGCAAGGTGGGCGGGGCGTCGCGCAGGGCGGCCCGCGCCCGTACCGCCGAGACCAGCTCGGGCGCGTGGTGGCGGCTCTCCAGGCGAACGAGCTCCTCGAGGGTGGCGCCGCCCACGATGCCGTCGACCGGGAGGCCGGCGTTGCGCTGGAACTCCCCGAGGGCCTGCGCGGTGGCGTCACCGAAGATCCCGTCCACCCGGCCCGTGTCGAAACCCAGCGTGCACAGGCGCTGCTGCAGCTCGGCGACGTCGTCACCCCGCAGCATCGGTGTCCGCCGGTACAAGAAGCGGTCGCCCATTCGGAAACCGGCCTCCACCAGGGTGTTCCAGGTCTGGAGGCCGCAGACGCCGTCGACGCGCAGGCCGCGCAGGCGCTGGAAGGCCTCGAGCGCGGCCCGGGTGCCCGGGCCGAAGATGCCGTCGGCGTCGACGGGCGCACCCGGGAGGATGGCGGTCAGGCGGTGCTGGACGTCGGAGACCGCGTCACCACGGTCGCCGACGGCGAGGGGCAGGCCTACAGGTAGGCCGAGATCTCCTCGAGCAGCTGGCCCTTGGGCTTCGCCCCGATCAGGCGCACCTGGGGCTCCCCGTCCTTGAACAGGATCAGCGTCGGGATGCTCATCACGTCGAAGCGACGGGTCACGTCCAGGTTGTCGTCGATGTTGAGCTTGACGATCTCGGATCTTGCCCGCCTGCTCCTCCGCGATCTCCTCGAGGACCGGCGTGATCATCTTGCACGGGCCACACCACTCTGCCCAGAAGTCCACCAGGACGGGGACGTCCGAAGCCTTGACATGCTCGTCAAAGGTAGCGTCGGTCAGGCTCTCGATCTTCTCACTCATCGCATCTCCTTGTCAGCGGGTGCAACGCCGACCCGCCCCGTTCTGTTCCCGGCTATTCGCCGCGGGCCTCCAACCAGCGCTCGGCGTCCATGGCGGCCATGCAGCCCGACCCGGCTGAGGTGATGGCCTGGCGGTAGTAGTGGTCCTGCACGTCGCCGCAGGCGAAGATCCCGTCGACGCTGGTGCGGGACGTGCTGTCGAACGTGCGGACGTAGCCCATCTCGTCGAGTTCGAGCTGGCCCTTGACGAGCGTGGTGTTGGGCTCGTGGCCGATGGCGACGAAGAGCCCGGTTGCATCGAGCTCGGAGGCCTCGCCGCTGACCGTGTTCCGGAGGCGCACGCCGCTGACCTTGGTGTCCCCGAGGACGTCGGTGATGACGGAGTTCCACGAGAACGTCGATCTTGGGGTTGGCGAAGGCCCGCTCCTGCATGATCTTGGAGGCCCGCAGCTCGTCGCGCCGGTGGATGACCGTGACCTTGGACCCGAAGCGCGCCAGGAAGAGGGCTTCTTCCATGGCGGAGTCCCCGCCGCCTGCCACGGCGATGTGCTGGTCGCGGAAGAAGAAGCCGTCACAGGTGGCGCAGGTGGACACGCCGTAGCCGAGCAGGCGCTTCTCGTTGGGCACGTCGAGCATGAGCGAGCGGGCCCCGGTGGCCACGATCAGCGTGTTGGCCAGCACCGTCGGCTCGTCCGCGTCGGGGTCGCCCACCCAGACCTTGAAGGGCCAGTCCGTGCTCTCGATCCGGCTGACCTTGGCCGTGCGCAGCTCGGCATCGAAGCGCAGGGCCTGTGCCCGCATGGTGCCCATGAGCTCGGGACCCAAGATCCCGTCGACGAAGCCGGGGTAGTTCTCGACCTCGGTGGTCAGCATCAGCTGGCCCCCGGGCTGGTCGGTCGTCGAGGAGGGCTCACCCTCGATCACGAGCGGCTCGAGCTGGGCCCGCGCCGTGTAGAGGGCGGCGGTCAGCCCGGCCGGCCCGCTCCCGATGATGACGACCTTGCGGCGCTCAGGCATCGGGCGGCAGGCCACGTCGCGAGTAGAGAACGGCGCCGACCGCACAGAAGATGAGCCCGAGCACGATGTAGGAGGCCCAGATCCGGTGTCCCGCGATGGTGGTCAGGCGGATGAAGCCCACGCAGAAGAGCACGACGACCGTGATGCCGATGACGGCGATGATCACCCCGAAGACGATGCCCCGGGCCGCGACGATGGCAGGCCGGATGGCCTTGTCGTTGACGGTGGCCACCACCGTGTCGACCGCGTCGAGGGCCCGATCCGACAGAGCGTCGGCGACATCGTTCTCAGCCACGGCGTGGAGACTACTCGGCGGTCCCGGCCGTCCTGGCAGGCACGACGTAACAGACGCCCACCGTGTTCGGCCCGGCATGGGTGCCGACCACCGGGCCGAGGTCGACGGGCACCAGCGGGTGCTCGGTGGCGATGCCGGCCAGGGAGGCCATGACGTCGGCGAAGTCGTCGCAGGCGCCGTCGGCCACGGCGATGCGCTCGAGGGGCGCTTCGGCCGTCACCTTGGCCGTCATGTAGGCCAGCGCCCGGGTCCGGGTCCGCTGTTTGGACTCCTCGGCCACCTCGCCGTCCTTGAGCTGGATGACGGGCTTGATGTTGAGGAGCGAGCCGACGCAGGGCCCGGGCACCGCCGATGCGCCCCCCACGCTGCAGGTGCTCGAGCCCACCCAGCACCCCGTAGATGCGGGTGCGTGGGATGCGGTCCTCGGTGGCCGCCACCAGGTCCTCCATGGAGGCGCCTGCTGCCGCGTCCTCGGCGGCGGCGATGACGAGGAGGCCCTGGCCCATGGTCAGCGAGAAGGTGTCGATGACGCGGACCGGGATCGACGTGAAGGTGTCGGCTGCCGTGACCGCCGAGCCGTAGGTGCCCGACACCTTGGAGGAGATGGTCAGGCAGAGGACAGCGTCGGCCCCCTCGTCTGCGGCCTCTTGGAAGGCGGCCTGGAAGGCGCCGGGGGAGGGCGCGGCGGTCTGGGGCAGGTCGCCCTTGCCGCGGCAGCGCTCCCAGAACTCGGTCGGGGTGAGCTGGCGGCGGTCCTCGAGCTCCTCGGTGCCGAAGCGGATGGTCAGCGGCACCACGGTGACGTTGTGCTCCTTGACGAGCTGGTCGGTCAGGTCGCAGGCACTGTCGGTGACGATGTGGACGCCGGGCATGCAGCGAGTCTGCCACCTGCGGCCTCGGGGGGCTGGAGTTTTCCCGGAGCCGCGCCTGCTCCGAGGGCCAGAGGCGGCGCACGGCGGAGAAAGGGGGCCTGGCCTCCGCGAACTCTGCACGAGTTTGCGCGGAGTTCGGGCCGAATCCACCCTCCGACGTTCAGGCGCCCCGCGTGGCCCCGAGCGGGCCGACGGGCCCGACGGGCCGGCTGCGGCCGAGCGGCCCTGCCGGTGGGGGACGTCGGTGGGTGTCGTGGCGCCGGCCCAGCCAGACGACCACCGCCCAGAACGTCAGGCCCCCGGCGACCACGGACCCGACCACCCGGGCCGACAACGCGGGGATGGTGGTGGACGCCGAGAGGTTGGACACGACCAGCACCACCACGGCCATGGGCACGGAGGCGATGAGCACACGGACGAGCGGCGCCCAGGTCTCGCGCTCGGCCAGGCGCCCGAACCACTGGCGGAAGACGGCCAGGGCGAGCACCGCCGCCACCGTGTAGGCGATCGACAGCGACAGGGCGAGGCCGCGCACGCCGAGCGGGCGGACCAGGAGCACGGCCAGGACGATGTTGAGCCCGTTCTCCACCAGGTAGAGGTAGAAGGCGACCCTGGTGCGCTGCATCGCCTGCAGCACCCGCACCAGGTAGAGGTAGGTGCAGAACCCGGGCAGGCCGAGGGCGAACATGGCCAGCGCGGCGCCGGTGGTGGCCGTCTCGGCCGGGGTGCTGTGGCCGTTGCCGAGCAACAGCGCCACCGCGGGCTTGGCCAGGAGCAGCATGCCGACGGCGGACGGGATGATGAGGGCGAGGACGGCCCGCAGGCCGCCGCTCATGCGCTGGAGGAAGGCGGTCCGCTGCCCGGTCGACCAGCGCTCGGCCAGGTCGGGGGTGACGACCGACATCACCGTCACCGCGATGATGCCGTAGGGCAACTGGAAGAAGGCGTAGGCGTAGGTGTACGACGACACGGGGTCGGGGCCGGCCACGCTTCCGGCCAGGATGGTCACCACGAAGAGCGCGATCTGGTTGGCCAGCACGAAGCCGAACGTCCAACCGCCCAGGCGGGTCACGGCGCGCAGCGCCTCGTCACGTGGGTTCCAGTTCCAGCGCAGCAGCCCGAGGTCGGCGCGGCGCAGGCTCGGGATCAGCGCCACGCCCTGGAGCACCACCCCGAGCGAGGTGCCGAGCCCGAGGAGGATGAGCTCCGACCGGTGGTCCTGCACCCCGGCCAGCGATGCGCCGCGGCCGCCGGCCCACAGCCCGAACCAGACCAGGATGCCGATGCAGACGACGTTGTTGACGATGGGGGCCCAGGCCACGGCGATGAAACGGCGCCGCGTGTTGAGCAGCGCGGCCGCCAGCGCGAAGAGGCCGTAGGCGGCGATCTGGATCACGAACCAGCGCAGGAACCCGGTGGCCACGGCGCGCTCCATGACGACGCGGTGGACCTGGGCGGAGCCGGCGTGCGTGTCGAGCACGGTGAGGGCGTCGATGAGGAACGGCGCGGCGACCAGCGCCGCCACCGTCGTCACGAGGAGGACCACCACCGAGACGGTGAGCACGGCGGAGATGGACTCGAAGGCCTCGCTCTCGGACTTGTTGGCCAGCCGGTCGACGAAGACGGGGATGAACGTGGCCGAGAGGACGCCGCCCAGCACGACGTCGTAGAGCATGTTGGGCGTGGTGTTGGCCAGGTTGTAGGAGTCGGCCAGCAGGGTCTGGCCGAGCGCCCAGGCCAGAGCGACGAAGCGGAGCAGCCCGGTGACGCGCGAGACGCCGGTGCCGACGGCCACGTAGGCGGCCGACGTCCGCAGCGGCAGGGTGCGGGCCCGGCGGGCGGTGGCCACGGTCAGTGGGCCCGGCGGCGGCCCCGCCGGGAGCGCCGCCAGGTGCGCGCCCACCAGACCAGGAGCACGGCGCCGGCGAAGACGGTGAGGGCGACACCCACGAAGGAGATGGCGGTCGAGTGCACCGTCAGCACGGTGCGGGCGATGAGCACGTGGCCGTCCGGCGTGTGCAGTGTCACGTCGATGGGGAGGCGGTCGCCCGTGGTGCGGGCTTGCGCCGTGACCCGGACGGACGTGGTCGGGCGGTCGAGGATCAACTGGCGCGTGTTGCCGTCGGGGAAGGTGAACTTGTCACTGGCGAGGGTGACGACGACCGTGACCGGGTAGGGGGCCGAGGAGAGGACCGTGACCGGGATGGCGGCCCGCTGCGCGGTGAAGGTCACGGTTTGCTCGGTGGCGAGGGTGATCTGTCCGGTCGCCCCCTCGAAGGACTTGGCGTAGGCGCTCAGTGCGGCATTTCGTCCGGCGACGCTGAGCCCGCTGGCCTCGGTGGTGAGGAGGGTGTCGCCCAGCGAGGTCAGCGTGGTGGGGTGCCCGCCTACCGCCTGGCTGAACGACGCCAACTGTTGGCGATCGAGCGCGATGCGCTCAGCCGCGCCGCGCGTCATGCCGCGGCCGGCGGGTCCGGACTGGAGCTGGCGCACCGCAGGCTCGTTGTTGCCGCCGGCGGGCACGTCGGCGACGAGTTGGGAGACGGTCTCGGGCTTCAGGGCCGGGTTGCCCGAGAGCCCGGCGAGCAGCGCGTCCATGAAGGCGGCCGAGGGCTGCCACCCCGGCGCCGGGTCGACCACGACCCCGCGCGGCGCGGCCTTGAACGCGTTCTCGTAGTGGACGAACGAGAGCCCGGCGAGAAGCTGCTCGGCCCCGAGGACGGGGTTGGAGCTTGTCCGCGGTGAAGCGCGTGCTCAAGGTGGAGTCGGACGCCACGGCCGGAATGGTGGAGCCGTGCCCGAGGTCCAGCGTGAAGGGCTGGGCGAAGGTGAGGTTGCTCACGCCGCCCGCGGCCAGGTCGTCGTCGCTGATCACGGCTTGGGAGGCGCCGGCGAGCTGCAGGCCCGAGGCGAGGTCGCCGGCGTCACCCTGCGTGAACGACGAGGCGGTGTCCACCCAGGGGCCGCCATCGAGCCGGAGGCCGGCGCTGCGCAGCACCTCGTCGCCCCGGAGCATCTGGGCGCCGATCTCCCCGGAGATCCCGGCCCCGGAGAGCGAGGCCAGATCGATGGGCACGTAGGGCTGGTCGATCATCTCGTCGCCGCTGAGCGCGGCCAACTGGGCCAGCGCGCGCTGGCCCTCGCGCGAGCGCGTCGTGGCGATCGCGCTCACCGCCAGCGGGCTCACGGCGAGCGTGGTCGGCACGTCATGGTGCTCCGTCAGCGCGTCCGCCACCGTGGTCACGCCGGCCGCCGTGACGGGGACCACGACGCCCACGCGCAAGGGACCCCCGGTCGCCGACACGGCGGTCGGCTCCTGGTAGGTGAGGAAGGTGGTGAAGCGGGCCAGCGGGGACGACGAGCCCTGGCGCACGAGCGCGACCGAGACGGGGTACACGTCGCCGCACTTGCCGGTCAGCGGCGTGCAGTCGAGGGTGAGGGTGTGGGAGCCGGCCGCGCAGACGCCGGGCCCGCTGGCGGGGACACTGGCACTCGAGTCGGGCACCACCGTCACGCAGGTGGAGGCGCTCAGCCCACCGGCAGAGGCGGCGACCGGGACCGAGGTCAGCCGGAGCAGCGGCGTGGCCGTGGGCGTGCCCGACGTCGCCTGTTGCAGCTGGGAGAGATCGTCGAGGCGCCCGTAGAAGGTCAGGTTGACGCTGAGGGCGCTGGCCGACCCCTCGGCGGGGGAGACGCCGAGCGCGAGGTTGAACCAGGGCTGGGCGGCGGTCACCCACGGGGTCTGGGACGTCAGCACCAGGGGTGGCCCAGCCGCGCGCGCCTGCTCCGATCCTCCCGCGGTGGTGGCGCCCAGCGTGCTGACCAGGGCTGCGACGGCCACCGCGAGCGTGCAGAGGGCGGTCCTCGCCCGGCGCGTCGACACAGGGAGAGGCTAGAGGGCGCACTACCGTGGGCGGGTGCAGTCCACGTCGATGCCCGAGCGGTTCCGCCCGTATGTCGACGCCACCGAGGAGGTGGCCCGCCGCTTCGCCACGGCCGGGCACACGCTCTACTTGGTGGGGGGCTCCGTGCGGGATGCCCTGTTCCCGGGCCCCGCCGGGACCGCGGCCGGGCCCGATCTCGACCTCACCACCGACGCCCTGCCGGCCGAGACCGAGCGGCTGGTGCGGGGTTGGGCCGACGACATCTGGACCCAGGGTGAGCGCTTCGGCACCATCGGCTGTCGCAAGGGCACCCACGTCTACGAGATCACGACGCACCGGGCGGAGGTCTACGCGCCCGAGTCGCGCAAGCCCGAGGTGACCTTCGGCGACGACCTGGAGGTGGACCTGTCGCGGCGGGACTTCACCATCAACGCCCTGGCGCTGCGCCTGCCCGACATGGAGCTGATCGACCCCTTCGACGGGCTGGGGGACCTGGCGGCCGGGCGGTTGCGGACGCCACTCGACCCCGAGATCTCCTTCGGCGACGACCCACTGCGCATGCTGCGGGCCGCCCGTTTCGCGGCCCGCTTCTCGCTCGAGCCCGACCCGGCGCTGACGGCCGCGGTGGAACGGATGCACGGCCGGCTCTCCATCGTGTCGGCCGAGCGCATCCGCGACGAGCTGGACAAGATCGTCGTGGTCGACGTGCCGTCGGTGGCCCTGTGGTTCGTGGTGCGCACCGGCCTCGCCGGTGAGTTCCTGCCGGAACTGCCGGGCCTCGCACTCGAGCAGGATCCGATCCACCGGCACAAGGACGTGCTGGCCCACACGCTCGCCGTGGTGGACAAGACGTCGCCGAACCGGCTGCTGCGGTTGGCCGCGCTGTTCCACGACGTCGGCAAGCCGCGCACGCGCGCCATCACCGACGGCGGCGTGAGCTTCCACCACCACGAGGTCGTGGGTGCCCGCATGACGCGGACGCGCATGGAGGCGTTGCGTTACTCGAGCGCCGACATCGACACCGTGGTGCGGCTGGTCGAGCTGCACCTGCGCTTCCACACCTACCGGTTGGGCTGGACCGACAAGGCGGTGCGCCGCTACGTGCGCGACGCCGGTCCGCACCTCGAAATGCTGAACGAGCTGACCCGCTGCGACTGCACGACGCGGAACGCGGCCAAGGCCAAGGCGCTGGCCCGGCGCATGGACGAGCTCGAGGCCCGGATCACCGAGCTGGGCGAGCAGGAGGAGCTCAGGGCCCTGCGTCCCGACCTCGACGGCAATCAGGTCATGGCGCTGCTGGGCATCGGGCCGGGCCGAGCCGTCGGCCAGGCCCTGGACTTCTTGATGGAGCTCCGCCTCGACGAGGGACCGTTGGGCGAGGAGGAGGCGACGGCCCGGCTGCGGGCCTGGTGGGCCGAGCGACAGTAGGCGGCCGGCGGTAACGGAAGCGGTAGCGTCGCGGGGCATGACGAGGATCGCGGCACCGGAGAGCGGCATGGGCGAGCACATCGACTGGGCGTTGCTGCGCCCGGACATGGCGGCGGGCATGGGCAAGCTGTCGGCGGCGGTCTACGGCAACTCCCAGCTGTCGGTGCGCGAGCGCGAGGCGGCCCGCTGGACCATTGCGCTGATCAACGACTGCGCCGTGTGCCGCGACACCCGGGCCCGTGACGGGGAGTCGGCCGGCGCCGGCGAGCCGTTCTACGTCGAGGTGACCGATTGGCGCGCCGCCACCGGGCTGAGTGTGCGGGAACGGCTGGCGGCAGAGTTCGCCGAGCGCTTCGCCCTCGACCACCTGGCCATGGACGACGAGCTGTGGGGCCGCCTGCACGACGCCTTCGACGAGGCCGAGCTGGCGGACCTCACCATCTGCTGCGGCTGCTTCCTCGGCATGGGACGGACCCTGGCCGTGGTCGGGGTGCGGGCCCCCGACGAGCGCATCCTCGTCTGAGCATTCCGAGCCGATCGCTCATTGCCGCTCATTGCGGAGGCGGGTGCGGGCGGAGCCGCCGAGAAGGTCCTGGCGGGAACCGGGCGGTCGGCTGCCCCGAGGGGTGTTCTTTGGAGGTCAGTCCGTCGGCCAGGTGTCCTGGGGCACCCCGGCGGCGAAGTCCTCGATGAGCTGGTGCGCCACGTCGTCGTGGTATTGCACCGGCGGTGACTTCATGAAGTAGGCCGACGGGCCGAGGAGGGGGCCGCCGATGCCGCGGTCGAGGGCGAGCTTGGCGCAGCGCACGGCGTCGATGATGACCCCGGCCGAGTTGGGGGAGTCCCACACCTCGAGCTTGAGCTCGAGGTTGAGCGGGACGTCGCCGAAGTTGCGGCCCTCCATGCGGATGTAGGCCCACTTGCGGTCCTTGAGCCACGGCACGTGGTCCGACGGTCCGACGTGGACGTCGTCGGCGTCGAGGATGTTGTCCTCCAGCTGGCTGGTGACGGCCTGGGTCTTGGAGATCTTCTTGGACTCGAGCCGCTGGCGCTCGAGCATGTTCTTGAAGTCCATGTTGCCGCCGAAGTTCAACTGGTACGTCTCGTCAAGGGCGACGCCGCGGTCCTCGAAGAGGCGGGTGAGGATGCGGTGGACGATGGTCGAGCCGACCTGGCTCTTGATGTCGTCGCCGACGATCGGCACGCCGGCGTCGCGGAACTTACGGGCCCATTCGGGGTCCGAGGCGATGAAGACGGGGATGGCGTTCACGAAGGCCACCCCGGCGTCGAGGCAGGCCTGGGCGTAGTGGCGCTGGGCCTGCTCGGAGCCGACAGGCAGGTAGGAGACCAGCACGTCCGCCTGGGCCTCCCGCAGGGCGGCGGCCACGTCGACGGGCTCGGCCGGCGACTCCTCGATCAGCTCGCGGTAGTAGAACCCCAGCCCGTCGAAGGTCGGCCCCCGCTGGACCGTGACGCCGAGCTCGCCGACCTCGGCGAAGCGCACCGTGTTGTTGAGGCCGGCGCTGATGGCCTTGCCGAGGTCGGTGCCGACCTTGGTCTGGTCCACGTCGAAGGCGACGACCGGGACGAGGTCGCGCACGTGGTAGCCACCGAGCTCCACATGCATCAGCCCCGGCACCACGTCGTCGGGGTCGGCGTCCCGGTAGTAGGTGATGCCCTGGACGAGCGAGCTGGCGCAGTTGCCGACGCCGGCGATGGCGAGGCGGATGGGGCTGGGCATGGACATGTCTCCTTCGGGGTCGGTGACGGGGTTGGTGTCGAGGTCGTGGTCGGTATCGAGGCCGTGGTCGGGGTCGAGGTGGTGTCGGGCGGTTTCGTCACGTCGCCGACTCCGTCCCGGCGGTGGCGAGAGCGCTGCGTTCGGACGCGATGAGGGTGTCGAGCCAGCTGATGTCGCGGGCCACACCGTCGGCCGTGTGCTGCACGACGGAGCGGGCGTAGACGTCGAGGTCGGCGCGGGCCGCCTCGGCCTCGCCGAGGCGCTGGACCAGTTGGGCACGCCGGCGCTCCAGCAGGGTGAGGCGGGCCTGGGGCGCGAGATGCCGGGCGAAGGCCAGGCGGAGCCCGAAGCTGCGGGCGTCGTCGGTGGCCCCGCTGCCGGCCAGGAGCTCGACGAAGAGCGCGCGGCCGGCGTCGGTGATCCGGTAGACCTTGCGGCCCCGCCGGGCCCGGGTGGGCGTGCGCCGGCGGGCGCGCAGCACGGCCAGCTCGCCGCTCAGTGAGCCGGTGGGCGGCGCCGGCGCCGCCGTGTCCCCCGTGCTCTCGGCCCCTCCGCCCTCGGTCGCCACCACGGCGCCCGACTTCTCGAGCCGGGTCAGGGCGGGGTAGATGGAGCCGAAGGAGACGTTGGCGAGAAGGCCCAGGTGCTCCCGCAATTGGCGGCGTATCTCGTAGCCGTGCAGGTCGTGTTCTTCGAGGAGGCCGAGGATGGCCATGTCCAGCATGACGGATGAGTATATCGGTTCGATATAGCGATGCGAGCATTTCTGTCACGCAAGCGTCGCGGGCGTGCCTGATTTGCCCCCAATTCGGTCCCGGAATCCGGGTGTGGGGGGTAGCCTGGCCGCCGTGCCCGTCACCTCGGAGCCGAGGTCGAAATCCCGTGCGGTGAGCCCCGACCTCACGGCCCAGGTGGAGTACCGGATCGTCCGCAACGCCGTGGTCCGGGAGGTCGAGCGGGGCAAGGTCCTGCGGACCGACGTGTGCGACGCCCACCCCGAACTGCTGCGGGCGGCCCGCAACGTGGGCCGGCCCACCAAGGAGGTCTGCCCCATCTGTGACGAGGGGCGGCTCGTCACGGTCACCTTCGTCTTCGGGGCCAAGCTCCCTCCGGGCGGGCGCTGCCCGGGCAGCGCGGCCGAGCTCAAGGCGCTCTGCCGCCGGCCCGAGCCGGTGCTCTGCTACGAGGTCGAGGTGTGCCCGTCGTGCGCCTGGCACCACCTGATGCGCAAGTACCCCGCCGGCGGGGCACGGCCAAGAAGGCGGCCAAGAAGGCGAAGGCGGAGCCGGGTCGATGAGCGACGGGCCCGTCACCGTCCCCTCCCTGCGGGCCCGCAAGCGCCGCGCACGGCGCCACGCCCATCGTCATGGTGACGGCCTACGACGAGCCGGGCGCCCGCATCGTGTCGGACGCCGGCGCCGACATCATCCTCGTCGGGGACTCGGTGGCCAACACGGTCCTCGGGTACCCCGACACGCTCCACGTCGACATCGACGTCATGGCGCACCACACCGCGGCCGTGGCGCGCGCCGCGCCGCACTGCCTGATCCTCGGCGACATGCCCTGGATGAGCTACCACCTCTCGGCGGACGAGGCGGTGCGCAACGCCGCCACCCTGATCCGCGCCGGGGCCCAGGCCGTCAAGCTCGAGGGCGGCCGGGCCCGCCTGCCCGTGGTGGAGGCGATCATCCGGGCCGAGATCCCGGTCATGGGGCATCTCGGTCTGACGCCGCAGTCGGTCCTCGCCATGGGCGGCTTCCGGGTGCAGGGCAAGAGCGTCGACGCCGCCAGCGCCCTGCTCGACGCGGCCAAGGCCCTCGCCGCGGCCGGCTGCTTCGCCTTCGTGATCGAGGGGGTGCCCGACGTCGTCGGCGCCGCCGTCACCGAGCAGCTCGACGTGCCGACCATCGGCATCGGGGCCGGGCCCGCCTGCGACGGCCAGGTCCTGGTCTTCCACGACCTGCTGGGGCTGGGCAAGGGGACCCCGCCCAAGTTCGTGCGGCGCTACGCCGACCTCGGCCGCATCGCCACCGAGGCCGTCGCCGCCTTCGCCGAGGACGTGCGCAGCGGCAGCTTCCCGAGCGACGCCGAGACCTACCACGCCCCGGCGGCCCTGGGCGACGCCCTGAGCTGACGCCTTTCGCCGAGGGCGGCTAGCATGGCACCCCGCAACAGACCCTGCTCCTGACCGTCAGGAGCCCGGGCACGCCCGGTCCAGAGGGAGGTACGCCGCACATGCGGCCCTACGAAGTCATGGCCATCTTCGAGGCCAGCACCGAGCCCACGGTGATCCAGGGCGTGCTCGACCAGGCGCTCGACGTCATCCGCACGACGGGTGGCACCCCGGGCGCCATCGACCGCTGGGGGAAGCGCACCTTCGCCTACGAGGTGAACCACAAGCGCGAGGGGTACTACGTCGTGGTGGAATTCACCGCCGAACCCGAGACCGTGGCCGCCCTGGACCGCATGCTCGGCCTGGCCGACGAGGTCGTCCGCCACAAGGTCGTGCGGCTGCCGGAGCAGGCGGCCACCGCACCGACGGCCGCGGCCGGCTGACCGGCCGGCCCGCGAGAGGAGCTGAGAGCTGAGATGGCGACAGACAACAGCGTGACGCTGGTGGGGAACGTGACCCGCGACCCCGAACTGCGCTTCACCAACACCGGACAGGCCAACGTGACGTTCGGGCTGGCGGTCAACCGCCGCTGGCAGAACCGCCAGACCCAGGAGTGGGAGGAGGCCACCTCGTTCTTCGACGTGGTCTGTTGGCGCGAGATGGCCGAGAACGTGAGCGAGACCATCACCCGGGGCGCCCGGGTCATGGTGGCCGGCCGGCTCGAGCAGCGCAGCTGGGAGACCCAGGAGGGCGATCGCCGCTCCAAGGTCGAGGTGGTGGCGGACGAGATCGGCCCGTCGCTGCGCTGGGCCACCGCGCAGATCACCAAGAACGAGCGCCGCGGTCCCGGTGGGGGCGGGGGCGGCGGCGGTGGCGGAGGTGGCGGGTCGCGGCCAGCCGCTCGGCCGGCACAACCACAGCCCGCGGCGGATGCCGGACCGGGCTACGGATTCGACGAGGAGCCTTTCTGATGGCACGCAACAACCAGCGCGGCGGGACGACGTCACGTCGCGCCCCCAAGGATCTCGGCCGCCGGGTCAAGAAGAAGCCCTGCGCGCTCTGCCGCGACAAGGTCGAGTGGGTGGACTACAAGGACGTCCCGATGCTGCGCAAGTACATGAGCGACCGCGGCAAGATCCGGTCGCGCCGGGTGACGGGCAACTGCGCCCAGCACCAGCGGGCGTTGGCCATGGCGATCAAGACGGCGCGTGAGCTCGTCCTGCTGCCCTACACCCAGCGCACCGTGACGGAGCGCCCGGGCGGGCGCGGCGGGCGCGACCGTGGCGAGCGCACGCTCGATTCGGTCCCGACCGAGGCACCGCGGCGCCGTCCCTCCGCCGATGCGGCGGCCGAGGCCGCGCCGGCCGGGTCCGAGGGCGAATCCGAGGCCGAGGCCGAGGCCGATCGTCGAACAGGCCGTGGCGGACGCCGAAGCAGGCGCCGTGGTCGAGGTCGTCGTCGAGCCCGCCGAGACGGGGGCGGACGCATGAAGGTCCTGCTGCGCGACGACGTCGCCGGCGTCGGGCGCCGGGGGGACATCGTCAAGGTGGCGGGCGGCTTCGCCCGCAATTTCCTCCTGCCCGAGGGCCGGGCCATCGTGGCCACCGACGGTGTCGAGGGCCAGGCCCAGCAGATGCGGCGCGGGCGGGACCTGCGGGAGGCCCAGGACCGGGGTGCGGCGGAAGCCCAGGCCACGGTGCTGGCCGGCGCCGTGATCCCGATCGCCGCCCGGGCCTCCGGGGGTGGACGGCTGTTCGGCTCCATCGGGCCGGCCGACGTGGTGGAGGCCATCAAGGCCGCCAAGGGGATCGAGGTGGACCGCAGGCACATCCTGCTGCCCGAGCACATCAAGGAGACGGGGTCCTTCGAGGTCACGGTCGAGCTGTTCCGCGACGTCGCCACCATCGTGACGGTGGAGGTCTCGGCGACCTCCTGATCGGGGGCGCCATCCGCGCGCTGTCACACCCCGCTGCCCATCATGTGGGCGTGCCAATTTGCGTTCAGCGTGGTCCACAGTCAGTGACCGCTCGTGCACGGCTTATCCACACGACTCCGTCCCTTACCCACACCTATTGGGGCCTTACGGTCCCCAGCACGCGACCGGCAGAGTGGGGGAGCCGTGGTCCAAGCCTTTGACGACATCCGCCCCCGCCCGCTCCGGACGGCCCCCCACCCCGGGCCGAGCGGGGCGCGGGTGCCCCCCCACGACGTCGAGGCCGAGGAGTCGCTGCTCGGCGCCATGCTCCTCTCCAACGACGCGGCGTCCGTCGGGATAGAGAAGTGCTCGTCGGCCGACTTCTACAAGCCGGCGCACGGGCACATCTTCGGCGCCATCCAGGCGCTCATGGAGCGCGGCGAGGCCATCGATGCGGTGACGGTGACCGACGAGCTCAAGCGCTCCGGGGTGCTCGAGGCGGTGGGGGACCCGTCGATCTTCATCTCGCTGCAGGCCAACACGCCGTCGATCGCCAACGCCCGGCACTACGCCGAGATCGTCGAGGAGCACGCGCTGCTGCGCAAGCTCATCGGCGTCGCCGGGGACATCGCCGACATCGGCTACTCGGTCCCCGAGGACGTCAAGGCGGCCGTGGACGAGGCGGAGCAGATGGTGTTCGACGTCGGGGAGCGCCGCACGGTCGACACCATGCGCCCCCTCCACGAGCTGCTGGGAGCGGGACTGGACCGCATCGAGGAGCTGGGGCAGCGCGGCTCGAGCATCACCGGCGTGGCGACCGGCTACCACGAGCTGGACAGGATCCTGCTGGGCTTCCAGCCCTCGTCGCTCAACATCGTGGGCGCCCGTCCCGGCATGGGCAAGACGAGCTTCGCCCTCGGGGTCCTGGCCAACGTCGGTCTCCAGGTGCAGCGGCCGGCCCTCCTCTTCTCGCTGGAGATGGGCCATCTGGAGCTGACCCAGCGCCTGCTCGCCTCCGAGGCCGAGGTGAACGGGCAGAGCCTGCAGACGGGCCGGATCCGCACGCAGGACTGGAGCAAGATCGGCATGGCCGTGACGCGGCTCTCGAGCGCGCCGATCTTCATCGACGACAACCCCAACGTCACGGTGATGGACATCCGGGCGCGGGCCCGCCGGCTCAAGAAGTCCGAAGGCGACCTCGGCCTCGTCGTGGTCGACTACCTCCAGCTGATGAGCGGGCGGGGCCGGCCGGAGAACCGCCAGACCGAGGTGGCCGAGATCAGCCGGGGCCTCAAGATCCTCGCCCGCGAGCTCGAGGTGCCCGTCGTCGCCCTCTCCCAGCTCTCCCGGAACCTCGAGTCACGCCAGGACAAGACGCCGCAGCTGTCGGACCTCCGGGAGTCGGGGTCGCTCGAGCAGGACGCCGACGTCGTCCTCTTCATCTACCGCGAGTCCGAGTACAACGACGAGGTGCCCATCGACCGGGCCGACGATGCGCTGATCGAGGTGGCCAAGCACCGGAACGGTCCGACCGGGAAGGCCAACCTGTTGTTCTTGAAGCAGTACGCCCGCTTCGAGAACCACCGCGGCGTCTGACGGCGCGACCTCCATCCTCTCCTGGACGACCCCGTCAGGTCACGAGCACTTGAGGTTCTGGCTGATCTGGTCGCCGATCGACTGAAGCTGTGACTTGAGGGAGTCGAAGCCTGCGAGGAGATCCGGGAGGGAGTTGGAGTCCTTGAGGCCCGTCGCGGTCTTCTTCAGATTGTCGATCTGCGGGCTCAACGATTGAGACTCCTCTGACTTCAACTCCCGGGCGGACTGACTCAGGCTCTCGAGGGCATCGCTGACGGCCGGCACGTCGTCCTTCGCCTTGCCGAGGTTGCCCGACTTCAGATCATCGACGACCGTCGACACGGCATTGCCCAGCTGCGCCCGGTCATTGCACACCTTCTCCGAGGCAGAAGCAGACGGACTGCTGCCACAGGCCGCCAGGAGACAACCGAAGAGCGCCAACGAACAAAGGAGCCGGAGCGGCTTGACTCTCCGAAGAGTTGACTCCCCCCGTTTGGCGTGTTGGCCTGCGTCGGCCGGACTCTCCACACACGCTGTACACCTGTGCACGGTGCCGTCCCCTTCTTTCGGACGTTGCAGTGGATCAAGATACCAGCCGTCTCGTCGCACTCATATGACGGAGAGTCGGAACGGGCGCGATTCAGAATCGCGTCTTCCGCTCGTCGCACAGCTCTGAGGGATGCCTCTCCAAACTATAAACAAGGATGCTTAGAGTGCGCGGAATCATCTCCGGCCGCCTCGGCATTCCACGACTCGGCCCACACCAGCAAGAGGACGGTGGCGCGTCTTCGTGCGGTCAGGCGGGCGAGGAGGCCGCCGGCAGCACGAAGTGCTCCACGGCGAACGCAAAACCCTCGTCCTCGTTGCTCTGCGTGGTGCGGTGGGCCGCCTGCTTCACCTCGGGGTCGGCGTTGCCCATGGCGATGCTGAGGCCCGAGTGGTCGAACATCAAGATGTCGTTGGGCTGGTCGCCGATGGTGGCGATCTGCGCGGGCTCGAGCTGGTAGCGCACGGCGAGGGAGCGGGCGACGCTCCCCTTGTTGGCCTGGGGGTGCGTCACGTCGAGGTAGTAGGGCTGGGAGGCGGCCGCCGTCACGTGGTCGCCGAATTTCTTCACGGCGGCGTCGGCGGCCGCGGTGATGGCGTCGTGGTCGTCGCTCACCCCGACCAGCTTGGCCACGCCGTCGGTGAGCCCGTCGAACCCGTCCATCACCTTGGGCTCGAATTTGACGGTCCAGGCCTCCCGGTCGACGTGCGGTCCTTTCGGGTCGGGCACGTACCAGTCCGCCCCGCGGTAGAGCCACACGGCGAGGTCGAAGGACCGCATGTGGTCGGCGACGGGGACGACGAGGTGCTCGGGGATGACGTGCTGCTCCAGGACCTTCATGGCGCGGTCCACCACCAGGCCGCCGTTGAAGGCGGCGATGGGTGTATCGAGGTCGAGCGGCCCGATGAGCATCTCCATGCCGCGCGGCGGGCGGCCGCTGGTGACGGCGAAGAGGACCCCGGCTTGGCGCAGGTTGCGCACCGCGGCGACGGCGGCGTGGGTCAGGACCTTGTCATGGGTCACCAGAGTCCCGTCCACGTCGGCCAGGAAGAGGCGGATGGGCAGTGCGCGTTCCTCGGCTGCGGCGTGGTCGGGGGCGATACGCCGATGGTAGGCGCCACCGCCGGCGCGCGCATCGATGGCGCCGGCGCGGGGATACCCGACGCCGAGGGCGATCGGGTCGCCCTGTCGCTCAACACGGCGCGCCGGAAGGTAGAGAACCTCGAGGCCGAGCGGGTCGGCGCCAAGTACGACGCCGACCTGCGCGAGCACGAACGCGCCCGGCGACCGCCGCGTCGTGATGCGGATCGTCCCGTGGCGCGTGAACGCCGTCGACATGGGGGGTTAGCTCCGGGCCGGCACCGGAGAACGCCGCCGCGCCCGCCGGGCTGCCGCGGTTGCCCCACCGACGACCAGGATCAGGGCCAGAGCCAACGCGGCCCAGAGCGACACGAAGGCGACGAAGGCGACGGCGCAGGCCAGCTCGCCGGCGACGACGATACCGAGCACGACGGGCCCGAGCTCGGTGAAGCGCCGGTGGAACGCGGCGAGGGTGTCTGCGCTGGTGATGCCCCGGCCGAGCAGCACCGCGAGCCCGCGCACCAGGCCGAACAGCGCGCCGATGGCCAGCGCGACGGCGGGACTGGTGGTCAGGGCGGCCAGCACGATCACGAGGTAGAGCGCGGCCGTCTTGATGTAGGTGACCAGGCCGGTGCCGATCTGCCAGCCGAAGCCCGCGCCGTAGACCCAGGGCCGGAACTGGTCGAGCCAGCGCTCGTTCACCTGGCGATGGTGGACGGGCAGGTGGAAGCCCCCGTGCGGCGCATCGGATGCCGCCACCAGGATCGACGCCGTGGCGGCGAGGGCGGCCACGGTGAGCACCGGCGGTCCGAAGGCGCGGACCGCGACCGCCAGCCCGGCCATACCGAGACCGAGCGTGACCCCGCCCGCGAGGCCGCCGGTGATGAACCATGCCGCGGTGCTCCGGTAGCGGTGACCCCGGGCGCGTTCGGCCAGGGGTGTGATCGTCGCCAACATGGAGAGGCCGCAGGGGGACCAGGTCGACCGGGCGGCCGCCAGCACGGCGATGGCCGCCGCGGCGACGGTGAGGAGGGTGGTCATGGATGCTCCCTTCCGGTCATGCCGGGGACCCGAGGAACGGTGCGCCACCGAAGGCGAAGATCCCGCCGTCCTTGGCGACCAGCCAATAGCCGGCGTCGTTGCCGAAGGGCGCGATGCCGACCATCGGCTGGTTGAGGCGGATGGCCCCCGTCGATCCGTCGAAGACGGCGTCGCCGAAGGTGAAGATGCCGCCGTCGGCGGCGACCAGCCAGTAGCCCCGGCCCGTCGGCGTCGCGGCCATGCCGACGACCGGTTGGTTCAGGTGCTGCCCGCCCATGGAGCCGAGGAAGGGGGCGTCGCCGAAGGTGAAGACGCCGCCGTCGGCGGCGACCAGCCAGTAGCCCCGGCCCGTCGGCGTCGCGGCCATGCCGACCACCGGCTGGTTGAGGTGGATGGCCCCCGTCGATCCGGCGAAGACGGCGTCGCCGAAGGTGAAGATGCCACCGTCGGCGGCGACCAACCAGTAGCCCCGGCCCGTCGGCGTCGCCGCCATGCCGACGATCGGCCGGTTCAGCCGCTGGCCGCCCATGGAGCCGAGGAAGGGGGCCCCGCCGTAGGTGAAGATGCCGCCGTCGGCCGCGCCCAGGAAGTAGCCCCCGGTCGCGCAGGTCGCCCCGGCGACGATCGGGGCGGCGAGCCTGATCGGTGAGGCGTCGCCGTCGTTCGGGAAGTCCCCGAAGTCGAAGAGCCGGCCGAACGCGGTGAGCACCGCGTAGCCGCCGCCGTCGGCACTCCCGAGCGCACCGACGACCTGGCAGTTCGTGGCGGGTGAGAGGCAGGGAGGCGGTGGCGGGGCCGGCGGGGCCGTCGTCCAGCACGGCTCGTTCTGCTCCGCCGTGGCGTTGTCGACGGCGACGGCGGTGGTGCACGAGGGATCCACCGTCCATGGGGGGACGCAGGCCACGACCCGGCAGACGATCCGCCCCAGGCAGGCGACGTTCTGGTTGCACTGCCCGTACCGGAACTGGAGACAGCCGGTCAGGTAGGAGTTGCAGCCCAGCGGGCCGCAGCCGCACGCGGTCTGGTCGCAACCCGGCTCGCAGAACGAGAAGCCGTTGCCGCAGCCGCTCGCGCAGGTGCAGGTGGAATTGCAGTCCATGTAGTACCGCGGGCCGCCGCAGAAGGACGAGTTGTCCGCCATCCACCAGCCGCCCATCACGGTGTTCGCGGGACAGAAGTTGGCGCCGCTCACCTCGCAGCAGAACTCGGAGAACCCCGAGCAACACGTGCTGCCGCAGCCGCAGCCGGCATTCCCGCATTCGCAGATCGCGCCGTAGGCGGTGCCGGGCTTGAGGGCGAGGTCCAGGCCGGAGCCGACGGCCACGGCGCTGCCGACGAAGGCCGACCGGTTGATCAGGCTGCGGCGGGAGAGGCGGCCCTCCAGGGCGTGGGCCGTACGCGCCACCAGCGCGGTCGAGATGCTCACGACGTCCGGGCCGGGACGGGCCGGGCCAGGCGACGCGCGGCGGTGAGGGCGGCCAGGGCGGAGAGGGCCAGGGCGGTGAGCCAGAGCCCGACCGCGCTCACGAAGAGCAACGGGAACCCGGCCCCGGGCTGGTGCGCCAGCAGCGTCCCCAGCGTGCCGCGGCCCGGCGCGCCGTTGGCGACGGCGAGCGCGGCGGCAGCCAGCGTGAGGTCGATGACCAGGTGCAGCGCGGTCGGCGGCGTGTCGGGTCGACCGAAGCAGCCACACGTCGCCAGCGGCCCGCCGCGCCACCGCGCCACGGCGACGACGCCGAAGAAGCACAGATAGGAGAGGGCGACCAGCGCCGCGGTGGCCGGGCGCGGGAACGCCACGGCGAGCACGCCCAGCGCGGCCTCCGCCAGCGCGCCGGCCCGGACGACGCCGCGCAGGAGACGGAACGACAGAGGGCCCGGCAGCAGCGCGGCCATGGCGCGGGCCGTGTCGTCGGGCCGCGCCGCCTTGCCCACGCCGGCGGCGACCAGCAGGCCTGCGGCAATGAGGTAGAGGCCGATCAGTTCCATTGGGGCCTCGCCGGGCTCGCCGCCGAGCTCGCCGCCGGGGGCGTCGCCGGGCTCACGGCGAGTGAGGTGAGCAACGTGTTGACGCGGGGCACCAGTGCCGGCACCTGGACGTGGCTGCCGAGCACGGCGTAGAAGGAGAAGGGCCGCCCGGCCTCGGTGAAGAACCACTGGGTGCCGGACTGCCCGGGGATCCCCCGCCGCAGGACCATGGGCGAGAAGTCCGCCTCCGTGAGGGCGGACGGCCGGCCCTGGCGGGCGAACAGCGCAGTGCCCACGCTCTCGGGGCCGTACTCGAAGAGGGTGGCGAACACGTCCGACGGCCCCATCAAGGTGACGGCGCCGCTACCGAAGTCACCGATGTCGTCGGGAATCGGGAAGGTGGCGAACTGCCCCACCGGATAGGTCACGCCCATGCCGGAGGGGCGCACGAAGATCCGGCCCTCGAAGCCGTCGGGGAGGCGCGCCACGATGCCGTGCGCGCCGATGGTGGCCACTACTCGGCGCGCGCCGGGCCACCGGGGGCCGGCGTGGTCACCCGGTCGAAGGGAAAGACGTCGCCGAGCGTGCGCGGGTACAGGCTCGGGTCACCCGGGTGGATCCCGGCCGCCCGCAGCACGTCGTCGGCCGCCTCCTCGCGGGCCGGGCCGCCCAAGGCGCCCTCCCCGCGCCCGCGGCCGGTGGTCACGGTGCCCCGGTCGTGCTCGGCCCGCCGGACCAGCTCGGCCAGCTGGCCGACGTGGTTGGCCACTCCCTGCCCGACCTTGCGCCCGGTCGCGCCGTCGACGAGCACGAAGAACGGGGAGCCGGGCACCTGGTACTCGAACCAGGCGTCGGTGGACATGACCACCGGGACCCGGCCGGTCGTGCGCGCCTGCACCTCGGCCGGCACCTCGCGGTCGGGCCCCTTGGTCACGATGACGACGCGCGTGCGGTCGGGCAGCTCGAGACGTCCCGGATCCTGCAGGGCATCCCAGAACGCGGCGCAGCCGGTGCAGCCCGAAGAGAGGAACCCCAGCAGAGTGAGGTCGTCACTGTTGTCCACCGCCACCGCCCGGGCGTCCCCGGTCGGCGTCACGCCGGCCACGGCGGGAGCGGCGCCCAGCGCGGGGCCGGCACCCGGCGGCGCCAGGGTGACCGGGGCGGGGGCGGGTGGCGGCCGCCGACTCGGTCGGGTCCCCGACACCGACGCCGAGCTCGTGGAGGGAGCGCAGGATGTCGGCATGGCTCCGGAGCAGGCCCGCCACCAGGATGCCGAGGAGCAGGACCACGAACGTCGAGACAATGACCAGCGCAAGCACGCCGCCTCCTTTACGCGTCCCCCCAGTATCCACCCCCGAGCGGTCGCCGCGCGGCACTGTAGCCGCGGCGCGGCACGCCCTCTTCGGGCATACTCCGGTCCGTGCCGGACGACGATCTCTTCCTCCCCGAGCCCGAGCCCCGGGAGGTGCGCTACACGGTGGTTTCGGTGGACGACCACGTCGTCGAGCCGGCCCACACGTTCGAGAACCGGCTGCCCGCCGCGCTGGCCGACCGCGCCCCGCACATCGTCGAGACGCCGGAGGGGCACCAGGTGTGGGAGTTCGAGGGACAGCGCTACACGCAGGTGGGGATGAACGCGGTGGCGGGCCGGCGCCCGGAGACCTACGGCCTCGAACCGTTCCGCTTCGACCAGATGCGACCGGGTTGCTACGACGTCGATGCCCGCGTGCGCGACATGGACATCAACGGGGTCTGGGCGTCGGTGAACTTCCCGTCCATGATCACCGGGTTCTGTGGTCGTGTCTTCTTCGACGCCGAGGACCCCGACCTGGGCCTGGCCTGCGTCAGGGCCTGGAACGACTGGCTCTTCGAGGAGTGGTACTCGCGGCACCCCGATCGCATCGTCCCGCTCGGCATCACCTACCTGGCCGACCCGGCCCTCGCCGTGGCCGAGATCCGCCGCAACGCCGCCCGGGGCTTCACCTCGGTGACGTTCCCGGAGCGGCCGCACGAGATCGGGCTGCCCTCGCTGTGGGACCGGGACCACTGGGACCCGATCATGGAGGCCGTCGTCGAGACCGACACCGTCGTCTCCCTCCACGTCGGCAGCTCGGGCCTGACCCCGGCCCCGCCCGGGGCCGGCATGGACGCCCTCCAGCTCGGGGCCACGCTGTTCGGCCAGCTCTCGCTGATCGCCTGCGCGGAGTGGCTGTGGTCCGGCTACGCGGCACGCCTCCCGAGCCTCAAGATCGCCATGAGCGAGGGCGGGATCGGCTGGGTGGCCATGCTGCGCGACCGGCTCGAGAACATCGTCGACCGCTCCCGCTACGGGCTCGGGTGGGACGTGCGACCGGCGGAGGTCTTGGGGCGCAACTTCTGGTTCTGCACGATCGACGACCCCTCCACCATCGACACGCGCCACGCCATCGGGGTCGACCACATCATGGTGGAGGTCGACTACCCGCACGGCGACAGCACCTGGCCCGACACGCAGGACGTCATCCGGCGGTGCTGGGGCCACATCCCGGCCGATGAGCTGCGCGCCATGTGCAGCGAGAACGCCGCCGCGCTCTACCGCCACCCGCTCCCCGACGTCGTCCTGCCGCGCTGAGAGGAGCCGACCGATGTTCACGCCGACCGCCGAGAAGCTGATCCCCGACCTGACGCCACGCGAGGAGCTCGTCGTGCTCGCCCGCGCGCTGTGGCGGGAGGGCTACAACGACCACCTGGCCGGGCACATCACCGTCAACCTGGGCGACGGCACGCTGCTGTGCAACCCGTGGCTGCTGACCTGGGCGGAACTGCGCCCCTCCCAGGTGCTGCGCATCGACCTCGGGGGCCGCGTGGTCGAGGGGGACTGGCCCGTCCCGCTCGGCATCCCGCTGCACCTCGAGCTGCACGAGCTGCGGGTGGACGTCGGGTGGGCGGTGCACAACCACCCGCTCTTCGGCACGGTCTGGGCGGACCTGGGGGAGCTGCCCCCGATCCTCGACCAGAGCTCCGCGCTCGGCGGAGGGACGCTGGTCGTCGTGGACGAGTACGAGGGCCCGGTGAACGACGCGTCCAGCGCGCGGCGGGCGGTCGAGCAGATGGGCGACGCGTCCATGGCGCTCCTGGCCGGCCACGGCGTCTTCGTGCTGGGCGGTTCGGCCCGCGCCGTGCACCAGCGGGCGGTCGCCCTCGAGCAGCGCTGCCAGCACGCCTGGTACGCCAGAGCCGCCGGCGGAGCGGGTGTCTCCCGGGTCCCGCAGTCCTTCATCGACCTGGTGGCCCGGAACGACGGTGAGGGCTTCATCGGGTTCTGGGAGGCGGCGGTGCGGGCCGAGCTGGCCGCCGACCCCGACCTGCTCGGCGGCTAATCCGACGAGGTCCCGAAGACCTCGCTCAGCTCCATCGGCACCGGGGTGTCGAGCTGCGCGTAGGTGCACGAGTCGGGCCGGCGGTCCGGGCGCCAGCGCACGAAGGACGTGGCGTGCCGGAAGCGGTCCTGCTGCAGGTGGTCGTAGGAGACCTCCACGACCGCCTCGGGCCGCAGCGGTTCCCAGGTCATGTCCTTGCCGGCGTTCCAGCGGTTCGTCGCCTCCGGGAGCCCGGCCGGCCGCCTGGGCGTCGGCCCAGCCCGCCCACGGGTGGTCCTTCGCCGCGTCCCTCCGGTAAGGCTCGAGCTCGGCCACCAGCTCACCCCGCCGGGCCACGCTGAACCCGGACGCCACGCCGACGTGGTGCAGCGTCCCGGAGGGGTCGAAGAGGCCGAGCAGGAGCGAGCCCACCCCGGCGCCGTCCTTGTGGGTGCGGAAGCCCGCCACGACGCAGTCGGCGGTGCGCTGGTGCTTCACCTTGACCATGGCGCGCTTGTCGGGCTGGTAGGTGAGTGCGCCGTCTTTGACCACCACGCCGTCGAGCCCGGCCCCCTCGAAGCGGGAGAACCAGTCCGCCGCCACGTCGGGGTCGTCGGTCACCGGGGTGAGGTGGACCGGCGGGCGGGCCTTCTTCAGCAGTTTCTCGAGCGCGGCGCGGCGCTTGGCGTACGGCACCTCGAGCAATGAGCGGTCGCCCTCGGCCAAGAGGTCGAAGGCGACGAAGGATGCGGGCGTCGACTCGGCCAGTTGGCGGATGCGCTTCTCGGCCGGATGGATGCGCTGGGACAGCGCGTCGAACTCGAGACCCCGGGCGCCGGCGATGACGATCTCACCGTCGAGCACGATGCGGTCCGGCAGCTCCCGGCGGAGGGACTCGACCAGTTCGGGGAAATAGCGCGTCAACGGCTTCTCGTTGCGGCTGCCGAGCTCGACGTCGTCGCCGTCACGGAAGACGATGCAGCGGAAGCCGTCCCACTTGGGCTCGTAGAAGAGGCCGGCGCTGCGGGGGAGGTCGCGGGAGAGCTTGGCCAGCATGGGTGCCACGGGCGGGCGCACGGGGAGCGTCACGCCGGGTCAGCCCTCATGCGCCCCGGCCCAGGCCAGGAGGTCGTCGACCCCACCGCGGTTGACGATCCGTTCGGGTGGCACCGCCGCGTCGACCGCCTTGGCGCAGCCGCGGCCGAGCCAGCCGAGCTGGCCCGGCGCGTGGGCGTCGGTGTCGATGGAGAAGGAGCAGCCGAGGGCCACGGCCTGGCCGAGCAGGTCCTGGGGCGGGTCCTGGCGCTCGGGCCGCGAGTTGATCTCCACCGCGGTGCCCGTGCGGGCGCAGGCCGAGAACACCGCATCGGCGTCGAAGGTGGACTGCGCGCGGCCCCGCCCCGTGATCAGGCGCCCGGTGCAGTGGCCCAGGATGTCGGTGTGCGGGCTCTCGACGGCGGCGAGCATGCGTTCGGTCATGGCGGGCGACTCCATGCGCAGCTTCGAGTGCACGCTCGCCACGACGACGTCGAGCTCGGCCAGCAGGTCCAGGTCCTGGTCGAGCGAGCCGTCCTCCAGGATGTCCACCTCGATGCCGGTCAGGATGCGGAAGGGCGCCAGGTCCTCGTTGAGGTCGGCCAGCACGTCGAGCTGGGCCCGCAGCCGCTCGGCGTCGAGGCCGTGTGCCACCGTGAGGCGGGCGCTGTGGTCGGTGAGCACCAGGTAGTCGTGCCCGAGGTCCCGGGCCGCCTCGGCCATCTCGCGGATGGGGCTCCCCCCGTCGGACCAGTCGGAGTGGGAGTGACAGTCCCCGCGCAGCGAGCCCAGGAGGTCCTGGGCCGGCGCGTCGAGCTCGATGTCCTCGGGCGTCTCCTCCAGCCGGGTCAGGCGGTCGGGCACCTTTCCCGCGAGCGCCTCATCGATGACCTGCGCGGTCGACTTGCCGATGCCGTCGATGCTCTGCAGCCGCCCGGCCCGGGACAGGGCGGCGAGCGTGTCGGCATCCATGTCCGCCACGGCCCGCGCCGCGCCACGGAAGGCGCGCACCTTGTAGGTGTCGGCCCCACCGCGCTCGAGCAGGAAGGCGATCCGGTTGAGTGCGTCGAGCGGCTCCACCGGCTACGCCTTCTTGGCCCGGCTCGGGGCCACCCGGGGCGGTTCGTCGGGCATCTTGGGGTATTGCGGCGGCCACGGCGCGTCGTGCAGCCCCGCCTCCTTGTCGCGCTCGGCCAGTGCGAGCAGCGGCTCGATCGACTGGGGCCGCGCCGCGATGTCGGCCCAGGGGTCGCCGCGCCGGCGCACCAGGTCCGGCACGGTGCGGATCGTCAGGTCGTTGGGGACCACCGTCTCGACCTCCTCCCAGGTGAGGGGGGTCGAGACCTGCCCGCCCGTGCGCGGCCGGGCGAACCAGGCGCCGAAGACGGTCTTGTGGGGGGCGTTCTGGTTGAAGTCGACGAAGACCCGGCTGCCGCGCTCCTCCTTCCACCAGTTCGCCGTGATCAGGTCCGGGAACCGGCGCTCGAGCTCGCGGGCCAGGGCGACGGCGGCGGCGCGCACCTCCACCGAGTCCCAACGCGCCTCGAGCCGGAGGTACACGTGCAGACCGTTGCTGCCCGTCGTCTTCGGGTAGCCACGCAGCCCGAGCTCGTCGAGCACGTCGCGGCAGAGCAGGGCGACGGCCCGCACTTCGTCGAAGCCGATGCCGGTCGTGGGGTCGAGGTCGATGCGCAGCTCGTCGGCGTGCGCGGGATCGGCGGCGAGGTACGGCCACAGGTGCAGGCCGAGGCAGCCGATGTTCACCGCCCACACGACGTGGGCGATGTCCGCCACGACGAGCGCGTTGGAGGTGGTGCCGTTGGGAGTGGAGACGGTGGCCGACTGCAGCCAGTCCGGTGCGCCCGCCGGGATGCGCTTCTGGTAGAAGGACTTGCCGGTGGCGCCTTCGGGGAACCGCTGCAGCATGGCGGGTCGGCCGCCGGCCGTGTTCAGCAGGTGGTCCCCCACCTCGAGGTAGTACGAGACCAGGTCGAACTTCGTGGCGTCGAGGGCGGGGAAGTACACCTTGTCCGGCCGCGAGATGCGCACCTCGCGCCCGCCGGCCTCCACCGTCCGCTCGTCTTCCCCTGGCACCGCACCCGACTCTAGTGACGGGCCGCCGGCGCGGCCCCCAACGCCCGCTGCCTCAGGGCGGGGCGGCGATTCTCCACGTGCCTCAGATGAAGTCGGCCAGCCCTTCCCACCCGGCCGGCGGCGACGCCAGCTGCCAGAACTGCTCGGGGACGCGTCCCTCCATGCGAGCGGTCAGCGCGTGGTCCCGTTCGAGCGGTGCGATCTGCGACGTGTAGCACCAGATGGCGCGGCGCTTGCGCTCCTCGTCGGGCACGTGCGGCACGATGGCGGGCGTCGGCCAGGGATGGGCGCGCAGCAGTTTCGCCACGCGCCAGGCCAGGAGGCCGGGCAGGTGCTTGTAGCCGTGGTCCTCGTAGCAGAACCACAGGCGTTCCGGCTGCTCCAGGCGCACCAGGAGGCAGGCGTCGTGCACCATCACGTGGTCCGGATTGGCGAGACCCATCGGGAAGAACACGGAAGTGGGATCGAACTCCGCGATGGTGGCGCCGAGATCGGGCGCCACGTCGGCCGGCGTGGGCCGGTCCGGTGGGGCCAGGTACTGGTGGTCGGCGAACTCGAGCCATTCGTAGCCCGAACCGAGGACCGCCATCGCGGCGGCGTCCTCCTCACGTCGCACCGCCACCACATCATCGCCGGCCACGAAGCCGCCCAGCGCGTCCCACTCCGATGGCTCGTCGGGGTAGGCGGGCGGACGCCCGCCGAGGACCGTGACGACGGTCGTGTCGTCGTAGCTGCCGATCAGATGACCGGCGCCCATGGCGGCGTCGTCGAAGTGGGGCGAGACGACGAGGATGCGGCTGAGTGCGGCGGGGTCGACTTCGCCCCACGTCGGCTCGGCGAACGTGTTGCTCATGGCCGGATCATAAGGGCACGTCGTCGATCTCACCGGCGACGTGGTGCCGGAAGACCGGCAGCAGCGCGCCGATGACGGCGGCACCGACGATGCAGGCGAGGCCGCCCGAGACGACGGAGAACTCGATGCTGGTCAGGGTCGCCACCGCCCCGGACTCCATGTCGCCGAGACGGGGGCCGCCCTGCACCACGGCCATCTGAATGGAGGACATGCGGCTGCGGAACCGTTCGGGGATGGAGCCCTGCAGGATCGTGTTGCGCAGCACGGCCGAGATCACGTCGGCCCACCCGGCGACGGCCAGCAGGGCGAGGGCGATCCAGAGCGTGTCGGTGAACCCGAACAGCGCGATGGCCGCACCCCAGACGCAGACGGCCACGATCACGGCCCAGCCCTGGCGCCGGAGGTTGGCGACCCAGCCGGTGGTCACGGCCCCGATCAACGCGCCGACGCCGGGCGCGGCGTAGAGGAAGCCGAGGGTGATGGTGCCGCCCCCGAAGACCGAGCCGGCCATGGCGGGAAAGAGCGCCCGGGGCATGCCGAACACCATGGCGTTGATGTCGATCAGGTAGACGCCTTGCAGTGCCTGGCGTGAGCGCAGGTAGCGCAGTCCTTCCTTGGTGGACTGCCAGGGCGAGACGCCGGCGGCTCCCGCGTGCGGTGGGATCGGAGCCAGCATGGCCGAGGTGACGAGGGCCACCACGAACGAGGCCGCGTCGAGTGCGTAGACGAGCGGGAGCCCGATGCCGAGGAGCAGGCCGGAGAGCGCCGGCCCCACGATGACCCCCACCTGGAAGACGATCTGCGTCATGGCGGCGGCGGCGGGGATCTGCCGCCGCTCGACCATGCCGGGCACGGCCGCCATGCGGGCGGTGCTCGAGAAGCCCGTGAGGCCGGCCGCCAGCGCGCTGATGACGTAGAGCGCGGCCAGCGACGGGTGGGCGACGGCGGCGTTGACGGCCATGGCGCCGCTGGTGAGCATCAGGGCGGCGGCCGTCCACACCATGATCCGGCGTTTGTCGACGGAGTCGCCGACGGGCCCGGCGGAGAGCGCACCGGCGAGGAAGGGGAAGAGCTGGGCCAGGCTGATCGCGCCCACCTGCAGGGTGGAGTGCGTCATGGAGTACACCTGGTAGGGGATGGCCACGACGGTCAGCTGCGTCCCCATGACCGAGATGAGCTGACCGATGAAGAGCAGACGGAAGTCGCGGCTCTCCCGCAGCGGGGTGGTGTCCACCAGGATCCGGCCCGGCATGGCCGTCAGCCTACGGTCGGCGCCGGACGGGCCCGGCCCGGAGACGGCGCGATCAGGAGAGCTGGTGGCCGAGGTCGCGGACGGAGATGTCCCAGGCCGCGGGCCAGTCGTTCGTGCGCAGCAGCGCGTCGCTCCCGCCGTCGCAGAAGAGCACCGACCCGCAGAAGAACGTGCCATCGGGACCGAGGAGGAAGTCGACCAGCGCGGCGATCTCCTCGGGCCGGCCGGGGCGTCCGAGCGGGATCGGCAGCATGTCGAGCAACGGCCCGGCTTCGGCGTCGGCCCGCATGCCCGCCACCATCGGTGTGTCGATCAGGCCGGGGGCGATCGCGTTGAGGCGGAGGCCCGATCCGGCCCAGTCGCGCCCCGTGGCGTGCCGGCGCACCCAGTGGGCCAGTGCCAGCTTGCTGGCCGGGTAGGCCACCAGGGAGTCACGGGCGTCGGCGATCTGCGCACTCAGCTCCTCGTCGTGGCGGAGGAGGGCCTCGACCAGGTCGGCCGGGATGGCCGGTTGCACCGTGGTCGAGTTCGAGCTGATCGCCACCGCGGCACCTCCCGGCGCCAGCAGCGGCCGCAGGCCCTCGAGCACGTCCACCGTGCCGAAGTAGTTCACGGCGGCCAGGAGGGAGCCGGCCCGGCCCGGCAAGCTGGCCAACCCGGCACAGGTGACGATGCCGGCCAGCGCGCCGCCGGAGCGTCGCGTCGCGCCCGCCACGGCGTCCCGGCGCCCCGCGGGGGTCGACAGGTCGGCGACGATGTCGGTCTCGTCCTTGTCGATGCCGATGACGTTCCAGCCCGCCCCGCCGAGCCTCGTCGCGGTGGCGGCGCCGATGCCCGAGGCGGCGCCGGTGATGACGACGGTGCGATCAGGCAGCGGGACGCGCCTTCAGGAGGGCCAGCGCCTTGTCGGCGTGCGCATCCATGGAGACCTCGGTGTGGAACACGTCCAGGAGGGTGCGGTCGGTGTCGATCACGTAGGTGACCCGCTTGTTGGGCAGGAAGCTCAGGCCACGCTTGGCGCCGAGTTGGGACGCCACCACGCGGTCGGAGTCCGACAACAGCGGGAAGCCGAGGGACTCCTTCTCGTCGAATCGCTTCTGCTTCTCGACCGCGTCGGCACTGATGCCGACCGGTTGGGCGCCGACGGCGGCGAATTCGCCGGCCATGTCCCGGAAGTGGCAGCTCTCCTTGGTGCACCCTTTGGTCATGGCCGCCGGGTAGAAGAACAGCACCACCGGCCCGTGGGCGAGGAAGCCGCTCAGCGTGCGGGGTTCCCCTGTCTGGTCGGGGAGGGTGAAATCGGGGACAACGTCGCCTTTTTGCATCCGCTCAATGTAGGGCGAAAGCGTCGCGTCGTGCCGGGCTATCCCTCGAAGCGAAAGCCCACGCCCCGGACGGTGACCAGGTGGCGGGGGTTGGCCGGGTCCGGCTCGACCTTCCGGCGCAGCCGCTTGATGTGGGTGTCGAGGGTGCGCGTGTCGGTCAGCTCCTGGTCCCACCAGAGCCGGTCGATGCACCAGTCACGGGTCACGACCTGGCCGCTGTGGGCCATCAGCAGCGCCAGGAGGTCGAACTCCTTGCGGGAGAGCTCGACCGGCACCTCGCTCACCGTGACCTCGCGGCGCCCGGCGTCGAGGCGCACGGGACCCGCGGTGAGGACCTCCTCGTGATGCTCGGCGACGGCCACGCCGCGTCGCAACACGGCCCGCATGCGGGCCACCAGCTCGCGCAGTCGGAACGGCTTGGCCACGTAGTCGCTGGCGCCCAACTCGAGCCCGAGGACGATGTCGACCTCGGAGTCGCGCGCGGTGACCATGATGATGGGCACGGGCTTGAGGCTCCGCATCTGCTGGCAGATCTCGATGCCGGACTGGTCGGGCAACATGACGTCGAGCAGGACGAGATCGGGATGAATCCGATGGAAGAGGCGCAGTGCCTCGTGCCCGTCCCCGGCGGCTTCGATGGCGAAGCCCTCGCGGGTGAGCCCCGACGCCAGTGCCTGGCGGTAGGACTCCTCGTCGTCGACCACGAGCACCAGCGGGCGGTTGTCCCGGCCCGGGCCGGGCGACGGGGCCCGGCCGCTGGCGGCCGGTGCGTTGGCAATCGTCACGCCTGGTTCCGTCTCAGGCAGCGTCGTGGGGGACCCGGGGCGGCCTGAACGGGAGAGGGGCAGGCGACGACGGCGGACGGGGGGTAGATCGCACCGACGTCGCCTGGGGGCGCGGGGAGACGACCACCCGCGCCCTGGTGACCAAGGACCCGAAGAACCCGGCGCGGTGTGAGCGCTCCGGTCGGATCATGATGACCTCGGCCAAGGCTTCCTGGCCGCGATGGTGGCCCGAGCCGGGTGCACAACGTCGGTCCGGCTTGATTCGATCGGCGGTCGCCATCGGGACTCACGCTACGAAGCCGAGGTAAACGGGCCGTGAAACGGGAGCAACCAACAAGTGTTCTGCAGATGAACTCTTACGACTCCGCTCCTGCTCAGAGGATTACGCTCCCTCACACACAGGAGAACTGGGAGGTGCCGGATGACCGAGGCCATGGGCCACGGCGTGAATCAACGCAAGGCCATACAGATGACACCAGCCGAGGTGGAGGCGTTCCTCGCCGAGCGGCGGAACATGACGATGTGCTCGATGTCCCCCGACGGCTCCATCCACGCGGTGGCCATGTGGTACGGCTTCCTCGACGGCTGCGTCACGGTGGAGACGAAGGCCAAGTCGCAGAAGGTCCAGAACCTGCGCCGGGACCCCCGGCTCACGCTCCTCTTCGAGGACGGCGACTACTACGAGGAGTTGCGGGGCGTGGAGCTGGTGGGAAAGGCGGAGATCGTCGACGACCCCGGCAAGCTCTGGGAGCTCGGCATCAGCGTCTACGAGCGTTACAACGGGCCCTACACCGACGAGCTCAAGCCGATCCTCGAGATCATGCTGCACAAGCGGGTGGCGGTGAAGCTCGACGTGGAGCGGACCGTGAGTTGGGACCATCGCAAGCTGGGACTGCCGTCGACGCGCCCCGCCCCGTGAAGTTCGCCGTCCGGCAGGCGGTCGGGGTCCCGCCGGCGCGGGCAATGGCGGCCTACGGATCGCCGGCGTTCTACGAAGGGCGCCCGGCGCGCGAGGACATCGCGGTGCGCGAGGTGGTCCGCCACGAAGCAGCCGGCGACCGGATCCTCCTCGAGGTGCGCTTCGCCTTCACCGGCTCGGTGTCGCCCGCCGTGCGGGCCGTGGTCGACCCGGGGAAGATGTCGTGGATCACCCGGACCGAGCTGCTGCCGGCCGAGGCGCGCTCGAGCTGGGTCGTGCTGCCCGACCACTACCCGGACCGGCTGAGCGCCAGGGGCACCTACCGCTTCGAGGAGCGTGAAGAAGGGACTGGCAGTACGAACGTAGAGGTGGCGGGCGATCTGAAGGTCCGCGTCCCCATCGTGGGTCGCTCCGTCGAGCGGGTCATCGTGTCGGGTCTGCAGGCGTACATCGCCGACGAGGTGGCCCGCATCCCGGATTGGGAGGACTGACGCTCAGCCGGGCGGCTGCTCGCACACCTTGAGCATCTGCGTCATGCCGTCCTCGATCCCACCGGCCAGGATGTCGATGTCCGCGGTCGAGTCGTAGTCCCCCGTGATCCCGAAGTTGACCTCGCCGTCGTAGGAGAAGATGGCGATGCCCAGGCGCATCTGGCCGCCGAGCGGGACGTAGGGGAAGGCGCGGATCATCCGCCGCCCCGCGGCGTAGAGCGGGAATTGCGGGCCCGGCACGTTCGTCGTGACGGTGTTCACGTTGCGTTGGCCCGCCCTCGTCGCCAGGCGCATGCCCAAGGCGAGCAGCATGGGCGGTGCGAAGCCCGACATGGAGGTCAGCGCCTCGCCGGCCAGGGCCTGGCTGGAGTCCTTGAGATCCTTCATCTGCTCGGTGATGACGTGGAGGCGCAGGGCCGGGTCGTCGATGTCGACGGGCAGCTCGGCGAACATGGCGGAGACCCGGTTCTCGTACGTGCCGTCCCCGATCGCCTTGCCCGCCGCGTCGCGCGGGCGGACCGACACGGGCACCAGGGTGCGCACGACCCGCTCGACATCCTCGCCGCGCGACAGCAACAGCTCGCGGAACCCGTTGGTGATGCTGGCCAGCACCACGTCGTTGAAGGTACCGCCGAGCGCGTGGCGAACCCGCTTGATGTCGTCGACCGACGTGGCGGCCCAGGCGTAGCGCCGGTGCGGGCCGAGCGGACCGTTGAGGCTCGACAGCGGGGTCGGTCGCATGAGCCCGCCGAGCGAGAAGAGGCCGCCGGCGACCCCGAGCACGTAGGCCGCCATGTGGCGGAGCACCCGCGTCTGCGCCCGTGCTGCCCGCACCTGCTCGTAGGGCGACTCCACGATGTTCTCGAGGGCGTCGACCATGAGCTGGAGGCCAGAGGGCTCCGGACGGGGCGTCCACTGCGACGGCTCAGGGCGCTCGGCCTGCGGACTGAGGTCCATGATCACCGTCAGGAGGTCGGTGCCCGAGACGCCGTCGACCAGCGCGTGGTGCGTCTTGGCCAGCATCGCCCAGCGTCCTTCCTCGAGCCCCTCGACCACCCAGATCTCCCACAACGGCTTGGAGCGGTCCAGCTGTTGGGCCATGACGCGCCCGACCAGTTTGCGCAGCTCGCTCTCCGCGCCGGGCGACGGCAACGCCGTGTGGCGCAGGTGGTACTCGATGTTGAAGTGTGGGTCGTCGACCCACACCGGGCGCCCGAGCTCGAAGGGGACGAACCGGACCTTCTGGCGGTAGCGGGGGACGAGGTCGAGCTTCGCCTCCACCATGGCGGCGATGTCGCCGAACGGGGGCGGGGGACCCTCGAAGATGGCGACCGAGGCGATGTGCATGTGGGACACGTGATCCTCGATGTGGAGGAACGAGGCATCCAACGGACTCAGGCGATCAGGACCCATCAGTCCTCCCTTCCGAGCTCCACCCGACCCAGCACGCTACTACCGGATGGCGCGGTGCTCCCCGGGTCAGCCGGCGTCCGCGGCGGCGATCGGGTCGCCCAGCGAGGCGAGGAAGGGGGTGCTGAGAATGCGCCGGCGGGTCTCCTCGTAGGCGGCCTCGATCACCCGGGGGCTCCGGTCCTCGGCCATGGCGCGCAGACCCATGGCCCGCCGTGACTCGGCCCCGGGCTCCAGGCTGATCACCGTGGTCCCGGCCTCTTCGAGGCGGGCGATCTCGCGCTCCATCCGCCGGTGCACGGCCCGCCGGAGCCACCCGTCGACCCCGTTGGCGCTGCCGTGGGCCGCCGACATGGACGAGATGATGACCACCACCTCGAGCCCCTCGGCGCGCAGCACGTCGGCGTTGGTCGCCGAGTGCACGCCACCGTCGACGTATTCGGTGCCGCCGATCTCGACCGGCCGGAAATACCCCGGGATGGCGCACGAGGCCAGCACCGCAGCGGCCAGCCGCGCCGGGGGGCGCCGGCGCGGCCGAAGACCACCCTGGCCCCGTCCGACCGCCGCACGGTGCAGATGCGGAGGCCCTCGGGCCAACGGCTGCCGATGTGCTCGTCGAGGCCCCGGGCGCGCTCCGAGATGTCGATCCCTCCCCGGGGGAGCAACGTCATGGCCGCCACCTCCGGCCGGAAGGCCAGGGGCCGCCGGACGGCCCGCGCGATGAGCGCCGGTGACGGCAGGTTCCAGGGGCGCAGCAGCGAGCCGACGGAGGGGGTCGGCAACGGTTCGGCGTCGTCGGGCAGGATCCGGCGCAGGATGGCGCCGCCCCGGCGCGACGTGGGCACCCCGTAGAGCGACGCGGCCAGGTCCGTGGCGGGCACCCCGACGCGCAGCGCCGTTCCGGTGACCGCGCCGGCCGAGGTGCCGACGATGACGGAGGCCTCCCGCGGGTCCCACCCGGTCTCCCGGCGCAGGGCGGACAGGACTCCGGCCTGGTAGGCCTGGCCCACCACGCCGCCGGCGCCGAGCACGATGCCGACCGAAGGAGTCTTCCGGCTCCCGAATCCCCCACGGGTCACCTTCATCACCCGCCTTTCTACCCGCCGCTGCGCCAGAGCGCGCCGATTGCGCCATTCTGGAGGTCTCGAGCCGCGCCCGGCAGGTGCCTGCGCCGTCCGGCGGCACCGCCGTTACGCTCCGGGGCTGGATGGCCCAATCCGATCTGGCCCGAGCTGACCTGGGGAGAACCCGTAGTGACCTGCACCGGGTCGCAGTGCACGTGCTCGGTCGCCGGCGCTTCGCGGTCAGCGGTCGCTTCGGGCTCCGGGCGAGCCCGCGCGGCATGGCCACGCCGGCCTTCGGCCCCGAGCCCGAGGTCGTGCGGATGGCCGGTCCCGAGCTCATCCGCGAGGTCGGTGCCGAGTCGTGGTCCGTGCCGATGGCCGGCTCGACGCTGTCCGAGCTGGCCGCGTTCGCCGGGGCCGACCTGACATCGGACTACTCGGCCGGGGCCGATGCGCCGGCGGCGGGCGCACCGGACGAGCCGCTGCAGCTCGATGCCGGTGCGCTCGACGTCCTCTACGCCTGGATCGATCTCGGCTGGCGGGCGCTCGATGCCATCAGGTCGGGTCCCGGCGCGGCGACGAACTGGTCGACCATTCAATTGTGGCCCGAGCATTTCGACGTGGGCACGACCCTCGACCTCGGGTCGGGCCGGGGGGTGAACCTGGGCTTCTCCCCGGGCGACGCCTTCTCGGACGAGCCGTACGCGTACGTCGGACCCTGGGGTCCCGAGCGACCCGGCGATCCCGCGTACTGGAACGCGCCGTTCGGTGCGGTGATGCCACGCTCCGCCGTCGACGACGCGGCGAAGTCCATCGCCTTCCTGCGCCGGGGGCTCGAGCTCCTCGGCAGCACGTGATCGCCGTGCCCGTCCCGTTGCCCTCGGCCGAGACCGTCAACCTGTCGCCACCCGACGCGGCGGAGGCACAGCTCATGGTGGACGGCATCGTCTCGGCCGTCACCGGCCGGGAGGGCCTGCTGCCGATTCAGCGGGCGCTGCTCGAGTCGCTGTTCGCGGCCATGACCGGCCATGCCGTCACCGTGAAGGACGGCCCGACGACGACGGCCTCGGCATGGGCGTCCGATCTGCGCCGGCGCGATCTCCAGTTCCGGTCCCGCATGGTGCAGATCATGCTGCTCTGCGCACTGGTACGCCATCCCATCCCCGACGAGGTGGCCGACAACGTGGCTGCGTACGCGCGCGAACTCGGCGTCGAAGACGGGCTGGTCGACGTCGCACGTGAGCTCGCGGCCGGGTCGCTGGACCTCGCCGCCCACGACTTCAGGCGGAACGGCTACGAGGGGACGTGGAACGAGACCGCGTCGGCGACCGCGGTCCACTCGGCGCGGGTCCTGCACGATCCCTGGGAGTTCTCCGTCGACGATCCCGAGCTGGCGGCGCGCTGGGCGTCGCTCGAGAACCTCCGTGGTGACTCGCTCGGGCGCAAGGTATGGGAGCTCTACGAGGCCCGCGGCTTCACCTTCCCGGGATCGCCGGGCTCGGCCCCACCGTTGTTGGCCCAACACGACTGGGTCCACGTCCTGGCGGACTACGGCACGACGGTCGAGTCGGAGGTGGAGGTGTTCGGGCTGATCGCCCGGGCCAACGACGACCTGCACGCGTTCTCGCTCCTGGCCATGGTCCTCTCCCTCTTCGAGACCGGCTACCTGGCCCGCGGGGCGGGGCTGTTCGAGGCGTCGCCGGGCCACTTCTCGTCGAGCCCGCACATGGCCGTGCGGCTCTCCGACGCCATGCGCCGGGGAGCGCTGGCCCACGACGCGGTGACCGGCTCCGACAGCATCGATTTCCTCGGGATGGACTGGTTCGAGGTGGCCCACCTGTCCTGTGCGGACCTGCGCGCGCGCTTCAACCTGGTCCCCAAGGCGGACGCTGCGGTGGCGGCCGGTTCGGTCGGGCCCTGGGAGCCGGGAGGCATCAGTCCCTTCCAGCTGAACGCCGGCCGGGCGCTGGCCGCCTCGCGGGGCCGCCGTTACCACGCCCACGGTGCGTCGGTCTGACCCCTACGACTCGAGGAACCGGAGCACGGCCAGCACCCGGCGGTGATCCTTCTCGGACACGGGGAGATCGAGCTTGGCGAAGATGTTGGCCACGTGCTTCTCGACCGCGCCCTCGCTGACGACGAGCGCGTTGGCGATGGCGGCATTGGAGCGCCCCTCGGCCATGAGCGCCAGGACCTCCCGCTCGCGCCCGGTGAGGACGGACAGGGAGTCGGTGCGCCGCGTCGCGCCCAGGAGCTGCGTGACGACTTCGGGGTCCAGGGCGGTGCCTCCGACGGCGACCCGCTCCAGCGCCTCGACGAAGTCGCTGACGTCGGCCACCCGGTCCTTCAGGAGGTAGCCGATGCCGGAGGCGTCGTCGGCCAGGAGGTCCGCGGCGTAGCGGGTCTCGATGTACTGGGAGAACAAGAGGATGCCCATTCCCTCGTGGCGGGCGCGCAGCTCCAGGGCGAGGCGGAGCCCCTCGTCGGTGAACGTCGGTGGCATGCGGATGTCGATCACCGCCACGTCGGGTGGGTTCTGGGCGACCGAGCTGCGCAGCGCGGCCGGGTCCCCGACGGCGCCGGTGATGGCGAACCCACGGTCGACCAGGAGCTGGACCAGCCCGTCCCGCAGGATGGCCGAGTCCTCGGCGATGGCGATGCGGAGCGCGTCGACCATCACGAGGCGAGCGGGAGGTCGACGGTCACCACGGTCGGGCCGCCGGGCGGGCTGACGAGATGCAGCCGCCCGTCGACCGCGTGCACCCGGTCGGTCAGTCCGGCGAGGCCACTCGAGGAGGAGCCGACCGTGGTCAGTTGCGCGCCACCCGTCCCGTCGTCGCGCACGACGAGCCGCAGCCAGGTGCCCTGCTGCGTGCAGGAGACCGAGGCCCGCGAGGCCCGGGCGTGCTGGGCCACGTTGGCCAGGAGCTCGGCCACGCAGAAGTAGGCGATCGCCTCGACGGCCGGCGTGGGCCGCGTCCCGAGCTCGACGGAGAGCTCGGTGGGCACCGCGCTGCGGGCGGCCAACGTGGCCAGAGCGCCTTCCAGTCCGATGTCGAGCGCCGGCGGGTGGATGCCCCGGGCGATGTCGCGGAGCTCGGTGATGGCCTCCTTGGCGCCGCGGTGCGCGGCGTCGACGAGCTCGCGCACCCGGTCGAGGTCGACGTGCTCGGGATCGTCCTCGAGCTTCTCCTTGGCCATGCCGAGGCGCATGGCGAGCGCGACGAGCTGGGCCTGGGTGCCGTCGTGCAGGTCGCGCTCGATACGGCGGAGCGTGGCGGCCGAGGCGTCGACCGTCTGGGTCCGGGCCGCTTCGAGCGAGCGCACCCGCGTGGCCATGGGGTCCGGCCCGAGCAGGCTGCGGATCATCATGCGGTCGACGTTGACGAAGCCCCGCATGACCCAGGGCGCCGCGAAGAAGAAGATGGCGCCGAGAATGAAGATGGCGACGCTGTGGAAGAAGTCGATCGGACCGCCGTTGAAGGAATTCGCTGGGAAGAACACCCGGGCGAGCCCCCACACCGGCGGGCCGCCCCCGTTTCGCCCGAGAAGCGGGTTCGTGAGGCAGGCGAAGGCGTCCCACCACAGGCTGACGGCGACCAGGACACCGAGGATCGACCAGGGCACCTTGAGGGCGAGGTAGCCCACGGCGCGCCAGGACACACGGTCGCGCAGGCAGGACTGGAGCCAGCCCAGGAAACCGGGACGCCCGGCGAAGGGCTGGGGGTCCTCGACCGCCTCGCCGAGCATGCTGCGGGCCAGGCCGCGCTCGAGGCCGCCGATGCCACGGGCGCTCCGCAGCGACAGCGCCAGCACGGCCAATCCGAAGAAGGTGATGGCCAGGATGAGGCCGGCCGCCATGGTGACCGAACACGAACAGCAGTCCGACCCCCGCCAGCGCGGAGCTCAGGAGGAAGAAGGCCAGCTCGCTCCAGACCCGCTTCGTGAAGGGCTCGTGCAGGATCCGGCGCGCCAGGACCTTGGCCCGTTCGGCCTGCTCCTCGCTCAGCGCAAGCGACATCTCGCGACCCCGGATGCGCACCCTGACGCCGCTGTCCTCGTCCTGATCCGGCGTCACGCGTCCCGCCGGTCGAGGAGAAGGGCGCCCAGGCCCAGCGCCACGACGCAGTAGGTGAGCATGACCACGACCCCGATTGTGACCGACAGCGCGTTGTCCTGCCGCACGACGGCCGCCACCGAGTTGGCGAAGATGAGCTCGGGGGCGTAACGGGAGATGCTCTCCGAGATGGAGTGGAGGAGGATGGGCGCCAGCAACGTGAAGCCGGCGAACACTGCGATGGCGCCGGCGGTGTGGCGGATGACGGTGCCGAGCCCCAGCCCGAGCAGCGCAAAGAGGGCGAGGAAGGCTCCCGACAGCGCCACCGCCCGCAGCACGCCCGGTTGGCCGAGCGACGCGGTGGGTGCGCCCCCCGACAGCACGGCCTGGCCTTCGAAGAACGCGACGAAGCTCAGCGCCTCACCGACGACCAGCGTGCAGAGTCCGACCACGACGACCTTGGCCGTCAGCAGCACGCCGCGGCGTGGCATGGCGGCCAGTGACGAGCGGATCGTCCCCGTGCCGTACTCGCCGCTCATGGCCAGCACGCCGAGGACCCCGATGGCGAGGGAGGCGACGGCGAGCCCGGCCAGGGACTGGTTCGTCGGGTCGAACCCCTGGTACCAGCCTGGGGGGTGGTGCAGGGAGCTCCGGGTGGCCAGGTAGGTCACGAGGAGCGTCGCCGACGGCGGTGACGAGCAGCGTCCATCGGGTCGAGCGCAGCGAGACGAGCTTGGTCCACTCGGCTCGCATGGCCTGGCGCAGCCCGGCGCGCCAGGGCCGGGCGCCGGCGGTGCTGGCGCGCCCGGTGGTCACGACGGTGGTGATGGGGAGGGTGGTCATCGGAGGTCCTTTCAGCGGGTCGGCAGCGCGAGCCGCGGCCTGGTCGAGGGTGTGCGAGCGGTACTCGACGGACGAGCTGGTCAGCTCCATGAAGACGTCTTCGAGGGACGCGCGCAGCGGCGTGAGCTCGTGGACGGTGAGCTCCTGATCGGCCGCCAGCTCGCCGATGTCGGCGGACGACAGGCCCGAGGCGACGATGCCGCCGTCGGCCTCGACGGACGGACGGGCCCCGGCCCGCGAGAGGGCGGCCACGAAGCGCCGCGGCGTCGGCGTCACGATGCGCACCGCGTCGCTCTGGTGGCGGGCGACGAAGTCGTCGACACTGGTCTCGGCGATCAGCGTGCCGCGGCCGATGACCACGAGCCGCTCCGCCGTCAGGGCCATCTCGTTGATCAGGTGGCTCGAGACGAGCACCGTCCGGCCCTCGGACGCCAGGTCCCGCAGCAGGTGGCGGACCCAGCGGATGCCCTCGGGGTCGAGGCCGTTGACCGGCTCGTCGAAGAGCAGCACGCCGGGGTCCCCGAGGAGGGCGCCGGCGATGCCGAGCCGCTGTCCCATGCCGAGGGAGAACTTCCCGGCCCGCCGGTCGGCCACCGCGGTGAGCCCGACGATGTCGAGCACGGTGTCGACCCGCGCCGCCGGGATGTCGTTGGTCTGGGCCAGCCAGCGCAGGTGGTTGCGGGCGCTCCGGCCCGGGTGGAAGGCCTTGGCGTCGAGGAGCGCGCCCACCTCGCGCAGCGGCCACGACAACTCGCCGTAGGCGCAGCCGTTGACGAGGGCGCTGCCGGCGTCGGGCACGTCGAGCCCGAGGATCATGCGCATGGTGGTCGACTTCCCCGAGCCGTTCGGGCCCAGGAAGCCGGTGACGACGCCCGGGGTGACGGTGAAGCTCAGGTCGTCGACCGCCAGCGTCTTCCCGTAGCGCTTCGTCAGCCCGTGCGTGACGATCATGGGTCTCCTTCCGCTCATCGGGCCCGGACACTCCGCGCCGCCCGCCTCCCAGCATGAGGCTCCGCCGCCGCGCTGGGAATGCCGCTACCGGGCGTCCGGAGCTGGGGCTAGCACCAGGCGGGGCGGGGGGCCGGACGACCCGAGGGCAGATCGGGCCCGGCCACGGTGACCCCGCTTGCCGACGTCGACGCCGCCGCGGCCGGTGACCATGGTCACCCGGCGGCCGGGGACCCGGCCAGGCCGGGTAGGAGGGCGGCCGGTCGGGCGGGGACGTGTAGGTGGTGACCGAGCCCGCCGTCGTGAACATCGGCACCGGCCCGGCCGGCACCGTGCCCGACTTGTAGCGGGCGCCGCCGTTGACGTAGCGCATCAGCCCGGTGCCGTTGGTGCCCTCCTCGTCGGGCCCCTTGGCCGTGGCGTCGTACCACAAGAAGGTGTAGTCGGCGGGTGACGAGTAGCTCGGGAACGGTGCCGCGCCCTGATAGCCGTAGGCCTCGAGCGGGGTCGTGGGGCCACCGCCGGTCGGCGGCGCGCGGAACAGCCCGGTGGCGAAGGTGTCCGGCGTGAGGTCGGGCCCGGCCAGCTGCACCCCGGTGAAGAACTGTTGGACCGGCGGGATGAGCGCCGGCGCCGCCAAGGAGGCCGGTGAGGTGTTGGCCCCGTACCACCAGCGGTAGAGGCGGTCGGCGTCCCCGGCTGCGACGGGCACCGGCACACCGAGACTGGTCACCCCGAACGCGTGCGCCCACTCGCTCTGGTCGTAGTACCGCCCGAGGGCGGCGGTGTCGGTCAGGACGATGCCCGTGATGATCCACTCGGGGAAGTAGCCGATGCCGGCCGCGGCCTTGGTGAGGTAGATCGGCATGATGGGATCGCCGGCGAAGATCACGCTCGTGGCGCCGGACGCCTTGAGCTTCTCGGCGATGGTCGCCGCCTGCGTGGGCAGCGTGGTGAGGTCGAGCGTGTAGGAGAGCGAGGTCTCCGAGGCCATGTTGGCGTGGCCCGCCCGCAGCTTCTCGGTCAGCGACGCCGTCAGCTCGGCATAGCCGGGAGAGGGCGGCTCCATCGTCTCGCTGACCACGTAGAAGGAACGCTTCTTCGTGTGGAAGGCGGGCTCGCCGGCCCAGATGGCGTCCTTGCCGTTCAACTTGGCCAAGACGTAGCCGATCGTCTCGTAGAGCGAGGTGTCGGCCGTGGGCAGGTTGGCCCACTGGTAGGGCGCGTTCTTCTGTATCTCGCCGTTGGTCGAGGAGTCGCCGCACCCCATGCACAGCACGTGCAGGCGGGCCAGCTCGTCCTGGTAGGCCGACGTCTGCGCCGGCCCGCCGATGGAGGCGAACGCGTGGTCCTGCTGGGCCACGGTCACGGCGTCGGCGTGGGCGGCCACGGGGTCGGTCGCCGCGCCGCGTGGCGTTGAAGACGATGAGGTTCACGTGGCGCCCGTACATCTCGTAGACGTGGTTGAACATGGCCACGTAGGACTGAATGGTGGCCAGCGCCTGGGCCGGGGTGCCGGCCGCGGCCGAGATGGCGGAGGCGAGCCCGCCCGGCTCGGCCTGGTAGTAGACGAGGTTGACGGTGTCGGCCGTCACGCCGCTCGAGGTGGCGCCGCCGTTGGTGGCGCCGGCGGCGGGGACGGGCACGCACGGCGGTGAGTAGGCCGTCGGGATCTTCAGCCGGCCCGTGTGGGGGTCGCACTCGGTGCCCCAGTCGTAGGCCGCTGTCTTCCCGATCTTGGCGGCGGCGGCATAGGTCAGCGGCACCGTCGAGTGCGCGAGTCTGCTGCCCGTCGCCCGAGCTCGGGGGCGCGGCCGAGGTGGTGCCCTTCTCGTGCACGGTGGCCGAGACGCCGGCCGCCACCAGCGCGGCGACGATGAGGACGACCGGTCCGGCGCGCCGCAGCAGGCTCACCCGCGGCCAGGGCCGCCCGGTGCGTTGCGGATCCGGCTCGGCGTCGCTCACGGCCGCCCCCTCCGTGGTCGTCGTCGTCGCCGGCGGCGCCCGAGCGCGACAGGGCGAGCGGGTCGGAGCCGAGGAAGGCCTCACCGACCAGCGGTGACTCGAGGACGTCGGCGGGGCGGCCCGCCGGCGAGCACGGCGCCGCGGTCCATGGCCACCAGGCGGTCGGCCAGCTCGGCGATGAAGGCGATGTCGTGCTCGACGACGAGCATGGTGGCGTCGAGCCGGTCCCGCACGTTGCGGAGGAGGCCGACCATGGCCTCCACCTCGCGCTGGGCCACGCCCGAGGAGGGCTCGTCGAGGAGGACGACGGAGGGCTGGTGGGCCACCACGGCGGCCAGGTCGACGAGGCGGCGGGAGCCGGTCGAGAGCTCGCTCACCAGGTTGTCGGCGTAGCGGTCGAGGCCGAAGAGGTCGAGCAGCTCGTCCACCCGCTCCATGACGGCGGCCTCGGTGCGCACCTGGAGCGGCAGGCGCAAGATGGCGTTGAAGGGGTCGCTGACGTCGGTGAAGCGCTCCAGCGAGACGGCCAGGGCGTCGCGCACGGTCAGGCCGGAGAACAGGCGGGAGTCCTGGAACGAGCGGCCCAGTCCGAGGCGGGCCCGGGCCGACGCCGTGCGGTCGGTGACGTCGACGCCGGCCAGTTCCACCCGCCCGCAGTCGGGGCGGAGGAACCCCGAGACGACGTCGAACAGCGTCGTCTTGCCGGCGCCGTTGGGCCCGATGATGCCGACGATCTCCCCGTGGTCGGCGTGCAGCGAGACGTCGTCCAGCGCCGCGTTGCCCGCCGAAGTTGAGCGAGATCCCGCGGACCTCGAGCTCGGCGCGCCCTGCGCCCGCCGCCGGCGCGGTCACCGCCTGCGCCCCGAGCGACTCGGAGGCCTTCTGGAGGTAGATGGACCACAGCAGCTCGGGATGGGCCGCCAGCTCGTCGGCCGTTCCGGAGAAGCGCACGGCCCCGGACTCCATCACGTAGACGCGGTCGGCCACCGCCACGGCGACGTTCATCGACTGCTCCACCAACAGGATGGCGGTGCCGGCCTGGCGCATCGACTCGACGGCGCCGAGCAGTTGCTCGACGACGATCGGCGAGAGTCCGAGCGAGAGCTCGTCGATCAGGAACAGCTTGGGGCGGGTGATGGTCGCCATGGCGAGAGCGAGCATCTGCTGCTGGCCGCCCGAGAGGTTGCCGGCCCGCTCGTCGCGGCGCGAGGCCAGGGTCGGGAAGGCGGTGAGGGCCTCGTCGATCATGTCGGCGTCGCGCTCGCCCCGGCGCCTGCCCTGCCAGGCCGCGGCGCGCAGGTTCTCCTCGACGCGCAGGTTGGGGAAGATCCCCTCGCCGCCGGGGACCTGGGCGATGCCGAGGCGGGCGATCTCGTCGGGCGGCAGGTGGGTGATGTCGCGGCCGTCGAAGACGATGGCGCCGCCGTCGGCCTCGACCACGCCGCCGATGGCCCGCAGCAGCGTCGACTTGCCCGCCCCGTTGGTGCCGACCAGGGCGACGATCTCGCCCTCGCCGACCTCGATCTCGACGTCGGGGAGCACGGTGACGCCGTCGTAGCCGACGCTGAGCTCGCGGACGGCGAGGAGCGGGAGCCGGCCGGCGTGGCGGTCCCGCAGCATCTGGGTCCGGGTGCGCATGGAGGTCCACACGTTGCGGACGTCGCGCTCGATGAGGCCGCCGGCGCTGGCCACGATGAGGCCGCCGATGACGAAGATGGGGACCAGGATGAGGAGGCCGTAGCGGAAGCCGACCGCGTCGCCCACCGCACCGACGGTCGGGAGCACGAGGAAGCCCGGGAGGACGAAGAGCGCGCCGATGGAGAAGCCGACCGAGCGCACCCGGGCCGGGATGGCCAGGGAGAGCGAGGCCAGGACGCCCGGGCCCACGATGGCCAGCGAGATGTCGATGCCGGCGTTGCCGATGAAGGCGACCGGGACGTTGGGGGCCAGCGCGAAGAGGACGGCGAACGCGGCCGCGATGACGGAGGCCACGGCCATCATGCGGAAGACGAGGCCGATGTCGCGCTGGGCCAGCCGGGTGGCGATGACGGCGCCCGACGGCGAGGCCGAGGAGGTCGAAGACCTGGATCGGCGCGATGAGGAAGGCGCGCTGCGACGGCATCGAGGTGGAACGTCTCCTGGTACTGCAGGGAAGCCAGCGACGTGAAGCCGGCGATGGCGGCGGCGAGGAAGGGCAGTGCGATGAAGATGCGGCGCAGCACGCCGATCTTCCAGACCGTCCGCCAGGCCTCGCCGAGCGACGGGGCGGCCTCGACGGGGATGTCGATGGCGACGGCGGTGTTCCCGGCTCGGGCGCGGCGGCGACGTCGCCCAGCAGGACCGGCTCGCCCCGCTCCGAGGCGAGCATCTGCTCGGCCAGCTCGACCTGCTCGTGGCGGCCCCGGGGGGCTCGCGCAGGCGCAGGCCGATGAGGACGACGATGACGATCGGGACGGCGAAGAAGAAGAACGGGGCGCGCCAGGTGAAGATGGAGGCCAGCCCGGCGCCGAGGAGGACGCCGACGATGGCGCCGATGCTGATGCCCGAGCGGTGGGCCGAGTACACACGGGGCCGGGCCGGCACCGGGTAGTAGTCGGCCAGCAGGGAGTTGTGGGTGGGGAAGATCACGGCCTGCCCCATGGAGACGCCGACCAGCATGATCGTCGCCAACACGACGGTCTGGGCCGTGCCGAGTCCGATGGAGAACGCGGCGCCGACGAGCGGCGCCGATGAGCGCGATGCGCACCCGGTTCGTGCGGTCGGCCAGCACGGCGATCGGCAGCGTGCAGAGGAGCGCGGCGGCGCCTGCGATGGCGACGATCAGCAGGATGCCGGCGTTGGTGAGATGGAACGCGTCGCGGATGTTCGGGGTCAGGACGTTGAACGCGCTCTGCGTGGCCTGGTCGAGCAGCTCGATCGCGAAGAGCACCCCGAGCGGGAACAGGGACACGCCCCCGCCGAGCATGCGCAGGCGGCTCATGGCGCCAGCGCTCCTTCGACCGGGCCGGGGAGGCCGGGGGTGGCGGCCGCGTGGCGCCGGGCCAAGCTCTCGAGAGCCCAGTCGCGCAGGTCGTAGCAGAGGCCTGCCAGACCGCGGGGAAAGAGGATGAGGACGAGGAGCACCCCGAGCGCGGAGGGGAAGAGCTGCCAGCTCGGCGGCAGGTAGATGGTGCTGCCCTCCACGATGGCGGCGCCGAGGATGGCGCCGAAGGCGGACCCCAGTCCACCGACGGCTGTCGAGGTGAAGACGACCAGGCTGACGGGCACCAGGAAGGACGTCTCCTGGTACTGCTGGCTCACCACCAGGAGGAGGCAGCCGGCCAACCCGGCGATGAAGCCCGACAGGGCGAACGCGGTCAGTTTCGCCCACACGACGCGGACGCCGAAGCCGGAACGCGGCGCGCTGGTTGGCGGGCAGGGCGCGCAGCACGCGGCCGGTGCGGCTGTGGCGCAGGCCGTGCAGCGCGAGGAGCACGAGGATCAGGACGCCCAGGCACAGCTCGAACACCGACGACTGCGAGGTCAGGGAGAGGCCGAAGAGGTAGGGGGTCCCGAGCTGGCCCTGGGGGATCCAGGAGAACTCTTCGCGCACGAGCAGGTAGCCGGAGGCCGCGAGGCCGAAGGCGAGCGTCGTCACGGCGGCGAACATCCCGTCGAGGCGCAGTGTGGGGATGCCGACCACGACGGCCACGAGCGCGGCGGCCGCGCCGGCCAGCAACAGGGCGAGGCTCAGGTCCCAGTGCCAGTCGAGCAGCGCGACGGCGCCGACGGTGGCGCCCACGGCGGCAAAGGACATCTGGCCCAGGCTGACCTGGCCGGACCATCCCGTGAGGACGACGACCGAGCACCCCACGATCGCCAGCACGACGAGCTCCGAGCCGCGGATGAGCTCGCCCGGGCCCATCCAGAGGGGCAGCGTGCAGGTTGCGGCGAACGCCACCAGCGCCGCCACCGGCGTCCCGACGCGCACCTCGGTGAGGTCGCGCAGCGACGCCGGAGGTCGCGCACGCTGCCGGCCAGCGCCAGCGAGGACTCGACCTCACGGTCGGTGCGGTTGGCCAGCAGCTGGCGCACCACGATGGCGGCGAAGACCACGCCGGCCAGGACGGCCAGTCCGAGGGCGGGGTTGGTCGGGTCGTCCCAGGACACCCCCTGCTCCAGGATGCCGAGCGCCACGGCGGAGGCGGCGATGACCGGGAGCTCGGTGAAGTTGCCCAGGGCCAGCGCCGCCAGGGCGGTCACCAGCGCGGTCAGGCCGTAGGTGGGATCGAGAGGGAGCCCGAGGATCGCCGCCTGGAAGAAGATGCTGACGAAGGAGAGGACTCCGGCGACCACCCAGGTGACCGACTGCAGGCGCCCGACCGGGATCCCGAGCATGGAAGCCCGGTCGCGGCGGTCGCCCACGGCCTGCACGGCGAGGCCGACATCGGTGCGGGTGAACCACAGGGAGACGGCGGCCAGGCAGCCGACCGAGACGATGACCGCCACCAGGTCGTCGGCGTCGAAGACGACTGGGCCGACGTGCCAGGCGAAGTGCCACGGGAAGTTCACCGTGGCGCTGGCGATGGGCGTCTGGCCCCAAATGCGGGGGATGAGCAGGGTGACCACCACCAGCAGCTGGGAGAGCCCGATGGTGGCAACGGTCAGGATCGAGGCGCGGCGAGCGCCGGAAGCGGCGCACTACGAGGATCTCCACCGTGGCCGTCAAGAGGATGGACGCCACCAGGCCGGTGGCCAGCCCGAGGAAGTAGTTGACGCCGGAGAAGGCGATCAGACCGACGGCGAGGACGGCGGGCGCCGGTGCCGAGGTCGCCCTGGGCGAAGTTGATGACCTTGTTCAGGCGGTAGGTGAGGCCGAGCCCGACCGCCATGAGGGAACCGAGGAGGCCGAGCACGGCGCCCTGGACCCAGACGCCGAACGGGATCGGGAACAACAGAAGTTGCACGGCGAGCACCGAGGCGACGGAGGCGACCGCCGCCACCGCGGTCGTCGTGCGCCTCGGCGTCCGCAGCTGGGTGCTCAGCGACTCAAGCCCTTCTCATGGCGTCATGCCGCATGGCGAACTCGCCCCCCGGGTAGCCCACGTGCCGATCTGGCAATTGTTGTCCTGCCGGTGCGGGGCTGACAGTAGCGGGCGGGCGGTAGCGGGGCGGGCGGTGGCGCACCAAGGGTCCGGTCGTCCGGGGGTACACGCACGTTGTCACAGCGAAGGGAGGAGGTCCACGGCTACCTTGAGGGCACGGGCCGGCGGGCCGCCGGTGCGACCGCAAGGATGCCGTCGCCGAGAGCTGCGGGCCTCAGGGGCATCCCGGAGGTCTCGGCGATGCTCTCAGGGTCGAACCAGGGTCTTGCCGGATTCACGGTCGGGCCGGACGCCGCCAGGCTGGCACGATGGAGTTCCCCGGCCACCCCAGATCGACGAAACGAGGCAGCGTGGCGCTCACCGAACAAGCTCCTCCCGGACCGCGGGCGACCTCCCCGGCCGCGCACGCCGTCGAGCTGCGCAAGACCTACGGGACGGGACAGGCGACGGTGCACGCCCTGGCCGGCATCGACGTGACCTTCGCGCGCGGCCGCTTCACCGCGGTCATGGGCCCTTCGGGATCGGGCAAGTCCACGCTCATGCACTGCATGGCCGGCCTCGACCGCCCGACGTCGGGGCAGTCGCTACGTCGGCGACATCGACATCGGCGACCTCGACGACAAGGGCCTGACCCAGATGCGCCGGGACCAGATCGGCTTCGTGTTCCAGTCCTTCAACCTCGTGCCGACGCTCACCGCAGGCGAGAACATCACCCTGCCGGTGGACCTGGCGGGGCGGAAGGTGGACAAGGAGTGGTTCGACTACCTGGTGGACCAGCTCGGCATCACCGACCGGCTGTCGCACCGGCCGAGCGAGCTGTCGGGAGGACAGCAGCAGCGCTGCGCCTGCGCCCGCGCGCTGATCAACCGGCCCGACCTCGTCTTCGCCGACGAGCCCACCGGGAACCTGGACTCCAGTTCCTCCGCCGAGATGCTCTCCTTCCTGCGCCGCTCGGTCAACGAGGTCGGCCAGTCCATCGTCATGGTCACCCACGACCCCCACGCGGCGGCCTACGCCGACCGGGTGGTCTTCCTGGCCGACGGCAACATCGTCGACGAGCTCTCGGAGCCGACAGCAGACTCGGTGCTCGAGCGCATCCGGACGCTGGGCACCTGACATGTGGCGGGTCACGATCAAGGGTCTGCTCGCGGACAAGCTCCGCCTCGCCCTGACCGGCCTGGCCATCGTGCTGGGGGTGACGTTCATTGCGGGGACGTTCGTGCTCACCGACACGCTGCACAGCACGTTCAACACGCTGTTCGGGAACATCTACCAGAACGTCGACTTCCAGGTCCGCGGCGTGGCGCAGTTCGCCAACCAGCGACGGGCACGGGGGCCACCCGCAACGCCGTTCCCGACTCCGTCGTGGCCACGGTGCGCTCGGTCCCGGGCGTGGCCGCCGACGGAGACGGTGAACGGCTTCGCCCAGTTCATCGCTCCGGACGGCAAGGCGATCAGCACCGGGGGCGCGCCACCCTCGGCCTCTCCTTCGATCCGAACCAGCAAATCTCCCCCCTGCGCCTCGCCCAGGGCGGCGCGCCCACGACCCCTCACGACGTCGTGATGGACCTGGGGACCGCGGAGAAATACGGCTTCAAGGTGGGGCAGACCGGTGCGGCATCCTCCTCGATGGGCCGACACGGACCTTCACCATCACGGGCCTGGTCCGCTTCGGGACGGCGAACAACCTGGCCGGCGCCACCCTCGCCGCCTTCGACGCTGCCGACGGCGCAGGCGCTCCTCCATGATGTGGCAGGTCAACGCCGTCAGCGTGGTTGCGCACCGGGAGCGGACAAGGCGACCGTGCAGAAGGACATCGCCCGTGTCCTCCCCGCATGGCACCGAGGTCGTCACGGGGCAGACCGTCGTCAGCGAGGCAGACGAGCGCCATCAACTCCGCACTCGGCTTCTTCTAGACCGCGCTTCTCGTTTTCGCGTTCATCGCGTTGTTCGTCGGCGGGTTCACCATTTCAACACCTTCTCCATCATCGTGGGGCAGCGCACGAACGAGCTCGCGCTGCTGCGCATCGTCGGGGCCAGCCGCCGCCAGGTCTTCCGTTCTCCTGCTCGGGGAGGCCTTGATCGTCGGGGTGGTGTCGTCGCTGGTCGGGCTCGGGGTGGGGGTGCTCGCCGCCATCGGTATCGTGACGCTGTTCAGGGGCTTCGGGGTCACGCTGCCGTCGGGGCCGATCGCGTTCGAGACCGGCACCGTCATGGTGGGGCTCGTGGTGGGCGTCGGCGTCACGATGGTGTCGGCGATCAGTCCGGCCCGCCGTGCCGTACGTATCACCCCGGTGGCCGCGGTGTCGGAGCAGCAGAGGGAGGCCGAGATCTCGTCCCGCCGGCGTTTCATCCGGGGCGGCATCATCACGGGTATCGGGGTCGCCTTGCGGCCGTCGGGCTGACCGAACCGACCATCGGTCTGGTCGGCCTCGGCGCCGTGCTGATCTTCGTCGGCGTCGCCAGGTTGGCACCTGCGGTCGCGCCGCCCCTGGCGAGCGTCATCGGCCGTCCGCTGGGCCGCCTGCTCGGCGCCTCGGGAAAGCTGGGGCGGGAGAACTCCATGCGCAGCACGCGCCGCACCGCCCAGACGGCGTCCACGCTCATGGTCGGTCTGGCGCTCGTTTCGGCCATCGCCGTCTTCGGCGCCTCCTTGTCGCGCTCGGCCACGAGCAGCGTCGACAACGCCGTCAGCGCAGACCCTGATCGTCACCAACACCAACAAGAACGGGCAGGGGGAGTTCAGCCAGACCGTACCGCGGGCGTCGCCGCGGTACCCGGCGTTCTCGCCACCTCGTCGGTCTACTCCGGCGAGTTCGAGATCAAGCAGTCACTGGCCACCCTTACCGCCGTCTCGACCCGCAGCCTCTCCCAGACGGTGATTCTGGACATGACCGCCGGGAGCTCGGCGACGCTGTCCGCCGGCGCGCTGCTGGTCGACACCACGACCGCCAACCGCGACAACTACTCGGTGGGGCAGACGGTCCCGGTGAGGTTCGCGCTCACAGGGCCGTCGACCCTACGCATCGGCGGGATCTACCAGGCGAACGCGCTGGTGGGGAGGTATGTGGTGAGCAACGCCGTGTTCGTGACCCATTATCAGAATCCGCTCCCCGTGGCCGCTGTTGAAGACCGATGGCAGCTCCGGCGAGCCGGGCGTGCAGCACGCGCTGACGTCCTACCCGAACGTGCAGGTCCAGACGCGCGCCGAGTTCGAAGTCGCACAGTCGGCCCAGGTCAACCAGCTGCTCGGCCTGGTGTACGCGCTGCTCGGCGCTGGCGGTGCTCATCGCCCTCATCGGGATCGTCAACACGCTCATGCTGTCCGTGTTCGAGCGCACCCACGAATCGGACTGCTGCGCGCGGTCGGCATGAAGCGGCGGCAGATCAGAGCCATGATCCGATCGGAGTCGGTGATTCTCTCGGTCTTCGGCGCGGTGATCGGCATCATGGTCGGGACGGGCCTGGGCATCGCATTGGTGTCGTCGCTCCATTCGAGGGGCATCACCGACACCGTGGTGCCGTTCTCGAACCTGGTGGTCTTCTTGATCCTGGCCGCGCTGATCGGGCTGTCGCGGCCAGCTGGCCGGCCCGCCCGCCGCCAAACTCGACGTGCTCGCCGCCATC
>CAWIYI010000009.1:0-27311 GCA_963840245.1 uncultured Acidimicrobiaceae bacterium
CACCGGTGGTCCCGTACTCTTGCCCGGCAATGCCCGCGTCCCACGTCGTCCTGCTCCTCCTGGGCGGGCTCGGTGCCGGCATCTTCAACGGCGTGGCCGGCGGCGGCAGCCTGATCTCGTTCCCGATCCTGCTCGGGCTCGGCTACCCCGCCCTCACCGCGAACATCACGAACACCATCGGGATCTGGCCCGGCTACGTGGCCTCGGCCGCCGGCTACCGCCGCGAGATCGGCGACCAGTCACGTCGCCTCATCCGCCTGACCCCGGTCGCCCTGGCGGGCGGGATCGCCGGCGCGTTGCTCCTCCTCACCACGTCCCCCGCGACGTTCGACGACGTCGTCCCCTGGCTCGTCCTGGGGGCCGCCGCCCTGTTCGCCGCCCAGCCGGCCCTGCGGCGTGCCCTCGACAGGGGCTCGGCCCACCCCCGCACGAGGCCCGTCCTCCTGGTCGCGGGGGTGTTCGCCGCCTCGGTCTACGGCGGCTACTTCGGCGCCGCCATGGGCGTGATGTTCCTCGCCATCCTCGGCCTGGCCCTGCCGCTCTCCATCGCCCACACCAGCGGGCTGCGCGCCGTCCTCTCCATGATCGTCAACGGCATCGCCGCCGTCGTGTTCCTCATCCACGGCGGGCTCGCCTGGGAGGCGGTGGGCCTCCTGGCCGCGGGCAGCCTCGTCGGCGGCTACGCCGGTGCCCGTCTGGCCCTGGCGCTCCCCGCACCCGCGCTGCGGGTCGTGGTCATCGTCATCGCGGTCGGCACGGCCGTGAAGCTGTTGGTCTGACGCCGGCGCGCCCGGTCAGCCGACGGCCAGGGGGTAGGGCCCGACGACCGCACTCTCCAGCTCGCGGCGCGCCGCCCGTCGGGCCTCGTCCGCCGCGGCGGGCTCGGTGGGCACGAGGCGCACCGTGGTGCCCGGTGCGCACTGGCCGAGGAGACCGTGGTCGGCGGACACCACCACCGCCAGCACGGGATAGCCGCCGAGCGTCGCGTGGTCGGGCAGGAGGACGACGGGGTCGCCGTCCGGTGGCACCTGGACGGCCCCGGTGACGACGCCCTGGGAATCGAGCTCACCGCCGCCGGCGGCATGCCAGCCCCGCCGGTCGGCCCCGCCCTGGTCGGCCCGCAGCCGGAGCCCGACGCGATTGGACGCGGGCGCCACCTCGAAGGCGGCATCGGCGAGCCGCGCCAGCGCATCGGGCCCGAACTGCTCGGGGTGCGGACCCGGCACGACACGCAGGTGGACCGGCGCGTCCGGCACGAGCTCGGTGGCGCGGCCGGCCCGGATGTGGTCCCCCAGCGGGGGCGCCCAGGGTCCGGCGTGCAGCTGCGCTCCCTGGACGAGCGGGCCGGCGCCGAGCCTCGTCAACTCGTCGCTGGCGCTGCTCCCGAACCACTCCGGTCCGAGGAAGCCGCCCGCCACCGAGAGATAGGTACGCCAGCCGCTGCGCTGGCGGCCGACCTCGAGCACCTGACCGGCGACCAGCGGCAGCAGCTGGCCCGGCGGCGCCGGCGTCCCGTCCACGCGGACATCCGGTGCGGCGCCCACCGCCGCGACGTGGCACGGACCGAGGCAACGAAGCCGGGTCCCACCCCCCGTGAGCTCGAGCGTGCCGGCGTCGCGGGCGTTGCCGGCCAGCCGGTTGGCGAGCGCGAACGACACCGGGTCGGCCGGACCGGCGCCCGGGACCCCGACCGGGGCGACGGCGTGCCGGCCACCGTCCTGGACGACCGCCCGCAGCCCCGGGGCCACGACCTCGAACACGGGGCGCGCCTCGGGCGGCACCGACCACGGTGGCGCCGTCACCGGCGCCGGCTCGACCTGCTCGCCCGCCCCGGCAACGGTGAAGCGGACCCGGTCCCCGGGGGCCAGCACGGCGAAGGGCCGGCGCTCCGGGGAGAAGAGGGGGAAGCCGGTCCGGCCGACCAGGTTCCATCCACCCGGCGACGCCGTGGGGTAGACGGCGGCGTGCCCGTTGGCGATCGCCACCGATCCGGCGGGGACCACCGGGCGCGGGCGGGCGCGCCGCGGCACGCGCTCCAGCTGGGCGGGCAGCCCTCCGAGGTAGGCGAATCCCGGCGAGAACCCGACCACGGCCACGGTCAGCGGTTGTGCGGTCAGGAGCTCCGCCACCTCGTCGGGAGCACACCGCGCCAGCGCGGCCACCTCCGCGACGTCGGGCCCGTCGAACCGGCACGGAATGGTGACCAGCCGGCCCGGCTCGACCGCGTCCCCGGCGGCGTGGCCATGGGGCCGGCTCTCGACCACGCCCGCGCCTACCCCCGTCACCATCCCCGCCGCGGTGGCCCACAGCGATCGGAGCTCCGCGTCAGGGTCGGTCGCGTGGACCATGACGGTGGCGATGCCGCACACCACGTCGGCCGCACCGTCGAACGCGCCGGCCAGCACCCGCGCCAGCGCCCGGCCTGCGGTGGCGTCGGCGACGCCGATCAGAAGGGCGCGGTCACCGAGTGCCCGTAGCTCCCCGACCGGAACGGATGGGGTCATGCACGTGCCGGCGCGACCACATCGATCCCCGCGTCGGCCATGACCCGGCGGACGGCGGTGGCGATGGCGACAGCCCCGGGGGAGTCGCCGTGGACGCACAGCGTGTCGACCCACAGGGTCAGCACGCACCCGTCGTCGGCGACCACCGCGCCGCGGGCGAGCGCCAGCGCCTGCGCGGCCGCCGCCTCGGGCTCACCCAGCACGGCGCCCGGCGTGGCCCGGTCCACCAGACCCCCGTCGCTCCGGTACGCCCGGTCGCAGAAGCCCTCCTCGTAGGCCTCGACGCCGTCGCGGAGCACCATGGCCATGGCGCGACAGCCCGAAGGGAGCACCAGGGCCGCGCCCGAACCGACAGTGTCACGCACGGCATCGCGAAAGGTCTCGTAGAGCGCGCCTCCCTTCGCCACCTCCTCGTAGAGCGCACCGTGGGCCTTGACCGAGGTGATCGCCGTGCCGGCGGTCCGGCAGACCCGCCCGAGCGCGCGCAGCTGCTCGGCCAGCGACTCGCCGAGCTCACCGCGGTCGATCTCCATGGGATTGCGCCCGAAGCCGGCGCGGTCGGGGTAGGAGGGATGGGCACCGACCCGGACCGCGTGCTCGAGGGCGGCGGCGACCGTGGCCGCCATGGAGTCGTCGTCCCCCGCGTGCCCGCCACATGCGACGTGGACCGTTGTCACGAGTCCGAAGAGCGCCCGTTCCGCGTCGATGCCCGCCGGGTCCGTCGCCTCGCCGGCGTCGGCGCTGAGATCGATGGTCCGGGTCGGCCGTGCCACGACCTCAGCCTGCCACGACCTCAGCCTGCCTCGAGCCCGTCCACCACGATCCCGTCGCGATAGATCACGCGCTGGTTGCGCCGCGTCGGGACACGGGCCCCGCCCAGGACGGAACCGGTCATGTTGAGCGGGTCCGCCCCGGCCACCACGACCTGCTCACCCTCGGCCCCGCGGCGATGCATCGCCTGCAGCTCCTCGCATGCCTCGGGGAGCGCGTACTGCTCACCCGAGAGGCCCGCGACGAAGCGGCCTCCGAGTGCGAGCCCCCGCGCCTCCATCCGGCGCAGCGCCCACACGACCTCGCGCCAGGGCACCTTGAACGACTCCCTGCTCCACAGCTCCCAGGCGACGATGCCCCAGCGCACGAGCAGCTGCTGCGCCACCGACTCGGCCAGCGCCTCGTTGCCGGGCAGGAGCACGCCGTCGTCGACCGCCGGCGCACCGAGGACCTCGGGCCCGGGCAGGAGCGACCACCGGCCTTCGCCGATGCCCGTCCCCACCGGAGCGCGGCGCCGCGCCAATCGCCCCGACGGTCGGCGCACCGTGCGGGTCCGCCACCGGTCGCGGGCCGAGAGCAGGGCGCGCACCGCCGAGAAGGCGTCGGCGGTGACGATGCCTCGGGAGACGAGATCCCACAGGCCCTCGTCGACCTCGGCCGGCAGCCGGCCGATGAGGGGAGCCAGCTCCGGACGGAAGCAGGCACCGCGCACCCGCAACGCGGCGAGGACGTCGGCGGCCGCACCGATCTCGGGCTCGGGTGCGGGCGACCCCGCTCTGACCGCGCGCAGCATGACTTCGAGCTCCTCGCGCACCACGAAGGCGAGCGGCGTGGCGGGCGAGGGTGTGCCGCTGCGCCCGGTCCGCTCGGCGCGCGGCGTGAGGCGTCCCCAGACGATCTCGCCGGACAGGCACAGTTCGTCGAGCCAGCGCGGGTCGTAGTCGGCGACGCGGGAGGGGAGGATCTGGGCCTCCCACTCCGCTGCGGGAGCCTCGATCCCCTGCAGCTGCTCGAGCACCTCGAGCAGCCCGGCCCGGCCTTCCACGCGGCTGCCGGGCGTCGCGTGCTGCCAGTGCGTCAGGAAGCGCACGTACTCGGCGATCGGCACCGGGTCGACCAGGCCGCGGCGCCGGCTGCGACTGGCCCGGTGCAGGCGCACCAGGAGGTTGCGGGCGCACCAGCGACCGTCCGGCAGCTCGATGGCGGAGCCCCTTCCCTCGAGACGGGCCAGTGCCGTGCGCGCCCGGGCCGCCGACAGCGGCGCCCCCATCGGCGCACCCGACGGCAGGGCGGCCGGCGCCACGAGCTCCTCGACGGTCACCGGGCCGGCCAGTTGCAGGTGGCCGGCCACACACGCCGCGGCCGCCTCGTCGTCACTCCCGAGCGCCTCCGCCGCCTCGCGGCGCTCCGTGGCCACCCAGCAGCCGTCGTGCGTGCCCGCCCGCCCGTCGGCCGCGAGGGCGTCGTACCAGGCCGCCCACTCCCCGTGCGGCCGCGCCGCCACCAGTGAGAGCAGCAGGTCGTGCAGCTCGTCGGCGTTGCGGAGGCGGGGCCGGACCTGGTCGAGCACGGCGGCCACGGCGGCGGGGTCGAGCGCGGCCAGCTCGGCGGCCGGAACCGGCAGCCCGTCGGGTCCCAGCTCCCCCAGCCCGCGGCGCAGCGAGAGCGCGCGGGTGCGCCGCTCCTCGAGCGGAGCATCGTCGAGATAGGTGTAGGGGCGCCCGCTCAGAATGGCGTGGGCCAGGGGGGAGGGCTCCGACGACTCGACGGTGTGCACCGCGATCGCACCCGACTCGACCTGGGCCCACAGTTCGACCAGTCCCTCGACGGAGAGTCCCTCGTGCAGGCAGTCGTGGACCGTCTGGCGCGCCAGGACGTGGTCGGGCACGCCCACCGGCCCCGCGGGTGCGTTCTCCTGGCAGGCGGCCAACCCCGGCCACACGGCAGCGAGCAGGTCGTCGGCCTCCATGCGCTGGAGGTGGATCGGCCGCCGCTTGCCGCCGTTCATGCGGGGGAGCACCAGGGCGCGGTTGAGGTTCCAGCGCCAGCGCGCCCCGAGCATGGGATGGGGCAGCACGGCCTGGGTCAGGACCTCGGCCGCCTTCGCGCTGCTCAGCATGGACTGCACACTGGTCAGCGGGAAGCTGTGCTGGGGCCCGAGCGACAGCACGACGGTGTCGTCGTCGGCCGCCGCCTGCAGCTCGAAGTCGAAGGACACGCAGAACCGCTTGCGCAGCGCCAGCCCGAGCGCTCGGTTGATGCGGCCACCGAACGGCGCGTGGATGATCAGCTGCGATCCCTCCGTGTCGTCGAAGCAGCGCTCCACGACGATGCGCTCGCGTGTCGGGAGATGGCCCAGCGCGTGCAGGCCGGCGGCGCAGTAGGCAACGACCTGTTGGGCCACTTCGGCCGACACCCCGGCGCGCTCGGCCACGAGCCGGCGCGCCCCGTCGCCGTCTCCCGCGTGCAGCAGCGGCTCGAGCGCGGCCCGAAGGTCGCTCACCGCCTCGGAGAGCTCGGCGGTGCGGGCGGGGGCCTCGCCCAACCAGAACGGGATGGTCGGCGGCAGGTCCCCCGCGTCGTGGACCCGGACCGTGCCGACCTCGACCTTGGCCACCCTCCACGAGTGCGTGCCCAGGAGGAAGATGTCCCCCGCGGTCGCCTCGACGGCGAAGTCCTCGTGCACCGAGCCGACCGTCACCCCGTCGGGATCGAGCACCACGCGGTAGTCGCCGGTCTCCGGGATGGCGCCGCCGCCGGTCAGCGCGGCCAGCCGCGCGCCCCGCCGGGCGCGGAGCCGCCCGTTGACGGCGTCGTGATGCAGGTGCGCGCCGCGGCGGCCCCGGCCCGTCTCGATCCCCCAGCTCGCCAGCGCCACCACGTCGTCGAAGTCCTGCCGGGGCAGTGCCGCGTACGGAGCCGCGTGCCTGGCCATGGCCCACATCGCCTCGACCTCGCGCTCGTCGGTGGAGGCCACCTCCGCCACCAACTGCTGCGCCAGCACGTCGAGCGGGGCCACGGGCGGCTCGAGGAGATCGAGCCGGCCCTCCCGCACGGCGGCGAGAAGGGCGGTGCACTCCACGAGCTCATCGCGCGTCGTCGGGTAGAGGCGGCCCGCCGGCGTGCCGTCGCGATGGTGGTTGGCCCGGCCCACGCGCTGGAGAAAGGTGCCGATGGCGCGGGGCGAGCCGATCTGGCAGACCAGCTCGACCGGGCCCACGTCGATCCCCAGCTCGAGCGACGCCGTCGCCACGAGCGCGCGCAGGTCGCCGGCCCGCAGACGGGTTTCGACGATGCGCCGCCGCGCCGCCGACAGGCTGCCGTGGTGGGCGGCGACCCGGAGGGAGGCGTCGACGTCGTCACCGCCCGCCGTCTCGTCCTCGCCGAGGCGCTCGGCCAACTGGTGGGCCACCCGCTCGGCCATCTTGCGGGTGTTGACGAACACCAGCGTGGTGCGGTGGTGGCGGGTGTGATCGGCGATGCGGTCGAGGATGTCCGACATCTGGCCGCCGCTCATGACGGCCTCCAGCTCCGTGGACGGCAGCTCGATGGCCACCTCGAGGTCGCGGGCGTGGCCGCAGTCGACGATCACCGTGGGCGGGCGGTCGTCGTGCACGCCCGAGAGGAGCCGGGCGACCAGGTCCAGCGGCCGCTGCGTCGCCGAGAGCCCGATGCGCTGGAGACGGCCCCCGCTCTCGGTGACGAGCGCATCGAGCCGCTCGAGGCTCAGGGCCAGGTGGCTGCCCCGCTTGTCCCGCGCCAGCGTGTGCACCTCGTCGACGATCACGGTCCGCACGCCCCGCAGGAGGGCGCGGGACGAGGGGGCGGTCAGCAGGAGGTAGAGGGACTCGGGCGTCGTGACGAGCAGGTCGGGCGACTGCTTCTTCATGGCGGCCCGCTCCGCCGGCGGCGTGTCCCCGGTGCGGATGGCGACGCGCAGGCCCGGATCGGCGTAGCCGAGGCGCGCCGCCTCCTCCCGGATCTCCGAGAGCGGGACGTGGAGGTTCTCGTGGACGTCGACGGCGAGCGCCCGCAGCGGCGAGATGTAGAGGACCTCGGGCGCGCCCCGGGCGCTCGATCCGGCCTCGGCGGCGCGGTAGGCCGCGTCGATGGCCACCAGGAAGCCCGTGAGGGTCTTGCCCGAACCGGTGGGCGAGGCCACCAGCACATTGCTCCCCGCCGCGATGTGAGGCCAGGCCGCCGACTGCGGCGGCGTCGGGCCGGCCGGGAACCGTCGGTTGAACCAGCCCGCGACGGCGGGGTGGAAGAGCGACTCGGGCCCAGTGGATTCGAGAGGAGCGTCGGGCACGCTCCTATTCCACCAGGAACTTGTGACGCCGACGACCGCTGCGGCCGCCGGTACCGCTCAGGCGGGCGGCGGGCGGCGGCCCCAGCAGGAGATCATCGGGGGCTGGGCCAGGTCGAGCAGGCCGGATGCCACGTTCGCCAGGTGCCGGGTGATCTCGTCCTCGGTGGCGATGCCATGGTCGAGGAGCTGGTCCCGGATCAGGTTGATCGTCGCGGTCTCGAGATGGTTGCAGGCCGGATCGCTCAGCGGGAAGGCGGCGTCGGCCGCCACCTGGACCAACCCGGCCGCCCGGAGGCGGCGGGGCAGGGAGCGGCCGTAGGCCAGGTCGACCCCGCGCTCGGCCAGGAGCGAGCGGAAGCCCCGCCGGAGGCGGTTGGCCAGCACCTCCGCCGGCCCGATCTCCTCCAGGCAGCTCAGCGGCTGGAGGGCCGGGTCGGCGTCTTCGACGAGGAGGACGCCGCCCGGGCGGAGGGCGGAGGCCATGTTGACCAGGGCGGCGTCGCGCTCGGGCACGTGCACGAGGACCAGCCGGGCGTGGACCAGGTCGAAGGTCCCTTCCGGCGGCGGGTCCGCGGCGACGTCGTGTTCGAGGATCTCGACGTTGGGGGAGGTCGCCACGCCGGCCCAGGACAGGTTGATGTCGGTGGCGAGCACGTGTCCGCCGGGCCCGACCCGCTCCGAGAGGTGCTGCACGACCGAGGTCCCGCCCGCGCCCACCTCCCAGCAACGCCAGCCGGGAGCCACGCCCAGGCCGTCGAGATGCCGGAAGGTCGAGGGGTCGAACAGGGCGGCGAAGGCGGTGAAGCGGTCCATCGCCTCGGGAGCATCGTTGGTGAGGAGGTAGCGGTCCCCGCTCACTGCTTCACCGTTTCACTGCTTCACCATTTCACTGCTTCACCATTTCACTGCTTCACCGTTTCACTGCTTCACCAATTTCACGGTACGGGTGCCCGTGCCGGCGCCAGGTCGTGCGAGGTCCCGGCATAGCGATCGAGGACGTCCGCCACCTCGGCGCGTCCCTCCTCGATCAGGGTCGCCGTCGCGGAGAAGTCGCGGTACTGGCCCGAGGGCTCGCCGCCCCCGCTGAAGACGACCACCTCGACGCCGGGCGGGAGCGACGCCAGCTCACGGACGAAGCGGGCGTGGATGGCGACGAAGAAGGCGGTCAGCTGGGCCTCGAGCGGCCGCCGCGGCGGGGGCGGGTGGTAGTGCAACGGCCCGCACAGCAGCACATAGATACGGTCACAGCCGGCGGCGATGGCCTGGCTGATCGGCACGTTGTTGACCACGCCGCCGTCGACGAGCATGTCGCCGTCGATGATGACCGGCGGGAAGATGGACGGGATGGCCGAGGAGGCCAGGATGGCCTCGACGGCCGGCCCGTGGCCGATCCAGCGCTCGCGGCCGTCGGTGAGCGACGTCGTCACCACCTCGATCGGGATGGTGGCGTCCTCGAGGTTCTCGTAGTCGATCCCGGCCTCGATGATGGCCCGGAGCCCGGTGTTGGCGTGCACGGACGGGCGCTTCTGCAAGAAGGCCCACGGGCCATCGAGGGGACCGCGCGGAAAGATGTCGGTGCCCTTCAACGCGCGCCAGATGTCGCCCATGCGCCCGACGTTCTCGAGCGTCGGGTTGCCCGCGTACGACGCGCCGTTGATCGCCCCGACCGACGCACCGAAGACACGATCGGCCCGGATACCGCGCCGGATGAGTTCCTCGAGCATGCCCACCTGGACCGAACCGCGGCTCCCGCCGCCGGCGAGCACGAACGCCGTCCGGCGCGGCGCCGCGCCGTGCCGGCCGTCCAACAGGTGGGGCCGACGCGCCCAGCGGGCGCGCATTCGCGCCGACCACGTGGGCGTCGATGCGTCGTCGAAGTGGACGGCGTCGCTCACGATGCGGCTCCCGGCGGATCCGGGGGCGGCTGCCCTCGCGCCTCCTGGCGTGCCCGCCACGCCTGTCGCCCGGCGAGATCGTGCCGGACGGCCCACATGATCACGATCACCACGAGCGCGACCATCGCCACCACGAAGATCCCGAAGATCACGTAGAAGGCGGTGTTGCCGGCCGACGCCAGCAGGAGGGCGGGTGCCATGTACGTCTCAGGGTAGAGCAGTGTCACACCCCGTGGGCACACTGCCCCGATGGTCCTCGTCGCACCACGCCCACTGCTCCGCCCGGGTCCTCATGATGACGCGCCGGCGGATCGCGGCACGGGTGGAGAGGTCCTGGCGCTGCTCCGCGGCGACGCCGCCGCACGACCGCGCTTCGACCCGGGTCTGGCCGGCGGATTGCGGGCCTGGCTCGAGGATGCCGCCTACGACGTCGTCGCGGCGCGGGGTGAGCACGCGCCACCTCTCTTCCTGGGGCCACGTCAGCTGCTCGGGTTCCCCGAGGAACGTCGTCACGACGACACCGTGACCGATCACCTCGTGTTGTCCCGCCTCGTGCACACGCTGCTCCGTCAGCTCGTCCACACGGGGGAGATCGACGACCCGCTGGCCGACGCGGTCAACGGCTTGCGGGCCTCCGGAGCCGACGCAGCGGTGCGCCACGTCGAGTCGCTGCCCGAGGCGGCGCGTGCAACCCTCGCGGAGACGCTCGCGCTCCACGCCCGCAACCTGTCCGGACTGGTCCCCCGGTTCGCGCCGGGCTGGATGCCGCGGACCGACGACCGCGTCGCCATCCCCCTCGGGGGCGGCCGCGTCGTCCTCCATGGTGTCTTCGACCTGGTTGTGGGTCTCCCCCAGCCGCGCACGGCCTCGCTGTGCGCACTCGGCCTGTCCACCGGCGGGCCCTGGGCGTCGGAGCGACGGTCTCTGCACTATCTGTCCCTGCTCGAGACCCTGCGGAGCGGCACTCCCCCGTTCCGGCTGGCCCTGCTCGAATCCGCCACCGGCCGCTACGGCGTGGAGGACGTACGCGAGGAGCATCTCCGGGCGGTCGCCTCGCACATTGCGGCGTGGCTGGCCCGCGCCAGCGCTGACCATGGCTGACCGGCTCATGCCCGCGTTGGTGGCTCCCGTCCCTGCGGTCGACGCGCCCTCTTGGCAGGCCGCCCTCGAGGACGCCAAGTCGAAACTGGCGGGCCTCGCCGTCCGGCGAGCCGGCGCCGTCCGGTTCCGTGTCACCGACCACGAGGTCCGCACGGCGTTCGGCGGCGATGCCGGGGATCCGGCGCAACCGGAGCCGTTCGCCTGGTCCGCGCGCAATGCGCGTCGACCCATCGGCGTGGCCGCCGTCCGCCTGTTGCTCGGGGGTGGGGCGCGCTCCCCGCTCGAGGCCGTGCGGTACCGGCTGGCGGAATCCTCCCTTCTCGTGCGCGATGGCAGTTCATCCGTCTCGCAACTCGACCGCTGGGTCGACGGGCTCCCGCCCGCGGGCCGCGCCGCCGTCGGGGCGGAGGCCGTGACCTGGGCCACCCGCCTGTGGTGTGCCCTCGACTGGTCCGCGTTCCCTGCACCGCCGGCCGTCGGCCGCGACCACTGGTGGGACAGCCCCCATTCCGCGTTGCTCGCCTTGCGCGGCCGCGCCGACGTGCGCACGGCGCACGCACATCTCGTGGTGCTGTCAGGGCCACGCCGTGACTCGGTCCGCGCCGAACTCGCCCTGGTCTCCCTCGTCGAGGCCCTGCGACTGCGGGGCGACGGCGTGCCGGGCCGCGTGGTCGGGTGGTGGCCCGATTCCGGCCACCTGGTCCGGGTCGAGCCTGAACCGGCCGTTCTCACCCTCGGGGCGGAGGCGGTGGAACTGGCCCTCGGCGGCGCCGGAACCTCGCTGCGCTCGGCCGCCTGAGGCACCCCACCCAGGTCATCTATCGTTGGTCCCCCCATGGAGACCCGCGACGACATCAGGAACGTGGCCATCGTGGCGCACGTCGACCACGGCAAGACCACCCTGGTCGACGCCCTCTTGCGCCAGACCGGCGCCTTCGGCGCGCATCAGGAGCTGACCGACCGGGTGATGGACTCCGGCGACCTCGAGCGCGAGAAGGGCATCACCATCCTGGCCAAGAACACGGCCGTGCGCTGGGGCGGGGTGAAGCTGAACATCGTGGACACACCGGGGCACGCCGACTTCGGCGGTGAGGTCGAGCGCGGGCTGACCATGGTCGACGGGGTGCTCCTCCTGGTCGACGCCTCGGAAGGCCCGCTGCCCCAGACACGCTTCGTCCTACGCAAGACTCTCGAGGCTCGCCTCCCCGTCGTGCTCGTGATCAACAAGGTCGACCGGGCGGACGCCCGCATCGCCGAGGTCGTGCACCAGGTGGAGGAGCTGTTCTTGGACCTCGACGCCGACGAGGACCAGATCGACTTCCCCATCCTCTATGCCAACGCCAGGGCGGGTTGGGTCAGCACCGAGCCCGGCGTCGAGGGCGAGAACGTCGAGCCGCTGTTCCGGGCCATCATCGAGCACGTCCCGGCCCCGTCGTTCGACGAGGCGGCGGGGACGCAGGCGCTCGTCTGCAACCTCTCCGCCTCTCCCTATGTGGGGAGGCTGGCCATCTGCCGGGTGCACAACGGCACGCTGGTCAAGGGCAGCCCGGTGGCATGGTGCCGCCTCGACGGCACCATCGAGAAGGCCAAGATCACCGAGCTCTACGTCACCGAGGCGCTCGACCAGGTGCCGGCGGAGTCGGCCGGCCCCGGCGAGATCGTCTCGGTCGCCGGTCTGGCCGAGGTCACCATCGGCGAGACATTGGCCGACCCCGACAAGCCGGTCGCGCTGCCCGCCATCACCGTCGACGAGCCCAGTCTGGCGATGACCATCGGCATCAACACGTCACCCCTCTCCGGTGCGGACGGGACGAAGCTCACGGCCCGCCTGCTCAAGGCCCGGCTCGATGCGGAGCTCGTCGGCAACGTGGCCATCAGGGTGGCTCCGACCGACCGCCCGGACATGTGGGAGGTGCTCGGCCGGGGCGAGCTGCAGCTGGCCGTGCTGGTCGAGACCATGCGGCGCGAGGGGTTCGAGCTGACGGTGGGCAAGCCGCAGGTCGTGACGCGCGAGATCGACGGCAAGGTGCACGAGCCGGTGGAGCGGGTCAGCGTCGACGTGCCGGACGAGTATCTCGGCGTCGTCACCCAGCTCCTGGCGCTCCGCAAGGGCACCATGCTCGAAATGGTCAACCACGGGACGGGCTGGGTGCGCTTCGACTACCGGGTCCCGGCCCGCGGCCTCATCGGCTTCCGCACCGAGTTCCTGACCGAGACCCGGGGCACCGGCATCCTCCACCACGTGTTCGACGGCTGGGAGCCCTGGCACGGCGACCTGCGGACCAGGCGCAACGGGTCGATGGTCGCCGACCGGCGCGGCGTGACGACCACGTTCGCGCTGATGAACCTCCAAGAGCGCGGCACCCTGATCATCGGTCCCGCCGAGGAGGTCTACGAGGGCATGATCGTGGGGGAGAACGCCCGGGCCGACGAGATGGACGTCAACCCGACCAAGGAGAAGAAGCTGAACAACATCCGCTCGGCGACCGCGGAGGACTTCGAGCGGCTGACGCCCGCCATGGCGTTCTCGCTGGAGCACGCGCTGGAGTTCATCAGCGAGGACGAGTGCGTCGAAGTCACACCCAAGGCGGTGCGGCTGCGCAAGGTCCTCCTGGACCAGGCGATCCGGGGGCGGCTGCGCAGCCGGGCCCGGGATGCGCGGGAACAGGCAGCCAAGGGGTAGCGAACGAGCGAAAGGGAGGTCACCGATGGTGACCGCACGGAACGAGGGCTTCGATCACATGACGATCGTCGTGACCGACCTGGAGGAGGCGCGTCGTTTCTTCGGGCTCCTCGGCTTCGAGGAGACCATCGCGGTGGTGGCGTCGGGTGAACGGATCTCGGACTACATGGGGATCCCGGGATGGGAGTCCGATCACGTGACTCTCGCGCTCAAAGGGGCCGACGTGCGCCAGGAGATTCAGCTGCTGCGCTTCCATCAGCCGCCGATCAAGGTCGACGGCGGGACGGGCACGCTCGATCGCACCGGCTTCAACCATGTGTGCTTCCGGGTCAACGACATGGCCGCCATGCTCGAGCACCTGGCCGCACACGGGATCAAGCCACGGAACGAGGTCTTCGACTACCACGACAAGAAGCTGGTCTTCCTCGACGGGCCGGGCGTCGTCGTGGAGCTGGCCGAGTTGGGCGGTGGATGAGTCGTGGGTGGGCGAGTCGTGTAGTCAGGGCACTCACGTAGCATGAACCGTCCGGAGGGATGGCAGAGCGGACGAATGCACAGCTCTTGAAAAGCTGCGAGGTGCAAGCCTCCGTGGGTTCGAATCCCACTCCCTCCGCCAAACGGGTCCAGTGCAGTTCACAGCGGTCCGCCAGTGTCCCGGCGCCACCGACACACCGCGCACAGGCGGCCTCGTGGCGACGCAGGCCTCCCCCGTCCGCAAGACCGAACGGGTCTCGACGTGGGTTGTCCTAGAGGCCCCGGCGAGTTGCCTCGGAAGCAAGTTCCGCCCGGCTCGTGACGCCGACTTTGGCGAAGGTGTGGGCCAGATGTGTCTTCACCGTCGCCCTGCTGATGAACAGTCGTTCTCCGATTTCGGGGTTGGTGAGCCCCTCGGCGGTGAGCTTGACGACTTCGAGTTCGGTCGGCGTGAGGCTGGCCCAGCCGGCGGACGGGCGCTTGCGGGCGCCTCGGGCTCGCGACACGTACGCGACGGCTGCATCGATGTTGAGGGACTGGCCTGCGGTCCAGGAAGTCTGGAATGCGTCATCGTCGAGCTGTTGGCGGGTTCGGGCCAGGTCCTGTTCGTAGTGGATGCATGCGGCTGGGGCGCGGGCCCGACCTGTCGAGTCTCCAATGGCTTGCGCGGCACCGAAGAGGCGGGCGGCTTCGGACGCGCTCTCCTGGTCGACGGCGATTCCTGCCAGGGCCTCGAGGGACTCGGCGATTTCGACCACGAGTCCGTTCTCATGCCGCACGGCCAAGGCTCGCTGGTGGAGGTCCTCTGCTTCGGTGGACTCGCCTCGTCGACGAGCCAGTTGACCGAGGCGGTAGTCGGCCGCTGCGGTGAAGGGCGCGTTGTCGGCCTGCGACGCCGCTTGTCTTGCCCGCTCGTATTCGGCGTTGGCCCCTGCTTCGTCGCCCGAAGCGGCCAGCAGGTCGCCGTACACCAGCAAGAACGGGACGCGGATCATCGGGACTTCGTTCTCGAAGTCGGGGACAGCCGGCTCGATCACGCGCGCCGCACCGGCAACATCGCCGAGTGCCAGCAGAAGCGCTCCGAGATCCGGGACGGCCCAGTGCCGGGCCAGGTCACCGTCGGACACCACCCCCTTGCGCAGGACCCGTTCGTAACGGGCCTGGGCCTGCACATAGTCTCCGGTGTGGGCATCGACCTCACCGAGCCAGCACAGGGCAATCCATCCCGTCATCGGATCGCCGACCTCGTCGCACAGGGCGATCGACGTGTCCAGCCGACCCCGGGCCGTCGAAAAATCACCACGATGCAAAGCGACATACGCGGCGGTCGTGTGCGACCAGGCGAGGAAGAACTTGTTGCCGAGCCGGTTGGCCACCACGGCCAGTTCCCGTGACGTTGCGAGCGCATTGTCGTAGTCGCCGCGAGCACCCCAGGCGATGGTCATCATCTTCAACCCGTCAGCGACGGCCCACTCGTCCCCGATGGAGCGGGCCAGTGCAATGCTGTCGGTGAGTCCCGCAAACCCCTCCTGGGGAGCGATCATGGCCATTCCGTAGCCGATCGTGATCGCCGCCCGGATCATGGTCCGCTGATCGCCCACGGCCTCGGCGACGGCGAGCGCTTCAGGCGCCCGGGCGAAGGTGACGGAAGGATCGCCGCCATAGATGCCCATGTGGGCGGCGGCCCACAGCGCCCGGGCCCGGGCCACCGACGGGCCCTGGTCGACGGCCAACGCTCGGTCAAACCATCGGCCGCCGATGCCCTGATGGCGATGGCCGCGAGCCTCCCAGAAGAGACCCAGTGCGGCGACGAGGCGCAGAACAGCCTCTTGGTCGCCGCTGGACTCTGCCCACTCGAGCGCGGACTGGAGGTTGTCGTGCTCCGCGTCCAAGCGGCCCATCCACAACAGTCCGTCGGCCGCGCCCAGCTCGGGCTCGGCACGCTCCGCGTAGGCGAGGAACCACCCGAGATGGCGAGTGCGCACCTGGTCGGACTCGGCTGACTCGAACAGCCGGTCCCGGGCGTAGTGACGGATGGTCTCCAGCAGCCGGTAGCGGGACTCGGATGCCGGATCGTCGGCCTGCACAAGCGACTTGTCGACGAGGCGGCCGAGCAGGTCGAGCACCGAGTAGCTGTCGACGATGCCGTCGGCGCAGACGACTTCGGCGGCCTCCAGGGTGAACCCTGCGTTGAAGACCGACAAGCGTCGGAGCAGCGCGCGTTCGGGCTCATCGAGCAGGTCGTGGCTCCACGCCACCGACGCCTCGAGGGTCTGTTGGCGGGGTTGGGCGGTCCTGCCACCGCCGGTGAGCAGGCGGAAGCGATCCTCCAGAGCAGCGGCGATGGCCGCCGGACTCATCATGCGAGTGCGGGCAGCAGCGAGCTCGATCGCGAGCGGGAGACCATCGAGGCGTTCACAGATCCGAGAAATCCACTCGATCTCGGCCTCGTCGGGCAGGAAGCCGGGACGGACCAGCGCGGCCCGATCCACGAACAGCTGCTCGCCGGAGACGCGGTCCAACGGCGGCACCCGCCAGGCCAGCTCACCTGCGATCCCCAGCGGTTCGCGGCTGGTGGCCAGCAGCGCCAAGTCGGGCACGGACCGCAACAATTTGTCGGCGAACTCCGAGACCGAGGACAGAACCTGCTCGCAGTTGTCGAGCACGATGAAGGCGTCCAGGCCGGCGAGGTACTCGCCCAGGGTGTCGATCAACGGCCGCTCCAGCTCGGGGCGCACGCCGACCGCGCTGGCGACCACGGCGGACACCAACTCTGGGTCGGACAGGCCGGCCAGCTCGACCCACCAGGTGCCACCCGGATGGAAATCGGCGACCTCGGCTGCGAGTTGGACAGCGAGACGGGTCTTGCCACAACCACCCGCTCCCGTCAGAGTGACCAGACGATGCTGCGCCAACATTTCGCGCAACATCGTCATCTCTGCGTCGCGGCCGACAAAAGCCGTCAGCTGGGCGGGCAGATTGTTCGGGACCGCGTCCAGCGAACGCAACGGTGGGAAGTCCGCACCTATGTCCGGATGACAGACCTGCCACACGCGCTCGGGCCGGCCAAGGTCCTTCAGCCGGTGCGGACCCAGGTTCCTCAACGACACGTCGTCGGGCAACCCGTCCACGACCAGGTCGCGGACGACGTCCGACAACAGGATCTGGCCGCCGTGAGCCACAGACCGCAAACGTGCGCACCGGATGACCGCCGGGCCGTAGTAGTTGTCCTCGTCGCGCAGGCGGGCCACGCCGCTGTGCAGAGCGATGCGGACCTGCAATCCTCTGTCGGTCGGCCACGCCTCGTTGGCGAAAGCGCGCTGCACGTCGAGCGCGGCGCCCAGGGCGTCGGAGGCCAATGCGAACGCGCCCACCACGCTGTCACCCTCACCCTGCTCCTCGGGTCTCACCCCTCCGTGCAGCGAGATGGCGGCCTCGAACAGCTCGTAGTGGCGAGCGATGGCGGCCGCCGCCCTGTCCTCATCGGCCTCCCACAGGCGGGTGGATCCCTCCACGTCGCTCAGTAGGAACGTCACCGTGCCCGTCGGCAGGGACCGTGCTCGCTCGTCGCTTTCGTGCAGTGGCACGTCGCCACGTCCCAACTTTGCTGGCTCAGCAAACGATTGTGTCATACCCATGTACGGATCGTCGCCGACCCCCGGCCCGACGACATCAGCCATATGGCCGATATGGGCTCCCGGCGCACCGACGTCATGCCGCACAGCATCGTGGCCACCTTGGAGCAGCCGCCCCGCCGATACGACCCGTTGGTCGACGCGTTCGAGAGGCGAGCTGGCGCTCCACCTTCACCCCGAGCGCCATCGCGCACGCGCCCGCCGACAGGTCGCAATGGCTACCGGCCTTCTGACCAAGTACTCCATCGTCGAGTCGCGCTCAGCCCACGATGCCCACTCCCTCCGCTCCAGATACCACTCGCTCCGGTCCACTCCCTCGGCTCCTCCGCTCCTAGTGGGAATAGAGGCGCGCGGCCGCCCGAGGAGGGCCGGGGGATCTTCTCCAGAACTGTAAGCAGAACCGTTTATAGTTCTCGGAGATCAATCCGGCGGCCAGGTCTCCTGTGGCTCGCTGGCGGTCTTCGCACAGTCGATCTGGTGCCGCTATAACCTCGGCCCGATCACCCGGAGAGATCGTCCGCATTCTTCGGTGCGGCACCACGTCGTCCCGGACCATGTTGCGAGTCTCGGAATGCCGGCGGAGGGTCGAGCGGCAAGGGGGTACGACGCATGGCACAGATGAGGGCCCTTCAGGTCACTGAGCACGGGCCGCCGGGCGAGGTCCTGGCGGTGCGGACGGTCGAGGTTCCGGAACCGGGCCCGGGCGAGGTGCGGGTCAAGGTCAGTGCAGCCTCACTGAACTTCAACGACATCGACCGCTGCCGGGGGAAGCTGGTCTCGGTGCCCACGCCCCCGCCCTTCACTCTGGGCATGGACGTCTGCGGCATGGTCGACGCCGCGGGAGAAGGCGCGGAGCAGTGGCTGGGTCAGCGCGTCGTCGCCATCACCAAGAACGCGCTCGGCGGAATCGCCGACTACGCGATCGCCGACGCCATCTCGGTTTTCGAGGCTCCCCCCGACTTCGACGACGTCGAGGCCACGGCGTTCCTCCTGTCGTTCCAGACGTCCCACCTGGCTCTGTTCAAACGAGGGCGCCTCCAGGCCGGCGAGACCCTGGTCGTGCATTCCGGGGCGAGCGGGCTGGGCACCGCCGGCATCCAGCTCGGCAAGGCCGCGGGTGCCCGGGTCATCGCCGTGGCGGGCGGTCCGGAGAAGGGAGCCCTCTGCTCCTCTCTGGGCGCCGACCTGGTCATCGACCACACCGCCGAGGACTTCGTCGAGGCGGTGCTCGTCGCCACCGGCGATGCCGGTGCGGACGTGGTGTACGACCTCACCGGCGGGGACTTCGTGGAGCGCTCCTGGCGCTGCACCGCGCACGGGGGCCGCTACCTGGCCGTGGGATTCGCCGACGACGACGCCAACGGCATGACGGGGCGGCCGCTGCGGATGGCCTGCATCGGGAACATCGACATCGTGGCCGTCATGGTGGCGTGGGCGGACTCGGTGGACCCCGGCATGCGCCGTTTCGGGTTCAACCCGTTCGGCCGGGACGTCGCCGATGAGATCCATGCCGATCTCCTCCGGCTGGCCGCCGCCGGTGCGATCCGTCCCGCCGTCGGGCGGCGCGTCTCCATGGAGGAGGCGGGCCGGGCCCTGGACGAGCACGAGGCACGTCGTTCGTTGGGACGCACCGTCGTGAAGGTCGGGTGAGCACCGTCGAGTTCACCTGGCGCGATTCCGAGCTGCGCAGCCGGCCCCTCAGAGCGCTCAATTGGACGGGGGCGCAGGTGGCTCGTTTTGGGCCCGAGCTCCCCTCGCTCGCTCCGTCGTCCGTGACCTCGGCCGCCGCCAAGTTGGCCGGCTCCGACGACTTCGGGAGCGGCTCCTACAAGGAGCCTCTCGAGGTGTACCTCCGTGCCTGTCAGGACGAGGCCGAGCTCACGACCTTCGGGCGCCTCTTGATCTCCAAGATGCTCGCCGGCGCGCTCGCCAACCGGATCGCGCTCCAGCGCTGGGCCAAAGAGCACCCCGAGGTGCGGGAAGGCCGGATCGAGCGCCCATGGATCATCGTCGGGTTGCCCCGGACGGGAACCAGCCTGCTGTCCATGTTGCTGGGGCTCGACCCTGTGGCCCGGCCGCTCCTGCAGTGGGAGGCCGCGCACCCCGTTCCGCCCGCGACCCTGGAGGAAGCGGCGGAGGATCCGCGCATCGCCCGCACGGCCAAGGACCTCAACGGGCTGATGAAGCTCAACCCGCCGCTCAAGGCCATGCACCCCTTCGGCGCCACCTTGGCCGAGGAGTGTGTGGCGATCTTCATGTACGACGTGCGCGCCTTGGCTCTCGAGACCCAGGCCCATGTCCCCAGCTACGCGCGCTGGCTCGAGCAGGCGGACATGACGTCCGCCTACGCCCAGCACCGGCTCGCGCTCCAGACCCTGCAGTCGCGCCAACCGACCGAGCGCTGGATCCTCAAGACCCCGAACCACCTGTGGCACCTCGATGCGATGCTCGCCGCCTACCCCGACGCCCGGGTCATCTGGACACACCGGGATCCCGGACCGGTGGTCACGTCGCTGGCCAGCCTCGCCAACGCCGGCCAACGCGTCCTGACCAGCCGGAAGGACCCCCGTCCCACCGCCGAGGAGTGGAAGCGCAAGTGCGCGTTCGCCCTCAGGTCGGCCATGACCTTCGACGAGCAGGCGGACGAGGGCTGGTGCCGGCACATCCACTACGACGCCCTGATCGCCGACCCGGTCCGGACCGTTCATGCCCTGTACGCCGATTTCGGCGAGGAGGTGGGCTCGCTCCATGCCCGTCGCATGCACGCCTTCCTGGAGGAACGACCCCAGGACCTCTTCGGCAGGCACCGTTACGACCCGGCGGATTTCGGCTGGACGTACCCCGGCCTGGCCGCCGAGTTCAGGGACTACACCCAGCGCTATCACATCGAGACGGGGGCTCACTCGTAGGTCGCCACCGCCTGCGGGGACCCAGCTGGCGCTGAGATTTCCGACCCCCGGGTTGCTAGTGTGCTGCCAAAACAGGAACGTGTTCTAGGGTTGCCGAGGGATGCGGTGCAGCAGCCGATTTCGGTCCCGTGCGACAGGGGGTTGTGATGATGAAGAGGGTCACCGGTCTACGGGCCCTGGGAGCGGCGCTGATGCTCACGACGCTGACCGCGGCGGGAGTTCTGATCTCGCCCGGGGTCGGTGGCGCTGCGTCATCATCTACGGCCAAGTTCGGCACGCTCCCGTCGCCTTGCGGCAAGGGGCATGCCACGGGCGCCACCGACAAGGGCGTCACCAACACCACCATCAACCTCGCCTATGGCGACGACCGGGGCTTTTCGGGCCTCCCTGGTCTCGACCAGGAAATGGGTGACGCGGTCAAGGACATGATCTCGTGGTGCAACGCGCAGGGCGGCATCGACGGGCGCAAGCTCGTCGGCAACTACTTGAACGCCTCCGTGACCAACGTCGGTTCGGTGATGACACAGGCCTGCAAGCAGGACTTCATGCTGGTCGGCGAGGGCTTCGCACTCGACGGTGCCGCGGAGCAGACCCGCCTGGGCTGCAACCTGGCCGCCGTGCCGGGCTTCACGGTGGCTCCCGTGGTCGCGAACGCGTACGAGATGTACCAGGCGTCGCCGAACCCGGCCAACGCCAGCCCGGTCTCGAGTGCGTACCAGGCCAAGAAGCTCTTCGGTTCGAAGACCAAGCATGTCGGGGTGTACGACTCCACCCTCTCCACCCAGCAGTCGTCGACGGACAAGGCCGAGCAGGCCTATACGCAGGCGGGCTGGAAGTTCCTCCCCAATTGCTCCGCCGTGATCAACTACAACGGCGAAGCGAACTACACGCCGTTCGTACAGAAGCTCCAGAGCTGTGGGGCCCAGATCGTCTACAACAACGCCACGCCGGGGCCGACCCTCTACGGCGCCTTCGAGTCGCAGAGCCAGATCGGCTACAACCCGATCTGGGTGATGGACTCCGGCTCCTACACGGCGGCCTTCGCGCAGTGGAACACCGCGGGCCTGGCCAACAACGTCTACGTCCGTCTGTCCTACGAACCCCTCGAGGCCGCCAAGGTCGTCCCCGCCGTCGCGCAGTACCTCTCGGTCGTCAAGAAGTACGGCGGCCTCACCTCGCAGTTGGGGGAGCAGGCGACCTCCTCGTTCCTCCTGTGGGCCACCGAAGCCAAGGCGTGCGGCTCGACCTTGACCCGCCAGTGCATGATCAACCAGCTCTCCAAGGTGACGAACTGGACCGGCGGTGGTCTCAACGCGTCGGGCAATCCGTCCAAGAACATCCCGCCGGACTGCGGCCTCTTGATGAAGCTCGACGGGACCAAGTGGGTGCAGGCCTACCCGAAGAAGCTCGGGGCCTTCGACTGCTCCCCGAAGTACGTCGTCCCGAACACCGGTTCCGTGATCGGCACCACGCTCAATTCCCAGGGCTACGCAACCCAGTACGCCACCTCCACCGTCATCAAGCCTCAGGGGTGAGCGCACAACACACCACCTCGCCTGCTCTTTGAGCTGAGCAACGGGAGCTCCGGCCATGCACCTGTTCCTCACCTACACCATCCTCGGGCTGGTCACCGGCGCCGTGTACGGGATCGCGGCGTCGGGTCTCGTCCTGACGTACACGACCTCGGGCATCTTCAACTTCGCCCAGGGCGCCATGGCGATGTTGGCGGCCTTCACCTACTGGCAATTCCGCTACGGCTGGAACTGGCCGGCTCCACTCGCGCTCTTCGCGGTGATCGCGGTCCTGGCTCCCCTCGTGGGCATGGTCCTCTACGCCGGCATCATGCGGGGACTCCGCCAGACGGCTGACGTGACCAAGATCGTGGTCACCATCGGCATCATGCTGGGGTTGATCGCGCTGGCCCAGTGGATCTGGAATCCCGGTGTGCCCCGGACCGACCTCCCGTTCTTCGGCAACGCGGCAAAGTTCAAGGTCCTCGGTGTGTACGTCACCGACCACGAGGCCGTCGCCCTGGCCTGCGGCGTGCTCATCGCCGTCGGCATCCGCCTGCTGTTCACGAGCACCCGCACCGGCGTGGCCATGCGAGCCGTCGTCGACAATCCCGCGCTCCTCCAGCTCAACGGCGGTCGGCCGGAGCGCTTGGCCGCCTTCTCCTGGGCGCTCGGAGGAGCCCTGGCCGCGCTGGCCGGCATCCTCATCACCCCGATCAGCGGCGGCACCCTCGACGTCCATGTCCTGACCCTGCTGGTGTTGGACTCCATCGCGGCGGCGATGTTCGGCCGCCTTCGCAGCATCTGGCTGACCTTCGCCGGGGCGCTCGTCCTCGGTCTGGCGGGGACCTACGTGCTCGGTTACTTCCCCGAGTCGTGGTCCTGGGCCTCGAACTTCCGCATCGCGCTGCCCATGATCGTGCTCTTCGTCGTGCTGATCGTGCTGCCCCAGGACCGGCTGCGGGGAGCGATGCTGCTGCGTACGAGGGAGCGGTTCACCGTCCCCACCATTCGCTCGGCGGTCACCTGGGGCGTGATCCTGCTGCTCGTCGTGCTGGCCCTCGAGCAGATCATGGGCACGAACGACATGGGGTCGCTGACCGTCGGCATCACGTACGGCATCATCGCCCTGTCGCTCACCCTGCTCACCGGCTACGCCGGTGAGATCAACCTGGCACCGGTCTCCTTCGGGGCGATCGCCACGATCATCGTCTTCCACCTCGGCCTCTCCGGCACGGGCCTCGCCCAACGGATCACGCCCTGGGGGCTTCTTCTCGGGATGGCCATCACCGCCATCGTGGGCGGTCTGATCGCCTTGCCGGCCCTCCGCCTCCGAGGCCTCTACCTGGCCCTGGCGACCCTCGCGTTCGGTGTCTTCGTCTCCGACATGATCATCGCCGACATCGCTCCGCACGTGCTGCCGATCTTCCACCTGAACTACTCGATCTTCCCCAACGGCACGCTGCAGATCCCGCCGCTCAAGCTCGGCCCGATCGACCTCAGCTCGGCGAAGACGTTCCTCACGACGTCGACGTGCATCTTCATTCTGGTCGGCATCGGTCTGATCGCCCTGCGGCGGAGCAACTACGGGCGGCGCCTGACCGCCATGAAGGACAGCCCCGCCGCCGCGGCGACGCTGGGCCAGAACCTGATCAAGCTGAAGCTTTCGGTGTTCATGATCTCCGCCGCGATCGCCGGCCTCGGTGGCGTGCTGTTGTCGGCCTCGGCTGTGAGCGTCGACGCCAACACGTTCATCATCTTCGTCAGCCTGGCCCTCGTGATGCTGACCGTCGTCGGGGGAATCGGCAACGTCGCCGGCGCGCTCATGGGCGGGATCCTGGCCGGGACCGCGTTCCAGGCCCTCACCTCCACCTTCACCAACCTGAGCACGGACGCCGGTGGCGGTGGGTTCTGGAGCGTCTTGGCCAATCTGTCGCTCGTGGCGCCGGCACTCATCGGCGTCAGCCTCGGGCGCAACCCGAGCGGGGCGGTCCCCGACATCGTGGCGCGGTACAAGCCACTCTGGCAGGCCAAGGGCGTACTGCTTCTCGGGGTGATGGCGGAGGTCGTCGCGTATCTGCTCGTGCTCACCAAGGTCATGGGGAACTGGTGGTTGGTGCTGGCCACGGGCCTGATCGCCATCGCCTTGCCGGCCGTGGGCCGGCTGGTGCAGCCGGAGGCCTTCGCCGGTCCAGCCCGCGCCCAACCGGTCCGCGACCGGCCGACGACCACGGCGCCCCCCGCCGTGGAGCCGGTCGTCGAAGGTGTCGTCGATGCCCGTTCTTGAGGTCTCAGAGGTGAGCGTGGCCTTCGGCGGGGCCCAGGTGTTGAGCGAGGTGTCCCTGACCGTGGCCGAGGGGAGCGTGACCGGCCTCATCGGGCCCAACGGGGCGGGCAAGACGACCTTGTTCAACGTCGTGAGCGGGTTGCTGGCGCCCCGGTCCGGACGGGTGATGATCGAGGGGCACGACGTGACGAAGGCCGGCCCGGCCCGCAGGGCTCGGCGGGGACTGGCCCGCACCTACCAGCGCCTCGAGCTCTTCACCTCACTCACGGTGCGGGACAACATCCAGGTGGCCGGTGAGATCCGCAACACCTGGGGGAGGCGTGGCCGCATCGACGTCGGTGCCGAGACCGACCATGTGATCGAGCTGGTCGGCCTGGGCGATGTCGCCGACCGCGAGGTGAGCGAGCTGCCGACCGGCCGGGCCCGGGTGGTCGAGGTGGCGCGCGCCCTCATGACCCAACCGAGGATCCTTCTGCTCGACGAACCCGCCTCGGGGCAGACGGAGCAGGAGACCGAGGCCTTCGGGCGGCTCCTGCGCCAGCTCGTCGACGAGCGTGGCCTGGCCATCTGTCTGGTCGAGCACGACGTCGGCCTGGTCATGGGCACCTGTGAGCACATCCACGTCCTCGACTACGGCGAGATCATCGCCAGCGGTCCACCCGACCAGGTCAAGGACGATCCCGTCGTGGTCGACGCCTACCTCGGTGCCCCGTGATCGAGGCCGTGCCGGCGGGCGACCCCGGGACCGCACCGATCCTCGAGCTGCGCGACATCCGGGCGGGCTACGGCCCGGTCGAGGTCGTCCACGGCGTCAGTCTCGAGGTGGCGGCCGGATCCGTGATGGCATTGCTCGGCCCCAACGGAGGCGGGAAGACGACCCTGCTCAACGTCTGCGCCGGCACCGTGACCCCGAGCGGCGGTGAGGTGCGCTTCGAGGGCACCACGGTCACCAAGATGTCGGCGGACGATCGCGCCCGAAAGGGCATCTGCACCGTGCCGGAGGGCCGCGGCATCTTCCCCAACCTCAGCGTGCGGGAGAACCTCCTCATGGCCACCCAGGTCGGGGTGCCGATGGGCCGAATCGAGGAAGTCGCCTTCTCACAATTCCCGCAACTCAGCGGGCGGCGCAGGCAGATGGCCGGGACACTGTCGGGCGGTGAGCAGCAGATGCTCGCCCTGGCCCGTGCCTTCGCGACAGAACCGAAGATCCTGCTGCTGGACGAGCTCTCCATGGGCCTGGCCCCGATCGTGGTCGGCCAGCTCTACGACAAGGTCCGCCAGTTGGCCGCGGCCGGGCTCTCCATCCTGCTGGTCGAGCAGTTCGCCCGCACCGCGCTGCCCATTGCCGACAGCGCCGCCGTCGTCCTCCAGGGTGTCATCGCGCACCGGGGGTCCCCGGCCGAGATGGAAGAAGCCCTGTCGACCAGCTATCTCGGCGCCTGACGGAACCCGAACCGGAACCGGCAGCCCCCGTAGCCCCCGCAGTGGTGCCAAAATGTGCCGGGAACGGCGACGTGTCCGTGGGGCATGAGGAGGCACCGAGGCGGTCGGGATGATGAGCCTGCTCGAAACTGATCGCCACCCCCTCCTGACGGGGCCGACCCCGCGCCGGCGGCATCCACGCTGGGCGCGCTGGGTCGTGGGCATCGCGGCCGGCGCGCTCTTCGCGACCGTGCTGGGCTACCTGATTGCCGACCAGGAGCAGGCACGCGACCAGTACGGCCGGGCTCACACCGCGCTCGGCGTCACGCGGCAGCGGACGGACACCGTCACGGCTCAGCTCGCCGAAGTCCGCCATGACCTCAGCCTCCTCGAGAACCAGGTCGGCACTGACACCACCGCGCTCAGCCAGGACGCCTCACAACTCCTGGGTGCACAGACCTCGTTGGCGACGGCGCAGGCGCATGTGACACAGCAGGCGTCACTCATCACCTCACTGCAGACGTGTCTGGTGGGTGTCGAGCAGGCGTTGAATGCACTGGCGGTCGGGCAGCAGGCCAAAGCCATCGCCGCGCTGAACTCCGTCTCGTCCAGCTGCACCGCCGCGGAGGCCGCGGGTGGCTGACCTCACCCGGAGGCGGCGCCGGAGGTGGCTCACCGCAATCGGGGCCGCGGCGCTGTGTCTCGGTGTGCTCGTCGCAGCCGTGTGGACCGATGTCGACGCCCGCGCCCGCAGCCGGATCGAGCAGGCAGCCCTCGCGAGGGCGAGAACACACCTCGCGACCGTGCAGCACGACGTCGCGATCACCCGGTTCGCCAACGCTGTGACGACCAACAAGCGCAACGTGCTGCAGACGTCGATCAATTCGACCATGAGCCAACTGGCCGTGACGAACGGGTCGTTGGCCAACACCAACGTGCACGCGTCCGTGCTGGGGGTCGGGATCGACACGCTGCAGACGTGCCTGGGCGGCGTGAAGAGCGCCTTCGGTCAGATCGCCGCCAAGAACAACGCCCAGGCCGCCAGGGCGATCTCGGCCGTCTCGGGCCCGTGCACCCAGCTGGCCGGAGGCACGAGCACAGGCCTGGTCTACCCGTTCGACTTCCCCGACCCCACCGTGATTCGTCGTCGGCCGGACCTACTACGCCTATGCCACCAATTCGGTGGCGGGCAACATCCAGATCATCGACTCCACGGACCTCGTGCACTGGACGGCGATCGGCAACGCGTTGCCGAGCCTCCCCTCCTGGGCGGCCCCCGACAACACCTGGGCCCCTGCCGTGGCCATGCTCGGCGGAGACTTCGTCCTCTACTACGCGGCGGACGTGGCGGGCGGTACGCAGGAGTGCATCTCGGTGGCGACCGCCAGCCAACCGCAGGGGCCGTTCAGCGACCCGTCGACGGCACCGCTGGAGTGCCAGAATTCACTCGGGGGCTCCATCGACCCTGCAGCATTCATCGACACCAACGGGACGCCGTACCTCGTGTGGAAGTCCGGCGGCCCGGGCTCGTCGGAGATCTGGTCGGAGCAACTCATCCCGTCGGGCACGGCGTTCGCCGCCGGAGCCAACCCCAGCGCACTGCTCGTGCCGGACCAGGCGTGGGAGTCCGGGACCGTCGAGGCCCCCGAACTCGTGACGACGGGCGGCCGCTACTACCTCTTCTATTCGGGCAACGACTGGAACAGCGCGAATTACGCCGTCGGCGTCGCCACCTGCACCGGCCCCCTCGGACCGTGCAGTGACGCCACACCCAGACCGATCCTGTCGAGCGGGCCGGGCGTGGTCGCTC
>CAWIYI010000010.1:0-67865 GCA_963840245.1 uncultured Acidimicrobiaceae bacterium
CATCGCACTCGAAGGTGCCGGCGTCGGTCTCGACCCTCTTCGCTTGCGGGTCGATGGAGAGCACCGTGGCGCGTTCAAATCGGACGCCAGGCCTCGACACATGGCGGTACGAATGGATCACTTCGTCCGACGTTCGCTTTCCGAACATGACATCGAGCTTGGAGAAGCCGAAGACGAACCCTTCATTCTTGTCGATGAGCACGACTTCGGCCTGGTCGCCAAGCCGTTCCGACAGCGTCGTCGTCAACTCGAGGCCGCCGAAGCCGGCACCCAGAACCAGCACCCGCACCGTCATTGTGCGCGGACCAGGTCGGATTGCCGCACGTCCCTATTGCAGGGAGCAGCAGGATGTACGGCCACTGCCGAGGATCCAGGCGGGATCCCTCCGCTTCGCTGTGTCATGGTGCCGATGCCCCTTCGTGAAAGTCGTGGATCAGGACCGGTCCTACGCCAAAGAAGTCAGGTGCGCTCCGGCGAGCACGTTAATCGGATTAGAACCCGGCCAAGGGCTGGCCGGACCAGGCCGGCGCGACCACCATTTTCGCGGAGGGTGCCCTCGCCGATGGGAGACGGCGTGCACGGGCCCACGCCATTCGAACCTGGCCTCCGAATCGGCCGGTGATTGTCGAGGGCCATCTCCCTGGGCGAGCCCGTCGGGCGAGTCCACGCCAGCATGGCGTCATCGATGAGACCCGACATCTCGTCCCATCGTCCCGACATGGAGAACCTCCTACGCCGCCGCATGGACGCGGCGTTCCGGAGCCCGGAGGCACAGGCTCGGACAGAAGATGCGCCACCGCGAGAAGGTCGCGCCACCCGAGGGTTTGAGGGACCAGCCGATGAGAAACCGACGAGCGCACCCGGCTTGCCGATTCCGGCGGCGACACCGCGTTCTGTCACACGTCTGCTGACGGGGAACTCTCGGAAGACACGGCGACAGTCAGGTCATCATCCTGTTCGGATAGATCTCGACGAAAGTGAACGTTACGCGAGTGCTTCGCGAATTCCTGGGGTTTTCCCCAGCTAGCCTCGGCCGCCATGGAAGCGGGACCGCCAGAGATCGAGACCATCGAAATGCGGGTCACCCAGCTCTTCGCCATGGTGTCGGAGGCCCTGGCCGGCGCGACCGAGGCGCTCCTGGGCAATGACATCGCCACCGGGTTGGCGGTCGTCGAGGGTGACCAGGCAGTCGATGATCTGACCTCGGAAGTCGAGCTGCTTGTCTGGGCCCAACTGGACATGGAGGGCACACCGACCTCGACCCTGCGCCAGCTGGTCGGAGTCCTGCTGATCCTGCCCGAACTCGAGCGGAGCGGCGATCTCGGCGAGCACATCGCCCAGCGGGCTGTCACCAACATCGGAGTCGAAATGAGCCCGCTGAGCCGAGGCATCGTGCAGCGGATGTCCGAAGTGGCGTTGCAAATGTGGCGTGACGCGGCCGACGCCTACATCGATCGGGTCTCCCGGGCCGACGCATTGGCCGAAGACGATGAGGAGATCAATATCCTCCATGATCGACTCACCCGCGAGATTGCGGCCGGCACCATGCCCACCGCCATCGGTGCCCAGGTGACACTGGTTGCCAGGTTTTATGAGCGTCTGGGTGATCACGCCGTCAACCTGGCTCGCCGGATCGAGATGCTGCAGGGTTTGGCTTGATCCACTAGCTGTCCGCGTTCTGCGGCGACCAGGTGCGCAAGCAGCGACGACACACGCTCTTCCGCAAGCGGAACTGCGCTCTGCCGCATGTTCTGCGCCCTGCCCGGCACGTGACCCGACGCAACAGAGCGCTCCGCGTCTCGCCCGAGGTAGGGAAGGGCTGTGTCGAGCGCAACGTCCAGGACTTTACGAGGTGTGGCTCGCCCAGTCGCATTTCTCGCGCCGACCGTCGGCCCGGTACGGGAGATCGGGTCGTCCGGGCATGAACGGAGCCGCGTGACCAAGCCCCGATGAAGGTCGTGCGATGAGGCGGCGACCGAAGAAGCGGATCGCTGTGACGAGGCCGATCCGCGTCGGCTCGAACCTGCACCGCGGAGGGCGCTAGATCTCGAAGGTCTCCCCAGGCCTGCGGTGGATGGTCAGCGCCGCCACCACGGCACCGGCCAGGATGAGGCAGCCCGAGAGGAGCAAGGCCTCGTGCAATCCCGAACCGAAGGCGTTGTAGGCGGCGTTCACCACCTTGGTGGCGATGCGCGCCACGGCCTCGTTCTTCGAGTGCTCGGCGCTGCTGGCCGCTCCGCCGCTGGAGGCACCGCCCGTCTGAATGGCGTGTTCGACCAGGCTCTGGAAATTGGGCGGGATCCCGATGGCCTTGAGCCTGGCGGCGAGGTCGCCGGTCAGCTTGGCGTTGACGATGGAGCCCAAAATGGCCACACCGAACACGGCGCCCATCTCCCGGCTCGTGTTGGTGGCTGACGCCGCCATACCCGAGCGCTCCGGAGGCACGACCGTCAGCGGGACCGAGGTCACGGGTACCAGCAGCATGCCGAGGCCGATGCCGGCCACCGGAAGGACCCAGCCCAAAGTCCCGAAGTCGACCGTCGGCGAGAGGACGGCATTGGCCACGAGGATCCCCCCGCCGGCGAGCAGGCAGCCGAGCACCATGGGCCAGCGCGGCCCGTACCGCGCCACCAGGGGCCCGGTGAGGGCGGACGCGATGATGAGTCCGGCGGCCATGGGGAGGAAGTCCACGGCCGTCTGGTAGGCCGACGCATTCGCAACGACCTGGAGGTACAGCGCGGTGAAGAAAAAGATCGAGAAGGTGCCGAAGTAGGCGACGAAGGCGACGAAGTTGGATCCGGCAAAAGGTGGACGGCGGAACATCGAAAGGTCGAGCATCGGGCTCTTGACCCTCCGCTCGGTGACGACGAACGCAATGCCTGAGACCCCGCAGAGGACGAAGAGCGTCACGATCCAGGACGCGGTGTAGCCGGACTCCTCCCCCTGGATCACCGCGAACGACAGGCAGGCGAGGAACGCCGCGCCGAAGAGGAAGCCGAGGACATCGATCCGACGTCCCTGGCGATCCGCCGACTCGGGGACCGCGACGGCGGCCAAGACGAACGCGACCACCCCGAATCCCAGGTTGAACCAGAAGATGGCCCGCCAGCTCGAGAAGCCGACGAGGGCGCCGCCGATGACGGGCCCGAGGGCCAGAGCAAGACCGGACACGGCTGCCCACACACCGAGCGCATCGGCGCGGGTTTTCCGGTCGGGGTAGACGTGCCTGATGATGGACAGGGTGCCGGGCTCGCTGGCCGCGGCACCGACCCCCATGATGACGCGGCCGGCGATGAGCCAATCGACATTGCCGGCCAGGGCGGCCACCACGGAGCCACCACAGAAGATGGCAACACCCACGAGCATCACGCGCTTGCGGCCGAAGATGTCGCCGAGCATCCCGGCGACGAGCATGAAGCTCGCGAAGGTCAGCGCATAGCCGTTGACGACCCACTGCAGCGAGGTGACGCCCGCGTGCAGGTCGCTCTGGACGTTGGCGAGGCCGACGCTGACAACCGTGTTGTCGAGGAACGTGAGGAAGAGGACCCCGCAGAGCGTGGCGAGCGCGAGCTTCTGGGCGGCTGAGCCGAGCCCACCCTCCTTGATGTCGAAGCCGGGCGGAGCGCCCTCGGTGCCGTGGGAGCCATCGGCTCCTTGCTTCAGCAGCGAGGACGTCCCGGTCGTGCTCCGGCCCCGGTCGACCGGGTCCCGCAAGTCATGGCCACGAGTTTTGCCTACCCTCAATGCGGGTAGGGGAATCCCCGAGGGGGTGCCTTACTGGCGTAGGCAGCGGGCTGCTGGCGCCCGTGTGGTCCACCCCTGGTGGTGGGTGTGCACGACGGAACGGCTTGGAGGACAGGCGGGTGAGTTTCGGGGCAGCAGATCGGACGCACCGACGGTGACGAGCGCCACCGAGGACCTCACCGCATTCTTCGACCTGATCGACTACCCGTACTACGTGGTCACCGTCCGGTCGCCCGATGCCGATATGAGCGGCTGCCTGGCCGGGTTCGTCACCCAGTGCAGCATCGACCCCCCGAACTTCCTCGTCTGCATCTCCAAGGTGAACCACACCCTCGCCGTAGCCGAGCACTCGCCCGGAATGGGCCTGCATCTCCTCGGGGAGGACCAGGTCGATCTGGCCCGGCTCTTCGGTGAGGAGACAGGTGATGTGGTCGACAAGTTCGCCTGGCTCGACTGGCGGCTCGGCTCTAGCGGCGCACCGCTCTTGGTGGATGCGGCGGTGACCATGGAAGGCCAGGTCCTCGGCCACTTTTCGGTCGGCGATCACGAGGCGTTCCTCATTCGAGCGGTGCGCGCTGTCGCTGGCGCGCACGCTGGCTTGCTCAGCCTTCGGGGTGCTCCGCCGCTGCACCCCGGCCACCCGGCCTGACGCCCTTCTGTTGGGCACTGGGCATCGCAGGCCGGCCCGACCAGATGAACCGGAGCCGACCTCATGAATCAGCCGGGCGATCCGTCGAAGGCCGAGGGCTGCACGAGACTCATCATGTTGCCGGAGTCGTCTCGCAGCGTGGCCTCGATGCCATAGGGACGCTCGGCTGGTTGAGAGAGGAACGTCACCCCCTGGGCGAGCAGTTCGGAGTACGTCCGCTGGCAGTCGTCGGTTGCCATCACTCCGATCCCCATGGAACCTCCGGCGACCAGCTCGCGCAGTTGCGCGGCCGCCTCCGGTGAACGACCCATGTCGCAGGACGACAAAATGATCTGCAGGTCGGGCTGGTCTTTCGGACCGACGGTGAGCCAGCGAAATCCCGCTCCGGCACCTTCGAACTCCTCCCCCATCGTGATGTCGAAGCGCACCTCGAATCCCAACTTCTCGGTGTAGAAGGCCTTGGCGGAGTCTTGGTCCAGGACAAAGACGCTTGTGTGGGACATACGAGTGATCATGTCGTCAGGGTACGGCGCACAACGCAAGCGTTCGCTTCTCCGAGATTGCGGACTTGTCGTCAGCCGGATCCCGAGCCGTCCGGTCCGGGCACCGATCCACGCGGGCGGGGCCGGCCCCAGTCCATGAGGAAGCATCCCGGTATGGGCGGAGGACCACCCCGGGCTGCCGACGCCCGCTGGAATGCGCTCGGCGACATGCCGACCAGCTCGGAGAACCGGGAGCTGAACGAGCCCAAGCTGGAGAACCCCACGAGCATGCACACCTCGGTCACGGTCAGGTTGGCGGAACGGAGGAGGTCCTTCGCTCGCTCGACGCGGCGCCGGGTCAGGTAGTTGGCGGGCGTCTCGCCGTAGGCGTCCTTGAACGCTCGGGCGAAATGGAACTTCGAGAACCCCGCCTCCGCCGCCATCTCATCGAGATCCAGTGGATCGTCGAAGCGCAGGTCCATCAGATCCCGCGCGCCGCGCAGATGGGCAATCCGCTCGCCGTCGCTCACCAGCAGGCACGGTACCGCCCCGGTGCGTCGGGGGGTCAACGCACCGGGGCGGTGGGACGTCAGCGCCCCGAATCAGGGATGAGACGCCCAGAAGTCACGCAACAGCGGCACGAGATCGGCCGCCTGCTCATCGGGCCAGAGGAGCTTGGCATCGGGCACCAGGACGACGCGCTCGACTCCGGGGATCATCGCAGCCAAGCGCTCCGCCCATGACGGCTCGAAGAACGGATCACTCGTACCCCAGGCCACCTGGGCGGGCGCATGCAGCTCGGCGAGCAACGGCTCGACCGCGATCAGCTCAGTGGCTGACGACGCCGTGAGGAAACGCTCGAGGCCCTTCCCCTGATCGGGGACGAAGGGTCCGAGATAGCTCGCCAGGAGATCGTCGGAAAGCCGTTCGGGGTACGCGTAGACCATGCCGAACCCGGCTTCGGAACGGGCCAACTCGGGCTCGCCGGCCATTGCGGCCACCATCGGGCCGAACTCGCCCGCCTCGGCGAGCGCGACGAACGGTTTGAACGACTCGGGCGGGAAGTTCTCGTGCACGTCGCAATTGGTGAGCGTCAGCGTGCGTATCCGCTCGGGATGACGGGCGGCGAAGACCTGAGCCACGGCACCTCCAGTGTCATTGGCCACCACGTCGACCTGGGCCAACCCGAGCCGCTCACACAGTTCGTCGAGCATGGCGGCCAGACCGTTGAGGGAGAGGTCGGCGGTCCGCGGGTCGGGGACGGGGGTCGCTCCGTGCGCCGGGAGATCGGGAGCGATGCAGCGCCGCACGTCGGCGACGTCCCAGATGACGTTGCGCCAGATATCGGCGTTGACGAGCACGCCGTGGACGAACAGTGCAGCGGTGTCGCCTTCGCCGTGATCGACGAAGGCCACGTCGCCCTGACCGAGGTTGATGGTCCGGCGGGGCAGAAGTGTGCCCGCCGGAACGGTGTTTGCAGTGTCTGTCTTCGTTGGAGGGGTCATGCTGTATACTTTACATACCAACTGTCTGTTTGTAAAGACCCAGTTAGGATTTCCCCGTGCCCACCCAGGCAGAACGCACCGAGGCCACCCGTGGTCGTCTCATCACCACGGCGCGGCGGCTCTTTGCGGAGCGGGGATTCGCCGCCACCTCCACCGAGGAGATCCTGAGCGAGGCCGCTGTCAGCCGGGGGGCGCTCTACCACCACTTCCCGAGCAAGACCGACCTGTTCCAGGCGACCTTCGAACAGGTCGAGGACGAGCTCACCGAACGGGTCCTGCAGGGGGCGTCCGTCGGGGGCGAAACCGATCCGATCCGAATCCTCCAATTGGGGTTCGACGCGTTCTTGGAACAGTGCGTCAATCCGGAGGTGCAGCGGATCGTGATGCTCGACGGCCCGACCGTCCTCGGCTGGGATCTCTGGCACGAGCTCGACGAGCGCTACGGCTTCGGCACGATCAAGGCCGTGCTGACGGTGGCGGCCGACATCGGCCGAATCGAACCGTCGACGGTGGAACCACTTGCACACCTCCTTCTCGGCGCCATCATGCAGGCCGGCATGGTCGTGGCACGTGCCGAGGACCCCCTGCTCGCCAGGAAGGCGATGACCGAGAGCTTCGCCCGGATCGTCTCGGGTCTCTGAGCCTCGCCGCCCGCCGTCGCGCATCAGCCCCCGGACGCCGGAGGGGACCGGCAGGACGTCAAGCGCGGTCGGCGGTCGCGGCCGTCTCAGCCACCCAGCCCGGCAGACGCGCCGGGCGGCCGTGGCCGTCGATGCACCCGTGCACGGTCACCGCGGTCGCCCGCGCCCGGCCGTCGACCGCCAGCAGGTAGGCGATTTGGAACGTGGCACCGCGGACGGCGCCGACGCGCAGCATCACGTCCACCTCGTCGTCGAAGTGCAACGGTTTGAGATACTGGACCGAGACCTCGAGCACGGGGAATTCCCGGGCTTCTCCCTGCGTCACCGCCGCGCACCGCGTCGTACGGGTGCCCGATGGCGCGGAGGTACTCCACCCGCGCCTCCTCCAGGTACGGCAGGTACGCCGCGTGGTGGACGACACCCATGGCGTCGGTCTCGGCGAATCGTGTCCGCAGCCGGTGCGTGAACGCGTAGTCGGCCGGGTCGCGGGAGGGATCCAGGGACGTGCGGGCCACGATCCGCCGGCTACTCCCCCGTCGTCGCGACCGAGGGGCCGACCCTTCGCCGGCGTCGAAGGACCGGCGGCGGCCCGAGGCCATGCGGTTCACCCGGTCCTGATTGAAGATGGCGAACTCGCCCTCGGCCTCGACCGTGACGACACCACCCTGCACGATGCGGCCCTTGCTGAAGATGCGGCGATCAGTGACCTCGGTCACCCATCCCTCGAACACGGCTTCCTCGTTGGTCAGGGTGGGCCGCAGGTAGCGCAGGGCCAGCGAGACGGTCGGGCCCACCGAGCCCTCGATCGCGTTGGCCGCCGTCAGGATGATGTCGAACGCGGCGGCGAGCACCGCCCCGTGCACGCAACCCGGTGCCCCCTCGTAGGTGACGTCGAAGACGCCGCGGCCGAGCGCCCTGGGGGGCTCGAAGTCGAGCACGACCGGCAGCGCCACCGGGTTGAACGGCCCGACGACCACGTCGTACGGCATGGCGCCGCCGAGCGGCACGTCCTTCGGCGGACCGTCGTCGGCGGGCGGGATGAACCGGGGCAGGGGATCCGCCGGCAGATGCGTCTCGAGCTCGTCGGCGAGCGCAGCCAGCCGGGCTGTCAGGCGGGTGGTCTCGGCGGCCGGCGGCGACGCGCTGACCGACAGTCGGATCAGGCGGCGCAGGACGTCAGCGAGGTCACGCGCCTCGTGCTCGCGGTCCCGGAGCCCGGGGTGGTCCTGGAATGACGTCGGCCTGGGGTCGGGCGTCAACACGGCGCGAAGAGTACTGCCAGGCCTCGGCCCGACGACATTCCGGGACCGACGCGACCGTTCTCAGATCGGGCGCCGCTCGGCGCTCGTATCATGGCTCGGGTGACCCCCGAGCACGCAGTCCAGTTCACCTCCGGGAGCCCCGAGACCGTTCTCGACCCGCTCGACCCGGAGCTGACCGCCGCGCTCGACGCGGCCCGGTCCCTCCCTCCGGACCGCCGTCGAGAGGCGGTGGCGGCCGTGGCGGCCCGGGATCCTCACTGCCTCCAGGCGTGGGCGGAACTGGCCGAGATGGCCGACGACCCCATCGATCGCTACGCCTTCGCCCGCGTGGGCTACCACCGCGGGCTCGACGCGCTGCGGGCCGCGGGCTGGCGCGGCTCGGGCTACGTGCGATGGCGCCACGAGCCCAATCGCGGTTTCCTCCGGTCGCTGCACATGCTGCAGCTGGCGGCGGGCGCCATCGGAGAGGTCGACGAGGAGCAACGCTGCGACCTCTTCCTGCGCCAGCTCGACCCCGAATGGGGATCGCGCGTCGGAGTAGACGACATCGTTGGTCAACCGCCTGAGCAACAAGAGTTGCCGGTCTCGTGCAGCCGGTGAAGAGCACCGTGATGTTCTCGGTGACGGCCACCAGCCCCCTTTGGTCCCTGATCCGGCGCCAGGGTATGCGAACCCCGTGCGCCTCTGGCAGGGCCCAGGGGTCCGCCGTACGTAGTTAGGCTCTCTAACTGTATGATGGTCGAAGTGTCTGTCACCTCACCCCCTTCCTCTGACGCGGCATCCCGCGGCAAGGCCGGCGCCCGCGCCGGGTCGAAGACGACCGCCCCACCCCCCGTGCTGGGGACCTACGGCCGTGTCGCGGCCTGGCTGTCGAAGCGGGTGGAGGTCGCGTTGGCCCAGGTGGAGCTGACTCTCCCCCAGTACCGGGTGCTGGGAATTCTGGCCGAGGGCTCGGCGGCGGCCTCGGGCCTGGCCGACCGCCTGGCCGTGCGTCGGCCTTCCATCACGGCCCTGATCGACGGCCTGGTGGCCCGGGGCTTCGTCGACCGCCGCCAAGAGGACGCCGACCGCCGGCGGGTGGAGCTCCGCCTGACGCCGGAGGGCGCCAGCACGCTGGCCCGGGCGGACGCGGCCGTGGACGAGTACCTCGTGGCCATCGCCGGCCACCTGCCCGACAAGGACGAGGCCATGGCCCTGCGCTCGCTCGAGCTCTGGGCACGGGCGATGACGGAGTCACGCCAGGGCCCGCGTCAGGCCGCCCAGGAGCCCGCCGCCACCTCACCGGCACCAGCACCACGAGGCACGCAGCGATGAGCAAGACCGAAGACAGGCTCGAGGGGGCGCCCGTCGGGGTGCAGACCGCCGGCAACGGTCCCGGCGCGCCCGGGGCGGTGGACACCCCCGACGTCGAGACCGAGGACGGGGTACGCCGTCTGCCACTGGCGGCCTACGTCCCGATGGGGGTCACCAGCCGCTACGAGGCCCCCACCGCGACCGTCGACCCGGACCGCTCCAAGGGGTGGATCAAGCGGGCGACACCCATCGTCATGGCGCACAAGCTGGCGTGGTTCAGCGCGCTCATCTTCTCGTTCCTCGGGTTGATCATTCAGGTGTGGATCCCCAAGATCCTCCAGAACGGCATCACCAACTCGCTCATCAACAAGACGCAGCCGCTGCACAATTACGTGGAGTTGATCGCCGTGCTGGCGTTGTTCACGGGGCTCTTCGGCTACATCTCGCGCACCAATCTCTTCAAGGTCGCGTACGCGATCGAGTTCGACCTGCGCAACATCCTCTACGAGCACTTCACGCGGATGTCGTTCCCCTTCTACGACCGGGTGCAGTCGGGTCAGCTGATCTCGCGGGCCAACTCGGACATCCGCTCGGTGCAGATGTACCTGACGTTCGCGCCCATGATCCTGGTGCAGTGCTCCATCGCGCTGGTGGCCTTCGGCTTCATGCTCTCCATCAGCGTGCCGCTGGCCTTTGTGGCCATGGCGGCGATGCCCTTCATCTATCTCGTCGGCGTCAAGATGCGGAAGTCGCTCTTCCCCGTGTCGTGGATCATCCAGTCCCGCCTGGCCGAGGTGGCCACCGTGGTGGACGAGAACGTGAACGGCGTGCGGGTCGTCCGCAGCTTCGCCGCCGAGCAGCAGCAGCTCCGCCAGCTGGCGACGGCGGCCGACCGGGTCCAGTGGGGCTACATCAAGGACGCCGACCTGCGCGCCCGCTTCGCTCCGCTGGTGCAGAACCTCTCCCAGGTCGGCCTGGTCTTCGTCCTCCTGGTGGGCGGGTGGATGGTCATCCACTCGGGCCTGCCGGTTGCGTCCATCGTCTCGTTCAACCTGTACCTGATCATGATGCAGGCCCCCTTCATGATGCTGGGGATGCTCATCATGATGGGCCAGCGCGCCTCGGCGTCGGCCGAGCGGATCTACGAGATCCTCGACGAGCAGCCGACGATCGTCGACCGCCCCGACGCCGTCGACCTCGTCAACTGCCAGGGCGACGTCGAGTTCGACGATGTCACCTTCTCCTACGCGGCGGACAGCCTCCTGTCGAAGCCAGGTGACGAGAACGACGGGCGCCGGGACATCCTGAGCCACCTGAACCTGCACCTCCACCCCGGCGAGACGGTGGCGCTCGTGGGGCGCACCGGCAGCGGCAAGTCGAGCGTCGCCCGTGTCCTGGCCCGCTTCTACGACGCCACCGGCGGCACGGTCCGGGTGGACGGCCACGACGTGCGGGACCTCACTCTCACCAGCCTGCGCGGCAACATCGGCGTCGTCCTCGACGAGCCGTTCCTCTTCTCCGTGTCCATCCGGGACAACATCGCCTACGGCCGGCCCGACGCCTCCATGGAGGAGATCATGGCCGCGGCCGAGGCCGCCGGCGCGTCCGAGTTCATCAACCATCTGGCCGACGGGTACGAGACGGTGGTCGGCGAGCGCGGCTACACGCTCTCGGGCGGCCAACGCCAGCGGATCGCCATCGCCCGTGCGCTGCTGGTGAACCCGCCCATCCTCATCCTCGACGACGCCACCAGCGCCATCGACGTGAAGGTGGAGCAGGGCATCCACTCGGCGCTGCGCGTCCTCATGGAGGGGCGCACGACGCTGATCATCGCCCACCGCCTCTCGACCATCAGCCTGGCCGACCGGGTCGTGCTGCTCGACGGCGGCCAGATCGTCGCTGACGGGACCCACGCCGAGCTCCTGCGGACGACGCCGCTCTACTCCGAGGTGCTGGCGCAGGCGGCCAGCGAGGAGGACTTGGCCGAGGAGGCCGCGGCCGGGGCCGAGGACCTGGGCCTCGACGACGACGTCCTCGAGCCCGAGGGCGTGGCCCTTGCCCCCGAGGACGGGCTTCTCGAGACCGACGATGAGGTGCTCGAGCCCGAGAAGGGTGCGATCTGATGTTCGGCGGAGGTGGAGCACCCATGGGCGGCGGCGGGCCACCCGGCGCCGCGCAGGCCGGCCTGCCCTTCGGCGGTATCCCCCACGAGCTGCAGGACGGCGTCGACCTCCTCTTGAAGGACGAGCCCGAGCGCGGCGAGTCCGACGCCGTCTTCACGCAGCTGCCCTCGCCGCACGAGTCCAAGAAGCTGACCCTCACCACCCTGCTCATGGAGTACCCGGGCATGTGCGCCCTGGCCACGCTGCTGGTCGGGCTGATCGCCCTCTTCACCCAGCTCGGCCCGAGCTTCGTGTCCTACGCCATCAACCACGGGCTGACGCCGCCCCACTACGACTACGGCGTCGTGGTGGTGATGGCCCTGCTGTACCTGATGTCCATCTGCGTCTCGGCGGGTGCGCAGTACGGGCAAGCCAGGGTGACGGGCCGACTGGCCTCGTGGGTCATGAACGACCTGCGCATCAAGGTCTTCCGGCACCTGCAGCGGCTCTCCCTCGACTTCTTCACCGAGGAGAAGGCCGGCGTCGTGATGAGCCGCATGACGAGCGACATCGAGAACCTGCAGCAGCTGCTGCAAGACGGCCTGGCCCAGTTCGCCATTCAGGGGCTGACGATGGTCGTCATCACGATCTTCCTCTTCGCCACCAACGCCACCCTGGCCGCCATCACGGTCTTCGCCGTCCTACCGCCGCTGATCCTCATGTCGATCTGGTTCAAGCGGGCCTCCGAGCGCGGGTACGACAAGGTGCGCGACGGCATCGCGCTGGTGCTGGCGGACCTCTCCGAGAGCCTGCAGGGCGTGCGCATCGTGAGCGCGCACAACCGGCAGCGCTACAACGTCGAGACCCACCGCGACATCGTGGGCTCCTACCGCGACGCCAACAACTACACGGGGCGCATCAACGGTATCTACGGGCCGGGCTCGCAGGTCATCAGCGTCTTCGGCCAGCTCCTGATCCTGGGCATCGGCGGGGCCATGTACCTGCACCACCCGCAGGAGATCAACCTGGGCCAGCTGACCGCCTTCTTCCTCTACGTGAACCGGTTCTTCTCGCCGATCCAGCTCCTGGTGCAGCAGTACAACACCTTCCAGCAGGGCCGGGCGTCGGTGTTCAAGCTGCGCGGGCTCATGGAGACGGAGCCCTCCGTCCTGGAGGCGCCCGACGCCGTGGAGCTCCCGCCGATCCGCGGCGAGATCCGCTTCGACCACGTGTCGTTCGGCTACGACCCCGCCGTGCCGGTGCTGCACGACGTGGACCTGACCATTGAGCCCGGCGAGACGGTGGCCTTCGTCGGCGCCACCGGGGCGGGGAAGTCGACGATGGCCAAGCTCGTCACGCGCTTCTACGACCCGACGGCGGGCCGGGTGCTCATCGACGGGTACGACCTCAAGCGCGTGACGCTCGCGTCGCTGCGTTCACAGCTGGGCGTGGTCCCCCAGGAGCCGTTCCTGTTCGCCGGGACCATCCGGGACAACATCGCGTTCGCCCGGCCGGGCGCGGCCGACGACGAGGTGTGGAACGCCGTGCACCAGGTCGGGCTGGGCGAGCTCGTCCACCGGCTCCCCTACGGCCTCGACACGCCGGTCCACGAGCGCGGCCAGTCGTTGTCCTCGGGTGAGCGCCAGCTGATCGCACTGGGCCGCGCCTTCATGGCCGAGCCGCGCGTGCTCGTGCTCGACGAGGCCACCTCGAACCTGGACCTGAAGTCCGAGACGATGGTGGAGGCGGCGCTGGACGTGCTGCTCGAAGGGCGGACCGCCGTGCTGATCGCGCACCGGCTGTCGACGGCCATGCGGGCCGACCGGATCGTCGTCGTCGGCGACGGCGAGCTGCTCGAGGTCGGCTCGCACGACGAGCTGGTGGCGCTCGGAGGCCACTACGCCGAGATGTACCGCACCTGGATCAACCAGTCGCACGCGGCGTAGGGCCCGGCTCGCCCGTCCCGTCCCGATCTGTCGGGTTGTCGGTACCTGAGCCCGCCGCTTCTCTCTCTTGAGCCCGGCACGTCTCTGGGGACTCTCAACAAAGTCGTTTATAGTTCACGGAACACCCGGCTGGCTCGAAGAGTGAGCGCAGGAGAAGCCCGAACCGGCCCGTGCCTGCCACCATGGGTCGGTGCCCGAGAATTACTTCGTGGGGCCCATCGCCTCGGAATACGAGGCCAGGTGGCCCCACCTCTTCGATCCCGCCGTCATCGACCCGGCCGTCGACTTCCTCGCGGCGCGGGCCGGTGCCGGTCCCGTCCTGGAGCTGGGCATCGGGACAGGACGGCTGGCCCTGCCGTTGAGCCGGCGCGGCCTGCGGGTGTACGGGATCGAGTTGTCACCCGACATGGTCGAACAGCTGCGGACCAATGAGGGCGCGGACGCCATCACGGTGACCCTGGGCGACTTCGCCACGACCGTGGCCGAAGGGTGCTCGGGCACGACCACGCTCGCCTATCTCGTGCGCAACACCATCATGAACCTCACGACGCAGGACGCGCAGGTGGCGTGCTTCGCCAACGTCGCCGCACATCTGGCGCCCGGCGGCGCCTTCGTGATGGAAGTGATGGTGCCCGGGCTCCAGCGCCTGCCACCGGGCGAGACCGTGCAGGCGTTCACCGTCACCCCGACCCATCTCGGGTTCGAGGAGTACGACGTGGCCGAGCAAAGGTCGATCTCCCACCATTACTGGGTCGGCGACGGCAAGCTCGAGACCTTCTCGGCACCGTTCCGCTACGTGTGGCCGTCCGAGCTGGACCTGATGGCACGGCTGGCGGGGATGACCCTGCGCGAGCGCTGGAACGACTGGGACCGATCGCCCTTCACGAGCGAGAGCCGGAGCCACATCTCGGTATGGGAGAAGGTGACCGAAGGCACCGGGCCGCTCGGCGGAGAGGGCTAGGAGCGCACCTCGATGACCGCCACGGAGTTCCCGTCCGAGTCGAGCACGGTCGCCTTCCGCCCCGCATCCCCGACCACTTCCACGCGGGACGGGCTGATGTCTCGACGGCCGAGTTCCGCCAGCGTCGCATCGAGGTCGGCTACGGAGAGAGCTGGCCAGCCCGTGCCCCGCCCGGGCCGCGTCCACCACGACATAGAGCCAGGCCGACTCGGCCAGGCACCACATCACCTCGTCCTCGGCGACGTCGACGTCGGCGGGCCGACCGAAGAGTCGCTCGAAGAAATCCCGGCCGGCGTCCAGGCTCGACACCGGCACACCCGTGAAGGCGATCTCGACGTCCATCGGCCACCGAGGCTACGCACTCCGCTCAGGCGTCGCCCCCGCCCCGGCTCCACTCCGCCAGCGTCGCCCGGTAGCGGACGTCCCACCCGTCGTAGGTCGCCCGGAGGAGCGCGCCGGGCCAGTCGGCGGGCAGGAGCTCGGCGGGCAGCAGCGGGTCCGCCTGCAGGTGCCGCAACACCGCGGCCGAGAGCTCGAAACCAGGGGCCAGGGCGTCGGGCCCGTCGGGGGCGAGCGCATCGAGGCGGCGCAACAGGTCGCGTGAACGCTGCGACCATGTCCTCAGGTCCCACAGCCGGTGGGCCATCCCGGCCGCATCCCCCGGTCGCGCCGTCATGACCTCGACGTCGTCGTCCAGGGAGTCGGGGAGCAGCAGGGCCACGTTGGCCGGGCGCATCCACACGCCCTCACGCAGCTCGGCCAGCCGGGCGTAGGCCAGGGCCCGGCGGCGGGCGACACGGACCTCGGCCGAGCTCCCCGTCGTCGTCACCACGGCCAGCCACCACTCGCCGTCGTAGGAGGTGGTCGCACCGGCACGGCTGGCGGACTGCCGCGACTGGCGGGCGGCGAGGTGCCCGGCCAGGCGATACCGACCGGACCCGTCGGTGGTGGCCTCGCCGGTGGCGACCATCCGGCTCAGCGCCACCCGGGCCCCGTTCTCGCTGATGCCGAAGAGGCCGGTCAGCCGCACCAGCTGGGCCACCGGCAGCTCCGGCGGATCCATGCCCAGCAAGCCGCTGGCCAGGACGGATCGGGCGGTGAGCGGGGAGGCCGGCCCGTCGCCGTCCGAGGGGATCACCGTATTACGCTGTTGCGTCACTTGACTGATTCCAGTAATATAGACGCCATGGCAAGCACCATCGTGCCCGACCTCACCGACCGGCCCGAGGTCCTGCCCAGCGACCGGCTGCTGGCGAACGGGATGGCCATCCCGGCGCTACGCGCCGACCTGCGGCGCATCGACAACGTGCGCAACGCCATCTCGGTGGCCGCGGTCTGGTTCTGGGTGGCGCTGATCATCGGTGGCGCGGTGTGGTTCGACCAGTGGTGGAGCTACCTGGTGGCGTTCGTGCTCATGGGACCCATGTACGCCCGCTTCGCCATCTTGATGCACGAGGCGGCGCACAAGCTCCTCTTCACCAACAAGCGGTGGAACGACTGGATCGGCAAGTGGGTGGTGGCCTACCCGGTCTTCACGCCGGTGCAGCTCTACCGTCGGGTGCACTTCGCCCACCACAAGGACGAGTTCGGTCCTGACGAGCCCGACATGGCGTTCTACTCGCCCTATCCCTGCACGCGGCGGGCCCTGCGGCGCCGGCTCTTCCGGGACGCCGTCGGCATCAGCGGGTGGAAGAACCTCGTCCCGCTGGTCAAGAACACGCGCCGCAAGCCCTTCCGCCCCATCGGCCTCTCCATCTTCGGTGTCCAGGCCCTGCTGTGGGCCGTGATGTGGGCCGCCACCGGGCGCTGGTGGATCTACCCGCTCCTGTGGTTCCTGCCCTGGATGACCGAGTGGCGCGTCATCAACCGCCTGCGCTCCATCGCGGAGCACGGCGGCATGGAGCGCAGCTCCGACCGCCGGGCCACGACGCACAACGTGCGCCAGTCGTGGTCGGCCCGCTTCTGGATCGTCCCCTACAACACCGGCTGGCACCTGGCGCACCACGTCGACATGGGTGTGCCCTGGCGCAACCTGCCCGCCTTCCACGCCGAACTGGAGCGCGCCGGCTACATCACCGACGCCATCACCTACAAGAGCTACCGGGCGCTGTGGAAGGCGCTCTCGAGCGCCGACGAGACGACCGAGGTCAAGGCCGTCGCCGCCTGAACACCGACTGAGCACCGACTGACGCAGTGGTCAGTCCGCCGGCCCGACGTGGCCGTGCAGCCAGGACAGGAGCGGGGCGGCCGCGTGGAACACGTCAGCGACCCGTGTCTTCGCACGCCCGGTCCCGAGCCAGCCGGCGGCCGGCCACGCCTTCATGGCGACCAGGCCCTTGTGACGGAGGAGCTCGATGCGGGGATGGTCCTTCGGATACCCCCGCGGCGCCGTCCTGAGGGTCTCCATGGCGCCGACCTCCAGGCCCGTGCCCCCCAACGCATCGACGATGTCCTGCAGCGGGCGACCGGTCCGGTCGTCCACCACGGCGTCGCGATACCGGACGAGCTGCTCGGGCGTCATGTGGTACCAGCCGGCCCCGGCCATCAGCCCGTCGGCCGAGAGCTGCACGTAGCCGTCGCCGACCCTGGCGGCGATCGCCGTCTTGTACGGGGACTTGTCGCGGCTGAACCGCGTGTCGCGGTACGGGCGGAACAGCTTGGTCTCGCCGAATTCCGGGCCCAGTTCGGCCAGCAGCGCGTCCATGGGCGCCTTGACGTCGCGCTCGTAGACCTCCTTGTGGTCCGCCCAGTAGGCCTTGGAGTTGTCCGCCTCGAGCCCGTCGAAGAAGTCGAGGGCGCGCTCGGGCCAACCTTTGAACGTCATCGAGCCGACGCTACCGGAGCAGGTACGCGGGGCCGCCGACCCGACGCGGGACCGCCGACCCGACGCGGGGCTGCCGACCCGACGGCGCCGTCAGCCCGCGCTGGAACGGTGGAGGACCACCAGCTCCCCGGTCGTCCGGCGCGCACGGTCAACGTCGGCCCGGGGCGACACCGGAGTTTCTGCGCCACGGCGGAGGGGCACAGATGAACGGTGGTCCGCAGCGAGAACCGGGGCCGCCCACCCGCCACCCGGGCCACGCTGCGCTGGGCTCCGGCCGCGGCCGGCGCCGGGCTCGTCCTGGCCGCCGCCGCGTCGGCCCCACAGCACGCCCGTGCCGCGGCCGCCCAGGACTGGCCGCCCTTCGTGCTCGTCGCCGGGCTGCTCCTGGTCGGTCTCGTGGCCGACCGGGACGGCCTGTTCGCCGCCGGCGGCCACGCCCTCGCCCGCCTGTCCCCCAACGGCGTCCTGCTCTACGCGGGGACCGCGGTGCTCGTCGTCACGGTCACCACCCTGCTGAACCTCGACACGTCGGTCACCTTCCTCACGCCCGTCGTCGATCTACGCCGCCCGCAGCCGCGGTGAGGGGGAGGCTCCGCTCCTCTACGCCTGCCTGCTCCTCTCCAACGCCGGGTCGCTGTTCCTTCCGGGCTCGAATCTCACGAACCTGATCGTGCTCGGCCATCTCCACCTGTCCGGGCGCGCCTTCTTCGCCCACATGGCGCTGCCGGCGCTGGCCGCTGCCGTGATCACCGCGCTGGTCGTCGGCGCCGCGCACCACCGCGCCCTGCGCACGACGATCACCCCCACGGCCGAGCCGGAACCCCCCGTGCTCGGCGTCGGTCTGCTCGCGGTCGCGGTTGTGACGGTGCTCGTCGTGGTGCTGCGCGCGCCGGCGGTGCCCGTGGCCGCGGTCGGCGTGGCGGCGGTGCTGCTCCGGTGGCGTCAGGACGACTTGGGCCGGGCCGGCCTCGACATCCTCGGCGTGCCCATCCTGGTCGGCCTCTTCGGCCTGGCCGTCGCGCTCGGCACGCTGGGACGGTCATGGTCGGGTCCCTCCACGCTGCTCGCCCACCTGAACGTCTGGGGCACCGCGGCCGTGGCCGCGCTCACCAGCGTGCTGGTGAACAACCTGCCGGCGGCGTCGCTGCTGGCCGCGCGCCAACCGCCCCACCCGTTCGCGCTGCTCATCGGCCTCAACGTCGGGCCGAACCTCTTCGTGACGGGCTCGCTGGCGTGGCTCCTGTGGCTACGAGCGGCCAGGACGGCGGGCGGGCAGCCCGACGTGCGGCGGGCCAGCCTGCTCGGGCTGGCCAGCGCGCCACTCGCCATCGGAGCAGCGGTCGGCGTGCTGGTGCTGCGCGGGGCAGGCTGAGGGTGACCGACCGTCCCGCCTCCGGCGTCAGCCCTGCATGGCGATGTGGTCCGTGCGCACCGTGACGCGGATGCGGACCTCACCCTCCCGGCGCATGGGGTAGGTGTCCACCCCGAGGTACTTCTTGGCCAGGGCATCGATGTGCGCGTCGGCACCCTCGGTCGAGACGTCGGTGACCGTGCCGCTGAACGCGACCACGTTGTACTGGTCGTCGGGGTCGATCACGGTGACGGCGACACGGCCGTCCCGCTCGAGGTTGCGCGCCTTCTTGCGGCCCTGCGCCGTGTTGAACACGACGTCGTCGCCGTCGCGGTCGATCCAGAGCGGCGTGATCTGGATCGACCCGCCGGGGTTCAAGGTGGCCAGCGAGGCCAGCACGGGCCGGGCGATGAGCGCACGGGCCTTCTCGGACAAGACGTCGGCCATGGGTTGGGAACTCCCTTCTCGTGTCCTGTGACCCGCAGACGACTCGCTGGGTCTCGGTCAGAGTAAAGGTGCCGCGGACCGGGCGAATCGGCCCGGTCCGCGCAAGGAAATCAGTCCCCGCCGACGCCGAGCGCCTGGCGCAGCACCAGCGCCGACTCTCGTTGGGCCCGCTTCGACACAGCCGCCGACGTCACCAGCGCAGAGCCGTGGAAGGTCCCGGGGAACTGGTGCAGCTCCACCGACACGCCGGCCTGGAGCAGGCGTTGGGCGTAGGTGATCCCCTCGTCGCGCAAGGGATCGTTCTCGGCCGTCGAGACGTAGGCCGGCGGCAGCCCGGAGAGATCGTCGGCCCGGGCCGGCGCGGCGTAGGCCGGCACGTCGGCGGTCCCGTAGAGCGGCCCGAGATAGGCCCGCCAGCTCTGCACGGCCAGCGGCCTGTTCCACATCGGCGAGTCCACGAAGGCCTGCATGGAGCCGGTCTGGAGCCGATCGTCGAGCTCGGGGATCTGCAGCATCTGGAAGCAGACCGGCGGACCACCGTGATCGCGGGCCAGCAGGGCCGTCGCCGCCGCCAGCCCGCCGCCGGCGCTCACACCGCTCAGGGCCACCCGCCCGGGATCGACGCCCAACGCGTCGGCCTCGGCGTGCAGGTACGAGAGCGCGGCGTAGCAGTCGTGCAGGCCGGCGGGGAAGGGGTGCTCGGGCGCCAGGCGGTAGTCGACCGACACCACGACGGCGCCGGTGCCGACGGCGGTGAGGGCCGCGCCGGCGTGCTCGGCCGCGACGCTGCCGATCACGAAGCCGCCCCCGTGGATCATCAGGATGCCGGGCACCCGGTTCGCCGCCGAGGCCGACACCGGGCGGTAGACCCGCACCGGCACGTCGGGATCGCCGTCGGCGCCGGGCACCATGCGGTCGTCGACGGCGAGCGTCTCGAGCCCGGGGATGTCGAACGTGATGGAACCGATGAGCTCGTCGAAGGCCCGCCGCGCCGCGGGCGGGTCCGACAGGTCCATGTTGGGCAGCAGGTCGACCATGGCCACCAGCTCCGGGTCCATCATGGTCTGATCTGCCTCCCCCGTGATGCGGGACTACTTCGGCTGCATCCGGATGCCGGCGTCGATCCGTATCGACTCGGCGTTGATGTACGAGTTCGACAGCAGCTCGACGGCCAGCGTGGCGAACTCCGTCGAGTAGCCCAGGCGGTGCGGGAACAGCACGTCCTGGGCCAGCTTCCCCTTGAACGACTCGGAGCCCTCACCGGCGCCGTAGATCGGCGTGTCGATCAGCCCCGGCAAGATCGTGTTGACCCGGATGCCGACCACCGCCAGATCACGCGCCACCGGGAGGGTCATACCGACGACCCCGCCCTTCGACGACGAGTAGGCGGCCTGGCCGATCTGCCCGTCCTCGGCCGCCACCGACGACGTGTTCACGATGGCACCCCGGGCGCCGTCCTCGTCGGGCTCGTTGAGGCTCATTTTCGTGGCCGCCAGACGGATGCAGTTGAAGGTCCCGATGAGGTTGATCTCGATCACCCGACGGTAGAGGTCGAGGTCGTGCGCCGACGTGTAGGCGCCGTCCCGCCCGATGGTGCGGGTGGCCCAGCCGATCCCGGCGCAGTTCACCAGCGACTTGAGCGGCGCCATCTCGACGGCGGCGTCCACGGCGGCGATCACCTGCTCGGCGATGGTGACGTCGGTCTGGACGAAGAGGCCGCCGATCTCCTTGGCCAGCGGCACCCCCTTGTCCTCTTGGAGGTCGGCGACGACGACGCGCACGCCCCGCTCGGCCAGCAGGCGCGAGGTGGCCAGACCGAGGCCCGACGCCCCTCCGGTGACGATCGCCGACGTGCCGTTCAGATCCATTTCGCTGCGACTCCTCGTGGGGTGTGCTCCAACATCCGGCCCGCCCGTCATGGCGTGCCGGGCAGAGGATAGGGGGACGGCCCGGCCGGGGTCACATCTGCTCGGGCGCCTCCATGCCCAGCAGCGAGAGCCCGAGCGCCAGCACCCGTGCCGTGAGGTCGCAGAGCCCGAGCCGCGAGGAGCGCACCGCCTCGTCGTCGACCAGCACCCGGCAGGCCTCGTAGAACGTGGTGAACGAGGTGGCCAGCTCGAAGAGGTAGGTGCAGAGCTTGGAGGGGCTGTACGACTCGGCGGCGGCCTCGACCGCCTCGGCGAAGCCGAGCAGCTGCAGGGCCAGCGCGTGTTCGGAGGGCTCGCCGAGCAGCGGCACCGCACCCGGTGCCGGCGGGGCCACGCCGGCCCGCCGGAAGATGGAGCGGATGCGGGCGTGCGCGTACTGCAGGTAGGGCCCCGTGTCGCCCTCGAAGGCCAGCATCCGGTCCCAGTCGAACACGTAGTCGCGCACGCGCTCGGTGGACAGGTCGGCGTACTTGACCGCCCCGATGCCCAGCGCGTGCGCCACGGCGGCCTGGCGCTCGGGGGAGAGGTCGCTCGAACGCTCCTTCAGGGCGGTCTCGGCCCGCTCGACGCCCTCCGACAGGAGGTCGATGAGGCGCTCGGACTCGCCCGCCCGGCTCGCCATCTTCTTCCCGTCGGCCCCGAGGACGAAGCCGAAGGAGACGTGGACGGCCTCGACGCCCGGCGGGAGGTAGCCCGCCAACTCGGCCGCGGCGAACACCAGGCGGAAGTGGAGGGTCTGCTCGGCCGCCACCACGTAGAGCAGCCGGGTGGCGCCGATGCGGCCGGTGCGGTCGCGCACGGCAGCCAGGTCGGTGGCGGGGTAGCCGTAGCCCCCGTCGGACTTGCGCACGATGAGCGGGAGCGGCTCGCCGGCGCGGTTCTCGAAGCCTTCCGGGAACACGCACAGGGCCCCGTCGTTCTCCACCAGGAGGCCCTTCTCGTCGAGCTCGGAGACGACGACGGGCAGCAGCGGGTTGTAGAAGCTCTCTCCCACGGTGTCCGCATCGGTGAGGAGCACGCCGAGAAGGTCGTAGACCTCGCGGGCGTGGCGCATCGACTCGGCGACGAAGATGCGCCAGAGGTGCAGCGTCTCGTCGTCTCCGCTCTGGAGCAGCACGACGCGGCGCCGGCACCGCTCGGCGAAGGCGGGGTCGCTGTCGAACTGGCGGCGCGCCGAGGCGTAGAACTCGTTGAGGTCGCGCACGCTGAAGGACTCGGCGTTCTCGGCGCCGTCCACGTCGAGCAGGTGCTCGATGAGCATGCCGAACGGCGTCCCCCAGTCGCCGATGTGGTTCTCCCGCCGCACGTCGTGCCCGAGGAAGCCGAGGAGGCGGGCGAGCGAGTCCCCGATCAGCGTGGTGCGCAGGTGGCCGACGTGCATCTCCTTGGCCACGTTGGGCGCCGAGTAGTCGATGACGATCGTCTCGGGCTGCGCCACCGTCTCGACACCCAGCCGCACGTCGGCGGACAGGGCCGCCACCTGGCCGGCCACGAAGTCGTCGGACAGCGTCAGGTTGATGAAGCCGGGCCCGCTGACCTCCACCTCGGCGCAGATGTCGTCGAGGTCCGCCGCCGCCACGACCTCCTCGGCCACCTGGCGCGGCGGCCGGCCCACGACCTTGGCCAGGGGCAGGGCGCCGTTGGCCTGGAAGTCGGCGCGGTCGGAGGCCCGCAGCACGGGGTCCGCGCCGGGCGACACGGCGTCGAAGGCGGCCTGGAGCCGTCGGAGGAGGACGCTGGAGGCGTCGGGCATCCCTCATTCTCGCATGCCCGGCCCACCGCCGAACCCGGGTGGCGGTGTCTCAGTCCGCCGGCGCCCCCATGCCACCGTCGAGCAACCCGTAACGGCGGTAGGGGCCGAAGAAGCCGTGCTCGAGCAGGCCGTAGCCGACATGGCCGTCGTAGGAGAACTCGGCCACGTGGTCGACGATGCCGTACTGGGCGAGGCCCTGCACCTCGTCGACCGCGAGGACGAGGCCCTGGGTGACCGGGTCGGGTCCGTGGTACATCCCGTGGCGCCAGTCGGCATCGATGCCGTAGCCGGTGCCGACGGAGACGAAGTTGGGCAGCAGCGACCGGCCGGTGACCTCGATCCCGGCCTCGGGGAAGCGGACCACCGAGCGGTCGATGACGCGGGTGCCCGGGATCAGATGGTGCTCGTGCTCGGACCGGCCCAGCTCCTCGACGGGCCGGTCGGGATCGACCCAGACCCGTTCGCTCTGCACCAGCGGCCGCTCGCCGTCGTCCCGCTCATGGCAGATGTACATGATGGCGTGATCGTCGAACTGCATCGGGAAGTAGTTCCACATGCCGCCCAGCACCAGCTCGCCCTGGCGGATGCCGTCGGTCTCGGGCTCGCCGACCGGGCGCACGCCCCAGGAGCGGTCGCGGGTGCCCCAGCAGTGATCGGGCGCCACGGGAAGGTCGACCCCGCCCACCGAGAGCGTCCCCGACCAGCAGCCGGTCTGGGCCAGGCGCTGGGTGTCGAAGACGACCTTGCCCTTGCTGCGCACGTACTGGCGCGGCTCGGCCATGGCGGGGATGTGGCCCTCCCAGGTGACGTCCATGGCCACGCTGTGCTCGGTGGGCTCGACCACGACCCGGAGGCGCCGGAGCGGCTCGAGCACCTCCACGCGGAACGGGCCGACCGAGAGGTCGCCCCGGTCGAGGAGCGGCGCCGAGGCCCGCACCACGTGCTGGGAGCCGCCGCGGCGCACGTCGATGAACGCGTCGACCACGCCGAGGTTCGGGTACTGGCCGTAGCCGAAGATGGCGAACCAGTCACCCGAGCCGGGGTGCATGTTGAAGTAGTAGCGGTCGTAGAAGTTGCGGTCGCTCGTGGCCGGGTGGGCGATGAACTCGGCCGCTTGGTGGACCGGGTAGTCGTCCCACGAGGAGAGGGTCACCTCCGCGCGCTCAGCAGCACGCGCAGCCGCTGCCGCAGCCGCCCGCCACCGGTGCCGCGCACTGGCCGCCGGCCGGCTCCGCCGCCAGGCCGGTGGTGGCGAAGACGGGGAGCAGTCGCCGCGCGCCCACGTGGCCGGCGGGGCAATGCGCCGGCGCGTCAGCCTCGGCCATGGGACGGCGCTCGTCGAAGACGGCGTGACAGGTCGAGCAGCGGAATTCGTAGACGGGCACGTGGATGGACCTCCCTCCGGGCCCGCAGCCTACGCGCGGCGCCCGGAGCCAGGGCTCACCGGGCCCGGTCGTGGTTGGGACCGTGCGGATCTACGGCCAGATCTACGGCTGCGCGAAGCCGTAGATCGGCACGCCGTTGTACGACGGGGAGTCGGCCGGCAGGAACGGCCCGTCCAGCGCGGTGGACAGGTAGCCGCTGCGGCCCGGCCCCGAGTCGCCCGCGACCGTGATGATGGCGTCGTCCGGCCAGACCTGGGTCACGATCCCGACGTGCACGGACGTGGCCGTGCTCTGCGGGCCGGTCCCGTAGAGGACGGCGTCGCCGACCGCCGGCATGGCCCAGGGCGGTAGGTCGCGGCCGTGGGCGGCAGCCCAGCCCCAGATGTCACCCGTGAAGGCATAGCGGGGTATGGCAAAGCCGGCCTGCTCCCAGGCCCAGGTGGCGAACAGCGCACACCACTCCTCGCACGGGCCGTAGGGGTTGCAGAAGAGGCCCTGGAGGTCGGGGTCGGGCTCGATCTGGGAGGCCGCGGCGGCGGCGATGGTGGCCGAGCCGGGGAACGTCGGTTCGGCCGTGGCGCTCGCGAAGCTGTACTGCCAGGCCTGCGGATCGAGCAGCCAGTACCCGGTCCCGTGGTTGTTCCCGATGATGGCCGAGATCTGCGTTGCGGTCGGGGTCAACGAGAGCCCGCCGAAGGCCTGGGCGTCGCCGTAGGGCAGCACGACCCCGTTCTCCGTCGCCAGGAGATAGCCGCCCCCGTCGGGTGAGGCCACCATGCCGACCACCCCGTCGGGCAGGTTGGCGGCGCCGGCCGAGCCGTGGAACGGCGCGTCGCCGAAGGTGAAGATGCCGCCGTCGGCCGCGACGAGCCAGTACCCCTTGCCGTCGGGCGTGGCCGCCATGCCCACGATCGGCGCGTTGAGCCGGATGCCGCCCGTGCTCCCGTAGAAGCCGGCGTCGCCGAAGGCGAAGATGCCGCCGTCGGCGGCGACGAGCCAGTACCCCCTGCCGTCGGGCGTGGACGCCATGCCGACGACGGGCTGGTTGAGGTGCGTGGCGCCCATGGAGCCGTAGAAGTGGGCGTCGCCGTAGGTGAACACACCGCCGTCGAGCGCGCCCATCCAGTAGCCCTTGGCGTCGGGCGTCGCCGCCATGGCCACGATCGGTCCCTGCAGCGGGATGTCGCCGGCCGAGCCCTCGAAGGAAGCATCGCCGAACGCGAAGACGCCGCCGTCCGCGCTGGCCAGCAGGTACCCGTTGCCGTCGGGCGTGGCGACGCCGGAGAAGACGGGTGAGTTCAGGGGCTGGGGCATCGGCGGATCGGTCAGGCCCACGCTGCCGAAGCCGATCATCCCTCCGTCGTGGTAGACGGCGCCGGCCGGCGTCCTGCCGATGGCGCCCACACCGAAGCCGACGACCAGCGCGCCCAGAACGACGACTGTCGCCACCGCCAGTGTCGTCAGTGACCGGATCAACGACGCCGCGCGTGGCTGCCGCGGGCCCGACCGGGTGACACCTGTGGTGCCTCCGCGTGTGCGCACACCCTGGATTCTGCCCCATGTCGCCCGGGCCTGCGCGATGTCGCCCGGTGCCGGGGCGCCGGTGCCGTGACGAAGCCGTGACGAAGTCGCCGCCCAACGCGGGTGTGACCCGGGACGCGGCCCCGCGACCCCCTCCCGGGACGCGGCGACGGCCCGCGCTGGGCGGCCGGCGCAGCCTCACGGCAGAATGGGTCCATGAGCACGGACTCCCCGACCGCAGCGCATCCCGACACGTTCGACGCCAAGGCCGACCTCACGGTGGGCGATCGCACCTACGAGATCTTCAACATCACAGCACCGGCACTCAGCGGTCGCTATGACATTCAGCGACTGCCGTACTCCATCAAGGTCCTCCTGGAGAACCTGCTGCGCCACGAGGACGGGCCGCACGTCTCGGCGGACGACATCGTCGCCGTCGCGGGCTGGGGCATCAACCCCGAGGGTCACGGCCAGGGGGCCGGCGACGCCGCGCACGAGATCGCCTTCACGCCCGAGCGGGTGCTCATGCAGGACTTCACGGGCGTGCCCGGCGTCGTGGACCTCGCTGCCATGCGCGACGCGCTGGCCGACCTGGGCGGCGACGCGACCAAGGTGAACCCGCTGGTGCCTGTCGAGCTGGTCATCGACCACTCCGTCATCATCGAGCGCTCGGGCGACGCCGGGTCCTACGACACCAACGTCTCCATCGAGTACCAGCGCAACATGGAGCGCTACCAGTTGCTGCGTTGGGCCCAGGGCGCCTTCCGCGACTTTCGGGCCGTGCCGCCGGGCATGGGGATCTGCCACCAGGTCAACCTCGAGTACCTGAGCCGCCTGGTCTTCGCCACCGAGGACGGCCGGGCCTTCTGCGACTCACTGGTCGGCACGGACTCGCACACGGTCATGGTCAACGGCCTCGGCGTCCTCGGCTGGGGCGTCGGCGGGATCGAGGCGGAGGCGGCCATGCTGGGCCAGCCCCTGTCCATGCTGCTGCCACCGGTGGTGGGGCTGCGCATCGAGGGCGAGCCCAGGCCCGGCATCACGGCGACCGACGTGGTGCTCACGGTCACCGAGCTGCTGCGGGACCACGGCGTGGTCGGTGCCTTCGTGGAGTGCTACGGACCGGGCGTGGCCGCGCTGCCGCTCGAGACCCGGGCCACCATCGGGAACATGAGCCCCGAGTACGGGGCGACCTGCACCATGTTCCCCATCGACCAGGTGACGCTGGACTACCTGCGCTTCACCGGGCGCGACGAAGAGCACCTGGCCCTGGTCGAGGCCTACGCCAAGGCGCAGGGCCTGTGGCACGACCCGTCGGCGCCCGAGCCGGTGTACTCGGAGTACGCCACCTTGAACCTCGGCGACGTGGAGCCCTCGCTGGCCGGCCCCTCCCGGCCCCAGGACCGGGTGCCGCTGCGCACGGCCAAGGAGTCCTTCCGCGTCGCGCTCGACCGCGCCCCCCTCACGGCGGACGGCGAGCCGGCGGCGGCGCCCCACCACCAGATGCAGGACGGCGACGTGGTGATCGCCGCCATCACCAGCTGCACCAACACCTCCAACCCCCAGGTGATGGTGGGGGCGGGGCTGCTGGCCAAGAAGGCGGCCGAGCGTGGCCTGCGCTCCAAGCCCTGGGTCAAGACCTCGCTGGCCCCCGGTTCACGGGTGGTCATGGACTACCTGGAGCGGGCCGGGCTCGTGGAGCCACTCGACGCGCTGGGCTTCTACCTCGTCGGCTACGGCTGCACCACCTGCATCGGCAACTCCGGTCCGCTGCTCGAGGGCGTCTCGGAGGCGGTGCACGCCGGCGACCTGGCCGTCTCGGCCGTGTTGTCGGGCAACCGCAACTTCGAGGGGCGCATCCACCCCGACGTGCGGCTGAACTATCTGGCCTCGCCGCCACTGGTGGTGGCCTACGCGCTGGCCGGCACCATGGACGTCGACCTGACCACCGAGCCGCTCGGGCAGGACGCCTCGGGGGCCGATGTGTTCCTGGCCGACATCTGGCCCTCGCTCGAAGAGGTCAGCGAGACGATCCACGCCTCGCTGACGTCGGACATGTTCCGCACGCGCTACGCGTCCGTGTTCGACGGCGACGACTACTGGCAGCAGGTTCCGGTGGCAGAGCGGGCAGACCTACGCGTGGGAGGACGCCTCCACCTACGTGCAGAACCCGCCCTACTTCACCGGGATGACCATGACGCCGGCGCCGGTGACCGACGTGACCGACGCCCGGGTGCTGGCCCTGCTGGGCGACTCGGTGACGACGGACCACATCTCGCCGGCGGGCTCCATCGGGCCGTCGACCCCGGCCGGTCGCTACCTGACCGAACACGGAGTGGAACGCCACGACTTCAACTCCTACGGGGCGCGGCGGGGCAACCACGAGGTGATGATGCGGGGCACCTTCGCCAACGTGCGCCTGCGCAACCTGCTGGCGCCCGGCACCGAGGGCGGGCTGACCCTCCACCTGCCCGACGGCGCCGAGACGTCCATCTTCGACGCGGCCGTGCGGTATGCCGACGAGGGTGTGCCGCTCATCGTGCTGGCCGGCCGCGAGTACGGAACGGGCAGCAGCCGCGACTGGGCGGCCAAGGGCACCGCCCTCCTCGGCGTGCGCGCCGTCATCGCCCAGAGCTTCGAGCGCATCCACCGGTCCAACCTCATCGGCATGGGCGTCGTCCCGCTCCAGTTCTACAAGGGCGACTCGGTGCAGAGCCTGGGCCTGACCGGTCATGAGCGCTTCTCCATCAGCGGCCTCGACGTGGTGAACGCGGGCGAGCTGCCCAAGGAGCTGACGGTCGCCGCCACCGCGGACGACGACTCGGTCACCGAGTTCCGGGTGATGGTGCGCATCGACACGCCGATGGAGGCCGAGTACTACCGCCACGGCGGCATCCTGCAGTACGTGCTGCGCCAGATGGCGGGCTGATCCGCCAAACCCCTCGGCAGTCTGCCTCAGCCGTCGAAGGCGGCCAGCACCTTCTTGGGCGCCCGGCGCCGCCAGGCCTCGACGAGCAACTCGCGGACGAGCGGCACGGTCGCCTCCCCGAGGAGCACCCGGCAGCCGCGCCGTCTGGTGCCCCACCACAATTCCTCGACGGCCGCCGGGTACTCCGCACAGGACGCTGCCACCTCCTCTTCGCCCACGAAGACATGGACGCGCCCGCCCCCGGGCGGGATGGTGGCGAAGATCTTCCCGGCGACGCGGAAGGAGGTCATGTCGTGGTGCGGTGCCTCGGCGGTCTCCGGCAGCGACAGGGCGAGACGCCGCACGGTGGCCACGGAGACGCCCGCGCCCATCAGCCCGCCGGGCCGTCCCCGGCCAGGCCGACGAAGCGGCGGATGATGCCGTCACCGGCGCGGCTGACATGCGCCACGTCGGAGGTCCGCAGGAAGACGCCGGGCGGGAGGTGCGGGCCCCAATGGGCGACCAGGCTGGCGGTCACCTCCACGTGGAACTGCAGGCCGTACGCGCGGGCACCGACCCGGAAGGCCTGGTTCTCGTAGGCGTCGTTGCCGGCCAGGCGCACTGCGCCCTCCGGGAGGCTGAACGCGTCGCCGTGCCAGTGCACGCACGGGAGCGGGCTGGGGGCCGGCCCGAACACCGGGTCGCCGATGGCGTCCGTCGTGAGGTGCACCTCGCCGACGCCGTACTCGGGCGCCGGTCCCCGGCTCACCGACGCGCCGAGGGCGGCGGCCAGCTGCTGGGCGCCGAGGCACACCCCGAGCACCGGGCGCCCGGCCTCGACCGCCTCGCGCAGGAGCGCCCGCTCGTCCGCCAGCCAGGCGAGGTCGTCGTGCACGCCCATCGGACCGCCCATGACGACGAGCCCCGCCATGTCCGCCACCGTCGCGGGCGACGGGATGGCGTCGCCGCGGTCGACGCGCACCACCGTGAGGTCGGCTCCCGAGTCGGTCACGGCGAGGGCGATGGCGCCCGGACCCTCATGGGCCACGTGCTGCACCAGCAGCCAGGGGTCACGGGCTCCCATGTCGCCTCAGGGAATGAGGACGACCCGGAAGAGCTCGGCGGAGCGGCCGTCGGCGAACCCGGCCAGCTCCCCATTGCCCCGCGACCAGTCGCGCACCCGCTGCTCCACGCCGTCGGGATCGGGCATCTGGCTCTTGTGGCACATGAGCGCGGCCACCTTGCGCTCCACCGTGGCCGTGGTGTCGACCGCCACCCCGGCGTGGTCCCCGCCGGGACCCATGATCCACAGCTCGGCGACGCTCCAGGGTTCGAGGCCCTCGACGTCGAGGAGCTCAGGGTGCGCGAACGGGTTGCGCGCGTCGGGATAGACGGCGTCCACCGCGGCCTCGCCCGTGGCCAGGTGGTCCGGGTGGCTGGCGTAGATGAACTCCAGGTTCCGCTCGGGCGACTGGGTCACGACCCGCTCGGGCCTGACCTGCCGGATGACGCGGCTGATGTCACGGCGCAGCTCGATGGTCGCCTGGACCCTGCCGTCGGGATGGCCCAGGAAGCGCACGTCGCTGACGCCCACAACGGCTGCGGCGGCCCGCTGCTCGTCCTGGCGGAGTACCGCCATGTCCGCCCGCGACATGGAGCGATCCGAGCCGCCGGCGTCGCCGTTGGTGACGATGCAGTAGGTGACCTCGAGACCGGCGGCGGTGAAGGCCGCAATCGTCCCCGCCGACCCGAAGTCGACGTCGTCGGGGTGCGCGGTGACGACCAGGACCCGGCGGATTCCGTCCTCGGGGGACCAGACCGGCAGCGCTGCGTCCTGACTCAGAGCACGCTCTCTTCTGGCCGGGGCATCCAGTCCGCCAGGTCGGCCAGGCGGGGGTCGTTCGAGAACATCTCGACGATGGGGATGCGCAGGCCGAGGCGGCGCTGGATGACCTCCATCTCGACCAGCTGGTTCCACAGCGCGAGGCTCACGACCACTCCGGCCTTGCCGGCCCGGGCGGTGCGGCCCGAGCGGTGCAGGTAGGCCTTGTGGTCCTCGGGCGGGTCGTAGTGGATGACCCCGTCGACCCCCTCGATGTGCAGTCCCCGGGCCGCCACGTCGGTGGCGACCAGGACGGCGAGCTTGCCGTTCGAGAAGTCAGCCAGCGCGCGCTCGCGGTTGGCCTGGCGCAGGTCGCCGTGGATGGCCTGGGCCTTGATCCCCTCTTTGACCAGGTTCTCCACCAGACGGTCGGCACCCCGCTTGGTGCGGACGAAGAGCAGCGACTTTTCCTGGCTCCGGCAGATGGCGGCCGCCACTTTGACCTTGTCCATCTGGTGCACCTGGAGGAACCGGTGCTCCATGAGGGTGACGGTCTGGGTGGTCGAGGCCACCTCGTGGAAGACCGGGTCGGTCAGGTAGCGCTTGACCAGGCGGTCGACGGCGCCGTCGAGCGTGGCCGAGAAGAGCAGCGTCTGGTGGGGCTGGTCGAGGCGGCGGAGCACCCACTCGACCTGGGGCATGAACCCCATGTCGGCCATGCGGTCGGCCTCGTCGAGCACCAGCGTCTCGAGCTCGTCGACGGCGAGCTCGCCCCGGTCACCGAGGTCGATGAGGCGCCCTGGTGTGGCGATGATCAGGTCGACCCCTTTGCGGAGCTTGGTGACCTGGCGGTCGATGTCCGCGCCGCCGTAGACGGCCACGGCGTGAAGCCCGAGCTTCTTGGCCAGCGGGGCCAGGACGTCGTGCACCTGCACGGCGAGCTCGCGCGTCGGGAGCAGGACGAGGGCGAGCGGCCGGGCGGGACGCGTGGGGGTGCGGGAACCCTGCGCCTCCCGTGTGGCCTTGGCCCGCTGCAGGAGCGGGACGCCGAAGGCGAGCGTCTTGCCGGAGCCCGTCTTGGCCTTGCCGCACACGTCACGCCCGGCCAGGGCGTCGGCGACGGTGAGGGCCTGAATGGGAAATGCGCTGACGATGCCTTCGTCGGCCAGCGCCTTGGTCAGCTCGGGTGAGACGCCGAGGGACTCGAAGGTCCGGGCGGTCTCGTACGTATCGTCACCGGAGACGTCGCTGTCCCCGGTGTCGGCGCCGGCGTGCGCGCCGGCGAGTGCTTCAACGGTCATTGACCCGCTCTCTCTGTTGTCGGGCGGGGCTGTGCGCCGTCCAGAGGAGTGAGAATCAGCCCCGACTCACCAGCCCCCCGCCGGTGGTCGCACGCCTATTGTACCAGCCCAGGACCGGTCAACAGCGCCACCCTGTGCCAAAGTGAGCCCGTCCTGCACGACGACCGAAGGAGAGCCGACGATGGCCAAACTCGAGGCGGGAGCAACCGCTCCTGCGTTCACCCTGCCCGACCACGATGGCAAGCCGGTCAAGCTGTCGGACTTCAAGGGACGGCAGGTGATCGTCTACTTCTACCCGGCCGACGACACGCCGGGGTGCACCAAAGAGGCGTGCCAGTTCAACGACAACCTGAAGACCTTCGAGAAGGCCGGCGTGGCCGTGCTCGGGATCTCACCGGACAAGGCCGAGAAGCACGTGAAGTTCCGCACCAAGTACAAGCTGAAGTTCCCGCTCCTCACCGACGCCGACAAGAAGGTCATGGAGAAGTACGGGGCGTGGGGCGAGAAGACGATGTACGGCAAGAAGACGGTCGGGACCATCCGCTCGACTTTCCTCGTCGGGCCCAACGGCAAGATCCAGCGGGCCTGGTACAACGTCCGTGCGGACGGCCACGCCGCCAAGGTCCTCGAGGAGATCGCCGAGAGCTGAGGCCGGCGGGATGAAGCCGTGGAGTTGGGCGGACTTCCTCAGTGCTGGTGCACCGGGCACCAGTAGGTGGTGCGCCCGCCGACCACCTCCCGGCGGAGCTCGGTCCCGTCGCGCGGGCAGCGCCCGCCGTCATGGCGCTACCTCCATCAGCTCCCCCATGTGCGAGCCGCCCCGGCGCCCCAACTGGCGCAACGTGGCCCGGAGCACCTTGTGCAGGCGCATGAGCTCCTCGTGCGTGAGCGGCGTCCGCCGGCCGGGAGCGAGGTCGGCGCGCCAGAGGATCTCGTCGGCCAGCAGGTTGCCCACGCCGGCCAGCCGCTCCTGGTCCATGAGCCGGGCCTTGAGCGGCGCCGCCGTCTCGCTCCGCCCCGACCGGATGGCCGAGCGCCGCCCGCAGCTCGCGCCGCGTGACCGTGAGCGCGTCCGGCCCGAGCCGGCCCTCGTCGGGCGCCAGCTCGACGGAACCGAAGCGCCGCGGGTCGTGCTGCAGCAGCAGGCCTCCGTCGACGAACGTGATGCGCATGCGCACCCACTTGTCGTTGAAGACGCCGGGCCCGTAGCGGAGCCGGTCGAGCGCTTCGTGCCCGTCGACCACCAGGCCGCCCGTCATGCCGAAGCGCAGGCCCAGGGTCGGTCCCCCGTCGGTGTCCAACAGGAGCAGCTTCCCCCGGCGGCGCGCCGCCGTGAACGAGCGGCCTACCAGCGCCGCCCGGAGGCGCGCCGGCGTGGTCCCGCCCCGGCCGTAGCGGGAGTCCACCATCCACGCCCGGGCGATCGGACGATGGAGCGCCTGCTCGGCGAGGGCCCGGTACAGCTCGACTTCGAGTATCTCGGGCACCGGGGCACGGTATCGGACCGGCGCGCCCGCCCGAATATGGTGGACCAATGCCTCCCGAGAAGCCGCAATGGGCCGAGCTGTTCACCGAGGTCGTGACCTCCGGACTCTGCACGGGGTGTTCCGCCTGCGTGATCGCCTGCCCCTACGACGTCCTCGGCTACAACGATCAGGACGGGGTCTACAGGCCCTTCCATGTGGACACCGACGGCGGGCCGGACAACTGCACCCACGGCCTGAAGGGCTGCACGCTGTGCACCCGGGCCTGTCCCCGCTTCCGCACCTGGGAGCCCGAGATCGAGACCCACATGTTCGGACGGCCCCGCACGGACGACGAGGTCTCCGGCATCTCCCGCCGGACCGTGCTGGCCCGGGCCACCGACGCCGCGGTGCAGGGGACCGGCCAGGACGGCGGCCTGGTGTCCGCCCTCCTCATCTGGGCCTTCGAGCACGAGGTGATCGACGCGGCGCTGGTGTCGGGTCTCGAAGGCGACGGCTCGACCTGGAAGGCGGTGCCCCAGGTGGCCTGGAACAAAGAGGACGTGCTGGCCACGGCCGGCTCCCGCTACACCTACTCGGCCAACCCGCTCGCCTATCCCGACGCGATCGCCGGCGGGGCCGAGCGCATCGCGCTGGTCGGCATGGGCTGTCAGGCGTCCGCGCCACCGGTCATGCAAGCACGCAAGGCCGGGAAGGTGGCGCGGCGCTTCACCCTCTCCATCGGACTGCTGTGCTCCAAGACGTTCGACGACGCCATCTTCCCCGAGCTCTTCGAGGCGAAGTACGGGCTGGCCCGGGCCGACATCGTCAAGATGAACATCAAGGGCGTCTTCCAGGTGTGGATGAAGGACGGCAGCTACCACGAGGTCCCGCTCAAAGAGGCGCACGCCTGGACGCGGGAGGGCTGCACCAGCTGTCCCGACTTCGCGGCCGAGCACGCCGACATCTCCACCGGGGGGATCGGCGCCTTCGGCGACTGGACCCTCACCCTGCTCCGCACGGAGAAGGGGGAGGAGCTCTTCAACGACATGGAAGCGGCCGGCGTGATCGAGACACGGCCCATCGAGGACGACCCCGGGGCGGTGACGCTCATGAACAAGCTGAGCCGGATCAGCCGCAAGCGCTGGCCGGCCACGGCCGTGCCCATGCCCGGGCGCCTGCCCGCCTCTGCTCCCTCTGCCTGAGGTGCGCCGATGACCGGGCCCCGGGCCGACGCGTTCGCAGACCTCCTCGGCATCGGCGTGGAGCGCCGCGGCGCGGGCCATACGGTGGCCGTCCTCACCACGGACGAGCGGCACGGCAATCCGCACGGGACCGTGCACGGCGCCGTCTTCTACGCGGTGGCCGGCGCCGCGGTTGCCGCGGCGGCCAACGACGCCGAGAACTCCGGCATCATCTCGTCGGTCCTCGTCGAGTACCTGCAGCCTGCCGCGCTCGGCGACGAGCTCTACGCCGAGGTGACGCGCGAAGTGTCAACCGGTCGGGAGGACATCTTCACGGGGTCCGTGCGCCGGGGCGAGCACGGCGACCTGCTGGCCTGGGTGCGGGCGCGGGGCACGAGGCGGTCCCGCCCCGGCTGAACCTGGCCGCCGGCTCGACGGCCTGCACCGACGCCAAGGATCCAACGAGAGGCAGCCTGGTCGGCGAAGATCCTCCCGATGGCCGAATCTGTGGGAACCAGGTCATTGACGCCAGGCGCCCTTGACCGCACAGTGGGACCCATGCAGCAGCGCCACGTCGTGATCGTCGCCTTCGAGGGCCTCCAGCCGCTCGATGCCGTGGGCCCGCACGAGGTCTTCGCCGGCGCCGGCCAGGCGGCTGCCTCGGTCGGGCGGGCCGGCGGCTACCGCGTGACTCTCGCCTCCCCCGGGGGTGGCACCGTCCGGGCCGAGAGTGGCCTCGTGCTGGGCACAGCACCGCTGCCGGCGCCGTCGGACCGCATCGACACCCTCGTCCTGCCCGGCGGGCGGGGTTCCGAGCAGGCGGCGAACGACGAGGCCCTCCTGGCCTGGATCCGCCGGACGGCGCCGCGTTGTCGGCGCGTGGCCACGGTGTGCTCGGGCGCGTTCCTCGGCGCCGCAGCGGGGCTGCTCGCAGGGCCGCCGGGTCACCACGCACTGGGCCCGGGCCCGGCAGCTCGCCGAGACCCACCCGGGCCTCACCGTCGACCCCGACCCGATCTACATCCGCGACGGCAAGTACTGGTCGAGCGCCGGGGTCACCGCCGGCATCGACCTCGCGCTGGCGCTGGTCCAGGAGGACCTCGGCGTCGAGGTGGCCCAGACCGTCGCCCGCTGGCTGGTCATGTTCCTGCACCGCCCCGGCGGCCAGACCCAGTTCGCGTCGCCGGTGTGGGTCCCCCGCGCCGAGCGCTCGACCGTCCGGGCCGTGCAGACCCTCGTCGAGGCGGCGCCCGGCGGCGACCACCGGCTGCCGGCTCTCGCCGCGGCGGCGGCCATGAGCGTCCGGCACTTCACCCGGGTCTTCACCGCCGAGGTGGGCGAGACCCCGAGCCGCTTCGTCGAGCGCACCCGCCTGGAGGCCGCCCGCCGTGAGCTCGAGGAGACGAGCGACACGCTCGACGTCGTGGCGGCGCGCTGCGGGCTCGGGAGCGCCGAGACCCTGCGGCGCGTCTTCCAGCGCCACCTCGGCGTGGCGCCCGACGGCTACCGGCGGCGCTTCCGCGCCGTCCCGAACGAAAGGACATCCGCATGACCGACCGCGTGCAGATCGCCATCCCGCTCTTCCCGAAGTTCACCGCGCTCGACGCCGTCGGCCCCTACGAGGTCCTGCAGCGGATCCCGGCCTTCGACATCGTCTTCGTCGGCCACTGCCTCGGGGAGGTACGCAGCGAGAACGGCATGCTCGGCCTGACCGCTGACGCCACCTTCGAGGACGTGCCGGCGCCCGACGTGGTCGTGTTCCCCGGCGGGGTCGGGACACGGCCGCCTCGAACAGGACGAGCGCGTGCTCGAGTGGGTCCGCCGGGCGCACGCCGGAACCCGGTTCACCACGTCGGTCTGCACGGGCTCGATCGTGCTCGGCGCGGCCGGACTCCTGCGCGGCCTCAGCGCCACCACGCACTGGTCCTGCTACCGGGAATTGGCCGCCCACGGCGCCGAGCCCACGGCGGTGCGCGTGGTCGAGCACCCCGCGGAACGGATCATCACGGCGGCCGGAGTGTCGAGCGGCATCGACATGGCGCTCCGACTGGTCGAGCTGCTGGCCGATCGCACCGCCGCGCAAGCGGCGCAGCTGATGATCGAGTACGACCCGCAGCCTCCGTTCGACTGCGGGTCGGTCGCCAAGGCGGACGACGTGGTCATGACCCGCGTGATCGAATACGCCTCCGTACGAGAATGAGGCGGCTCAGGTCGTCGGCGAGGGGTCGCGTCCGGTATAGGCGAGAAGCTTCTCCTGCGCCGGCGCGTCCTGAGCGACGGCGATCTCGGGCTTGAAGACGCCCTTGCGCTGCTCGTCGGTGAACTGGCCGTAGATGAGGGAGTAGGCCGCCTCGGGGAGCCCGTCGGGCATGGTCGTCTCCTGCCCGGTGGACCGGGCGAGATCCCACCCGTGCAGGAGCTGGTCGCTGAAGGCAATGCCGAGCGCAGGACCGGTGTTGTCGATCACGCCCGGCTCGCCGAACGTCTTCAGCGTCTCGGCGCGCGCCCGGTCGAAGTCAACGCGCGGCTCGTCGCTGACGAGGTCCGGTGGAGTCCCCCGGGGGGAGACACGTCCTCGCCACGCGCCGCCCCCACGAAGTACTGCTGCGTCTGGAGCATGTGGTTCATCAGCGTCCGGACGTTCCATTCGTCGCACGACGTCGGGGCATCGAGCTTCGATGCCGCTCCATCCACCTTGGTCAGGGTCCACTGGCTGGCGCGTCCGTAGAGATCAAGCAGATCGAGATCCATCGTCTTCTCCTCTCGCCCGTCCTCATTTCTCTACCAAATTCCTCTACCCAGATCGGGGTGTTGCATGCGATTCCTGGTGGGGAACCTCACCGCGGTGCCGCGGCGGCGCTCTCCCCGGCGAAGCGCCCGAACAGCGTGCTGTCCCCGATGGAGAGCCCGCTGGCGTAGCCGAACGAGCAGACACCGGCCGTGGTGCGCCCGGCGGCGTACAGCCCGCCGATGGCCGAGCCGGTGAGGTCGAGCACCTCGCCCTCGACCGTCGTCTCCAGGCCGCCCAGGGTGAACGGTGCGTAGGGCGCCGGACCGATGCGGAGGTCGACCGCGCCGATGGGCGGCACCAGCGGGCGGACCCAGGCCGGGGCCTTGCGGAAGAGCGGGTCCTGCCGCCGTCGCGGCGTGGCGGTTGTACAGGTCCACGGTGGACTGGAGCGAGCCGGCCGGCAGGCCGATCTCGGACTCGAGCTCCGCCGTGGTCGCGCAGACCCAGCTCGCGGCGAGTCCCATCCAGTTCACTTCGTAGGACGCCTCGTCGACGATGAGGTACACCTCGCCGTCCTGCTCGTAGAGCGCCGACTGGCCCACGCGGCCCATGTAGGTGTCCTCGTTGATGAAGCGTTGCCCTTGCCCGTTGACCAGGATCCCGTGGATCAGCGTTCGGGGTGGCGTGATGGGGAGCGAGACCTCTCCCGCGTACATGTTGCGCACGGAGGCCCCGAGCGCCTGCGCCATGCGGATGGCCCGCCCGTCGTCACCCTCGGTGCCGACCTTGAAGGTGCCCCGGGCCAACGGCGGGCAGTGCTGACGCAGCATGTCGTCGTTGAAGATGAAGCCGCCCGCGGTGAGCACCACGCCGCGGCGGGCCCGCAGCGTCACCGTCTCGCCGAAATGCTGCGCCTGGACGCCGACGACGCGTCCGTGGTCGCACACGAGGCGGTCGACCCGGGTGTCGGTCGAGACCGCCGCGCCGGCCGCGGTGGCGGCCGCGGCCAGGTGCTGCATGAGCAGCCACCCCGTGGATCGCTTCGTCTTGGCCAGGTGCCCCCGGGGCGCCGGGCGGGCGATCTCGTTGAACGGGTAGGCGTCCTCGCCGCCCGAGTAGACGAGGCCCTCGGTGCCGTCCGGCGCCATGGAGGTGTCGGCGCAGAAGGTCGGGTCGAACGGCACGCCCCGCGCGACGAGCCAGTCGAAGTGACCGAGGCTCTCCTCGCAGTAGCGGGCGATCTTGGCCTCGTCCGGATCGGGGCCGCAGGCCGCCATCATGTAGCGGTACATGTCGTCGAGCGAGTCCTCGAAACCGCATGCCGTCTGGATCGGCGTGCCCCCGCCGAGGTAGACGATGCCCTCGGCCAGGGCGGCGGCCCCCCCGGGGCCACCGGTCCGCTCCGTCACGAGCACCTCGGCGCCGGCGGCCGCGGCGCTGAAGGCCGCCGCCGACCCGGCGGCGCCGAAACCGACGACGATCACGTCGACCGAGTCATCCCAGCGCGTGACCTCCCCGGCGTCGCACGGTGTCACGTCGTTCGGCTCGCGCACTCCAACCTCCCCGCAGTGTCGCCGAGACGGTAGCCGTTGCCACCGGGCTGTCCCGGACCCCTACCCTGCCTGTGTGCCCCCCCGCTCCGAGCCTCCCGCGCCGCCACCCGTGCTCGAGCTGGTCGCCCCGGGCTGGACCCCCGAGCTCGCCTACCGGCTCGTGCCGGACCTGACCACGTGGCGCCTGACCGGCCCCTCCGGCTCGGTGCGCTTCGCCAAGGTCGCCACCGGCGACCGGAGCCGCCACCCGACGCTGCGCGGCGAGTCCGAGCGCATGGTCTGGGCCGCGCCCTACCTCCCGGTGCCCGAGGTCGTCGCGCTCGAAGAGTGGGAAGAGGCCACGGTGCTCTTGACCGAGGCACTGCCGGGGCGTGACGCCACGCATCGCGCGTGGCGCACCGACCTCCCCGCACTGGTGCGGGCCCTCGGCCGGGGGCTGCGCGCCTTCCACGACGCGGTCGGCGAGGAGTGGTGTCCCTTCCGCTTCGACCTCGCCCGGGCCCTGGCCCACGTCGAGCAACGCGTGAAGACGAACGACATCGGCCAGTCCGGCTTCCACGAGGAGCACGCCCATCTGAGCCCGGCGGCGGCACTGGTCGAGCTGGAGGCGAGCGCCCCCGCCGACGAGGACCTGGTCGTGTGCCACGGCGACTACTGCCCGCCCAACATCTTGTTGGAAGAGGGCCGGGTCACCGGCTACGTCGATCTCGGCGAGCTGGGCGCGGCGGATCGTTGGTGGGACCTCGCGGTCGGGGCGTGGAGCGTCTCGTGGAATTTCGGGGAGGAGCTCGAGCCCTTGTTCTACGAGAGCTACGGGATCGCCCCCGACCCGGCGCGCATCCGTTTCTTCCGGTTGCTCTACGACCTCGTGTCCTGAGCAGAACCGTCCATCAACTGGCGGGCCCGGGTGAACACGGCGTCGAACATGGGCACCGTCAGCTTGCCGGTGAAGGTGTTCTGCTGGCTCGGGTGGTAGGAGCCGAGCAGCGTCACGCCACCGGGGAGGGGGCTCTCGGCCAGGTGGCCGAAGGCGGGGCGGGGGCGGAGCCCGTAGTGGGCGGTGACCGCCTGCCAGGCGAACTGCCCCAGGGCCACGACGACCACGGCCTCGCGCAGGAGGGACAACTCGCGGGCGAGGTACGGCCGGCAGGCGTCGCGCTCCTCGGGGGTGGGCTTGTTGGCGGGCGGCGCGCAGTGCACCGTCGCCGTGATGTAGGCGTCGGTGAGCTCGAGGCCGTCGTCGCGCCATGTGCTCGTCGGCTGGGAGGCGAAGCCGGCCCGGTGCAGAGCGGCGAAGAGCCAGTCGCCCGATCGATCCCCGGTGAACATGCGGCCCGTCCGGTTGGCGCCGTGCGCGGCCGGCGCCAGGCCGACCAACACCAGGGACGCGCCAGGATCGCCGAAGCCGGGGACGCCGCGGCCCCAGTACACCTGGCCCGCATAGGAGGCCCGTCCCGTGCGCGCCACCTCCTCACGCCAGCTCACCAGCCGCGGGCAGCGCCGGCAGGCCGCCACGTCCCGTTGCACCGCGGCCACGGAGTCCCTCGGCCCACGGTTGGACGTCACGGCGCAGAGCCTACGATGGGCGATCGTGTCCCCGACCGCTCGTTCCGCCTCCGCACGCACCACGACCCGGCGTGGCCGCAAGGCTCCTCCGGCCACCGTCGTCCTCCTCGTCCGCCACGGCGCCACCCCCACCACGGGCAAGATGCTGCCCGGGCAGGCCGCCGGCCTCCACCTCTCCGAGAAGGGGAACGCCCAGGCCGCCGCGGCGGCCGAGCGCATCGCCGCCCTGACCAAGTCCCCCACCGCCGTGTACGCGTCGCCGCTGGAGCGCACCCGGGAGACCGCCGCCCCCATCGCCCGGGCGCTGGGGCTGCGGGTGAGGACCGCACCCGGCCTCGTCGAGGTCGACGTGGGCCACTGGACCGAGAAGCCCCTGGCCCGCCTCTACCGGAAGCCGGAGTGGCCCACCGTGCAACGCTGGCCCAGCGGATTCCGGTTCCCCGGCGGGGAGTCCTTCGCCGAGATGTCGGTGCGCGCCATGGACACCGTCCTCGGCCTCGTGGTCGAGCATCCCGGCCAGACGATCGTCACCGTGTCGCACGCAGACCCGATCAAGGCGATCGTGGCGGCGGCGGCGGGCATGCCGCTCGACCTGTTGCAGCGGCTGGTGATCTCGCCGTGCTCCATCTCGGCTCTCCTCTTCACCGGCGGCGGCCCGGTGGTGTTGTGCATGAACTCGCTGGGCACGCTGAACGAGCTGGCGCTGTCGTGACGAGGCAGCTGCGATGAGCGACGAGTACGACTTCGACGCGCCGGACCACTGCACGGTCGGCGTCATCGGCGAGGTCGGGCAGCGGCTGTTCCTCTTCTACTGCCGCCAGGGCCTGTCCGAGACGACCGTCAAGGTCGAGAAGCAACAGGTGGCGGTGCTGGCCGGCTACCTCGGGCGCATCGTCAAGGAGCTGGGTCGGCCGGGTCACCTGCCCGAGGACCTCGAGTTCTACGGCACCGAGGAGTTCGAGTGGGTCGTGGGGACCATCGGGGTCTCCTACGACGAGGAGCTCGACCGCGTCATCGTGGTCCTCGAGGAGATCGGCGTCGAGGACGAGGACGAGGAGGACGAGGACATGGAGAGCGGGCACGTGCTCCGCGTCGCCCTGACCCGCGAGCAGGCGGCCGCCTTCGCCATCCACTCCACGCGCCTGGTGGAGGCCGGACGCCCACCCTGCCCGCTGTGCTCGCTCCCGCTGGACCCCGCCGGGCACGACTGCCCGCGCACCAACGGGCACCGGCCACCGGTGACCTAGCTGCGGTGTCCGACGCCGAGGTCGAGCGCGTCCTCACCGAGGGTGACATGGAGGTCCACGGGCGCATCGCCGGGAGCTCCAACGCGACGCTGCTCGTCACCTGCCGGATGCAGGACGAGGAGCTGCTCGCCGTCTACAAGCCCTCGAAGGGTGAGCGGCCGCTGTGGGACTTCCCCGGCGGGCTCTTCCGGCGTGAGGTGGCCGCCTACGTGCTCTCCGAGACACTGGGCTGGGGACTCGTGCCCGAGACGGTCGAGCGTCCCGAGGGCCCGTTCGGCCCCGGCTCGGTGCAGCGGTTCGTCCACGAGGACGGCACCTCGCACTACTTCACCCTGCGCGACGAGCCCAAGTGGCACCCCGCGCTCATGCGGATGTGCGCGTTCGACGTCGTGGCCAACAACGCCGACCGCAAGAGCGGGCACGTCCTGCTGGCCGAGAACCGCCTGTGGGCGATCGACAACGGCCTCTGCTTCAACCGCCAGGACAAGCTGCGCACGGTGATCTGGGACTTCGGCGGGTCACCGCTGGAGCCCGCCGTGCTCGAAGACCTGGGCCGGCTGGCCCACGACGGGCCGCCGGCCGCGCTGTGCGAGCTGATCGAGCCGTCCGAGGTGGCCGCCACCCTCGACCGGGTGGCCTGGCTCCTCAGCCTGCGCGCCCTGCCCGAGCTCGTCGACGACGGCGACTGGCCGCCGTACCCCTGGCCGCTCGTCTGAAACGCCCACCGGCCGGGTCGAGCCCCAGGCCGGGAAGCCGCCCGAATAGATGACCTGATGCATTGGTAATATGAAATCGCTGTGAGAGAGCGGTCGCGGGGATGACCCCGGGGGCCCTCGTCGAGGCATCCGGAGCCACCATGTCGATCGACCCCTACATCGTCCTCGGGAGCGCAGTGGTGGGATTCCTGGTGGGCATGACCGGCGCCGGCGGCGGGGCGCTCATGACGCCGATGCTGATTCTCTTCTTCGGCGTCAAGCCGTCCACGGCGATCTCGAGCGACCTGGTCGCCGCCGTCCTCATGCGGCCGGTCGGCGCCGTGGTGCACATGACGAAGAAGACGGTGAACTACTCGCTGGTGGGCTGGATGGTCCTCGGCTCGGTCCCGTCGGCGCTGCTCGGCGCCTACGTCCTGCATCTCCTGGGCAACTCCGACGGCGCCGAGAACAACGTGCAGATCTTCCTCGGTGCCGCGCTCCTGCTCGGCGCGTTCGCCATGGTGCTGCGCTACGGGCTCGACCGGCGGTCGGGCCGGAGCCGCCACGGGCTGATCGGCCAGGTGGTGGTGCGGCCGCTCCCCACCGTGGCCATCGGCGTGCTGGGCGGCTTCGTGGTGGGCATGACGTCCGTCGGCTCCGGCTCGCTGATGATCGTGCTGCTGCTTTTCCTGTACCCGGTGCTCGGCGCCAACCAGCTCGTCGGCACCGACCTCACCCAGGCCGTCCCGTTGACGCTGGCGGCCGCGCTCGGCGCGCTGGCCTTCGGCCACGTCGAATTCGCCGTGACGACCTCCATCGTGCTGGGGAGCGTGCCGGCCGTGCTCGTGGGCTCGCTGATCTCCTCGCGGGCGCCCGACCGCTACATCCGACCGGTGATCACGTTCGTGATCTTCGCGTCCGGGCTCAAGTACGTCGGGCTCAGCACCACCGCGCTGGGGTGGACGCTCGGCGCCGTGCTGGTCGGAGTCGGCGTCGTCTGGCTCGCCTACCTCCGCCCGCGGCGGGCCGGGCTCGACCTCTCCGCCGCCGGCGCACCCGAACCCCCCGTGTCGCTCGAGGGCGCAGCACAACCGCGTTGACCACCGCCGGTGGGGGCGGTTGCTCCCGCCCGGCGCGCCAGTGTCAGGGGATGTGGTAGCCGAGCGTCTGCAGCTCGCCGATGACCTGCTGGGCCACCAACTGCCCCCCGCCCGGGGTGAGGTGCGTGCCGTCGGGTGTGCGCACGTTGACGACCTGGCCGGCCGCGTTGGTGACGAACGCCGTGTAGCTCCCCTGCGCGGTCCCCAGGGAGCGGTCGGTGCTGAGGTAGGTCACGGCGGGACGGGCCAGGGCCGACTGTTGCTGGACCACCGCGTTCACGTCGGACATCTGCGCGTTGAGCCCGGCGTTCTGCATCGGCGGCATGCCGACCCAGACCACGGCGGCCCCCCCGCTCCCGGCGAGCTTCATGAACTGCGCCACCCGTTGCGCGTAGAGCGTGTTCCACTGCGGTGAGGTGTAGGGCACGTCGGGCGGCCCGAGGAAGTCCTGGGCGTCGTTGGCACCGATCATGACGACGACGACCTGCGGCTGCGCCGTCTTGAGGTCCGCCGTCAGCTCCGCCGGCCAGTTGAAGTAGTCCGGCCTCGTCAGGCCCGTGCTCTCGCGGGCGTCGAGCGCCGCGCTGACCACGCCGGTGCCGGCGAGGTCGGACTGCAGGGGACCGCCCAGGTCGAGGCCGATGGAGTCGCCCACGATCAGCACGCGCAGCGGCGCCGCCGCGGTCGGCTCCTTCGGGTTGGGCGGCACCGTGGTCGGGGTGGCGGGGGTCGGGCCGCCCTTCGGCGCCGTCGTGGAGCCCGGCTTGGCCTGGTGCGGGGACGTGGTCGGCCGCGGCCCTGATGTGATGAGCCCCACCGTCCCTCCGGGCAGGCGGTTCGAACGGCCCGTGGCCGAGACGATGTGTGAGAGCTGCAGCCCACGGCTGAGCGCGGCCACCGGCCCGGTGACGTCGAGGCTGATCGTCCGGCGGGTGCCGATCGGCGAGACCTGCGCGTTGTGCTGCAGGGTGGGCGCGAAGAGCAGGAACCACACGGCGAAGGCGGCGACGCCGAGTCCGAGCACGCGGGTCCACGGCGCGCGCACCCGGCCGTCGACCGGTGCCTCCGGCTCGACGTGCGGACGCGACGGGAGCTCCGACCGGGACTCCTTGGCCGCGTGGCGCGGCGGCGTGCGGGCGTCGGTCATCAGAAGCGGTAGTAGATGAAGGGCGCGACGCCGACCGGACCGAAGGTGGTGATGCCGAGGAGGGCGACGCCGAGCAGTGCGACCTGGACGGCGGCCTTCTGGCGGGAGAACGATGCCTGCAGGCGGTCCACCCTCATGATGGGCACGAACTGCAGGGCGATGGTGCCGAGCACGGTGACGACGAGCAGCGGTGTGACCAGCGGGGACGCCTCACCCCAGCCGCTGAACACGCGACCGATCAGGGCGAAGGCCTGCGACATGCCGGTGGCATTGAAGAACACCCAGCCCAAGCAGACGTACTGGAAGGTCAGGAACCGCTGGACCCACACCCGAACCGGCCCGTCCGCCACGCCCGGCAGCCCGCGCCGCTCCCGGCTGGTGCGGCGCAGGTGCCCGAAGCTCTGCCCCAAGCCCTGCAGGGCGCCCCAGGCCACGAACGTCCAGGCCGCCCCGTGCCAGAGCCCGCCCAGCACCATGGTGATCATGATGTTGCGAATGGTCTGGACCTGGCCGTTGGCGCTCCCGCCCAGGGGGATGTAGAGGTAGTCGCGCAGCCAGCGCGAGAGCGTCATGTGCCAGCGCCGCCAGAAGTCCTGCAGGTTCCGCGCCGTGTAGGGCGCGTCGAAGTTCTGCGGGAACCGGAACCCGAGCAGCATGGCGAGGCCGATGGCGATGTCGGTGTAGCCGCTGAAGTCGCAGTAGATCTGCACCGCGTAGCCCCAGGCGGCGAAGATCGCCTCGGGTGCGGAGTGCTGGCTCGGCGCGGTGAAGACCGGTGTCACGATCGCGCTCGAGACGTAGGACGAGATCACGACCTTCTTGAAGAGGCCGGCCAAAATGAGCCAGAAGGCGCGCGAGTAGTCCACCGAGTTGGCGTCGCGGCGCGTGCGGATCTGGGGCAGCAGCTCGCCACCCCGCACGATCGGACCGGCCAGGAGGTGGGGGAAGAACGAGATGTAGACGGCGAAGTCGAGCGGCTTGGCCGGCTCGAGCTGGCGCCGGTAGATGTCGACCACGTAGCTGATCGCCATGAAGGTGAAGAAGGAGATGGCGATGGGCAACGCCACCTGGAGGAGGGGGACCGCCCGCCCCAACCCCAGCGCGTGGGTCAGGTTGTCGAGATTCACCGAGACGAAGCCGAAGTACTTGAACCAGCCGAGGATGGCCAGCAGGGCGCCGACCGACACCCCCATGGCGATACGCCGGGAGCGCTCGCTGCGGGTCGCCGTCACCCAGGCGCCGCCGGTGTACGCGACCACCGTCGTCGTGAGCAGGAGCAGGCAGTAGCTCCAGCCCACCCACCCGTAGAACACGTAGCTCAGGCCGATCATGGACAGCTTCCACCAGCCCGCATGCGGGTTGAGGAGCCAGTTCACCGTGAAGGCGATGGCGAAGAAGATGGCGAAGTCGATGGTGGGAAAGAGCATCGGGAGCGATCAGCAGCGGATTGCGCCGAATGTACTGCCGGTCGCCCGCCCTGAGCGTGCACACGTCCCGGAGTGAACCCGGACCAGCCGGCTCAACGCTCCCTACCCTGCCCCACCGCCCGCCCACGCCCAATTCTCTCAGGCGGGCGGGTGTCCGGGGCCTCAGGACCCCGGATTCAGCCGGACTCAGCCCTTGGCCTTCAGCGCCTCGATGAGCGCCGGCAGCACCTTGTGCACGTCGCCGACGATGCCGAGGTCGGCCACCGAGAAGATCGGCGCCTCCTGGTCCTTGTTGATGGCGATGATGTTCTTGGAGCCCTTCATCCCGACCAGGTGCTGGGTGGCGCCCGAGATCCCGCACGCCACGTAGACGGTCGGCTTCACGGTCTTCCCGGTCTGGCCGACCTGGTGCGAGTAGGGCACCCAGCCGGCGTCGACGATGGCGCGGCTGGCGCCCGCCGCGCCGTGGAGGAGCTTGGCCAGCTCTTCGATCAGCGCGTAGTTGGCGGCCTCGCCCAGCCCGCGGCCCCCCGAGACGACGACCGCCGCCTCGTCCAGTTTGGGACCGCTGCGCTCCTCGACGTGGCGCTCGACCACCTTGGCCGTGTCGGTGGCGGCGACGTCGGGCACCGGGGCGGCGACGACCGCGGCCGCGGCCCCGCCCGAGGGCTCCGCGGCGAACGACTTGGCCCGGATCACGAAGATGGCCGGGCCCTCTCCCGTGAAGCGCGCCGTCACGATCTGGTTGCCGCCGAACGCCGGGTGCAGGCTCGACAACCCACCGTCGCTCTCCACCAGGCCGGTCACGTTGGTCAGCACCGGGCGGCCGAGCTTGGCCGAGAGCCGGCCCGCCACGTCACGGCCCTCGTAGGTGGCGGGAATCAGGATGGCGTCGGGCGTGTTGCCGCCCTGGACGAGCGCGGCCAGCGCGGCGGCCACCGGCACGCCGGGCAGCGTGCCACCCAGGTCACCCACGTCGTAGAGCGTGGTCGCGCCGTACTCCCCGAGCGGACCGGCCAGCGCTGCCGCATCGGCACCCCAGGCCACGGCTTCGACCGTGGAGGCGACCGCGCGGGCCTCGGTCAGCAGCTCGAGCGTGACCGGCGTCGGCCCGCTGTCGCCCGTTTCGGCCAGCACCCACACCTTGTCGATCGCCATCTCAGACCACCTTCAACTGCTCGAGGAAGGCCACGACACGCTGCGCGCCGTCGCCCTCGTCCACCACGATCTCTCCCGCCCCGCGCGCCTCGGCATCGGACACGTCGGTGATCTCCTGCCCGGCGCCGGCCGCGCCCACCTGTGACGGGTCGATCCCGAGGTCGGCCACCGTCAGGTTGTCGACCGGCTTGGACTTGGCCGCCATGATCCCCTTGAAGGAGGGGTAGCGGGGCTCGACCACGCCGGCCGTGACCGTGACCAGGGCGGGCAGCGGGACCACGACGTCGTCGTAGCCCGCCTCCGTCTGGCGCTCGACGTTGACCGAGCCGCCGTCGACGGCGATCGCCTTGGCGAAGGTCACCGACGGCAGCCCCATGAGCTCGGCCACCTGGACGGGCAGGGTGCCGGTGTAGCCGTCCGTGGACTCGGTCGCCATGACCACCAGGTCGGGGTTGGCCCGGCCGATCGCCGCGGCCAGCACCCGGGCCGTGCCGAGGGCGTCGCTGCCGGCCAGCGCGTCGTCACTGACGAGGATGGCCTTGGCCGCCCCCATGGCGAGGCCGGTCCGCAGGCCCGAGGTCTCGCCGCCCGGAGCCATGGAGACGAGCGTGACCTCGTCGCCCTCGCCCGAGGCGAGCTGCAGAGCCATCTCGACCCCGTAGTTGTCCGAGTCGTCCATGATGAGCTTGCCGGACCGATCGAGGGTGTTGGTTCCCGGATTCAGCCCACCGGGGGCGGCCGGATCGGGGATCTGCTTGACGCACACGACGACGTTCATGGCCGACCATCTTTGTGGACCAGAGCCGTCCCCCGCCATTCGGCCGGGTGACGAGCCCTTTTTCGGGTCCGGGTCCCCCGTTCTGGGGGTCGCTCAACCGACGCCGTCGCCGACGCCGTCAACGACGCCGACGTCCGGCCCTGCGCCCGCTGCGGCCAGGGCGTCGCCGAGCCGATCCGTGATCACGGTGTCGACCCCCAGCGCCACCATGGCCTGCAGGTCCTCGGGGGCGTTGACCGTCCACACGTTGACCGCCAGGCCCATCGCGTGGGCGCGCTCGACCAACTCCCGGTCCACCGACATGAAGAAGGGATGGACGGCTCTGAACCCGGCGGCCGCCACCTCGGCCAGGGCGGCCTCCACCTCGGCGGCGAAGCCCCACAACGCGCCGATGGCCAGGCGGCCGTCGGCGGCCTGGACGGCGCGCAGCGTCGCCATCTCGAAGGACGACACGAGGACCCGACTCGTCCAGCCGGCCTCCTCGATGGCCGCGGCGGCCAGTGCCGCCACGGCCTCCCCCGGGTCCCATCCCGGGTCCTGGGGGGCGTTCTTGATCTCGACATTGACCACCATGCCTTCGCAGACCGCCAGCACGTCGGCCAGCAGGGGAACGTGGGAGGGGAGATCGGCCACGACGAGGTCGGCCACCACGCCGACGCCGGGGATCTCCGCATCGTGGTGGACCGCCAGTGCCCCGTCGGCCGTCAGGCGCACGTCGAGCTCGACCCCGTCGGCACCGAGCCGCCGCGCCTCCGCGAACGCGTCGAGGGTGTTCTCGGTGAACCCTTCTGTGCAACCCCTATGGGCATAGACGGCGGTCACCGGACCCGTGTCACCTCCTCGTCACGATTCCACCGCCAGGGGGGCCGAATTTTCACGAAAAACTCCTTGCCTGGCTCCCGACGGACCATTACCCTTCTGTCCGTTAACCCGCTTTTCACGACGGACACCATCTGGGTCCGATCATGTGAAAAGGATCACAATGCTGGTGGAGGCACATTCCGATGGCGCTCATGTGGAACCGGACTGTCGACTGGGACACGGACGACTGGCGGCGCTCTGCCGCCTGCCGCAATACCGAACCGGACCTCTTCTTCCCTGTCGGCACGACCGGACCGGCCGTCGACCAGATCGAGGCGGCCAAGCGCGTCTGCCACGCCTGCGACGCGCTCGAGCCCTGCCTCGATTTCGCGCTGGCCACCAACCAGGAGTCAGGCGTCTGGGGTGGCACGTCCGAGGAAGAGCGCCGCAAGCTGCGCAAGGCGTGGCTGGCCGCACGGCGCTCGCAGCGCGTCGCCATCTGAGTCCGGCGCGGCACCGCCGCGCGCACCACGTCGCTCACCGCGGCGCGCGCACCGGCACCGAGATCGCCACGCGGGTGCCGCCCCCGTCGGACGCCGGCAGCTCCTTCATGGAGATCGTTCCCTCCAGCTGACTGACGACGAGGTCGCGCACGATCGAAAGGCCGAGGCTCGACGTGCGCTCGATGTCGAACCCCTCTGGCAACCCGAGCCCGTCGTCGCGCACCTCGACCAGGAGCGCCGACTCCTCGTTGGACAGTGTCAGGTCGACATGGCCCACCGGCGCGTAGCCCGCGGCGCCGCCCGCTCCCTCCAGCCCGGCGGCGCCGTCCTGGCCGCCGGCGTTCTCAGGGTCGAAGGCGTGCTCGACCGCGTTCTGCAACAGCTCGGCCACCGTGACTGCCAGCGGGGTGGCGACGTCGGCTGACACCTCGCCCAGGTCCCCGTGCACCGAGATCACGATGGGTTGTGACGACACCACCGAGTCCTCCGCCATCAGCACCAGCGAGCTGACGATCTCGGCGAACGGCACCTGATCGCTCGGATCACGCGACAGGATCTCGTGCACCAGCGCGATGGAGCGCACCCGCCGCTCGGCCTCGTGCAACGCCACCCGGGCGGCCCGATCCCCGACCCGGCGCGCCTGGAGGCTCAAGAGCGACGAGATCGTCTGCAGGTTGTTCTTGACCCGGTGGTGCACCTCGCGGATGGCGGCGTCCTTGGAGAGCAGCAGCCGGTCGAGACGCCGCACGTCGGTGACGTCGCGCAGCAGGATCATCGCCCCGGTGACCACGCCGTGCGAGAGCAACGGGATGCAGTGGACGAGGACGATGACGTCGGGGCGGCGCTCGACCTCCTCGACCACGGGCCGCCCGGTGGCGAGCGCCCACTCGACGGCGGACTCCTCGATGTCGAGGTCCCCGAAGCGGCGCCCCTCGGGCTGCGTGTAGATCCCCATCCGGTGGAAGGCGTTCATGGCGTTGGGCGACGCGAACTCGACCCTCCCGTCGGCGTCGACCACCACGACGCCATCGCCGACGCGGGGGACTCCTCGGTGCCGACGTCCTCGTCGGGGAACGGGAAGGCTGACTGGGCCACCATGTCGGCGAGCCGCTCGAACAGGTCGAGGTAGGTCCGCTCGTACATGCTCGTCGGGCCCTTGAGCGGGGCCAGCGAGACGCGCAGGAGCGCCGCGATGATGCGGCCGTCGAAACGGACGGGGATGTTCTCGACCGGAACCTGCTCGCCCAGGATCGGGTGGTGGATGTTGCCCCGCACGATCTCGCCCGAGTGCACGCACCGGGCCACCAGCGTCCACTGCGACTCGTTCACCGTCTGGCCGACCAGGTCCTGGTCGACCAGCGTGGGCCGGTTGTTGGGGCGCATCTGGCCGAGCACGACCAGCTCGGGGTCCTCAGTGGCCGGCTCCATCCCTGTCTCGTCCGGGCTCGGCGCGGTGCCGCTGCTCCGGTCGGCGTGCACCGGGACCAGGAGGAGCAGGTCGGAGAAGGAGAGGTCGGCCAGGACGCTCCAGCTCCCGAGCAGCCGCTGGAGGTGCTCGAGCTCCTCGGGCTTGAGGTCGGTGTGGCTCAGGGCCAGCTCGGCGGGCGTCGGCATCAGGCCCCCGCCCCCGACCGCCCCGACACCGACACCGAAACCGGCACCGGGTAGGCGGCGCGCCCCCGGTACCCCTGCAGGGCGTCCGCTCCCGCCGCGGCCAGGACGGCCCGCAGATCGTCGGCGCGGTCGGCCACGTGCTCGAGCCGGTGGGCGTCCGAGGCCGTGGTGAGCGGCACCCCCCGGGCCACGAAGCGCTCGAGCAGCCCGAGAGCCGGATACTGCTCCCCGATGGGCTTGCGCCAGCCGGCGGAACTGACCTCGGCCGCCATGCCCGACGCCACGGCCGCCTCGGCGATCCGGTCCCACCACTCGACCGGCGCCGCGGGCACGTGGCCCGCCACCTTGATCAGGTCCGGGTGGGCCAGGACGTCACAGGCGCCCGACGCCGCCAGCTCCTCCAACGCCCGGGTGTACGCCTCCCAGCAGTCGTCGACCCGCCGGGCCGACCACTCGCCGATGGACACGGGGTCGTCGAGATCGTCGAAGCGCCACCCGCCCACCCAGTGCACCGAACCGAGCAGGACGTCGAAGGGATAGCCGGCCAGCAGGTCGGCCACCGCGTCCATGCGGCCCTCGTAGTAGTCGACCTCCAGCCCGATGACCACGGGCAGGCCGGCCTCCTTGGCCGCCAGGGCGCACTCCACGTAGGCGTCGAGGTCCGCGGTGGCGTGGAACTTCCAGTACGCGGCCATGGACTCGGCCAACGCCGGCGGGACGCGCTCGTCGTCCCAGAAGCCGCCGACCAACGCGTCGGCCTGGCGGAAGCGGAAGAGGTGCTCGGTCACCGCCAGCTCGCTCACCCCGACGTCCTGGGCCCGGGCGCAGTACTCGGCCAGCTGCTCCAGCCGGAGCGGCGTCTCGTGCTCCGAGTGGGGCCAGAGATGGAGGTGGTAGTCGAGCACGGCGGCCGTTCCCAGTCCGCCCGGTCAGTCGGCCCGGCGGATCAAGGTGACGCCGTCCCTGATGGTGGTGAGCACGCAGACGACGCGGGGGTCGTTGACCACCTTGTCGTTGAAGGCGCGCAGGGCCCGGGCCCCCTGGTGCGGGTTCTTCTCCGACGCCAGGACGCCGCCGGCCTGCAGCGTGTTGTCGACGACGATCAGCCCGTGGCCGGCCAGCTTGGGCAACACGGCCTCGAAGTACGCGTCGTAGGAGACCTTGTCCGCGTCGATGAACACGAGGTCGAACGGTCCCTGCAGCTCCTCGAGGGAGCGCAGCGCCGGGCCCTCGATCACGCTCACGTGGCTCTCGAGCCCGGCGGCGGCGATGTTGCCGCGCGCCACCTGGGCGTGGTGCGGGTCGACCTCGAGCGAGATGATGGAGCCGTCCTTGCCGAGGCCCGCCGCCATGGCCATGGCCGAGTAGCCGGTGAAGGTGCCGATCTCGAGGACGCTGGTCGCCTGGGTGGCGAACACCAGCAGCTCGAGGAACCGGCCCTCCTGGCGCCCGACCATCATCCCCCAGGCGGCGAAACCCTCCCTGGTGGAGGCGTCCACCGACGCCAGGTGGCCCGGGGGCGCCGTCGTGTGGGCGTCTGCGTACTCCTGGGCCTCGGGATCGATCAGTTGGGCCATGCCACCGATGGTAGGCGCCGCCCGACCCGCTCACCCCCAGACCTGCGCGCCCAACTCCAAGAGCCCGCCCATGTCGTAGATGTCGGCGTCGAAGAAGGGGACGGTCACGAGCACGTCCGGCGCACCGGTGAGCTCCGCCTGCTGCTCGGCCTCGCGCCGCGCCACCACGCCGAAGTTGAGGAAGCTCTCGGCCACCTCGCCCAGGACCCGGGCCGCCACCACGGGGTCGTCGGTCAGCCCCGCGGCCAGCTCGTCGGCCCGGGCGGCGATGGACTGGGCCAGCTTGTCGGTCTGGGCGTCGCGGAGGTACCCGGGCAGCACCTTGTTCAACACCACGGCGCCCAGGTGGAGCTTGCGCGCCATGAGCTCGGCCGAGAAGAACTCCGCCTCGCGCACCGGAGTCGCCTCGAGCGTCGACACGACCATGAAGGTGGTGCGCCGGTCCGACAGCAGCCGCGTCACGGCCTCGGCGCGCTCGACGAAGCCGGTGTACATCGACTGGAACAAGATGAAGAACTCCGAGATGTCCGCCAGGAACTGCGTGCCCAGGATGCGGTCGGCCACTTGGTAGAAGGGCCGCGACGCCATGTTCACCAACCGCGACCGGTAGGGCACGATCAGCCAGCGCAACAGGCGCGACGAGAAGAAGTCCGCCATGCGCTGCGGCGCATCGAGGAAGTCGAGCGCGTTGCGCGTCGGCGGGGTGTCGACGACGATGAGGTCGTAGTTGCCCTCGCAGTGGATCTCGTAGAGCCGCTCCATCGCGATGTAGTCGTGGGACTGGACAAAGCGGCCCGAGATGTTCTGGTAGAGCGGGTTGGCCAGGATCTGCTCGCGCGTCGCCTCGTCGGGCGCGTGGGTGCGGATGAGGTCGTCCCAGCTCTGCTTGGTGTCCAACATGGCCGCCCAGAGCTCGCCCCTGGGGCGGGCCGCCGAGCGGGCGAAGACATCGTCGGGGATGCGGACCTCGTCGTTCCCGATCCCCTTCAACCCCAGCGCGTCGGCCAGGCGCCGCGCCGGGTCCACCGTGAGCACGAGGACACGGCCGCCCTGCTCGACCACCGCCGTTGCGGCCAGCGCGGCCGCGGTCGTGGTCTTGCCCACCCCGCCGGGCCCGCAGGCGATGACGATGTCCTTGGCGGCGAGCAGCTGACCGACCGTCTTGGCCGCCGGTGGGCCGGCCGCCGTCACAGTCCCAGCTCCTCGCCGAGCGCGTGGGCCACCTGGCGCGTGGTCCGGGCGCCGAAGCTGCGCGCGAACAGATAGGGCAGCAGAAGGACGGGCAGGTCCTCGGACAGCCCGGCCTGGAGCCGCTGCAGGTGGGCCGAGCGCGTGCGCCGGAGCGTGACGGCGAGGCGGGCCGCCTCGAGCACCGGTGCGACGTTGTCGCCGGCTCGCTCCGACAACGTGCGCTCGGCGTCCGGGGAGCGCAACTGCTCGAAGATCTCCTCCTCGCGCTGGCCGAAGAGCTCGGGGAGGACGCGGTTGACCACCACGGCCGACATGCGCACCGTGGTCTCCTCGCGCACCCGCTTCTCGAGCTCGAGGGTCTCGTTGACCGGCATCTCCTCGGGCGTGCACACCGCGACCAGTCCCGTCTGGTGCGGGTCCGAGAGGATGTCGAGCATCCAGTCGGTCTGGCTGCGGATCAGCCCGACCTTGACCAGGTCGTTGATGGCCTGGGGTGCGGCGAGCTGGCCGATGATGTGGCCGCTGGCCGGGGCGTCCACCACCACGAGGTCGTAGTGGGACTCTCGCACCTCCCAGCAGAATTTGCCCACGGTGAGGATCTCCCGCACCCCCGGCGCCGCCGTGGCCACGAAGTCGAACGCCTTGGCCAGCGGCCCGATCCGGCCGACCACCGGGATGCGCAGATGCAGCTTGAGGTACTCGCGCAGCGAGGCCTCGGTGTCCATCGACATGGACCAGACGCCGGGGGCGATCTCCCGCGGCGTGAAGTCGGTGGGGGGCGCCTCGAAGAGCGACGTCACGTCGCCCTTGGCGTCGACCTCGCACACCAGGACGCGCTTGCCGTGCTCGGCGGCCAGCTGGGCCAGGCCCGCCGCGACCGTCGTCTTGCCCACCCCGCCCTTGCCGGTGACGAACACCAGCCGCAGGTCCAACAGGTCGGGTGCTCCGCTCACCGCCCCCGTGCCTGTCCCGCCGCCACTCCGGTCCTCAGGGGGCGCCGAACCCGACGCGGCGATCGCCCGAGGGCGCGCCCACTTCGACGTAGGCGACCTTGACCACGGGAATACCAACCCGGCGGCCCTTGCGGTCGGTCAGCCAGAGGACCCCGTCGCCCGTCTTGAGCAGCTTCTCGATGTCGGCGACCACCTTGTCGCGATCGGCATCGTCGGGCATCTCCACTTCGAGTTCCTTGGGGGTGTGGGTGATGCCGATGCGCACGTCCACCTGGTCTCACTCTCCTCACGACCTCGCTGAGGGTTCGAGGCCACTTGGACGTTACAGCGACGCGGCAGACTGCTGGACATGCAGGACCCGCCCACGTCCGCCGAGACCGAGCGCAGTGCCCGTTGGGCAGCGACGATGGCCGGCTACTCCGGGCCCGTGCGCCTGGCCCACGCCGACTCACATGCCCGCATCGGGCCGGCCCCGGGGTCGGATCGGAGTCGGAGTCGTCCCGGCGAACCAGACCCGAACGGCCCTGCCGAGGGGGCGGGAAGAGCGCCGGGAGCTCGAGGACTCGCTCCTGGCCCCCGGCGCCACGCGTTCCTCGGACACCGGCGACCGGGCCGAGCCCGAGCCGCCGGATGCCTGGCGCACCTGTTTCGAGCGTGACCGCGACCGCATCTTGCACGCCGCCTCGTTCCGCCGCCTGGCCGGCAAGACCCAGGTCTTCGTGTTCCCCCAGGACCACCAGCGCACCCGCCTGACCCACGCGCTCGAGGTCGCACAGGTCGCCACGGCGATCGCGCGGGCATGCCGCCTCAACGTGGCCCTCACCGAGGCCATCGCCCTCGGGCACGACTGCGGGCACGGGCCGGGCGGACATGCCAGCGAGGACGCGCTCGACCCCTACGTGCCCGGCGGGTTCGACCATGCACCGTGGGGGGCGCTCGTCTCCCTCGCCTCCCTCAACCTGTGCGCCGAGACCGTCGACGGCATCGCCAACCACAGCTGGTCGCGCCCGGCCCCGGCGACGCCCGAGGGCGAGGTGGTCAGCTGGGCCGACCGCATCGCGTACGTGTGTCACGACTGGGAGGACGCGGTCCTGTCCGGCATCGTGGCGCCGCACCAGTTGCCGCCGGCCGTCCGCGCCCGGTGCGGGGAGCGGCGCAGCGCGCAGCTGGGCGCCTTCATCACCGGCGTGGTCTCGGCTTCCCTGCGCACCGGCCAGATCGGGATGGAGGAGGAGGAAGCTGAGGCGCTCGCCGCGTTCCGGGCCTGCAACTACGAACGCATCTACCTGCGCGACGCCTCGCTGCGGCAGGGCGAGGCGGTGATCAGCGTGCTGCGCGCCCTGGTCGAGCACTTCGCCGACCGGCCCCACCTGATCACCGAGCACTCCTCGGCCCCGCAGGCGTCGGCCGACGTGATCGCCGGCAGCGGAGAGGCGGTGCGGGCCGGCGTCACCTATGTGGCGGGCATGACCGACCGGTTCGCCTTCCGCCAGGCCGTGGCGCTGCTCGGCTGGGACCCGGCCAAGCTGCCCGCCGGCGTCGACAGCTGATCCCAGGAACCGTCCGGCTCAGGCCGGACGGTCGGGGAAGGCCGGCGGTCGCTTCTCGGTCAGCGCCGCCACGCCTTCGGCGAAGTCCGCGCTGCGCATCATCTCGGCCATCCGGGCGCCGGCGTCGCGCACCGACGATGCCACGTCACCGTGCAGGTCGCGGTAGAGCTGCAGCTTGGTCGCGGCCAAAGAGGACGGCGCGACCTCCGTGGCGAGCCGCCCGGCGTACTCGTACGTGAAGGGCAGCAGCTCGTCGGCGGGCAGCACCCGGTTGACCAACCCGAGCTGCTCCGCCTCCTCGGCCAGCACGACCCGGCTCGAGAGCAACAGGTCGGCGGCCCGGGTGACGCCGATCAGACGGGGCAGCAACCACGACAGTCCGTACTCGGCGGGCAGGCCGAGGCGTCCGTGCGATGTGGTCAGCTTGGCGCCCCGCGCCGCGAAGCGCAGGTCGCAGTAACAGGCCAGCACGAACCCCACGCCGGCGGCCGGCCCGTTGACCGCGGCGATGATCGGCTTGGGGATGCCGAAGTGGTACGCGAAGTCGGCATCGAACTCGGGGCGGACGCCGTAGCCCGGCATGGCCACGTCGTCACCCAGCCCGGCGTCGTACGCACCGCGCTCGACGTGGCCCTCGAGAGCTCGCGCGTCGGCACCGGCGCAGAAGCCCCGGCCTGAGCCGGTGACGACGATGACCCTGACCCCGGGGTCCGTGGCGGCGCGCTCGAGCAGCGCGCGGTATTCGGCGTGCATGCGTCCGGTCCATGCGTTGAGGCGATCGGGCCGGTGCAGGGTGACGGTGGCCACCCGGTCCCGCACTTCGAACCGGGTGACCTTCAGCTCGGCGAGCTCCACGTCAGTCCAGGGTGGCGTAACGGGCCAGGTGCAAGGTGCCGGCCTCGGCCGCATGCTCGAACTCGACCTGGAGCGGATCACCCTCGGCCACCCGCTGGAACGCGGCCGCCGCGTCGTCGGTGGCCCACAGGGTCACGACCAGCCAGTCGTCGCCGTGACGCGCCGTGGTGCGCCGCATGAAGCCGGGCTGGTTCGGCACGAGCTCGGTCTGCACGCGCCTGTCCACTGCGAGGAAGGACTCGTCGGAGACCCCCTCGGCCAGCCGGAACGTGGTGATCTCGACGATCGACACGGTCAGGCCTGCACCAGCATCACGGGGTTGCCCTCGGGATCGGTGATGCCCGCCAGGGTGGGCCCGCCCGGGACGTCGAAGGGCTCCGCCACGACGGTGGCGCCGAGGGTGACCGACCGGTCGAGCGACGCCCTCAGGTCGGCCACCTGCACGTAGAGCGTCACGCCGGACCGCTCGCTGCCCCGTATGTGACCACCGGGGCCGGGCTCCGGACCGCCGATGCCAGGGGGGATCTCCATGATGAAGCCGTCCCCGATCTTCCAGTTGAAGAGGTCGGCGTAGAAGGCCTTCTGCCGCTCGGGATCGGTCGCCTCGATCTCCCAGTGCACCACCGGCCGTGCCCAGTCCTGTGCCATGCCAGCTTCCCTCCCGCGGCCCACAGTACCCAGCCACGACGGGCAGCCCGACGGAGCCGCTCGTCGCGACGGGACGCCGTGTACGAGGCGACGCGCTCCGGCCGTCATCAGGTCGAGGTCTTCCACGGCCAACTCCCGAGGTGGCGAACCGAATCGAGTGGGGGCTGACGCCGGCCCGCGCCAGGCGGCTCAACGCAGGCTGAGCTCCCGCCGGTAGACGCGGGCCGGGCCCAGCGCGGCCAGCTTCTCGGCAATGGCCCGGAACGCCCCGGCCGTCTCGCTGTCCGGGTCGACGGCGGTGACCGGACGGCCCTCGTCGCCACCCTGGCGCACGGCATTGACGAGAGGGACGTGACCCAGGAGGGGGATCCCGAGGTCGGCGGCGAGTGTCGCCCCCCCGCCGGAGCCGAACAGCTCGTAACGTTTCCCGTCGTCTCCCGTGAACCAGCTCATGTTCTCGATCACGCCGCGCACGGAGAGCTTGAGCCGGCGGGCGGCGAACGCCGAGCGCTGGGCCACCCGCTGTGCCGCCGGCTGCGGCGTCGTCACGACGATGATCTCCGCCCGGGGCATGACCTCGGCCAGGGTGAGGGCGACGTCGCCGGTCCCGGGCGGCATGTCGATGAGCACGAAGTCCGGCTCGCCCCAGTACGCGTCGGTCAGGAACTGCTGGATCGCCTTGTGCAACATCGGGCCGCGCCAGATCACCGGTTGGTCGTCGGGCACGAAGTAACCCATGGACAGGCACTTGACGCCGTGGGCCGAGGTCGGGATGACCATGTCGCCGATGATGATCGGGTCATGGTCGGTCCCGAGCATCTTGGGCACCGAGAAGCCGTAGACGTCGGCGTCGAGCAGCCCGACCTGGTAACCGGCCTGGGCCAGTGCGATGGCCAGGTTCACCGTGACCGTCGACTTGCCGACGCCGCCCTTGCCCGATGACACGCCGATGACACGCGTCTTCGCGTCCGGTGCCAGGAAGGCGGGCAGAGGTGCCGCGGGCGCGTGCCCGTGTCCCGCGTGGTCGTGGCTGTCGTCGGCAGCGGAGGCCTCGACCGTCCCGCCCCGCAGGCGTTGCCGGAGCCCGGCCCGCTCCTCGTCGGTCATCACCACGAAGTCGAGCTCGATCTCCTCGACGCCGGCGACCGCGCCGGCGGCCCGGTGGATCTCCTCGGCCAGCGCATCGGTGCCCGGCCAGGCCGCCACGGGCAGGGCCACGTCGATGTGGACGCGACGCCGCCGCAGGCGCACCGAACGCACCAGGCCGAGGTCGCCCAGCGTCAGGCCGATCTCCGGCTCACGGACCGCGTTCAGTGCAGCCTCGAGCTGTGATCGATCTGCTGCCATGCACGTCCTCGTCTCGGGTGGGATCGGGTGAGCCGCGGGGCGGTGCGCCACGGGGCTATGGGACGCCGTCCGCGTCACCCCAGCTGGAGGGGCTGATCCCCCGGTAGACTACCCAGGGTGAGCACCGCTCCGATCATCGCGGAGACCGAGCGACCGGCCGGTGCAGACGATGGCCGGTTCAGCGCCGCCGTCGCTGCCGTCGCCGCCGCGTTCGGGGATCCGACCCGTCGCGACATCTTCCTCCATGTGCGCGCGGTGCCCGGCGGGACGGCCAGCGAGGTCGCCACCAGCTTCTCGCTCCACCCGAACGTGGCCCGCCACCACCTCCAACGGCTGGTCGACGGCGGCTACCTCAGGGTCGAGACCGGGCGCAACGCCGCCGGGGCCGGCCGCCCTTCCAAGCGCTACTTCTGCGTGGAGGAGGAGCTGCACCTGGGCCTCATGCAACGCCGCGACGACCTCCTCATGCGGCTCTTGGGCGAGGCGATGCGCCGGCTCGGACCGGAAGAGGCCGAGGAGATGGCGGCGCACGTCGGCGAGGAGTACGGGCGCTCGCTGGCCTCGCGCATGACCCCGAGCGAGGGGCAGCGCACCGTGCGCGCCGCCATGCACGTGGTGGCCGAGACGTTGACGGCGCACGGCTTCGCCGCTCACGCCGAGGACCGCGGCGAGACCACTGCCGTCGTCGCGGAGCAGTGCCCCTTCGGCGACGCCAGCAGCACCAACCCCGTGCTGTGCGCGGTGGACCGCGGCATGGTCAAGGGATTGTTGTCCGGACTGTGCGGCACGGCGTCGCGCCAGGCACTCCCGGTGATCCTCTCCTCGCGGGCGCGGGGCGACGACGCCTGCACCGCCTCTGCCTGAGCCACCCGTGGCTCGCGCCTATCTCGACCACGCCAGCACCACGCCCCCACGGCCCGAGGCCCTCGCTGCGGTGACGCGGTGGGCCACCCTCCCCGCGGGCGATCCCGACCGGGTGCACCAGGAGGGTCACGTCGTCCGCGACGCGCTCGAGGTCGCCCGCGGGCAGGTGGCCGAACTCCTCGGCGTCGCCGGGCGCCAGGTGGTCTTCACCTCGGGCGCGACCGAGGCCATCAACGCCGCCGTGTGGGGGGCGACGCGGGCTGCGCCGGGATCGCCCGTGCTCTGCGCCGTCGGTGGAGCACTCCGCGGTCCGCGCCGCCTCGGCCCGCCTCGCCCCCACCGAGGAGGTCCCGGTGGACCACGTGGGACGGCTGCAGGTCGACGCGCTGCGGGAGCGCCTCGAGGACACCTCCCGGCCGCGCCCGGCGCTGGTGCACTGCCAGTGGGGCAACCACGAGGTGGGGACGCTCCAGCCCGTGCGCGAGGTGGTCGCGCTGTGCCGGGCGGCCGGCGTCACGGTGCACGTCGACGCCGCTGCGGCGTGCGGCCACGTGCCGACGGACCTGGCCGCGCTCGATGCCGATCTCGTCAGCGTCAGTGCGCACAAGCTCGGCGGGGTGCCCGGGGCCGGCGCGCTGATCGTCCGGCGGGGCAGCCGGTTCGAGCCCCTGCTCGTGGGCGGCGAGCAGGAGCGCGGGCGCCGCGCCGGGCTCGAGGCGCTCCCGGCCCTCCTCGCTTTCGGTGCCGCGGCCGCTGCCCTGATAGGCGGCCCGATGGAGACGGAGGCCGCCGCGGCGCGCCGGCAGATCGGTTCCGTCATCGACGCCGCCCTGGCCGTCGAGGGCGTCGACCTCGTCGGACCCGATGCGCCAGAGGCGAGGCTGCCCCACCTGGTCTGCCTCGGCGTGCACGGCGTCGAAGCCGAACCCGTGCTCATCGGGCTGGACCGGGCGGGCGTCGCCGCCCATTCGGGCTCCGCTTGCTCGTCGGAGAGCATCGAGCCGTCGCCGGTGCTCGAAGCGATGGGCGTGGACCCCAGCCATTCGCTGCGGATCAGCGTCGGGTGGACGACCACGGACGGCGACTGCGAAGCGTTCGCGGCTGCGTTCTCCCGCGTCGTCGCCGAGCTGCGGGCGCTACGGGGCTGACGTGCTGGTCGTGAACGCGGCGGGGAGCGGGAGCCCGGCCGCCTGGTAGGCAGGAGCGACCAGGGGGGCGGCCTGGGGCAGCTCGGCGGCCGGCGGGTCGTCGGCCAGGAAGTCGTTGAACTGCGCCACCGCCGCCGCATGGTTGTGATCCTGGTTCTCGAGGACGAGGCCTTCGAAGAGGTGCGCCTGGTAGTAGGTCGGGGAATCCTTGATGGCCGTCCCGATTTCGGCGCGTCCGACCCGCACCAGGGACGCGACCTGAGCGGTCGTTCCGACGTTCCACTGCAGGAACCCCGCGGAGGCGAGCGCGACGGGGTTCGAGGGATCCTCGGAGAGCACCTTGTCGTAGAGAACGAGCGCCGCCTTGGTGCTCCCCTTGTCGTTCAGCGTCGAGGCCTGCGCCAGTTGCTGTTCGATCAGCTGGGCCTGCGAGACCGTCACGCTGCCCGACGAGGCCTGACCGGGTTGGCGGGCCTGGACGAAGTGCGCCACCAGAATGCCGGCGCCGCCGGCGATGAGGACGCAGGACGCCACGATCCCGACCTTGCGCCACCGCGCCATCGGCCGGCGTTCCGGTTCGCCGGGCTCCGGCGCTGCGACGCTGGTCCCGGCCGCGGTGGTGATGGCGGGAGTGGGAGTGGGAGTGGGGGTGGGAGTGGGAGTGGCAGCGTCGAGCGCGGCCAGCTCGTCCTCCACCACGAGCAGTCGAGCGCCGTCCCGCGCCACCAGCAGGGCATGATCCTCTTCGGAGAGGTCCCCTGCCTCTCGCTCCCGATCGGCGTCGGCCAACGACCGCTCGAGGAAGTCGCGCTCGTCGGTCAGATACCAGCGCTCGTCGCGGGGCGACCGTTCCTGGCGCTCGACGCCGGGCGATTCGTCGATGGTCACGACACGACCTCTTCCGCCTTCAGTGCGCCGAAGTCGCGGCTCCGACGCCAGAAGACCACGCCCACGCCCGCCAGGGCGCCGGCGCCCAGGACGATGGGGATGATCCAGATGAGCGGCACGCCGCCCGCGTCGGGAGGGACGAGGAGGATGCTCTGGCCGTACTCGGAAACGAGGGCCCGGTCGATGTCCGCGTTGGACCGCCCCGCCGACACCATGCTCTCGATCTGATGGCGCACGGCGATTGCCGTCGTCGCGTTCGACTCCGCCACCGAAAGGTCGGTGCACGACGGGCAGCGCACACCGGCTTCGATGGCGGCCGCGCGCTGCCCCGCCGTCGGGGACGACGAGTCCAGGGCGCCGCTGCCGATCACCAGCGCGACGACGAGGACCACCACCGGGAGCGCCACGCGCACCCAGAGCGGCACGCGGGCCGAGCCCTCAGCCACCCGACGAGCCGGCCTGGTCGGTCCGAGCCGCCTTCACGAACGTCTCGAGGTTCTTCTGCGTCGCGGGGCCGACGAGCACGGCGGAGACCCGGCCGGAAGGACTGATGACGAAGGTCGTGGGCGGGGCGGTGACGCCATAGTGCTCGGCGATGGTGCCGCCGGGGTCGCTCACGGCCGGCCAGAGATCGCCGTTCTTCTGCAGGAAGGCGCGGGCGGTGCTCGAGGTGTCGTGGAACACCACACTCACCATGTCCGCACCGCCGGGCGCGTGCGCCTGCTCGAAGTGGAACCGTGACAGGTCGGGTGCCTCCTGCTGGCAGGGGATGCACCAACTGGCGAAGAAGTTGACGACGACGTAATGACCGCGCAACGACGACAGCGAGACCGGCGCGCCCGTCGTCAGATCGGTGCCGGTGAAGGTCGGAGCCGGCCGACCCAGCAGCGGGCTCGCGACGGCGGTGGCCTGTTGCGGCGTCCGGGTGGCGAGGACCACGCCCAGCACGACGAGCACGAGCAGGACGGCGCCCGCCACCCAGCGGGTCGCGTGGCGCCGGCGCGGCGCGCTCATGCCGGGCCCGCGACGCCGCGGGCCACCAGGGCGCCCACCGGCTCGGGCGACTCGTCCCGGGCCCGGGGAGGCTGGGGCTCTGCGCCGGCGCTGGCAACGAGGTCCGATGTGGGATCGGTGGCCCGGCGGCGCGAACCGGGCACCAGGGCGAGCAGGCCCCCCAGGCCGATGAGCAGGCCACCGGCCCACAGCCAGGCGACCAGTGGTTCGATGACCACGCCGATGGCGACCGATCCCCGCGGGAGGTTGTTGATGGCCTGGTTCCCCGACGCCGACCCCAGCCCGCCGACCGCGTCGAACGTCAGGTAGACGTCGTCGAAGAGGCCCGAGTCGATGGCCGGCGTCCCGACCACCGACAGCGCGCTGCCGAAGCTGGTCGTCGCCGGGGTGAACACACCGCCGTCCACCTTGACGACGGCCTCCTGCGACGTGCGCGACGGCGAGCTCACCGTGCGCAGGCCCTCGAACTCGAAGCGGTGCCCCTCGTAGGCGACGGCGGCCCCCCTGTGGAGGGGGAGCTCGGCCTGATGGCGGTAGGAGGTGGCGGCGATGACGCCGACCGCCAGCAGCACGACGCCGAGGTGCACGACCATGCCCCCGTTGGCCCGCCCCACCAGGCCGCGCCACCAGCCGACGTGGCGGGTGCGGGCCGCCCGCACGGAGAGGACGAGGGCGCGGGCCGCCGTGGCGGCGGCCATGGCGCCGAGGCCGAACCCGATGAGCGTGGCGAAGCCGCGCAGGCCGAAGGCGACGCACAGCACGACGGTGCCCACGCCGATCCACACCGGGACGGCGAGCCGCTGCCACAGCACGCTGCCGCTCATCTTGCGCCAGCTGAGGACCGGTGCCACGGCCATGAGGAAGAGCAGGGTCAGGCCGACCGGGATGGCCACGGTGTTGAAGAACGGCGCGCCGACGGTCACCTGCTGCTGGGTGACGGCCTCGTAGAGAAGCGGATAGAGGGTGCCGAGCAGCACCACGAAGGCAAATCCCACGAAGAGCACGTTGTTGAGGAGGAACGCGCCCTCGCGTCCGAGCGGGGCGTCGATACCCCCCGGCGAGCGCAGGCGGTCGCCGCGCCAGGCGATCAGGCCGAACCCCACGATGACCACCGCGAAGAAGAAGCCGATCAACAGCGGGCCGAGGGAGGACTCGGAGAACGCGTGGACCGACGTGATGACGCCCGAGCGAGTCAGGAAGGTGCCGAGGATGGTGAGGGCGAACGTCGCGATCGAGAGGGAGAGGTTCCAGACCCGCATCAGGCCCCGGCGTTCCTGGACGAGGACGGAGTGGAGGTAGGCCGTCCCGCAGAGCCAGGGCAGCAGCGCCGCGTTCTCCACCGGGTCCCAACCCCAGAAGCCACCCCAGCCGAGCACCTGGTAGGACCACCAGGCCCCGAGGACGATGCCGACCGAGAGGAAGGTGAACGCCACCAACGTCCAGCGTCGGCACTCGATCTGCCAGCGGTCCCCCACCCGGCCCGTCGCCAGCATCCCGATGGCGAACGCGAAGGGCACGGTGAAGACGACGAAGCCGATGTAGAGGAGCGGCGGGTGGATCGCCACCAGCGGGTTGTCCTGGAGGAGCGAGTTGGGCCCGAGGCCCTGGGTGACTCCGGAGGCGGTGACGAAGGGGTTGGCGGGACCGACCATGAGGCCGAAGAAGAAGGCCGAGACGACGTAGAGCACGAGCGTGGCGTAGCGGATGACCGCGTCGCCCGCCTGCCGGCGGTAGCGCCAAACGAAGATGGTCGAGACGATCGACAGAATCAGGCCCCACAGGAGGATGGATCCCGCCAGCGCGGACCACATGCCCGTGACCGAGTACAGGAAAGGGGTGACCGTGCTGTTGTTCTGGGCCACGAACACCAGCGTGAAGTCGTGGGTGACGAGCGCGTGCTCCATCGCACCGGCGGCGAACAGGCCACCGACCAGCATGACGGGCGCGAGCAGCCGGGCGTCGCCGTTTGGCCGCGACGCGGACGCCTGCGTGTCCGGCGCGTCGGCGACCCGCCGCCGGGCGACCAGCCCGAGGACGGAGACGACGATCCCGATGAGGCTCGCCACGAAGGCGGTCCATACCCCGATCGTCCCCAGGTGCGCGTCGAGCATCAGCAGACCGGACCGGTCGAGGTCACCTTCACCCGGTTCGGGTACTGCGCGCTGTAGGTGCTCGAGTGCTTGATCAAGATGGAGTTCGACACGAAGTCGCTCGACGTGTCCGACGTGAAATGCCCCACGACGACAACGGGGACCCGAGCCTTGAAGAGGCCGGGGGGGCTGCCCGTGTTGGCGACGTGGACGACGTTCGGACCTTGGCAGATGTTGAAGTCCGAGCCGGCGTCGGTGGCGTGGATGGTGCCCGGGACCACGGTGCCCTCCAGGCGGAACGTCTGGGTGCCCAACGTGTGGCGATGGGCGAAGGCCTGGTTGACCGTGTCGAAGTAGTTGAGCGAGCTGCCCAGACCCTCGACGAGCAGGAAGATGAGCGCGACGACCAGCAGGGCGAAGACGGCCAGGACCCGCCGGCTGGTCCGCCGGCGCCGAGGGGAGGGCACGGCCGGGCCCTGGTGCACCTGGGACGTCGGCGGGCTGGGCGGCGGGGTCGGCTCGGTGGTGGTGCCGGTCACGGCCGCTCGCCGTGGGCCGGCGCGCTCTCCTGCTCGGCCGGCCGCGGCTCCGACATCCGCAGCGCGCGCTCCCAGCGCCGGCGGCGCGCGAGCAGGGTGACGGCGTAGACGAACAGGGTGGCCAGCGCGATGGCGTACCCGGCATCCACGTACCTCATGGCGTGCTCCCAACCGGGTCCGTCCCCGAGCCCACGAGCTCGGTGTCCTCGCTCCAGCGCTCGGACAGCGAGACCTCGAGCTCCTGGTCGCCGGCGGCGTCCTGCAGCACCTCCACCTGGTAGCGCACGCCGAGCAACCAGACGAAGACCAGCGAGAAGGCGACGAAGCCGAGCAGGAACGTCCATGACATGGAGGGCGACGCGTGGATCTGGAAGCCCGGGTCGATGAAGGTGCCGCCCTGGTGGAGCGTGTTCCACCAGTCCACCGAGAAGTGCACGATCGGGATGTCGACGGCGATGAGCAGCGCGGCCACGGCACACCGGCGGGCGCGGATCGCCGGCTCCGCCGGCACCCGCCGGAGGGCCAGATACCCGATCTCGAGCAGCAGCAGCAGCGCGGTGGAGGTCAGACGGGCGTCCCAGGTCCACCAGACACCCCACACGGGGCGACCCCACAACGACCCGGTCACCAGCGTCAGCGCGGCGAAGACCGCCCCCACCTCGACGGCCGACGCCGCCAGGCGGTCCCAGAAGAAAGACCGCGTGCGGGGCCACAGGTACAGCAGGCTCCCCCCGGCCGCCACGAGCCCGACCCAGTACAACGCCACGGTGGCGATGGCCGGGTGGATGTAGAGCAGCCGGGCCAGGTTCCCCTGGAACCGGTCCGGCGGCGTGACCCACAACCCGAGCCAGACCGTGAAGCCCATCGCGACGACACCGAGCATCCCGACGACGTTGAGCCAGCGCGGCCTGCGCGCGATCATGCGGCCTCCTGGAGCGGCCCGTAGAGCACCAGGCCCACCACGAGATAGATCACCGCGAAGGGGACGAGGATCTTGAGCCACTGGGTCCCCGACGCTGCATTGCCGCTGAGCGCGGCTTCCCATGCCTTGGAGCCGGCGAGGAGCACCGGGGCCAGCACCGGCAACACCAGCAACGGCAGGAGGGTGTCACGCACGCGCAGACCGGCCGACAGGCCGCCGTAGAGGACGCCCGCACAGGCAAGGCCGACGGTGGCCAGCAGGCTCGCGGTCACGGCCAGCCACACGACGTGCACCCGCACGTCGAAGAGGAAGGTGACGCCGGCCCAGAGGACCACCTGGAGCACCAGGAGCTGGAGGGCGACGGCGGCCGCCTTGCCCAGGAAGATCCCCGCCGGGTCGATGCCCGAGAGCCGCAGCCCGTCGCGCGTGCCCTCCCCGGACTCGACGGCCACGCTGCGTTGGATCGCCAGGACGGTCGAGAACAAAAGGGCGACCCAGAAGATCCCCGGCGCGGCGTGGCGCAGGGACGCCTGGTCCGGGCCGATGGCGAACGCCAGGAGGACGAGGACGAGGACGGCGAAGGGGACGACCTGCCAGAGGGCGACGCGTGAGCGCGCCTCGATGCGCAGGTCCTTGCCGGCCACCAGCACGGCGTCATGCCACATGGGTCGCCTCCGATTCACCCGGTACCGCGGTGAGCGTGACGCGCCGGCCTCCGGGCTCCTCGCCGGTCACGCGCCCGCCGCCCATGGAGACGACCCGGTCGCCCAGGGGAACCGAGAGCTGGGGCTCGTGCGAGGACAGCAGCACCGATGCCCCGTCCGCCACCGCCTCGCGGATCAGCTCACGCAAGAGGGAGCGCGAGGTGGCATCGAGCCCGGCGTGCGGCTCGTCGAGCAGCCAGAGAGCGGGCCGGCGGGCGACCAGCGCGGCGAGTGCGGCGCGGCGGCGCTGGCCGGCCGAGAGGCGACCGGCCGGCGTCGTGCGCAGACGGCCGGTCAGGCCGAGGCGCTCGAGCGCGTCGTCGGCGCTCGCGACGGGCAGGCCGAGGGCACGTACGGCGAACTGGACGTTCTCCGCCGCGCTGAGGTCGTCGTAGAGAGGCGCGGCATGCCCCAGGAGGCCGACGTAGCGGCGCACCGACGTGTGGTCCGTGGTGAGGTCGACCCCGAGGACGGTGGCCTCCCCCGACGTGACCGGCAGCAATCCGGCACAGGCCCGCAGGAGGCTCGTCTTGCCCGCCCCGTTGGCCCCGACCACGACGACGACCTCACCCTGGTCGAGAGAGAGATCGACCCCGGCAAGGGCAGGGAAGCGGCCGGCGAGTGCGACCGCGGCGCGAAAGTGGACGACAGGGGCCATGGCCTTCCCCACCATGGTAGGGGGGGTGGGTGCCGGGGTTCCAAGCGGGGGGATCGCCCAGCTGATCAGCGCATGTGAGCGAGCGCCTTGATCGAATCGAGCGAGGTCGTCCCGCGACCGTCGGC
>CAWIYI010000011.1:0-36595 GCA_963840245.1 uncultured Acidimicrobiaceae bacterium
CTCGCGTGACGCCGCGTCGAGCCCGCCCGTGACCGCGCTGAAGGTCGTGTAGAGATCGTCGAAGCTCCCCGCGGCCGAGTCGACGGGAAAGTTGCTGGCGAACATGCACCGGTCGGCCCCGAAGGCATCGAGCGCGAACTCGAGCCACGGCGCGACGGCCTCGACCTGCATGGACCCGAAGGGCATGGACAGTCCGGAGAGCTTGCACACGACATGGTCGCCGAGGGCGGCCAGGGCGGAGAGGCCTGCCTGCCACAGCGCCCGCTCCTCGTCGGAGTTCGTGCGGGGCCATCCGGTGTGCTCCACGACGACGGTCAGATCGGGGAAGGCCGCCAGCCGGGCTGCCGCCGCCGCCAGCTGATCCGGATGCGCCATCAATTCGAAGATCAGCTGCCGGTCCCGCAGTTCGCCGAGGACGGCGCCGTCGGGGACCGGGTCGCCCAGGGGTCCCATGGGACGGACACCGCGGAAGCGCGACGCCGCCATCTGGCGGTCGAGGAGCGCGACCGCCTCCGCCACCGTCTCGGTCGGTGGGAGTCCTCCGATGATGGCGGCGGGACCGCCCTGGTCCGGCGCGTTGCGATCGAGCTCCAGGGTCTCGTCGATGGAGTTGGGTCCCGTGGCGGCGGCGACGTTGACGAACTTCTCGACGTTCCATCGGGCCGACTCGGCCCGGTAGGTGTCCGCGTCGAACCGCCGGTACATCCCCGAACCACCGCATCCCAGAACCGCCGCCCTCGCGCCCGGGACGCGACAGGTACGGGTACCAGTCGGTCCGTGCCGGATCCCACAGGTGGACGTGCGCGTCGACGACGCGGACGGGCGCCTCGCCGTCGGTCATCGGGCCTCCGGTGGCGGGTTCGGACCGGGGGCATCGACGATCTGGCGGAGCGCGCCGTCCATCCACCCGGGGATCGCGGGCCCGCCGTAGACGACGGTGCCGATCGGTCGGGGGTGGGCCCGCAGGCCGATCCACCCGGCCCCCACGACCAGCTCCGCACCGGCGAGGCCGCCGGCCTCCGGGTGACCGAGCAGATGCCCGACCAGCTCGCCCGTCGCCTCGGGCGCGGCCGGCCCGGACGACTCCACGCTCGCCGCCAGCGCGGTGACGCGGCGACCCGTCCCGATACCAGCGGCCCGTGCGAGCTGCGCCGAGGCCTGCGCCCGGCTCCGGCCCGCCGGCGTCGTGGCGTCGGTCAGCGTGACGATCCGTACGGGGCGCTCGGTCCCCGCCGCGTACTCGGCGACCGCACGGGTCCAGGACGCATCCGCATGGAGGTGCTCGACGAGCTCGCGGTGGTCGGCCAGAATGCCCTGCCACCCCGTGGGTAGCGGCAGGGGCGACGGGAGGCCCGGCCAGAGCGACCACGACCGCGTCGATCGGCCCGGCCGCGTCCACCGTGGCGCCCAGTGCCTTGGCCGCACCGCCGAAGTCGCGCGCCGGTTCGGTCAGGTGGCAGGTGATCGACCTCGCCTCGAGGGCCGCGGTGAGGGTGGCGGTCAGATCGGGACGCTCGCTGACGACGGCACAGGACCGCACGTCTCCCGCGAGCGAGCGCCGCCGGCGCCGGGTCGTCGAAGATCGATCCGAACCGGGGATTCGCCCCACCGTCGGTCGCCTGGTTGGCCTCGGCCGCGACGAAGGCGCGGGGAACGACGGCCTCGAGGACGCCGGCGAGGGAGACCACGTCGTCCGTGCGGACCACCTCGACCAGGCGCGGCTGGTCGACGACCGCCACCTCGGGTCCGCCGGCGAAGAACACCTGGCCGCTGCACCACCCGCACTCGTCACCCACCAGGTAGGCACCGAGCGGCCCGAGGTTCTCGGGGCCGGGGATGGCGTCGAGCGTCAGCCCGCCCCCGCCACCGGCCCGGCCCGCCGCGCGCGCCCGTTCGAACGCCGCGGCGACCATGCGGGTGTTGGCGATCGGTGAGAGCGCGTTGACGGTCACCCCCGGAGGGGCCACCCGTCCGAGCTGCCAGGTCAGCGCGGCGACGGCCCGCTTGGCGGCGCTGTACCCGCCCGCGTCGGCGGCCCGCCATCCCGAGCCGGAGGTGATCCCGAGGATGCGGCCGTGCCCGGCCTCGGCCATGAGGGGCAGGGCGGCCTCGAGCACGTTGAGGTAGCCGCCGAGGTGGACCTCGAGCAGGGCGACCCAGTCCTCCTCCGTGCCCCGGGCGAAGTAGCTCTGCCGGGTGATGCCGGCGACGTTGACCACCGCATCGAGGCCGCCGTGATCCGCCACGAGCTCGTCGAAGAGGGCGCGCACGGCCTCGGCGTCGGTCACCGAGGCCGACGAGGCCCGGGCCGAGCCGCCGGCGGCGGTGATGCGGGCCGCGGTGGAGTCCGCCGGCTCGGGCAGCTGCTCGGTGCCGTCGAGGGTGACGAGCGGGTCGACGGTGACGACGTACCAGCCCTCACGGCCCAGCGCCTCGGCGATGGACGCCCCGATCCCGCCCGCGCCACCGGTGACGACGGCCACCCGCTGGCGCGGGCTCATGGCGTGATCGACCGCACGTCGAGCTCCAGGCCCTCGAACCGGCCGTCCGCGAGCCACTTCTCGAGGACCTCGCGATAGGCGAACCAGTCGCCGAACCCGCCGCCGTAGTTGCCGGTCTTCGGGCTCAGGGTCTCGGGATGTCCCTCGTTGTTGATGCGCGACGGCGTGCAGGCGGACATGACCCGGGTGCTGTCGGTGTACGTGTCGACGATCCCCTGCACCCAGGCCGACTCGGCCTCCGCGCTCACGTCGAAGACCTCGACTCCGGCTCGCTCGAGCAGACCGATGGTGGTGCCGACGAACTCGGCCCCGAGCACGGCCAGCTGGGTGTAGTTGACGGTGACGACGGCCTGCTGGCTCGGAGCCGGCATGACGAACATGTTGGGGAAGCCGCGGCTCATCATGCCGAACAGGCTGAGCGGCCCGTCCGCCCACTTCTCGGCCAGGGTGACCCCGTCGCGGCCGACGATCTCGTGGCCGGCGCGACGGGCGAGGGGCGTGCGCTCGGCCTCGAAGCCGGTCCCGTAGACGATGCAGTCGACCTCGTACTGCTTCCCGTCGACCACCGGACCCTTCTCGGTGAACGTGTCGATCCCGGCCGGGCAGTCGACCAGCGTGACGTTGGGGTTGTTGAGGGCCGGCAGGTACTCGTCGTGGAAGCAAGGGCGTTTGCAGATGTAGCGGTAGTACGGCTTGAGGGCCCCGGCCATCGCGGGGTCGGTCACGAGCTCCTCGACGCGCCGGCGATGCTCCTCCATGATCCCGTAGTCGAGCTCTTCGGCGCTGCGCACGAACTCCTCGAAGGTCATGCCCTTGCCGTAGGGAGGGTTGTTGACGGCGGCGTAGTGGTGCGTCCACCCGTCGTCCACCTCGTCGCGGTCGACCGTGCGACCGAGCATGAGAGCCTGGAAGTTGTCCATGCGCGCCTTCTGCCACCCCGACTCGAAGTCCCGGCCGAAGGTGGCGTCGGTGGGTCGGTTTCCCCGCACGCCGATCGCCGACGGCGTGCGCTGGAAGACGTAGACGTGCTTGGCCGACTCGACCAGGGACGGCACGCACTGGATGCCCGATGCGCCGGTCCCGAGGAGGGCGACGGTCTTGTCCCTCAGCTTGTCGAGCGGCTCGTTCGTCCCACCGCCGGTGTAGTGGTAGTCCCAACGCGCCGTGTGGAACGAGTGCCCGCCGAATTCGTCCATGCCCGGGATGTCCGGCAGCTTCATGAGGTTCAGGATCCCGGCCGCCAGCACGTACCAACGACAGGCGACGTCGTCGCCGCGGTCGGTGTGGACGTGCCACCGGGCCTCGCCGTCGTGCCACTCCGCCCGGGTCACGTCCGTGTGGAAGAGGGCGTCGTCGACCAGGCGGTATCTCTCCGCGATCCGCTCGAGGTGGCCGCGGATCTCGTCGCCCGAGGCGTAGCGGCTGGTGGGGATGCAGTCGAACTCCTCGAGCAGCGGGATGTAGATGTAGGACTCGACGTCGCACATGACGCCGGGGTAGCGGTTCCAGTACCACGTGCCACCGATGCCGCCGGCCTGGTCGACTATCCGGATCCGCTCGATCCCACGCTTGCGGAGCTCCGAGCCGGCCAGGATCCCCGCGATCCCTCCGCCCACGATGACGACGTCGACCTCGTCGGTGACGGGCGGGCGCTCGACGAAGGGCGTGAACGGGTCGTCCCGGTAGTGCCCGAAGAGTTCGTCGTGGTCGAGGTCGCGGATGGCGGCCCGGCCCTCGACGAGCCGCTTGTCCCGCTCGGCCCGGTACTTGGCGTGGACGGCCTCGGGGTCGAAGGGCACCGGGGCGGAACCTGGCCGGGACATGGGCAAAGGGTATCCCGCTCGGAGGGACCCTGACGCCCGTGTCAGGTTTGGCGGGGCGGACAGGACTCGACAGGAGCCGACTGTTCAGCCCCCCTTGACAGGGCCCGCACCGTGCTGTACAGTCCCCCTGGACATGAGTCACGAAGAGGAGGCACCCGGACCGGTCACCCCTGGGTCCGACGACAACGACGCCTTCCTCGAGTGGCTCAAAGGGGTGCCCGATCCCCGGGAGCGCTACCGGCAGGCAACCCGAGAGCTCGAGAAGTACCAGAAGGCGGTGGAGGAGCTCTCGACCTTGCGGGCGTTCGCAGCAGCGGATGCGTACGACTCGGCGGGGTCCGTTCGGGGGCTCGCGAGCGAGCTGGGCGTCAGCCCGACCCGTGCGCACCAGCTGATCAAGGAGGCCAAGGCACGCCCCTCCGAGGGCAAGCCGGCGAAGCGGCGGTCCTCGGATCGCCAGAAGGAGGGAAACGATGAGCAAATCGAAGAACCGCACGAGAAGGCCGGCACCACCCTGCTCACCCTCGTGGTCGACCGCAGTGGCTCCATGGAGCCCATCAAGGACGACATGGAGGGCGGCATCAAGACGCTGATCGAGGAACAGGCCCGCGAGGAGGGTGCCTGCCTGGTGACGCTGGCGCAGTTCGACAACGAGTACGAGGTGGTGGCCGACGGCGTGCCGGCAGCCGAGATGACGCCGTACCGGCTCGTCCCGAGGGGAATGACCGCGCTGCTCGATGCGATCGGGCGCACCATCGCCACGGTCCAGGCTCGGATCGAGGCCATGGACCCCGAGGACCGCCCGGCGAACGTGCTCTTCGCCGTGATCACGGACGGCATGGAGAACGCGAGCTGCGAGTGGAGCCGGCTCCAGGTCATGGACTCCGTCAAGGCGAGGACCGCCGAGGGCTGGCACTTCACGTTCCTCGGCGCCGATCAGGATGCCGTCCAGGAAGGACGGGGCCTGGGCGTGGACGACAAGGCTTCCCTGACCTGGGACAAGTCCGCTCAGGGCACGGCTGGCGCCATGAGGTCGGTGTCAGCGTCGTATCGACGGGTACGGCGCGGTGAGGCGCAGAGCCTCGAGTACACCGAGGACGAGCGCCGGGCGGCGTCGGGGGACTGATCCCGCGGGTGGCCGAGCGCGGGCGTGAACCCCTTCGTCACGCATGACGTGGACTTCGACGTGGTGACCGGCTACCACCGCAATGTCGCTGTCCGGCTCTTCCCTGCGATGGGGGCCCCGTCGCCCGGCTCGCCGTCGACACCCAGTGGGTGACCACCTGGGAGGGCCACCGCGCCAATTCCGCCATCGCACCTCCCTGCGGCCTCCCCCGGGACCTGCCCGTCCTTGTTCCCGGGGACAACGATGAGGAGTGGGACCTGGACTGGAACTTCCTCGCTGTCCGACAGGTGGTCGAAGCGGACCCGAGGCCGTCCGTCTGGATCGACGACGACATCGACTTCCTCCGGGACGAAGCGGTGTCGCCGAGGTGAGTGGGCCGAGAGCATCTTCGTGCCCAGCCTCCTGATCGCCGCCGAGCCCGGACAGGCCTGCTGTCCCGCCAGCTCGATGCCGTCGACGAGTTCCTCCTCCAATATGGCGGCGACCCTGGGGGGCGATGAGACAGGCGGGCGCTGGCCTTCGTCCCGTGCTCCCTACCGGGCCGTTGTCGTGAGCGAGGTGCCCCTCCTCGGCGCCTACACGTCCAGGCGCTGCCCGCAGCGGCTGCAGCTCGACGTGCTGCGTCCGTGTGAGCCGTTGCCGATCTCCTCGTTCGTCTCCATGCTCGGGGAGGAGGGAAAGGAGTTCGAGGCCGACATCTTCGAGCGGCTGGTGGAAGGCATCTCCGGGGCCGTGTTCCTCGACGAGAACCTCTCGAGGAGCGAGCTGTTGGTGAAGGTCCGGCACGACCTCCCCGACGGCGGTCCTACAGGTCGATCACCTCAGTCCTTCGACAACGGACAGCGACTCTGCCTGCAGCTTGTCGTCTTCGAGCAACAGGTCCTCGAAGAACGCGCCGAAGTCACGTTTCGGATGTCTGATTTGGATTTCGAGCATCCAGCGTAGGTCGGTAGGTCGGAAATCCACTTTGTCAAGGGTCCCGTCGTAGTGGGCATCGTGTGGGAACTCCGAGAGGCGATGTCCGGTCAACTCCAGGTTGAGTTGCCAGCCAAGCTCTTGCGCGGTCTCCTCGGCAAACTGATACAAAGCCATGCCGGTCAAGCTGTCCGCTAACCAACGTTGGCGCGTCGCGTTCCAGATCGACTTGACATCCCCGGCTGCTTTGATCATCTCGGGATCGTTACCCACCGCGAACGTGTCTCCGGCATCTCCTTCGCACCCCTCATAGATCGGGCCGATGTCGAGAAAGAAGATGTCGTCGTCACCAAGTACCACTCCGGGCGTTGATGGATCCTCGAAGTTCTTGATCGTGTTCTCGCCGAAACGCACCAAGATTTTGTGCCATCCCTTGCGCAGACCAGCGTCGCGTAGGACTGTGGCTGCAAGTGTCCACGCGGTGTCCTCGGGCATCCCGGGCGTGATCCGGCCTGCAATTTCCCGTAGCGCGTCCCTGGTCCTGGATCGCACGTCGAGGATCTGGCGCGGGAGCACAGCCTCCGCAGTGGCCTCGAGTTTCTCGCGATCACTGGGAGTGTGTTGCCGTGTGGGTCCCACATCAGGACCCCCGATCTCCCTCCGTCAGCGGAGGGTCACAACTCAACTTGAGCCAGCGCCACCGTACACCCTGATCCCTTGCATCCAAGATTGTTGCGCTTTCGATCCTGTGTCTCGTCGTCTCCAGATGACAGCGTCGTCGGCGCGGCTCACAGCCTCGGTGACCAGAAGGGTCTCGTGTTTCGAGATCAGTAGTGGTGGCGGCCTACTCACCAGCCAATAGACCTGTGGCCTATTCCGGCTGGCCCCGGAACTGGGGTACAGTGAACTCGGTTCACGGACGCAGGGGCTGGTCAGCCGTCGCAACCGGTGGACCTCCAGTGTCAATCCCTTTACGGACCCATTCCGTATACCAATTGAACGCGGGAGGGGGCTAGATGCGCATGCGGATTCGCAGAGCGGGACAAGTGCTCTTGGCGGTGACGGCCGTGGTGATGGTGCAGATCGCGGTTGCCGTTCCTGCTCACGCTGCCGGTGGCCTCCCGGTCGTCATCGACGACTTCAACGGAAACACGCTCGGCACGCGGACCGTCACGCTGTTGCCAGCGCCCCACACCTCGACGACCGCGCCGGGCACGTTTCAGCAGAACGGCGACGGCACAGCAACGATGACCATGAACGGCAACGGAAACGCTGTGGGCGGCGTCGAGCTCGACTACACGCCGGCAAGCCCGGTGGACCTCACCTCCGGCGGGACGGATACCCAGTTCTTTATCGACTTCCACGCTATCCAGCGCCTTCCGGTCCGGAGCGACGGCGAGACCGCGCTCAACCTGACGGTCCAGGTGACCGACAGAGGAGGCCGCCAGGGGACGCTCAACACCGGGATCTCCAACGCCTTCGCGTTCAGCCCGGCGCTGCCGTTCTCCGGGTTCAACCCCCAGCGCGGGGGCCGAACTTCACGCAGATCACCGAGGTCTCGATCCAACTGCGCTACCCGCAGAATTTCGACAGTGCCGCCAGTCTCACCGTCGTGATGGGCCTGTTCCGCACGACCCCGGACGGAGGTGCGCCACCGGCCGTGCCCGCTGCGACCGTGACGGTGGTTCCGTCCACGTCGACCTGCCCGGCCAGTTCCGTCGATTTCGCAGTGGCCTTCACGGCCAACGGTGAAGCTGCGGCGGTGACGTTTCACCCCCCGACACCGAGTGACGTCGGCCTGCGCCCCCAGGACGTCCAGATCTCTGGCAGCGCCCCGGGCACCCTCACATCCACGGTGACGGGCGGGCCGTCGACCTATGACGTCGCAGTATCAGGGATGACCGGCAACGGCACGGTGTCCATCCACATCCCCGGCGGTGTGGTCATGGACACGTGGGGGCAGGGGAACACGGCCAGTACGGACGATCCCAGCGCGAACTTCCTGTTCGTCGTCCCGCCGACCTTTACCAGCGCGAACACGACGACGTTCACGGTCGGCACCGCGGGGTCGTTCCCTGTCGCCGCGTGTGGGCGGCCGACGCCGACCGTGACCCTGAAGAGCGGGGCCTTGCCCGCGGTCCTCAGGTTCACCGGCGGCTCGCTCACCGGTACTCCGGCCACTGGCACCGGCAACGCTTACCCGCTCGTCTTCGAGGCGACCAACACCGGTGGCACCGTCGACCAGAACTTCACCCTCACGGTGAACGAGGCGCCGACGATCGCCAATCCGAACGCGGCCACATTCGTCGTGGGCACGCCGGGCAGGTTCACTTTCATAGCGCACGGGTTCCCGGCGTCGACGCTGAGCCACACCGGCGCGCTTCCTGCGGGGGTGACCTTCACCGACAACGGAAACGGCACCGCCACCCTGGCCGGGCCGGCCGGCGCCGGGTCCGGGGGTACCTACCCGCTCACGATCACCGCGCACAACGGCGTCAGCCCGGACGCGACCCAGGCCTTCACCCTCACGGTGAACGAGGCCCCGACGATCACCTCGGCCAACAACGCCATCTTCACGACGGGGACGGCGAGCAGCTTCACCGTCACCACCGGGCACGAGTTCCCGACGCCCCCGTCGCTGAGCCACACCGGCCCGCTTCCAGCTGGCGTCACCTTCCTGGACAACCGAAACGGCACCGCCACCCTGGCTGGGCGGGCGAGCGCCGGGACCGGGGGCACCTACCAGCTCAGGATCACCGCGTTCAACGGGGTCAACCCGGCTGCGACCCAGAACTTCACCCTCACGATGAACGAGGCGCCGGCGATCACCTCGCCCAGCAACGCCATCTTCATGGCGGGGACGGCGAGCAGCTTCACCATCACCACCGGGCCCGAGTTCCCGACGCCCCCGACGCTGAGCAGCACCGGCACGCTTCCTAGCTGGCGTCACCTTCACCGACAACGGAAACGGCACCGCCACCCTGGCCGGGCCGGCCAGCGCCGGGACCGGGGGCGTCTACCCGCTCACGATCACCGCGCACAACGGGGTCAACCCGGATGCGACCCAGAACTTCACCCTCACGGTGAACGAGGCCCCGACGATCACCAGTGCGAACGCGGCCACCTTCGTCGTGGGCACGCCGGGCAGCTTCACGGTCACGGCGAACGGGTTCCCGACGCCACTGACGCTGAGCAGCACCGGCGCGCTTCCAGGTGGCGTCACCTTCACCGACAACGGAAACGGCACCGCCACCCTGGCCGGGCCGGCCAGCGTCGGGACCGGGGGCGTCTACCCGCTCACGATCACCGCGCACAACAGGATGGGCCCCGATGCGACCCAGAACTTCACCCTCACGGTGAACGAGGCCCCGACGATCACCAGTGCGAACGCGGCCACCTTCGTCGTGGGCACGCCGGGCAGCTTCACGGTCATGGCGAGCGGGTTCCCGACGCCACTGACGCTGAGCAGCACCGGCGCGCTTCCAGGTGGCGTCACCTTCACCGACAACGGGAACGGCACCGCCACCCTGGCCGGGCCGGCCGGCGCCGGGACCGGGGGCGTCTACCCGCTCACGATCACCGCGTTCAACGGGGTCAGCCCCGCAGCGACCCAGACCTTCACTCTGACGGTGAAGGAGCGACGCCGGGCACCCCGCTCCCTTCGCTCTCGGGCGGTGACAAGGTGGCGGCCGACCCGAACGGTACGGGCTATTGGATCATCCACCCCGACGGCGGGGTGTTCACCTTCGGCGGAGCCCCCTTCAAGGGCTCGTTGCCCGGGCTGGGCATCCACGTGAACGACATCGTGGGCGTGGCCGCGACCCCCGACGGGGGCGGCTACTGGCTGGTCGGCTCCGACGGCGGGGTCTTCAGCCTGGGCGACGCCGCCTTCATGGGTTCGATGGGGGGCAAGGCGCTCAACGCGCCGGTGGTGGGGATAGCGGCCACCGCCGACGGAGGGGGCTACTTCTTGGTGGCCTCCGACGGCGGGGTCTTCACCTTCGGCGACGCCCACTTCGCCGGTTCCATGGGGGACAAGCCCCTGAACAAGCCCATGGTCGCGATGACGGCCGACCCGGCCGGCGGGTACTGGCTGGTGGCCTCGGACGGTGGGCTCTTCAGCTTCGGCGGCGCACCCTACCTGGGCTCCATGGGCGGCAAACCCTTAGCTCAGCCGATGGTCGGGGTCACGAGCGACGAGGACGGCACCGGGTACTGGTTGGTCGCCTCCGACGGTGGGGTGTTCACCTTCGGGCGTGCCGTCTTCGCCGGTTCACTCGCCGGCTCCCGCTTGTCCTCGAGCGTCATCGGCTTGTTCAGCACCAACGGTGGGCAGGGCTACACCTTGGTCCAGGGGGACGGCACAGCCACCTCGTTCTGAGTGCCGCGCTCGTCGGACAACGCCTCGAGGGCGAGGTAGTGGATACCGCCAGGTTGCCAAACCTGCGGCCGGAGCTTTTGCCGGTATTCCCAAGCAACGTCCTGCCAATTGTGGTCACCATCCAAGTCCAGATTCTGGTAGCCGGTCCCTGGGGTTCCGGATCTACCGGCACACCGGCCTCATCACAGCTGTGAGTCGGCGACCTTCTGAAGCTCCTTACTGGGAGAGGTGGTCGAGCAGGACCCGCGACGGTTCGTCTGGATCCACAACGACATCGACTTCCTCCCGGACAAATCGGTATCACCAAGGAAGTGGGCCGACAGCATCTCGGTGCCCAGCCCCCTGATCGCTCCTGACACCCGGACAGGCCTGTTGCCCCGCCAACTCGATGCCGTCGACGAGTTCCTCCGCCGCCACGGCGGCGACCGGGGGGCGATGAGACAGGCGGCGCGTAACCTTCGTCCCGTGCCACCCCCGGGCCGTTGTCATGACTGAGGTGCCCCCGCAGGGGAGCTACTTGGCCAGACGGTGCCCGCAGAGGGTGCAGCTGGACGTGCTGCACCCGTGTGAGCCCTTGCCGACCTCCTCGTTCATCTCCATGCTCGGGGACGAGGGGAGGGACTTCGAGGCCGATATCTTCGGGCTCTTGGCGGGAGTGGTCCCCGCCGTCGTCGTCGTCGACGAGAGCCTGCCGAGAAGCGCCCGGGAGGCGGCGACCGTTGCTGCGATGGACGATGGGGTCCCGTTGGTGATCGGCGGCCGGTTGCCGGTCGATCGGATGGCCCTCCGGGCTGGTGAGCCCGACCTCCTCGTGCGTTCGGATGCCTTTGCGCTGAGCGCCGCGGCCGGGGGCTATCTGCCCGTCGACGTGAAGCACCACAAGACGCTCGACCGCAGAACGAAAGAAGATGCGGTCAGTGCGATCTCTTCGGAGCTCGGGACGCTCTTCCTCGGACCCTCCGAGCCGGATAGCGAAATGCAGGCCAGGTGGCGGTGGCCCGATCTCCTCCAGCTGGCCCACTATCAACGCATGCTCGAGGCGTCCGGCCGGGCATGCGGGTTCGGCCGCTGGGCGGGCATCGTCGGCCGGGAGGAGCGGCTCGTCTGGTACGACCTCGACCTGCCCCTGTGGCATCCGACCGCGTACATCGAAGATCCGCCCGAACGGCTGCTCTCGACCATGGAGGTCTACGACCTCGAATTCGCTCATCGCCTCTCGGTGATCGACGCCTCACTCGCTCACCTGACGGATCCGACGTCACCCCTCCTGGCTGAACCGATCGCCGTGCCCGACTGCGACGGGTGTGGATGGCAGGACTGGTGCTTCGAGAAAATGGAGGCGTCCGGGGACATCAGCCTTCTGCCGGGGATGACGGTCGAGAAGAGGTTCAAGTACCTCGCCCGCGGCGTGACCACCCTGCGGGAGTTGGCTTCGCTCGACTCCCGTACCGCTCGGCTCATCGCGGCCGGAGTCGATCTGCGGCACCTCGCCGACAACGCGCGCGACGTTGACCCGGCGACGTCGGTGACGGACCTGCTGAGCAGGCGACCCCAACAGGCTGAGCGGTTGGTGGCCGAGGGCATCGTCACCGCCGCCGACGTGGCGCTGATCGACCCGCTGACTGCCAGCTTCGGCGAGGCCGGCCTAGGCGACCTCCCTCAGCAGATCGACAACGCCAGGGCCCGGATCGGCTCCTCCCCGGCCTATCGCCGGCGCGGCGTCGACCAGGTTGTCGTGCCCCGGGCCGACATCGAAGTCGATGTGGACATGGAGAACGTGAACGGAGGCTGCTATCTCTGGGGCACGCTGCTCGACGTCCGGGGCGCCGCCGGCCCCGAGTCCTCGAGGTTCATCCCTTTCTTTTCGTGGGACCCCGATATCGCTGTCGGGGAGATCGAAGCGTTTCTGGGCTTCTGGAAGTGGTTCTCAGACCTCCGGACCGAGGCGGCACGAAGAGGAGTCACGTTCCGCGCCTACTGCTACAGCCAGGGGGCCGAGAACGGCCAGTTGCGCCGCCTGGCGGCGCGCTGCGGGCTCGAAGACGAAGTCGACGAATTCATCCGGTCCGAGCAATGGGTCGACCTGCTTCCCATCGTGCGAGACCAGCTCATCACGGGTCTTCCGAGCATGGGCCTCAAGACGGTTGCCCCCCTGGCCGGGTTCTCCTGGCGTGGAGACGACGCCGGCGGTGACTCGGCCATGGTCCGCTACCTCGAGGCGACAACCGACGCTGAGCCCTCCCTTCGCTCCGAGGCGCGCCAATGGATCCTCGAGTACAACGAGGACGATGTCCGCGCCACGGCGGCACTCCGGGAGTGGCTCGACCGCCACGCGAGCATCCTGCCGTCGATCGAAGCCGGTACATCGCTTCCCTGATCCCAGGGGGACTCCCTGGGTCGTTCAGACACCTCGTAGCCCTGGTCCCGCGCCACATCTCGGGCCGTTGCCATGAGAAATATCGCCCCGAAAGGGTGCTCTACAGCCAAGTTTGCCGAAAACTTTGTATTTCTCGCCGCCCGTCGGCATCATCCTACCCGCCGTGATGTCTTGACCGAGGGAAACCTGGGGGTGGTCGGAACCATGGAATCGGCCACCTCCAGCGCTCCCGCGAACGATCGGAGTAGAGGATGATCTTGGGGACCTTCGGCGGTGGAAGCCGGGAAAATCCGTCGTACGCGAACCGAGTCAAGGCGCAGGCTCCTCGGACCATTCGCAAGGTTGTTCTCGGCCTCGCGATCCTCATCCTTGCCGCGGCCACCCTTGGCGTTGTGTCACCCCCTGGAGCGTCCGCCGCGACAGCGGCACTCGTACAAGATGGAGACACCCTGGTCACGAACGGCACGACGGCCAGTCTGGCGTTCAAAACCGCGAACACCGCCGGGAATCTGATCGTGGCCTACGTCGTCTGGGACAACCGGGGCACCGTGAATGTGTCTGACACCGGGGGGAACACCTATACGGCTGCTACGCCGCGCCAGAACTTTGGGAGTACCTGGAGTGCGCAGGTCTTCTATGCACCGAACATCATCGGAGGGTCGAACACGGTGAAGGCGACCTTCGGCACCGCGATCACCTCGTTCGGCATCGTGTACCTGCACGAGTACTCCGGTCTCGCGCAGGTGAATCCCGTCGACGTCAGTGCGTCCGCTGCCGGTACGGCGGCGGCCATGAGCAGCGGAGCCGTGACGACCACCCAGGCCAATGATCTTCTCTTCGGAGCCGGTGCATCCGACAACACGGTCACCCAAGCCGGAACCGGCTTTACGAAGCGTCTGACGGACTTCGGCAATCTGACCGAGGATCGCGTCGTCACGACGGCGGGGTCCAACGCGGCGACCGCCCGTCAGAACGGTGCCACCTGGGTCATGCAACTCGTCGCGTTCCGGGTTGCCACAACTTCGACCGGGCCGCCCACCAAGCTGGCCTTCATCCAGGGTCCTTCCAGCGCGGCCCCCGGTGCCACCATCAGCCCGGCCGTGACGGTGGCGGTCGAGGACGCCAACGGCAACGTCGAGACGACGGACAACGCCACCACGGTCAGCCTCGCCATCGGGACCAACCCCGCGGGCGGGACGCTCACCGGCGGCTCGGCCGTCGCGGTCACCGCCGGAATCGCCAAATTCTCGGGGCTCTCCATCAACGACACGGGGACGGGCTACACCCTGACGGCCTCGAGCACGCCGTCGTACACCGCGGCCACCTCGGCGGCCTTCAACATCAGCGCCGGTGCCCCCACCAAGCTGGCCTTCATGCAGGGTCCCTCCAGCGCGGCCGCCGGTGCCACCATCAGCCCGGCCGTGACGGTGGCGGTCGAGGACGCCAACGGCAACGTCGAGACGACGGACAACGCCACCACGGTCAGCCTGGCCATCGGGACCAACCCCGCGGGCGGGACGCTCACCGGCGGCTCGGCCGTCACGGTCTCCGCCGGAATCGCCAAATTCTCGGGGCTCTCCATCAACGACGCGGGGACGGGCTACACCCTGACGGCCTCGAGCACACCCTCGCACACCGCGGCCACCTCGGCGGCTTTCAACATCACTGCAGGTTCGACCGGGCCGCCCACCAAGCTGGCCTTCATGCAGGGTCCCTCCAGCGCGGCCGCCGGTGCCACCATCAGCCCGGCCGTGACGGTGGCGGTCGAGGACGCCAACGGCAACGTCGAGACGACGGACAACGCCACCACGGTCAGCCTGGCCATCGGGACCAACCCCGCGGGCGGGACGCTCACCGGCGGCTCGGCCGTCACGGTCTCCGCCGGAATCGCCACCTTCTCGGGCCTCTCCATCAACAACGCGGGGACGGGCTACACCCTGACGGCCTCGAGCACGCCGTCGTACACCGCGGCCACCTCGGCGGCCTTCAACATCACCTCAGGTGCCCCCTCGGCGAGCTGGACAACGTTCATGCAGGGGAATGACCGCTAGCGGTCTCGCCGCTGACCCAGGGTTCAATCCGACATCGGTCCCGAGCCTGAAGCTCGCGTGGAAGGCGTCTGACACCGCGCCGAACCACGGCGTGTTCTCGCAACCGATCGTGTCGAACGGAATCGTTTACTGGGGTTCGTTCGACGGGTTCGAACGAGCGACCACTACCTCTGGGACGCCCGTATGGCAGACGAACTTGGGCACATCGAGCCCCCCGGGTTGCACCGACCCTTCGGAAGCCGGCGTCGCGAGCACTCCGACCGTCACCACTGACGTTCCGGTCGATGGGGCGACATCGGTCCTGTACGTCGGCGGCGGTGCCTCGAAGGTGTACGCGCTGAACGCGGCCACCGGCGCTGTGCTGTGGTCGTACGACGTCGGAGGGAACCCGAGCACGTTCGTGTGGTCTTCGCCGGCCGTGTTCGGCAACAGTGTCTACATCGGCGTCGCCTCCTTCGGAACCTGCCCGGACGTCCAGGGTCAGCTCCTGAAGCTCGACCGGGTCACCGGTGCGCTGGAGGGCACGTTCAACGTCGTTCCCAACGGCTGCATCGGCGGGGGCGTGTGGAGCTCACCCACGATTGATGCCGCCGCGGGCACCATCTACTTCACCACCGGCAACCCGGCGGGTAGTGGCGTCGGGGAGAATCCATGCGCCACCACCGAAATGGCCCCGGCGATTCTCGAGGTGAACGCTTCCGACATGAGCCTGGCGGGCTCGTGGACGATCCCCGTCGCGCAGCAGACATGTTGTGGCGACGGCGACTGGGCGGCGACACCGACGTTGTTCAGCGGTGTCATCGGCGGGCAGTCGCAGCCTATGGTCGGGTCGATGAACAAGAACGGCATCTTTTATGCGTTCGAGCGGGGCGCGCTCACGTCCGGGCCCGTGTGGAGCACACGCATCGCGACGGGTGGCGAAAATCCAACGACCGGAGCCGGCGATATTGCGCCCGCGGCGTGGGACGGCACGACGCTGTACGTTGGCGGTGACATCACCAGCAGCTGCGCCGGTACGGTGAACGCCCTGAATCCGTCCACCGGTGCCTTCATCTGGCAGCACTGCTTCACAGACGGCTCGGTGCTCGGCGCCGTGACCGTCACTTCCGGCGGCGTGGTCGCCGTGGGCGAAGGCAACAACATCGCGCTGGTCTCAGCGGCGACCGGAGCGTCACTGTTCACCTACACCGGCGTCGGCCCGTTCTGGGGCCCTGCGTCCATCGTCGGCGGCAGCTTGTACGAAGGCGATATGTCGGGCAACCTGTACGCCCTCACGACCCAATTGAGCGCGGCACAGTTCGTGCAGGTCAATTCGGCGACGCCGCAGACCAGTGCAAGCACCGTCACCGTGCCATACCTGAAAGCGCAGGGCGCGGGCGACCTCAACGCCGTGGCCGTCGGCTTCAATGATGCGACATCGACGATCGTCTCGGTGACCGACAGTGCGGGGAACGCGTATCAACTTGCGGCACCGCTCACCCGCGGTTCGGGGTTGAGCCAGGCGATTTACTACGCCAAGAACATCAACGCAGCCGGAGCGGGCACCAATGTCGTCACGGTTCATTTTTCGGCTGCCGTTCCGTTCGTCGATGTGCGGGCCGCGGAGTACAGCGGCCTCGATCCCGTGAACCCGCTCGACACCACGGCGTCCGCAGCTGGGAGTGGGACGACCGCGAGCAGCGGCAACCTCACAACGACCGCCGCGAGCGAGCTCATCTTCGGTGCCGGCATGACCCAGACTGCGTTTGTGGGCGGTACCGGCGGCTTCACCGCGCGCCTCATCACGCCATCGGACGCCGATATCGCCGGCGACGAAATCGTGAACACCACGGGCACCTTCGCGGCGACAGCGCAGATCGGTTTTGGTTCGTCGCCTTATGTCATGCAAGCCGTGGCATTCCACGTCGCAGCGTCATAGGAGCCGCGGGCCCACAAGATCCTCGTCTGCACATGTCTGTGTGATCCGAGCAACTCGAGCGGTTGGTCACCCAGGCCGAACTTCAGGTCAAGGTTAGAGCCGATCGGTGGCCGACCCTCCGTTTCCTCTGCCAGGTCGGCGCAGACCCGACCTGGGGTCGCGAGCTGGAGTTGATGCCGGAGCCGGACGACGGAGATCGCGTGGTCGACACCGCGTGGTCGACACCGCGTGGTCGACGGCCCCCAACCCGGCGGCGCTGAGCTTGCTCCGCCGGAACGAGCGGGGTTTCACTCCGGGCGGTGGGCCACCCGGAGGATCTCTCGCAGCGGCGACTTGGACGCGACGGCTGGGTGACGCATCCTCGACGACGTTGCATCTCGATCCAAGGGGTGCCGGGACTGGCAAGACGTACTGGGTACCCACCTCGTCCAGAGCGACAGACCGCGCCGGTGGCTCAGTAAGCGGCGTTGTGTTCGAAATAGCTGCGTGGCGTCTCCACCAGCATGGTGGTGATCTGATCCTCCGTGACGCCGTGCTGACGCAGGTAGGGCAGGACCTCGTCGTAGATGTGGAGGTAGCTCCACTGGGTCATCATGGCCATCACGTTGGGGTCGATCCAATCGAGGTAGCAGGCCGCGTCGTGAGCCAGCACCATGCGGTCGGCATAGCCGCGGCGGCACAGCTCCACCACCGTGTCGGCCCGAGCCTCGAAGGTCGTTTCCACGTTGAGTCCGAAGCGGTCCATGCCGAGGATGAAGCCCATGTCGGCCAGCGCGCTCAGGTGCTCGATGTCCTCGCTGTCGCCGGAGTGACCCAGCACCACTCGGGTCGGGTCGACGCCTTCCTCGTCGCACAACAGTGCCTGGACAGCCAGGCCGGTCTGGGTACCGGGATGGGTGTGCACGGTGATGGGAGCTCCCGTGGTGCGATGAGCCCGGGCCACCGCCCGCATCACGCGGGCCACCCCGTCGGTCATCCCCTGATGGTCGATGGCGCATTTGAGGAACGCGGCCTTGACACCGGTGTCGGCGATACCCTCGGTGATGTCCGCGACGAACATGTCGACCATCGGGTCGGGCACCTCAGTGCCCAGCGCAGCCGAGAGGGCGGGGCCCCGGTAGAAGAAGAAGAAGGGCACCTGGTCGTAGGTGTAGCAACCGGTGGCGGGAATGATGTTCAGCTCCGGTACCTGCTCGGCGATGCGTTGAATGCGGGGGATGTACCGGCCCAGGCCGACGACGGTGGGATCAACGATGCTCCGGATCCCCTGGGCGGCGAGCGCCTTGAGCTTGACGACGGCATCGGCCACGCGCTCGTCCTCACTGCCCCATTCGGCGGGATAGTTCTGCTGCACGTCGGGACTCAGCACGAAGACGTGCTCGTGCATGTAGGTCTGCCCGAGGTCGGCGGTATCGATCGCACCCCGGACGGTCTCGACTGTGCCCATTTCCCATCCCTTCCGATCGGCTGCGGAGACCCTATTGGTCCCGGGTGGGACCAGCCTGAGGAATCATCACAGTTCACGACTCGAGGCTCGCGCATGGCGGTCGATCGACGCCCCATGGGACAAGATGCAGAGCATGAATCAGCCGACGGGTTACGGATGCACCCGATGAGGCGGCCGCCGTGAGCAGTGGACAACGGTTCTCCGGCCGGGTGGCCATCATCACCGGCTCGACGGCCGATCCGAGCATCGGCCGGTCCTGCGCCTTCCGTCTGGCGCGAGAGGGCGCGTCAGTGGTCGTCAACGGCCGCGATGAGGATCGGGTTGCCTCGACGGAGGCAGCTCTACGCGCCGAAGGGCTCGCTGCCGTCGGCGTCGCCGGGTCCATGGACACCGAGGCCGCCGTGGCGGTGCTCGCGGACCGGGCCATCGAGGCGTTCGGCCGCATCGACCTGCTCGTCAGCACACTGGGCGGCGCCCCCTACCCGCGCCCCTTCGACGCCATCAGCGAGGAGCAGCTTCTCGCGACGTTCCGGCTCAACACCTGGCCCGGCCTCGCCCTGATCCGGGCCGCCCTGGCCCGGGGCCTCGGTGACAACGCTGGTTCGGTCGTGACCATTTCGAGTGGATCACCGCGCAAGACGACGTCGGCCATGGTGTCCTACGCGTCGGCCAAGGCGGCCCTGAATGCCATGACGCGCACCATCGCGGCCGATCTGGCCGAGAAAGGGGTTCGGGTGAACGCCGTGAGTCCCGGGTTGGTGCGCACCACGGCGACCCGCCCGATCTGGAAGGACGATGCGGGAGCGGGCGCGGGCTCGGCCCTCCCCCTGGGCCGTCTGACCGAAGCCGAGGACATCGCCGCGGCGGTGTGCTTCCTGCTGTCCGAGGACGCCCGGCAGATCACCGGGGTCACGTTGGACGTCGACGGTGGGAATCACCTCTCGAGCGGCTGGACGCCGATCCGCTAATTGGCCGGGGGCCCGATACCGGCGCGGGCAAGCTCCTTCTTGAGAGGCCCGACGACACTGGACCCGATGCGGGCGATCTGCTCGCGGACCTCTGCGGGCGACATGCCGGGAAGCTGCACACGCAGGTTGAGCGCGTCGGCACCGACTTCGTCCATGGTCGCCCCGAGCCGTTCCGCCACCTCGTCCGGGTCATCGGACGCAATGGTCTGGTCCTCGCCGAACGAGCTCGCCCGCTCGGCGTAGCTCTCGTAGACGGCCCGTTGGCTGTCGACGAGCCCGGACTGCACCCGACCCAGCCATACCCGACGGATCAGGACCTTGGATCCCGTCCCACCGGCCTCGTCGAACGCGCGCGTCAGAGGGGCGAGTCTCTGGGGCATCGACATGCCCTCCATGAGAATCCCGGCGCCACACCGGGCGGCGCGCACGGCCGCGGCGACGGAGACCGCGGCGCTGAGCACCGGGACCGGATCCCGCCGGCAGGCGAGCAGTGCCGGGTCCCCGTCGAGGTCCCCCAGCTCCTCACCGCGGAGCATGGCCACCAGCCGTGGGAGCTCCACTTTGAAGCGATCGACGGCCTCGGACTGGTTGACGCCGGCGATCTCGAAGTCCAACGGAAGCGCACCGGCCGCGACGCCGAGCCCGACCCGACCAGGGTGACGAGCCTGCAGCCAGGCGACCTCCTCGGCGACGAGAGCAGCAGACCGCAGAGGCAGGAGGAGCGGAGCAGCCGCGGCCCAACCGGTGGCGCGCTCTTCCAATATGAAGGTGGCCATCTGCAGCGGCTGCGCCATGTAGCCGGCGAAGCCCCCGTGATGCTCACTCGTCATGACACCGTCGAATCCGGCTTCGAGCGCGAGACCGGCTTGTGCGCAGAGCTCGCGGACGATGCCATCGGCGGGAAGCTCGTTGTGCGGGTACAGCCGGATTGACACCGACCCTGGGCTGAACGGGTCGGGGCTCACTCCTCAGGCGCGAAATAGGTGTCCCGCAGTTCTCGTTTCAGGATCTTGCCCGAGGGATTTCGGGGCAATCGATCCTCACTCGATGCGATGCGGCTCGGGATCTTGAAGGAAGACAACTTCCCGGAGAGGAATCGCCGTAGTTCTTCGGCATCGAGGCTCGATCCGGGTCGAAGATGGATCACGCACGCCACCTCTTCACCCAGGCGTTCCTCGGGCACGCCGATTACCGCCGCCTCGTAGACGGCGGGATGCTCGTAAATGGCGCTCTCGACCTCGGCGCAGTACACGTTCTCGCCGCCCCGGATCACCATGTCCTTGGCCCGGTCCTCGATGTAGAGGAATCCCTCGTCGTCGATCCGGCCCAGATCACCCGTCGCCAACCACCCGTCCACGAGCACCTCTGCGCTCGCCTCGGGTTTGTTCCAGTACCCGCGGATGAGATTGGGGCCCTTCATCCAGATCTCGCCTCGGGTCCCCGCGGGCAAAGGCCGCCTCTGGCTGTCCCGGATCTCGATGTCGACAATCGTCATCTTGGCTCGACCGGTGGAGGACGGATGCGCCACGTAGTCGTCACCGCTGTTGCCCGGGCCGAAGGCGTTGGTCTCGGTCATGCCGTAGCCGATGTTGGGCCGGCCACTGGAGAACGAATCCTCGACGCGCTCGACGAGCTTGACCGGCGCCGGTGCTCCCCCACCGCCGATGGTGGCGAGCGACGAGGTGTCGTACTTGGAGAAGGCCGGGCTCTCGAGCAGGTCCCAACTCTGAGTGGGAACGCCGACGAAGGAGGTGACGCGCTCGGCCTCGATCAGCCCGAGCGCGATCTCCGGGTCCCAGCGGTACATCATCACGAGCTTCATCTTGAGGCCGAAGCACGAGAGCATGACGGGCACGCAGCCGGTGACATGGAAGAGGGGGACGATCAGAATGAAGGAGGGTCGCAAGGACTCCGCGCCGGGCGTCTCTCGGTCCCGGCCCTGGCGCGCCGCCTCGATGGCGGCGCGCGCCCAGAACGCCATCAGGGCCTGCGTCACGGCCCGATGGGTCGACACCGCACCCTTGGGAAACCCCGTCGTCCCGGACGTGTAGAGAATGGTGGCGTCGTCGTCGGGCAGCACCACTGCCGCCGGCATCGGATCACCCAGCGTGACGACGTCTTCGTACCGCTGCACGCCGGCCGGGAGCGGCTGTCCGCCCGTCACGCGCACCGCGACGACGGGAACCCGGCGTTGCGCGGCGGGACGGTGGGCGCGCTCGACCCGTTCGCCGTCGACGATGAGCACGACACTGCCGGAGTCGTCGAGGGCGTAGTCGAGCTCGCTCTCCGTCCACCACGCATTGAAGGACACGGACACCGCTCCGATGGAGAGGATGGCCGCAAACGACACGATCCACTCAGGAAGGTTGCGCATGGCGATGCCCACCCGGTCGCCCTTTTGCACACCGAAGCCGTGCACCAGCGTGTGGGCCAGGGCGTCGATGTGCCGGGCGGTCTCCTTGAAGGACCAGCGTTCGTGCTCGTAGACGAGGAACGTCGACTCGTCGTCCCGGGAGGCGGCAAAGACGTCGACCAGAGTGCGCGGCGCGTTCTTGAAGACCCGATAGGGGATGCCGTTGATGACGTCCTCACCCAGTTCGTAGGTCCGGCCCGGTCCGGTGAGCTCGGCGGATGCCTCGTCGTAGCTGATCACTCTCGCACTCCATCCTTTCCTGTTCGCTGCGGCACGACCGCAGAACTCCTCACGCGGTACCCGAACGCTAGGCGCAACCCCGTCTCATCTGCCGTGGGAGCGGTGCCAGAGGCAATACCACACGTCCCTTCACAACCAGCGCCTGGGGGCCTGCCCGAGCAGCTCCAAGCCGGGCGCCGAGGGCATTTCTCGGCACGGTAGGGTCCCACGACATGACGCAGGTGTCGGTGCGCTCGAGGAGGGGCGTGAACTCGGATGGGCGCCCGATCCCCATCTCGTCTTCGTCGGCGTCGGCGCTATGGCTCCTCGGACTCCTCGGACTCCTCGCCCAGGGCGAGCGCCGCTGCGCCCGCCGTGATCGCCTCGTACAGAGGCCGGAGCCCGTCGATGATCCGTCCGCCGTCGTCACCGAGTGCAGCCGCGTCGAGCTGGCGGAGTACCAGGTCCGGCGCGACGGCCCTGCGGGGACGGATCTCCAGTGCAGCCAGCTCAGCCGGCCGTCCCCACCACTCCAAGCTTTCCGGCGACCAGGGCGTCGGATCCGGCTCGCCCCCGGCCAGTGGCCAGCCGAACGGGCCGACCTCTCCGTCCTCGGTCTCCTCGACCGACTCGGGGCTCGGCGTCACCGTCGGTCGGAATCGGCGCGCCGACGACGGGCGCGGAGGCCGGCGAGCAGCTCCTCCTTGTTCCGGCCCCGCCAGGCGAAGATCAGAAAGGGATCGTCGTCGAACGCCTCGGCCAGGAGGAAGAACACGGCGGCGATGTGCTTGCACGGGTTCTCCCAGTCGGGGCAGGAGCACGCGGCATCGAGGTCAGCGGCAGATGCGGGAAACAGAGAGCCCGACGAGCCGGCGAACGCGATCTCGATCTCATGCGGCATCTCGCCGGCCAGCAGCGGGGCCACGAAGGCAGCGTTCGACGACATGGCGCTCTCGACCGCATCCCACTCGGACTCCGTGAGGGCGCGGGCCTCGATGAAGACCCGGTACGGCCGGGTCCGTGACCCCTGCACCGACGCCTTCACCTGGCCCGGCCCGATGTCCATCGTGACCACCTGACCCGTGCGGGCGTAGCGCTTGCCGCGCTGGAGGCGGCTGCCCATCCCGAAGGATTCGAGCAGGGCGATGAAACGCTGCGACCACCAGGTGTCCCCGATCGCGCCGCGACGACTGCGAGCCTGCAGGCCGCCTTCCACCGGGATCGGGGTCGACGGCGGCGGCCACCAGCCATCGCCGCGCGGTGCGGGCGGACGGGGCCGTCGGCGAGCGGGCCGCCGTTCGGGTTCTCCCCGCGCAGGCATCAGTCCTCGCCCACCGCGTCGTCCGACAGGGCGATGACCTCGCGCAGCTGCTCGGTCGACATCTCGGTGATCCAGCCTTCCCCCGAGCCGACGATCCGCTCCGCCAGCGCCCGCTTGGCCTCGATCATGGCGTCGATCCGCTCCTCGAGCGTGCCCCCGCAGATGAATTTGCGCACCTGCACGTTGCGGTGCTGTCCGATGCGGAAGGCCCGGTCCGTGGCCTGGTTCTCCACGGCCGGGTTCCACCAGCGGTCGAAGTGCACCACGTGCGTGGCCGCGGTGAGGTTGAGCCCGGTGCCCCCGGCCTTCAGCGACAGCAGGAACACGGGCGGGCCGTCGGCGCCCTGGAAGCGCTCCACCATGGCGTCGCGCTTCTTCTTGGGGACTCCGCCGTGGAGCCAGAGCACCTCGCGGGCCAGGTGGCGGCGCAGGTAGCGCTCGAGCATGTCGCCCATCTCGGTGAACTGGGTGAAGACGAGGGCCCGGTCGCCCTCCTGGACCGCCTCTTCGAGCACCTCGGTCAGGCGGGTCAGCTTGCCCGAGCGGCCGGGCAGAGCGGAGCCGTCGGCCAGGAAGTGTGCGGGGTGGTTGCACACCTGCTTGAGCTTCATCATGGTGGCGAGGACGAGGCCGCGCCGCTCCATCCCTTCGGAGTTGTCGATGCGGTCCAGCATGTCGTCGACGACGGCCTGGTAGAGCGTGGCCTGCTCGCGGGTCAGCGTGCAGAACTCCTTCATCTCGATCTTGTCCGGGAGGTCGGCGATGATCGTCCGGTCGGTCTTCAACCGGCGCAGCACGAACGGTGCGGTGACGCGGCGGAGATGCGCGGCGGCCTCGTCATCCCCCATCCGCTCGATCGGGATGGCGAAGCGCTCGCGGAAGGACTTCTCCGAGCCCAGCAGGCCCGGGTTGAGGAACTGCATGATCGACCACAGCTCCGCCAGACGGTTCTCCACCGGCGTCCCGGTCATGGCGATCCGTCGCTCGGCCGGGATGGCCCGCACGCTCTGGGTGGTGCGGGCCGCGCTGTTCTTGATCTGCTGCGCCTCATCGAGGACGAGGCGTCGCCAGGGGACCGTCGCGAGGAGCTGCTGGTCGCGCGCGGCGAGGCCGTACGTCGAGAGCACGAGGTCCGACTTCTTGGCGTGCCGGGTGAACGCCTTGCCGTCGAGCCGGTCGGGCCCGTGGTGGACGTACACCGACAGGTCCGGGGCGAACCGCTCCGTCTCGCGCTGCCAGTTGCCCACGACCGACATCGGGCAGACGACGAGGGTCGCACCAGTCGAACGAGGGCTGTGGGCCCGCTCGTCGACCAGCAGGGCGAGGAGCTGCGCCGTCTTCCCGAGGCCCATGTCGTCGGCCAGGCAGGCCCCGAGACCGAGATCGCCGAGGAAGGCCAGCCACCCGAGGCCACGCTCCTGGTAGGGACGGAGCTGCCCGGCGAAGCCGTCCGGGGTGGGCAGGGATTGCAGCCGGCGGTCCTCGGCCCCGGCCAGGAGGTCCCCGAGCCAGCCGTCGGCTTCCACCTCGGTGACGGGCAGGGCGCCGTCGCCGTCGGAGGTCGGCGCGAGGCCCAGTGCGGCACGCAGGACGTCGCCGGCGCCCATCTGGGTCGCGGTCCCCTTCTTCCCGACCGCGGCGATCGCCGCCTCGATGTCCCCCGCGCGCAACTCCACCCACTGGCCGCGCACCCGGACCAGCGGCTGCTTCAGGCGCGCCAGCGCGCGGAGCTCGGCGAGATCCAGTCGATCGTCGCCGAGTGCGACCTCCCACTGGACGTCGCACAGGCCGTCCAGCCCGATGGCCGTGGTCGACGACCCGGCGGCGGGCCGCGTCTTGGCCTTGAGGCGAAGGTTCAGCCGGGTCCGGGCCGAGCGCCACCAGGGCGGCGCCAGGACCCCGAAGCCGGCCTCTTCGAGGATCGGGGCTCCTTCGCGGAGGAACCTGAGCACTCCGGCCGCATCGGTCACCTGTTCAGAGGGCGTCGCGGTGGCCAACGCGGAGCCGAGCGAGGGGACGAGCCGGGCCGCGAGCCCGAGGCCGCGCAGAAGCAGCTCGTCGGGGTGCGCCACATGACGCTCCAGGGCCGTCAGCTCGGGACCGTCGGCCCACACCGCCGGGGCCAGGACGAACAAGCTGGGGTCGTCGACTGCTTGGAGCGCGAACTCGATCCGCCAGTCGTCATCGACACCCTGTTCGTCGCCGGTCCGGTCGTCCCTGTCCTCGCCGTCGTCGTCGCCGTCGCCCCCGTCCTCGTCGCCGGCAATCGGGGGTTGGATGCGAAAGCAGGTGCGCACCGCCTCGGCGGCCGTGTCCGCCGTGGCATGCCAGGCCCGCAGTACCTCGGCGAGCGACTCACCGTCGGCGGCGGGTACGCCGAGGTCGTCGAAGATGCCCGGGGCCGCAGCGCCGTCCGGCGAGGTCAGGCCGGTCAGCCAAGCTTCGACGGCATCGGCCCCCGCGGGATGGCGCCGGCGACCGGGTGGTGACTTGGCCGGTGGCCGATCGGCCAGGAAGCTACGCGTCAGCGCATCGGTCACGCTCCACATGTAGGAGCGCACGACGTCGGGCGGTGCAGGCGGGTCCGACCCCGTGCCAGGCCGATGGCCCTCGTCGGCCATGCCGGCACACGTGAACGACCCTGGAAGGTTCCAGCTGAGGGCCTCGATGCGCCCGCGGTCGTTGCGGTCCACCAGTGGACGCCATCGGGCCCGCCGACCGGTGGTCGGAAGCTCCAGATCGGGCAGGATGCGACCCCTGGTGATCAGCTCGAGGGCCAGGTCGGCGGCCTTCGCGGCGAAGCGGAGGTCCGTGGCGAGGGCGACATCCGGCTCTCCCGTGACCACCGCGCTCCACGGGTCCGCAGCGCAGAGTGCGAGGGTCAGACGCGCCGCGTCGCCGGGATCGAGGGCAAGTCCCGGCGCCGTCCACACCGGCAGGGGCTCGCCCGACCCCGCTGACGGTGACGAGCCCGGGCTGTCGGGGCGTGCGGGCTCGTCCTCCAGCAGCGGAGAGGCAGTGGGACCTGCCGTGGTACCCGGCAGGCGGAGGAGGAGCTCGACCTCGTCCGCCTTGACGATCAGGTCGTCCGCCTCGGCCCCGCCTACCTCAGCGGCCGCGAGGCGGACGCCATCGTGGCCGAGGGCGAACGGGTGCGGGGCCGGGCGCCGCTGACGGGGTGGCCGGCCGCGACGCGGTGCGGCTGTGCGAGCCTGGCTCCCGTCCTCGGCCCACACGACGAGGCGCTCGCCATCGGTCAACCAGGCGGAGTGGAGCACGCGCACTCCTGCATGATGCCCGACGCTGTGACACCGACCGAGCGGCGGACCTCACCAGAGAGGGATGACTCCAGCAGGTTCCCACTCGCCGGGCGCCTCACGCCCTCATCCCTGGTCCCGAGCGAGATCGAGCGCGACGACGACGTGGTTGACGACCGGCCTGTCAGGTCGGAGTCCATGGAGCGGTCGAACCCGAAGCAACGGGCACACCGCTGCCTTGGCGACCGGGACTACCTTCCGCTCCGCGTCGGGCGGATTACGTGCGGACCAGCCGGCCTGAGTGGTCTGAGCGTGAGCGTCTGAGTCACTTCGCTTGCGCTCACTGTGCGCAGGCCGAGGAAGGGAAGCCTTGGAACGACCGGATTGAGCCGTCACTCGGCCTGCAGGGCCCGGGCCGGCTGCACGCGGGCGGCGAACCACGCAGGTCCCAACGAGACGAGGATGGCGATGAGAAAGACGGCCGGAATACAGAGCGCGACGCCAATGCCCGGCACCACCGACAGCGTCTGGACTCCCAGCTCCCTCGCAAAGAGCGCCCACGCGGCGCGTCCGGCGAATATGCCCAGCGGAACGCCGATGAGCAATGACAGCGCGGCGAAGGTGGCCGCCTGCCACGTCACGAGCGCCAGGACCTGGCGACGGACGAACCCCATCGTCTTGAGGACGGCGATGTCGCGGCGACGACGCTGGACCCAGACGATCATCAATTGCGCGAACACGCCCACGCCGAGGACGGCCAACACCAGGGCCAGGAACTGCGGGACGCCTTCGATGCGCGCGTAGTTCCCGACGTCAAAAGGAGCCTGCCTGGTCACGAAACAGGTGCTCTGATCGACCTCCGCGCAAAACGAGGCGGTGGCCCGGCTCAGGCTGCGCACCTGACGAGGCTGATCGGGGCCGGGCGCAAAGCGCACCAGCAGGAACTGGGAGGAGTCCGCCAACCGCGTCCCCGGCTGCAAGAGGTCGGCTGCGGAGACGGCAGCTCCGAGCCCCAGGTCGGTCGAGGTGAAGCTCCCCTGGTCGAAGGCCGGGAACACCGCCTGTCCCACGATGTGCATCGTCCGCGGCACACCGTTGACGCTGAGCCGAACGTCCTGCCCCACCTGGCGGTGGACCAGACGGAGGACCGAGGCACCCAAGGCGACTTCATCGCGGGCTGTGGGCAGGCGGCCGGTCACCAGCGTCGGCCCGACCAGCGAACCTTCCCCGCGCGACAGGCCGATGGCCGGGACCTGGGAGCCCATGACGTCAACCGTTCCGAAGTCTCCGGACGACCAGGCCGCGACACCGGGACGGTGCTTCACCCAGCTCTGCATGAGGGACCGCGGCATGTTCTGGAACTGGGTGTCGACCGAGGCCTGCCACGTCTGCCCGTACAACTGCGGGGTTGTCACCAGGTGGACGAGGTTGGCGCCGAAGGTCAGGGTCCCGACGACCATTGTGATCGACAAGATGGTGCCGACCAGCGCGCTGCGCACAGGAACGGCGCCTCGCGCCGCACCCGGATCGAGCGCCTCGCGGATGCCGAGCGAGGCCGTAACGGGTGCCCCACTGCTCGACAGCCAGGCCAACCACCCGCCACCCCGCGCCACTGCGGCCCGGCGACTTCCGCCCGGCCCCGTGGCCGAGCTCAACCGCCACGCCGACAGCGCCACGACTGCGGTCAGGACGACGACGATGCACACGAAGCCGATGCCCAACACTGCGCCGTCGACCTCCATGCCCGGGTTGGGCTCGGCGACCCGCGCCGGCCCGAGCGGCATGATCGGGGACGCGAGGACGGCGCCGACGACCGCGAGCACGCCACCGACCGCGGCCACGGCCGCCACCTGCATCAAGCTCACGTACCACAACTGCCGGTGATTGAGGCCGAGCGCCCGCAGCGTCGTGACGTCGTCCCTCGACGACCTGAGCTGCCGGAGGACGGTCTGGGCAACGAGCACCAACGCGGTGAGCGCGACGAGGAATGCGAAGATGGCCAAGCGCGATGGCCTCCGGTCGGATGGCATGGTCGATCTGGGCGGCCTGGTCACTCAGATTGGCCACGTAGACGTCGCCTCCCGTGGCCCGGAACTTCTTGGCCAGGGCCTCGGCCTGCCGACCGAATTGAAACGCGGAGACACCGGGCCCGAGGCGCACGTAGGCGCCGTCGAAGCCTCGATAGTGTGGGCCCGAGTTCGTCGTAGAAGGCATGGGTGGCGTAGACGACCGGGAGCTGGGCCGACTCGTTGATCGGCACCGGGTTGTCACGGGTCACGAAGATGCCGACGACCTTCTGCCGGAAGTGCCTCAGCCCGTGGGCCGACTGACCTGGTGTTGACGTATTCGTCGCGGCCAGCGTGAGGCTGCTGCCGACCTGGGCGTGGAAGGCGGCAGCCGCCCGCACGTCGAGCGCCACCTCGTGGACCCGATCCGTCAGGGGCAGTCGCCCCGAGACGAAGCGGGGGCGCTCGACCACGTTGCCGAATCGTTCATCGGCGGACGCATAGACCTGCGCGTTCAGCAGCCTCCCGCCCGGGCCGACCGGCAGGGCCGCCACACCGATCACGGGGGCCATCGCCTCGACGCCCGGCAGCTTGGCGAGCGCCGGGTAGTAGCCGCCAAAGCCCGTGTTGTTCGGGGCGACCAGGACGTCGGCCGCGTTGGAGGCGGCGAGGAAGCGACCGTAGGCGGAGTCGGTGCGTCTGGCTCCCGCGGCGGCGGTCAGGACGACGGTGCCGGCGAGACCCACGGTCGCGGCCAGCAACGCCCAACTTCGCCAACGGGCGCGGAGCTGGCGCGCCACGATCCATACGAGTGCAGCCACGCGACTCTCTCCGCCTCTCCCGTGCTGACGGCGAGTGCCTGTGCCCGCCTGCGGACCCATTAAAGCAGTGCCGCCCCGGCTTCTCCAGGCAGGTAAACCCCCATTGCACAGGTGGTGCCTGCACCCCAGGCGCTGCTTTCGGGGCGGAATTGAGGAGTCCGGTGAGGAGGCACGGGTCGAGGGCCGGGCAATCAGGTGGCCAGGCAGCCGGCCGCAACGGTGTCGCGCCCGCTGCCGTCGGCGAACGGAAGGGATGTCTCGGGTGAGTGAGGAGGCCGCCTACGGGCGGCCACCGGCTTGCGCGGTCTGAGCGTGAGCGTCTGAGTCGCTTCGATCGTGATCGCTGGAAGCGGGCCGAGGAAGGCGAAGCCTCGGAAGGACCGATCGGGGCGTCATTCGGTCTGCAGGGCCCGGGCCGGCGGCACGCGGGCGGCGAACCACGCCGGGGCTATCGCAACCAGCATGGCGATGAGAAAGTACGCGGGAACGCACAACAGAATGCGGGTACTCGGCACCACGACGTCGACCCGACACCCAGTTCGCCCGCAAAGAGGGCCCAGGCGCCCCGTCCGACGACGAATCCCCAGCGGGATCCCGACGACCATCGAGAGCACGGCGAAGGTTGCTGCTTCCCACGCGACGAGCGCCAGAACCTGCCGGCGGACGAACCCCAAAGTCTTGAGGATGGCGATCTTGCGCCGCTGACGCTGGACCCAGACCACCATGAGCTGAGCCAGCACCCCCACGCCGAGCGCGGCCAACACCAGAGCGAGGGCCTCGGGAACATCTTCGATCCTGGCGTAGTTGCCGATGTCGAACGGAGTCTGGCTCGTGACGAAACACGTGGTCTGTTGCACCCCCGAGCAGTACGGAGCGGCGGCTCTCCCGAAGCTCCTCACCTCGCGGGCCTGATCGGGACCGGGAGCAAAACGAACCAAGAAGAATCGATACGTGTCCGAGATCGACGTCGACGGTGGCACGAGGTCCTCAGCAGTCACAACCGCACCGAGACCCAGATCGGTCGACGTGAAGCTTCCCTGGTCGAACTCCGGGAACACCGCCTGTCCCACAATGTGCATCTTCCGCGGCACGCCGTTGACGCGGACGATGAGGTCCTGCCCGACATGCCGGTCGACCGAGCGGAGGACGGAGACCCCCAGGGCGATCTCGTCAGGACGCGTCGGCAACCGCCCGGTCACCAGGGTCGGTCCGACCAGCGGACCCCCTCCCCGAGAGAGTCCGATGGCGGGAATATGGGAGTCCATGACGTCGATCGTCCCGAAATTCCCCGGCGTCCAGGCGACGACGCCGGCACGGTCGTGCAAAGAGGAGCGGATGAAGGAGACCGGAATGGGCTGGAATTGCGTGTCGATGGAGGCTTGCCAGGTCTGGCCGTACAACTGCGGCGTCGTCACGAGGTGGACGAGGTTGGCCCCGAACACCAGTGTCCCGACGACCATGGTGATCGCCAAGATGGTGCCCACGAGCGCGCTGCGCACGGGTACGGCACCCCGTGCCGTTCCGGGATCGAGCGCCTCGCGGATCCCGAGCGACGCCGTCACCGGCGCCGCGCTCCCGGAGAGCCACGCCAACCGCCCGCTCCGAGGTGCGGTGGCCCGGCCGTCCCGGGTGCTCCGGGACTCCCTGCTCAGCCGCCATGACGGCCACGCCACCGCCGCGAGCAGCAGCACGACGATGCCGACAAGGCCAAGACCGAGCACGGCAACATCGACATCGATCCCAGGGCTGGGCTCCGCCACGCGCGCCGCGCCGAGCGGCATGATCGGAGAGGCGAGCACGCTGAGAACGACAGCGAGCACGGCACCCGCCACCGCCGCCACAGCCACCTGCATCAGGCTGATCGACCACAGCTGCCGGCCGGTGAGCCCGAGTGCCCGCAGGGTGACGAGGTCGATGCTGGACGCCCGCAGTTGTCGAAGAGCCGCTTGCGAAATGATCACCAGTCCGGTGAGGCCAACGACAAGGGCAAAGAGTCCGAGCGCTATGGCCTCAGGCCGGATGGCGCGTTCGATCTGGGAGGCCTGGTCACGCAGGTTGGCGACGAAGACACTGCCCCCGGTGGCCGTGTACCTCTTCGCCAGCGCCTCTGCCTGCTGGCCGAATTGGAATGCCGACGCGCCCGGGCGTAGCCGCACATACGCTCCGTCGAAGCTCCGGTAGGGAGCGCCGAGCCCGGCGTAGAAGGCAGGCGTGGTGTACACGATCGGGAGCTGCGCCAACGCATTGATGGGAACCGGGTTGTCCCGGGTCATGACGACACCGACCACCCGCTGGCGGAAGATCCGCAGGCCCGCCGGCTGTGGGCCGGGTGGCGCCGATGAAAACGTCGCCGCCAGCGTGATCTCACTGCCGACGTCGACGTGGAGCTGCTTGACGCCCCTTGCAGGTCCAGCGCCACCTCGTGAACCTGGCTCGGACGAGGTAGCCGCCCCGAGAGGATGCGGGGGCGCTCGATGGCCCGGCCGTATCGCCGTCGGCGGGCGCGTAGACCTGCGCTTCGACCAGCTTGCGGCCCGGCCGAACCGGCAAGGCCTGGACGCCGATCACCGGCGCCACCGTCTGGACGCCCGGGAGTTTGGCCAGGGCCCCGTAGTAGCCGCCGAATCCGGTGTTGTCGGGGCTGACCAGAACATCGGAGGCGTGGACGCTGTCGAGGAAGCGACCGTAGGCGGAGTCCGTGCGCCTGGCCCCGGCGGCGGCGGTCAGGACGACCGCGCCGGCGAGACCCACGATCGCGGCCAGCAACGCCCAGCTCCGCCAACGGGCGCGGAGCTGGCGCGCCACGATCCAGACGAGGGAAGCCACGCGGCTCTCCCCACCCGTCCCACGCTGTCGCCGAGTGTCCCTGCCCCGCCACGGGGACATTAAAGCAGGACCAATTCGGCTTCAACAGGCAGGTACACCCCCATTGCGGGGGTGGTGCCTGCATCCGGATCAGCGGATGGTCCCCGCCCCCGGGATGAGCGGCAGATCCAGGGCGGTGGCCCACCCCGGCGGCAGGTCGTTGACGGCCGGCACGGCATTGAGAGCCCGGAGCCCGGTGGCCAGGCAGCCCGCCGCGGCGGCGTCGCGCCCGCTGCCGTCGGTGAAGCGGAAGGCCGTCTCCTGGGTGATGGAAGGCGTGCCGTCGATCTCGACCCGGTAGACGTCGTCCTGCGTGCCCCGGGGCCAGTCCGGCGCGGCGTCGGTGCCGACCCGGTTGACGTGCTCGAGGCTGATGCGGGGCTCGCCCTCGTACATCCCGTTGATCGTGAAGTGGATCGCCGCCACCTCGCCCGGGTTGATGACACCCTTGGCGGTCGTGATGGGGGCGTCGGTGACCCATTTGTCCCAGGTCGAGGTGATCGCATCGAGCTCCACACCGACGGCGTGGGCCATCATCGGCACGGTGGCGCCCCACGACATGACGAGGATGTCGGTGTGCTCGAGCAGGGGCGTGAACTCGGGCGGGCGGCCGATGCCCATCTCGTCCTCGTAGGCACCGGTGTAGTTGATGTAGTCCACGAGCTCGAGGGCCTTGACGCTGCGCACCTCGGCGCACAGGCCCATCAGGGTCATCGGGAGCAGGTCGTTGGCGAAGCCGGGGTCGATGCCGGTGGTGAAGCAGGTGGCGCCGCCCTCGGCACAGGCCTCGGTGATGGGATCGATCCACGAGGGCGGGTTCTGCTCCATGTGCGGCCATACCCACGGGGTCATCGCCGTCGAGCACACGTCGATGCCGGCGCGCAGGAAGGCGCCCATGTCGCGGATGTTCGCGTCCGCCTGGCCGGCCGTGGGCCCGTAATGCACCAGGGCGTCGGGGCGGAGGGCGATGAGCGCATCGAGGTCGTCGGTGGCGGTGAGCCCGGTCGGTGCGATGCCGCAGATGTCGCCGGCGTCGCGGCCGACCTTGTCCTTGTCGTTGACGCCGACCCCGACCAGCTCGAAGTTGGGGTGGCGCAGCACCTCGGGGATGACCATCTTCCCCACGAACCCCGTGCCCCAGACGACGACCCTCTTCTTCTCTGCCATGGGCGCATTGTGGCACCGGGCTGACGCTCCTGCCGACGGAGGTCGTCCCCGGGGGACCGGACCTCAATGCAGGAGGCTGGACACCACGTTGATGACGAGGGCGATGATCACCGCTCCGTACAGGTAGGAGAGAAGCGCGTGGGCGAGAGCAATCCTGCGCATGCTCTTGGTCGTGAGATTGGTGTCGGACACCTGAAACGTCATCCCGATGGTGAGCGCAAGGTAGGCGAAGTCCAGATAGGTGGGCGGATCGTCTTCGTTGAAATCGATTCCCCCCTCAGGCGGGCGGTAGTAGGTCCGCGCGTAGCGCAGCGTGAACACGGTATGCACCAATCCCCACGTCAACGCCACGCTCACCACGCCCAGGATGATCAGAGCGGCCTTGGTCCCCCCGGTGGCCTGGCCCGCCCTGATCAGGATCAGCGCGACCGCCGCCAGCAGTGCCACACCGGAAACAAGGATGATCAGCTCGGAAAGCGGGACGCTCGTGTCCTCGCGGCTGGCGTGGGACTTGGTCTCGTCGGCGTCCAATGCCAGTACCGCCACCCAGATCCACACATCGAGGACCAGGGCAGCCGCGTCCCAGCCGATGAGGATGGCCGCCTGCCACGACGTGTACTGCGACACGACCCCGCCGACGACCAGACCGAGCAAGGTGGCACAGCCGACGCGTACGCCGGCCCTGACGTTGCGTGAGTGCTCCGACATGGACTGCATCAACGTCACCGGCGCATCGTAGGGCGCGCAGAAATCCCCGACGCTGATGGCCCGGTCCGATCAGCGCGAAAGGCAGCACGCGACGACGCAGGTCGCAGACAACGGAGGCGGCTGCCATGTTTGCCGCGGTTTGGGACGGGGCATCCCCTGCAGCAGCCGTCGCAGGAGTGGAAGAAGGGAGAAGCGGTCATGGCTGCTGACTGGTTGCACGCTGTGTCGCCATCCTCTCCGGCCCGTCCCGCACGACCAGTGCGCGATTGCGCGCCATGACGTCCTCCCTCGCCGCTCCGCCTCGTACGGACGGCATCCCGAGGCAAGGCGAATCCGGCCGGTTGCGCACGGTCGGAAGAATCGGCATCGCATCGAGAGGTGTCATCTACCTGCTGCTGGCGTACCTCGCCTTCGACATCGCCCGGCACGGAAGTGCCCCCGTCCAGACGAGCAGCACCGGTGCCCTTCAGGAATTGGAGGCCCGCACCGGAGGGAAGGTGCTCCTCGTCATTCTGGCGATCGGGCTCGGCTGCTACGCAGCGTGGCGACTGTTCGACGCCATCACCGGTCCGAGTGGCGCCGTCAGGCGCATCGCGTCGTTGGGTGCCGGCGTCGTCTACGGGGCTCTCTGCGCCAGGGCCCTGGAACTCGTCGCCGATCATTCGACGAGCGGCGGGGCTTCGAGCAATCCCGAACCCTGGGTCGCCAAGGTCATGGGCTGGTCCGGCGGGACCGTCGCGATCGAGGTGGCCGGCGCGGTCCTGGTGGGAGGCGGCATCGCACTGGCGGCATGGGGGCTCTTCCACCGCTACGGCAAGCATCTGGCCTTGGAGCGCCTGTCCCTCCCGTGGCGAAAGGCGGTCAAGGTCCTCGGTGGATTCGGAGACCTGGCCCGGGGGTCCCTGCTCGCCTTGTTCGGTGTCTACCTCATCGAAGCGGCGGTGACATCAGATCCGGCGCAAGCCAAGAGCATCGACCAGACGCTGCGGACGCTGGTCCACCACCCGTTCGGGGCGTTGGCCATAGGAGCCATCGCCCTCGGCCTCTTGTCCTTCGGCATCTACTCGTTCTTCGACGCGCGCCTCCGGCGTTTCTCGTGATCGTGTCCTCATGAGCACGGTGGACACGGCGGACCGCCCAGGCAGCGGCATCGTCGGCGCCCGCCCAGACGGACCTCGCGCTCTGAGCGATGCCGACGCCCAAGAAGCCGAACCCAATGTCCTCATTCTCCCCCCGGCGGTCGAGCGCGAGCTGAACGAGACCGACGCGTCCCTCGGAACCCTCGGCCGTCCCCTCGACCGGCGCAACCCGTTCTTCGTCGGGTTCACGGGAGCGCTGGGTGTCGGCGTGGCCTACCTGCTCTTTCGGGGCATGTCGGACGTCACCAGCGTCCTGGTCATCGTGGGGGTGGCCCTGTTCACCGCGATCGGGCTCAACCCGATCATCGAGTTCCTCGTGTCCAAGGCGATCCCGCGTGGGGCGGCCGTCGCCATCGTGACATTGGGGTTCCTGCTCGTCGTCGTCTCCTTCATCATGGTGGTCGTTCCGCCGGTCGCCCACGAGTTCCATGTGCTGATCACCAACTACCCGCACTACAAGGCGAACCTCATCGCCGGCCGGGGCTGGGCCGGGCGATGGACCCACAAGCTCCACCTCACCGGCTATCTGGACGGGAAGACCAAGCTCAAACTGCCGGTGGCGGGCGGCATCCTCGGTGCCGGCCGGATACTGCTCTCCGTGGGCGTGGCCACCGTCAGTGTCGTGTCCCTCACCCTCTACTTCCTGATTGCCCTCCCCAGCGTCAAGCAGTTGTGGTTGTCGCTGATCGCGCGCAGCCGACGCGAACGGGTGGGCCTGCTCACCGACGAGGTGTTCTCCCGGGTGGGCGGGTTCATGCTCGGCAACCTCTTGACGTCCCTGATCTCGGCCGTCGGCACCTACATCTGGCTCGTCATCTTCGGGGTTCCCTATGCGCTCCTGTTGGCCCTCGTGGTGGGGGTCTTCGATCTCATCCCGATGGTCGGTTCCACGATTGCCGGCATCATCGTCTCCCTGGTCGCCCTCTCCAAGGGTCTTCCCATCGGGATCGCCACCGCCTGCTTCTACATCGCCTACCGGTTCCTCGAGGACTACCTGCTCAATCCCCGGGTTATGAAGCACACCGTGAAGGTGACTCCCGGGTTGACGATCATCGCCACGTTGATCGGCGGCTCGCTCCTGGGCATCATCGGTGCGTTGATCGCCGTTCCCATTGCAGCAACGATCCAGCTGCTCCTCCAAGAGGTCGCGTTCCCCCGCCAGAACCAGAGGT
>CAWIYI010000012.1:0-19675 GCA_963840245.1 uncultured Acidimicrobiaceae bacterium
AGGCACCCGAGGGGGCGCCAGAACAGGGGGTCGGTCCATGACCATGATTCCAAGCCAGCTCGCGGGCTTCACCGGGGGGATCGTCGCCTTCGTTGCGATCTTCATCGCGCTCTTTTCGCTGATCCTGTTGGTGCCGATCATCCTCATCGTGGCGAACCGGGCTGAGCCGGATCAGAGGGGGCAGCGGTCGCACAGCGTCTACCTCTTCGGCATGAGCTTCGTGACCCTGCAGCTGACCTTCGCCGGTTCGGTGGTGATCGTCACGTCGATCTTCTCGGTCATCTCACCGCACGTGGCGCCGTTGACCAACTCCATCGCGCGCTCGGTCGTCATCGGCGGCCTGCTCGTCGTCCTGTTCGGCGTCGTGCTGTTGCTGCATCTCGGCCGCGGCATCGAGGTCGCCCGAGGTGACGGCGGGGTGACGGGTCCCAACCTCCGGTGCATGCAGTCCTACGCCGGCGTCGTCAGCTTCATCTACCTGCTGCAGTTGATCGTCGCGCTGGGCGTCTCCATCTACCTGGTCTTCGCGTTGATCGCACCCGGCGTCTTCGGCAGTTTGGGCTCGAGCCGCAGTGGCACCCTGGCGTTGCTGCTCGACCTCGTCTACGTGATGTTGGCCTCGGGCTACATCCTCCTGGCCCATTCGTCGCTCGGCCCGACGGCCGTCCCGACCCGGCGCCCAGCGACCGAGGTGCCCGTCGCATAGGCCGACGCCGGCCGCCGGCTCGCCGCTCAGGACCGGGCGGGCCGCGTGCCGATGACCGAGGCGCGCTCCATGGAGCGGCGCTGGGGCCAGTAGTCGCTCGATGCGTAGTGCTGCACCGCCCGGTTGTCCCAGAAGGCCACGGCGTCCTTGGTCCAGGTGAAGCGACACTGGTGCTCGGGCGCGTCGGCCTGCCGGCACAGGCGGTCGAGCAGCGCCAGGCTGGCCTCGCGGTCCAGCCCCTCGATGTGGCTCACGAAGGGACGGTTGACGTAGAGGTGCAGCTTCCCCGTGGCGGGGTGCGTGCAGACCACCGGATGGCGCACCGGCGGGTACTGCTCCTGGGCCTTGCGGCGCTCCTCGGCGGACATGGTGTGCCCGAAGGTCTGGGTGAAGTCGTGCACGGCCTCGAGCTCGTCGATCTCGTCCTTCGTCGCCTGGTCGAGGCCGTCGTAGGCGGCGTACATGTCGGAGAAGAGCGTGTCGCCGCCGCAGTCGGGCACCGACACGGCGTGCAGGATCGCCCCCATGGACGGGCACTCGCGCCAGGTCACGTCGTGGTGCCACGAGTTCTCGTAGCCGCTGACCTCCGCCGTCTTCTCGAAGCGGACCAGTTCGGGCTCACCGGTGTTCGAAGGGAGGAACGGGTGGATCTCCAGGTCGCCGAAGCGCCGGGCGAACGCCACGTGCTGGTGCGGGTCGAGCGGCTGGTCGCGGAAGAAGATGACCTTGTAGTCGTGCAGGGCCTGGCGCAGCTCGGCGACGACGTCGTCGGGCAGTGCCGCCGTCAGGTCGACGCCGTCGATCTCCGCTCCCACCGTCGCGCCGAGCTGGTGCGCGTCGAAGTGGCGCCAGCGCAGCGCGGCCAACCGGTCCCGCTCGGCCGCCACGTGGGTGAACGGGCCGACCGCAACCGTGTAGCCCGGGAGACGGAAGGCGCCCGGCTGCTTGGAGGGCGGCGCGGTCGTCGTCATGCCCGTACTGTACCGAACCGGCGTCGCGCGTGGTCCCTCTCGAGCCCGCGAGGCGTTCTTATACTGACGCCATGATCCAGCCCGCCGGCCCTCGTGACGGCACGCGTCCCGCCTTCGGTGAAGCCCGACGGCGCCACGCAGAACGCGGTGCGCCGTGCGGTGCTCGACGCAACCGGCGCCGACGACCGGTGCAGGTGACCAACACCGTCGCCACCCTCGGCTGGGGCGACGTGCTCTACGTGGACGTCTACGCCCGGTCGCGCCACCTGACGGTCGACGATCTCAACCCGGCGTTGTGCCGGGCCGTCGCGGTCAGCGCGGGCCCGCCGTACGAGCGCGTCGCCATCAAGTGGCGCCTCACGAACAGCTGAGCGGACCTCGTGTGATCAGTCGGGTGTAATCATTCGGCCGCGATGGCGGCCAGGACGTCGAGCTTGGCGGCGCGGCGGGCCGGCCAGCTGGCGGCGAGCAGCCCCAGCAGCGCGGCCAGGATCAGGAAGACCACCAGGTTGGAGAACGGCACCACGGTGTCGGTGATCCCCTGCGAATGGAGCGCCGACACCAGTGCGATGCCCAGGCCGGTCCCGACGATGATGCCGATGACGGCGCCGAAGACGGCGAGGATCACCGACTCGGAGCGGATCATCGCTCTGATCTGGCGGCGCTTCATTCCGACGGCGCGCAGCAGTCCGATTTCGTGGGTGCGCTCGAACACGGACAGCATGAGCGTGTTGACGATCCCGATCAGGGCGATCAGCACGGCCAGCGCGAGGAGCGCGTAGACCAGGCCCAGCAGCTGGTTCACCTGGGCCGTCTGTTGCGCCTCGAACTGGGCGCGCGTCTGGACCTGCACGTTCGGGTAGGACGTCAGCGCATGCTCCACCGCCGGCTGCACGCCGGAACTGCCGTCCGTCTTCAACAGGGCGGCGACGGGCAGCGGGTTCTGATAGTGGCGGAGGAACACCGCGTTGCTGACGACATACTTCCCGGCCAGGGCGTTCGGCTGATAGATCCCGCCGATGCGCAGGGTGGTCCGGCCCGTGAGCGCGAATCTCACCGGGACCGTCTGGCCGACCGAGAGGTGGTCGGCGCTGGCCGTGTTGGTATCGACGAGAAGGTCGCCGACGGAGAGCGCCCGGGTGCTCCCCGCCGTCATGTTCAGGATCACCGTCTCGGACAGGTTCTTGGTGCCGAGACCCAGCAGGGACTCGAGTGAGCCCCTGAACTCGAACTGGTCGCTGTAGACGGTGTTGGACGCCGTGACACCGGGGACGCCGGCCGCCTGCTGCGGGACGGTCTTGCTGAAGTTCCCCGATCCGCCGCCGTTGCTGGTGGTCGTGACGATCAGGTCGGCGCTGATGGCGTTGTCGACGCTCTTCGTGGCCGACCGCGACAACGACGCGCCGAAGACGGCGATGGCCGAGACCAGGGCGAGCCCGACCATCAGCGCTGCCGACGTCTGGGCCGTGCGCCGCGGGCTGCGCATGGAGTTCTCGCGGCCCAGGCGTCCCGAGGTACCCAGCAGGCGGGCCAAGGGGCGCCCGATGACGCTGGCCAGTGGCCGTGCCACCGCCGGTGCCAGCATGGCGACGCCGACGAAGATCAGCACCGCGCCGAGGCCGACCAGCGCGATGGCCGGTTGCGTCAGGCCCACGGCCAGTAGGGCGACCCCGATCAGCGTGATGATCCCGCCCCGGATGAAACGGCGCCGCAGCGGGATCTCGGCCTCGGTCTGTTGTTCGGAGACCGCCGCCACCGGGGCGATGCGCACGGCGCGGCGGGCCGGGCTGATGGCGGCGACCATCGTCACGCCGACGCCGACGACGAGGCACACGATGACGGTGCGGGTCTCGAACACGAGGGGGCCCGACGGCAGCGTGACTCCGAAGCCGCTCAACAGCTTCTCGATCCCGATGGCGGCGAGCACGCCCAGGCCCAGGCCGACCAGCGACGACAGCACCCCGACGATCAAGGCCTCGCCGAGCACGGAGCGGAACACCTGGCGGCGGCTCGCCCCGACGATGCGCAGCAGCGCCAGCTCCTTGGTGCGCTGACCCACGGTGATGGAGAACGTGTTCAGGATGGTGAAGCCGCCGACGAACAGGGCGATGAAGCCGAAGACCAGCAGCGCCGTGTTGAAGAAGCCCAGCGCCGAGCTGATGGCGCCGGTCGCCTCGTTGACGACGGTCTGACCGGTCACCACCTCGACGCCGCGGGGCAGCACGCGCGCGATGTCGCGTTGGACGACCGCCTTGTCGGCGCCGGGTGCGGCGACGACGTTGATGTTGTCGAACTTGCCGACCTCACCCAGGACCGCCTGCGCCGTCGGGACGTCGAAGGCGGCCAGCGTGGCCCCGGCCAGATTGTTGGCCGTACCGAAGCGGGTCAGACCGGTGATGGTGAACGTCTGGGTCGGGCCGGCCAGGATGATGCGCACCTTCTGGCCGACCTTGAAGTTGTACTTCTGCGCGGTGCCGAGGTCCATGAGCACGTCGTGTCGTGTCGTCGGCGGTGAGCCCTGCGCAATGTGGAGCGCGGAGATTTGCTGGTTGGGGTCGAACTCGACCCCGAGGGTCGGTGCCCCGCCGGTGGTGATGGCCTTGCCGTCGGGGGCGATGAACTGTGCGAAGCCGGTCACCGAGCCGTTGGCGGCCTGCACGCCGGGAACTCGCTGCACCGTGGGCAGGAGCGACTCGGGGACGGGGTTGCGGGTGGCGTTGCCGCCGCTGGTTCCGAGCTGGGCCACCCCGCGCACCTGGAAGGTGACGTTCTGGTAGATGTTCCCGAAGAGGTTGTCGAACGTGCTGTGCAGGGTGTCGGTGAGCACGAACGTCCCGGCGATGAAGGTGACCCCGAGGACGATGGCCAGCGCGGTCAGGGCGAGGCGGAGCTTGTGCGCGAGCAGACCCTTGATGGTGACCCGCCACATGTCAGGTGCCCAGGGTGCGGATGCGCTCGAGCACCGAGTCTGCTGTCGGCTCCGAGAGCTCGTCGACGATGTTGCCGTCGGCCAGGAAGACCACCCGGTCGGCGTAGGCCGCCCCGTGGGGGTCGTGGGTGACCATGACGATGGACTGGCCGAACTCGTTGACCGACCGGCGCAGGAAGGACAGCATCTCGGTCGTGGAATTGGAGTCCAGGTTCCCGGTGGGCTCGTCGGCGAAGACCAGGTCGGGCCGGTTGATCAGGGCGCGGGCGCAGGCGCAGCGCTGTTGCTGCCCTCCCGACAGCTCGCTCGGCCGGTGCGACAGCCGGTCGGCGATGCCGAGCTGGTCCACCAGGTAGTCGAACCACTCCTTCTCCACCTTCCGCCCCGCCAGGTCCACCGGCAGGGTGATGTTCTCGCCTGCGGTGAGCGTCGGCACGAGGTTGAAGGACTGGAACACGAAGCCGATGTGGTCCCGGCGCATCTGGGTCAGGCCCTTGTCGTCGAGGGCGCCGATGTCGATGTCGCCGACGTAGGACTGCCCCGACGTCGGGCGGTCGAGGCCGGCCATGCAGTGCATGAGCGTGGACTTGCCCGATCCCGAAGGGCCCATGACCGCGGTGAAGCGGCCGCGCGCGAAGGTCACGTCGATGCCGGCCAGGGCGTGCACCGTCGCCTGTCCCGTCCCGTAGGTCTTGCGCAGCTCGACGGCGTGCGCGGCCGGGGAGGTCGCCCGCGGTCCAGGGGGTGCTTGTTCGGTGAGCGCCACGCTGCCTCGTTTCGCCGATGTCAGAATGCCGGGGAACTCCATCGTGCCAGCCTGGCGGCGTCCGGCCCGACCGTGAATCCGGCAAGACCCTGGTTCGACCCTGAGAGCACCGCCGAGAGCTCCGGGATGCCCCTGAGGCCCGCAGCCGCCTCGGCGACGGCATCCTTGCGGTCGCACCGGCGCGGCCCGTGCGCTCAAGGTAGCCGTGGACCTCCCCCTTCGCTGTGACAACGTCCGTGTACCCCGGGACGATCGGACCCTTGGTGCGCCACCGGCCGCCCGCTACTGTCAGCCCCGCACCGGCAGGACAACAATTGCCAGATCGGCACGTGAGCTACCCGGGGGGCGAGTTCGCCATGCGGCATGACGCCATGAGAAGGGCATGAGTCGCTGAGCACCCAGCTGCGGACGCCGAGGCGCACGACGACCGCGGTGGCGGCGGTCGCCTCCGTCGCCTCGGTGCTCGCCGTGCAACTTCTGTTGTTCCCGATCCCGTTCGGCGTCTGGGTCCAGGGCGCCGTGCTCGGCCTCCTCGGTTCCCTCATGGCGGTGGGGCTCGGCCTCACCTACCGCCTGAACAAGGTCATCAACTTCGCCCAGGGCGACCTCGGCACGGCGCCCGCCGTCCTCGCCGTCGGTCTGATCGCCTTCTCCGGCGTCAACTACTTCCTCGGGCTGGCCACCGGCCTGGTGGCGTCCGTCCTCTTGACGGCCACGGTGGAGATCCTCGTGGTGCGCCGCTTCCGGCGCTCGCCGCGCCTCATCCTGACCGTTGCCACCATCGGGCTCTCCCAGCTGCTGGTGGTGGTCAGCCTGCTCATCCCCCGCATCTGGGGCCAGACGCCCATCGCCAGCGCCACGGTGAACTTCCCGTGGCACTTCGCCTGGCACGTCGGCCCCGTCGTCTTCGACGCCGACGACCTGGTGGCGGTCATCGTCTCGGTCGGCTGCCTGGCCGCCGTCTCCCTGTGGTTCACCCGCACCGACGTCGGCCTCGCCGTGCAGGCCGTGGGCGACCGCCGCGACCGGGCTTCCATGCTCGGGATCCCGGTCGGGCGCCTGCAGTCGGTCACCTGGGTGGTCGCCGGAGTCCTCTCCTTCGTCAGCATCTTCTTCCAGGCGGCGATCCTCGGGCTCCCTCTCGATCCCACCTACGGCCTGACCGCGCTGGTGACCGCCCTGGCGGCGCTGGCCCTGGGCAACTTCACCGAGCTCCCGGTCATCGCCGCCTCCGCCGTGGCGCTCGGCATCCTGGAGCAGGGGGTGTCCTGGGACGACCCGACCAACCCCGCCCTCGGACTGGCCGTCCTGGCCGGCGTGGTCTTCGCCGCCATCGTGGTGCGCCAGCTGCTGGCCAACCGCACCGACCGTGAGGTCGAGTCCTCGCTGGCGCTGGCCGGCAGCGTGCGCGACCTCCCGGCGTCGCTGCGCGACCTCACCGAGGTGCGCGTGGGGACGCCGGTGGCGGCGCTGGTGGCGTTCGCCGCAGCCTGCACGCTGCCCCTCTGGATGGGCCCGGGTGAGCTCATCCGCGGCTCGGAGCTCGTCGTGCTGGCGATCGTGGGGTGCTCCGTCGTCGTCCTCACGGGATGGTCCGGCCAGGTCAGCCTGGGCCAGATGTCCTTTGCCGCCGTGGGCGCCACCGTGGGTGCCGTCGCGCTGCTCGACTGGCACTGGGACCTGAGCCTCGCCCTGTTGCTGGCCGGCGCGGCCGCCGCGCTCGTGGCCGTGGTGGTCGGCATCCCCACACTGCGCCTCGACGGGATGTTCGCCGCCGTGACGACGCTGGCCTTCAGCCTCGCGGCCTCCGGCTACCTGCTCGTGCGCGAAGAGTTCTCCTGGATCCCCCAGGGCCAGCTCGGGACCCCCTACCTCTTCGGCCTCTCCCTGACCTCGCAGTCGTCGGTGTTCGAGCTGTGCCTGGGCGTCCTGATCCTCGTGCTCCTCGCGCTGCACGGCCTGCGCCACAGCCGCACCGGCCGCGTGCTGCGCGCCCTGCCCGCCAACCAGCGCGCCGCTTCCGGCTTCGGCGTCCGCGTCGTGTGGGCGAAACTGACCGCGTTCGCCCTGTCCGGCTTCATCGCCGGGTTGGCCGGCTGCCTCCTCCTGGTGGTGAGCCAGCAGTACCAGGAGACGTCCTTCCTGGTGCCCGTCAGCCTGGTCGTCTTCACCTCGACAGCCGTCGGTGGACTGGGGTCCGCCTTCGGCGCCATCCTCGGCGCCGCCATCGTGGAGGGCAGCACCATCTACCTGCCGCCGAGCTGGCAGCTCTTCCCCTCCGCGCTCGGGGTGCTCCTCGTCCTCATCCTCTTTCCCCGCGGGCTGGCCGGCCTCTGCTACGACCTGCGCGACTGGGCTCTCGAGAGCTTGGCCCGGCGCCACGCGGCCGCCACCCCCGGCCTCCCCGGCCCGGTCGAAGGGGCGCTGGCGCCATGAGCCGCCTGCGCATGCTCGGCGGGGGCGCGTCCCTGTTCCCGCTCGGGGTGCTCTTCGCGATCGAGCTGCTCGACCAGGCCACGCAGAGCGCGTTCAACGTCCTGACCCCGAACATCCGCGACGCGTTCCATCTCACCAACGCCGGCATCCTGTTGATCGTCGCCATCGCCGGCGCCGCCGCGCTGGGCTGCACGCTGCCGATCGCCGTGCTGGCCGACCGCACGAACCGGGTGCGCATCGCCCTCGTCGGCGCGCTCGTCGGCGCCGCGTTCTCCATCGGCCTCGGGACGGCACAGACCGTCGTGGTGGCCACGATCATGCTGGTGGGCGTCTCCATGGGGCAGGCCGTGATCTTCCCCACCCACAACTCCCTGCTGGCCGACTACTACCCCGTGCCCGCCCGGCCCCGTGTGTACTCGGCCCACCGCTCGGGCATCAGCATCGGCGCCATCATCGGCGTCCTCCTCGGCGCCGGGCTGGCCGCCGCCTTCACCTGGCGCGCCCCCTTCTTCTTCTTCGCCGTGCCGATCGTGATCGTGGTGATCGTCGGGCTGCGCCTGCGCGAGCCACCCCGGGGCCGCCACGAGCAGCTCGAGCTGGGCGAGCAGATGCTGGCCTCCGAGCGGGGCGAGCCCGCCCTGCTGGCCGACGCCGCCGCGGCGCCCGAAGCCGGGAACACCGCCGTCGCCATCGACATCCCCGTCGAGGCCGCCCCGTCGCTGGGCGAGGCCTGGCGGACGGTCTGGAAGATCGGCGTGCTGCGCCGCATCTTCATCGCGCTGCCCTTCCTGGCCGCGGCCATCGCGGGCTTCACGTCGCTGGCTTCGCTGCAGTACCAGGAGACGTTCCACCTCGATGCAGTCGAGCGCGCCTACCTCATCGCGCCGATCCAGGTCTTCGACCTCCTGGGCCTCGCCGTCGGGGCGGTGATCGCCACCCGGCTGGCCCGGCGCGGCATCGGCCTCGTCTTCCGCATGTTGGCGGTGGCCTCCCTCGTCGCGGCCGGGTTCGCCGTCCTCTTCGCGCTGGCCCCCAACGTCCCGTTGGCCTTCATCGGCAACGCCGGCATCGACGCCTCGCTGGCCATCGTGGGTCCCGGGGTCCTGGCCTCGCTCTCGCTGGCCATCCCCTCCCGGGTGCGCTCGGTCGGCTTCTCCATCGGCGCGCTCTTCGTCCTCCCGGGCTTCCTGGTGCTCCCGATCGTGGGCGCGCTGGGCGACGCCGTGGGCTTCCGTTACGGCCTCCTCATCCTCGTGCCGATCTTCGCCATCGGCGGCCTCATCGTGGCGAGCGCCGGGAGCCTCATCGAGCGCGACGTGCGCGATGTCTGGACCTCCATGCGGACCCGGAACCAGATGCTCATGGACCGCCACGCCGGCCGCCTCCCGCTGCTCGCGGTACGCGAGCTCAACGTGGGCTACGACGGCGTGGCCGTGCTGTCCGACGTCGCCATCGAGATCGGCGAGGGTGAGATCGTCGCCCTGGTCGGCACCAACGGCGCCGGCAAGTCGACGCTGCTGCGGGCCATCGGCGGCGTGGTCGAGGCCGATCACGGCGCCATCGTCTTCGACGGGCGTGACATCACCCACCGGCCTCCCGACGAGATCGCCCGGCTCGGCATCGCGCAGGTGCCCGGCGGCGAGGGGATCTTCCCGAACCTGCGCGTCGAGGACAACCTGCGCGTGGCCGCCTGGCAGGGCCGCCGGCGTGGCGAGCACGACGCCGACATGATCGACGAGGCCCTCACCGCCTTCCCCACCCTGGCCTCGCGGCGCGACGAGCGCGCCGCCAACCTCTCGGGCGGCCAGCAGCAGATGCTGGCGCTGGCCATGGCCACCATCACCCGCCCCAAGCTGTTCCTCATCGACGAGCTCTCGCTCGGCCTCTCCCCCATTGTCGTGGAGCAACTCCTCGGCGCCATCGAGTCGATGCGCCAGGCCGGCACGGCCATCCTGCTGGTCGAGCAGTCGATGAACGTGGCCGTGGCGGTGGCCGACCGCGTCTACGTCATGGAGACCGGGGTCGTGCGCTTCTCGGGGACGGCCGACGAGCTGGCCGCCCATCCCGAGCTGCTGTGGTCCATCTACCTCCAGAAGGCCTCCGACACGCTCGGGGCGCAGGCGGTGACCGCGCCGGCGGCGGGCGCAGGGCGCGCCGAGCTCGAGGTACGCGGGATCTCGCTCCACTTCGGGGGCAACGCGGCGCTCGACGACGTCTCGCTGCACGCCGACCACGGGGAGATCGTCGGCATCATCGGGCCCAACGGCGCCGGCAAGACGACGCTGTTCGACGTCGTCTCGGGATTCCTCCGGCCCGATGCGGGCAGAGTGGAACTGGCCGGCGTCGACGTGACCGACCGCACGGCGTCGGCCCGGGCCCGCCTCGGACTGGGCCGCTCGTTCCAGGACTCCCGCCTGTTCGCCGGCCTGACCGTGCGCGACGCCCTGGCCGTCTCTCTGGAGCGCTTCACCGACGTCAGCGACCCCTTCAACGCGATCTTGCGCCTGCCGCTCCAGGTGCGCACCGAGGCCGCCGTGATGGAGCGGGTGGCGGAGCTGCTCGACCTCTTCGGCCTCGACCGCTACGCCGACAACCTGGTGAGCGAGCTTTCGACCGGCTCCCGCCGCCTCGTCGACCTGGCCGCCGTGGTGGCCCACCAACCCTCCGTCGTCCTCCTCGACGAACCCTCCTCGGGCGTGGCCCAGCGCGAGGTGGAGGCCATGGTCGGCCTCCTCCGCAACGTGCGGGACCGGCTCGACGCCACCATGCTCGTCGTCGAGCACGACATCGCCTTCATCGCCGAGCTCGCCGACCGCCTGGTGGCCATGGACCGCGGCGCCGTGCTCGCCGTCGGGACGCCCCGCGACGTGCTCGAGTCACCCCTGGTCGGTGAGGCCTTCCTCGGCTCCGATCCGCTCGCCCTGTCGCGCTCGGGCGCCGCCGGGACGACGACGACCACGGAGGGGCGGCCGTGAGCGACGCCGAGCCGGATCCGCAACGCACCGGGCGGCCCTGGCCGCGGGTGAGCCTGCTGCGGCGCGCCGGACCCGTCGTGCTCATCGCCGCCGCGCTGGTGGCGGCCGGCGTCTCGGCCACCGTGCACGAGAAGGGCACCACCTCGGCCGCGCCCCCGAGCTCGGGCGACGGGCAGCAGATCGCGCACTCGACCGTGCCGCTGACCTATGCCGCCGCCGCCAAGATCGGGAAAACAGCGGCCTACAACTGGGGCGCCGAGTGCGATCCCCACACGGGCCGGCTGAAGATCCCGACGGCCTACGCACCGCCGTGCGTGCCCGTCCCCGCCACCGGCGCCACCAACGGCGGCGCCACCTCGAGCGGCGTGACGGCCGACGCCGTCAACCTCGTCTACTACCAGGCCGAGCCGGGCGGGCTCGCCTCGGCCATCTCCGCCGCGGCCGGCACCCCGGCGCAGGCGCTGGCCACCATTCAGTCCTACGTGGCGATGTTCAACCACGTCTACGAGACGTACGGCCGCCACGTGAACCTCATCGTCTTCAACGCCAGCGGCGCGGCGACCGACCCCGTGGCCGCCCACGCCGACGCCGTGACCGTGGCCCAGCAGGACCACGCGTTCGCCTCCATCGGCGGTCCGGCGCAGACGTCGGCCTACCAGGACGAGTTGGCCCGCCTGCACGTGCTGTGCATGGGGTGCGGCGACTCCTCGACCAACGGCGAGATACAGAAGAACGCGCCCTACCAATGGGCCAACCTGCCCACGGCCGACACCTCGCTCTACGAGACGATCGGCTACGTCCTGGCCAAGCTGAACGGCAAGGACGCCATCTGGGCCGGCGAGCCGGCCTTCCACACGAAGGAGCGCTCCTTCTACGTGGTCAGCGAGACGATGGAGCCGCCCTCTCCCGGCTATGCCGAGCTGACGGCGTCGCTGACCGAGAAGCTGCGGGCGGGCCACGCCAACATGGCCTCGGAGACCTCGCTCTCCTACACCCTCGACCTCACCACGCTGCCCACGCAGGCGGCGACGATCGCCGAGAAGCTCAAGGCGTCCGGCGCCACGAGCGTGATCTTCGCCGGCGATCCCATCATGCCGATCTACCTCACCAAGGCCGCGGCCGGCATCGGCTACTTCCCCGAATGGATCATCACGGGCATCGTCCTGACCGACACCGCCGCCCTCGGGCGGTACTACGACCAGAGCGAGTGGGCGCACGCGTTCGGAGTGACCAGTCTCGGTGTGCCGGTGCCCGTCGCAGCCGGGGACGCCAACCGCCTCTACCGCTGGTGGTACGGGCCCAACACCTCACCGGCCTCCTTGGCGGCGCCGGCGCTCATCCCCCCGGTCCAACAGTTCTTCACCGGGGTGCAGCTGGCCGGGTCCGATCTCACGCCGGACACCTTCGCCACCGGGCTGTTCCGCGCGCCGCCGACCGGCGGTGGCCCCACGACCCCGCTCGAGGCCTACGGCTATCAGGGCGCGGCACCGTTCCCCAGCTACTCGTCACCCGCCGACTACACCTACTTGTGGTACGACGCCACCGCCAAGGGGCCCGACGAGGAGGGCACCAACGGCACCGGGCTGATGCGCTACGTCAACGGCGGCGCCCGCTACAAGTCGGGCACGGTGCCGGCCGGGCCGGTGCCGATGTTCACGGCGGCGGGCTCGGTCACCACCTACACGTCCCCGCCCGACCGGCCGCCCTCCTACCCGGCCTGGCCCGGATCACCGGCCGCCGGGTGACCATGGTCACCGTGGCGGCGTTCCTTCGCCGCCTGGTGCTAACCCCAGCTCCGGACGCCCGGTAGCGGCATTCCCAGCGTGGCGGCGAAGCCTCATGCTGGGAAGCGGGCGGGGGCGCGGAGTGTCCGAGCCCATGAGCGGAAGGAGACCCATGATCGTCACGCACGGGCTGACGAAGCGCTACGGAAAGACGCTGGCGGTGGACGACCTGAGCTTCACCGTCACCCCGGGCGTGGTCACCGGCTTCCTGGGCCCGAACGGCTCGGGGAAGTCGACCACCATGCGCATGGTCCTCGGGCTCGACGTGCCCGACGCCGGCCGCGCCCTCGTCAACGGCTACGCCTACCGCGAGTTGTCGTGGCCGCTGCGCGAGGTGGGCGCGCTCCTCGACGCCAAGGCCTTCCACCCCGGCCGGAGCGCCCGGAACCACCTGCGCTGGCTGGCCCAGACCAACGACATCCCGGCGGCTCGCGTCGACGCCGTGCTCGACGTCGTCGGGCTCACGGCGGTGGCCGACCGGCGGGCCGGGAAGTTCTCCCTCGGCATGGGGCAGCGGCTCGGCATCGCCGGCGCGCTCCTCGGGGACCCCGGCGTGCTGCTCTTCGACGAGCCGGTCAACGGCCTCGATCCTGAGGGCATTCGGTGGGTCCGCCACCTGCTGCGGGACCTGGCATCGGAGGGCCGGACGGTGCTCGTCTCGAGCCACCTGATCAACGAGATGGCCCTGACGGCGGAGCGCCTCGTGGTCATCGGCCGCGGGACGCTGATCGCGGAGACCAGCGTGGACGACTTCGTCGCCCGCCACCAGAGTGACGCGGTGCGCATCGTGACGCCGACACCGCGGCGCTTCGTGGCCGCCCTCTCGCGGGCTGGGGCCCGTCCGTCCGTCGAGGCCGACGGCGGCATCGTCGCCTCGGGCCTGTCGTCCGCCGACATCGGCGAGCTGGCGGCCGATCAGGAGCTGACCGTCCACGAGCTCACGCCGCTGCGCGCGTCCCTCGAAGACGTCTTCATGGAGCTGACCAGCTCGTCCGTCGAGTACCACTCGCACACCCTCGACCAGGCCGCGGCTGCGCTGCCGACTCGCTGAAAGGACCTCCGATGACCACCCTCCCCATCACCACCGTCGTGACCACTGGTCGCGCCGGCACCGCTGGCGCGCGGCCCTGGCGCGCCGGGCTGCGCCAGGCCATGCGAGCCGAGTGGACCAAGCTCGTCTCGCTGCGTTCGACCCGATGGACGCTGCTCGTCACGGCGGTCGCGACGCTCTTCGTGACCTACCTGGCCACCCGGAGCTCCCTGCACCACCCCCCAGGCTGGTACCAGGGGTTCGACCCGACGAACCAGTCGCTGGCCGGGCTCGCGGTCGCCTCCCTCGCCATCGGGGTCCTGGGCGTGCTGGCCATGAGCGGCGAGTACGGCACCGGGACGATCCGTTCGTCCCTGGCCGCCATGCCACGCCGCGGCGTCCTGCTGACGGCCAAGGTGGTCGTGGTCGGACTCGGCACGCTGGTCGTCGGTGAGGCGCTGAGCTTCATCGCGTTCTTCGAGGGCCAGGCTGTGCTGTCTGGGGGCGCACCAACCGCGTCGCTCGGCCAACCGGGCGTGCTGCGGGCTGTTGCCCTGTCGGGAGCCTTCCTCGCCCTCTTTGCCCTACTGGGCCTGGGGCTCGGCACCATCATGCGCCACACCGCCGGCGCCATCGCCGTGTTCGCCGGCTTCACCTTGCTGGCGCCCATCCTGCTCCACTCCATCTCGGAGAGCATCTCCCGTTACGCCCCCGAGCTCATCTTCGCCAACTCCGTGGCGGCCGTCGTGCGGCTGGACAACGCGCTGTCGGTCACAATCGGGGTCGTGGTCATGCTCACCTACTGCGTCGTGGCGCTGGGCCTGGGCGCCCTTCTCCTCAACCGGCGGGATGCGTGACGCCGGATCCGGCCGAGGACAGCGGCGTCAGGGTGCGCATCGGGGGTCGTGAGATGTCGCTTGCGCTGAGCGAGGAGCAGGCTGAACGGGCCAAGGTCCTGGCGCGGCGGATCCTGCACGAACCCTTCACGAAGCGGGTGTGGAGCGAGCTGGCCTTCTTCCTCCTGGGCTCAGCGCTGGCGGGGGTCGGACTGTTTTTCGTGTCGGTCACCATGGCGGCGGGCCTCGTCCTGGCCATCACCTTCTTCGGATTGGCCGTGCTGGCGCTGTCGCTGCGGAGCGCCCGTGGCATCGGCGGCCTCGAGCGCGGCCTGGCCCGCAGCATGCTTGGCGAGGCGGTCGAGGACCCCCAGCCCTTCGCCGGGCGCCCCGGGTTCCTGGGCTGGCTCCAGTCCTGCCTGCGCGACCGTGTGTCCTGGCGCGCCGTGGGCTACCTCGCCCTCAAGGTGCCCTGGTCGATCCTCGGTGTCCTGGTCGCCGTCAGCCTGTGGTGGGACGCCTTCGCCTGCCTCACGAACCCGCTTCTCGGGCGAAACGGGGGCGGCCCGCCGGTGTGGGGGCTCGCCCGGGTGTTCTTGCCCAGGAATTCCTTCAATGGCGGTCCGATCGGCTTATTCCACAGCGTGGCCATCTTCATTCTCGGCGCCGTCTTCTTCTTCGCGGCGCCCTGGGTCATGCGGGGCTTCGTCAACGTCGACCGCATGATGATCCGCAGCCTGCTCGGGCCGGACCCCATGGCCACGCGGGTGCGCTCGCTCGAAGCGGCACGGACCCAGACGGTCGACGCCTCGGCCGCCACGCTCCGCCGTATCGAGCGCGACCTGCACGACGGCACCCAGGCCCAGCTCGTCGCGCTCGCTATGCGCCTCGGCATGGCCAAGGAGAAGCTCGAGGACGATCCCGAGCACCTCGACCTCGACCGGGTGCGCGAGCTCGTCGACGCCGCGCACCGCGGCGCTAAGGAGGCCATCACCGAGCTCCGCGACATCGCCCGGGGCATCCACCCGCCGGCGCTCGACATCGGATTGGAAGGCGCTCTGGCCACGTTGGCCGCCCGCAGCGCGGTGCCCACCGAGCTCTCCGTCGAGCTCGGGACGCGGCCCACGCCGGCCGTCGAGGCGATCGCCTACTTCTGCGTGGCCGAGCTCCTCGCCAATGTGGCCCAGCATGCCCGGGCGTCGCGGGCCTCGGTCTCCTGCACGCAGCAGGGCACCTGGCTGCGGCTCGTCGTGCGCGACGACGGAACGGGTGGCGCGCAACTGACGACGGTCGGCTCCACCTCGAGCGGCCTGGCCGGACTGACCGACCGGGTGCACGCGGTCGACGGGCGGCTCCATCTCGTCAGCCCGCCCGGCGGCCCGACCGTGGTGACCGTCGACCTCCCGCTCGTCTCGTGATGGTCGACGCGCTCCGCATCGCCATCGCCGAGGACTCGGCCATCCTGCGGGACGGGCTGGTCCAGCTCCTGGTCGACCGTGGGTTCGCCATCACCGGCGCAGTCGGGGATCCGGCCGCACTCCGCAGCTCAGTCGCCCAGAACCCACCCGACGTGGCGGTGATCGACATCCGCATGCCACCGACGTTCACGGACGAGGGACTCCGTCTTGCCTTGGAGCTGCGCGGCCGCCACGAGGGAATGGGCATCCTCTTGTTCTCCCAGTACATCGAGACCCGCTACGCGGCGGACCTCCTGGCCGACGACGCCTCCGGGATCGGCTACCTCCTGAAGGACCGGGTCGCCGACGTCAGCGACTTCGTCGAGGCGCTGGAGCGGGTCGCCGTCGGAGGCACCGCCCTGGACCCCGAAGTCGTCACGCAGCTCCTGGGCGCGACGCGGCGCACCGACTCCCTGTCCGTCCTCACCGGACGCGAACGGGAGGTCCTGGCGCTCATGGCCGAGGGGCGTTCCAATGCCGCCATCGCCAACGCGCTCGTCGTCAGCGAGGGCGCTGTCGAGAAGCACGTGGCCAACATCTTCGCCAAGCTCGATCTCCCCGTGTCCGAGAAGGATCACCGCCGGGTGCTGGCCGTGCTCCGGTTCCTCGAGTCGTAGGGGTCAGACCGACGCACCATGAGCGTGGTAACGGCGGCCGCGCGAGGCGGCCAGCGCCCGGCCGGCGTTCAGCTGGAAGGGACTGATGCCTCCCGGCTCCCAGGGCCCGACCGAACCGGCCGCCACCGCAGCGTCCGCCTTGGGGACCAGGTTGAAGCGCGCGCGCAGGTCCGCACAGGACAGGCGGGCCACCTCGAACCAGTCCATCCCGAGGAAATCGATGCTGTCGGAGCCAGTCACCGCGTCGTGGGCCAGCGCTCCCCGACGCATGGCGTCGGAGAGTCGCTCCGCCATGTGCGGGCTCGACGAGAAGTGGCCCGGCGACGCCTCGAACAGTCCCGCCCCGCGGGCCAGGTAGCCGGTCTCGAAGAGGGAGAGGACCATGGCCAGGAGCGAGAACGCGTGCAGGTCGTCATTGGCCCGGGCGATCAGCCCGAACACCTCCACCTCCGACTCGACCGTCGTGCCGTAGTCCGCCAGGACGTGGACCCAGTCGTGTTGGGCCAACAACGGTGGGGCCGAACCCGGCGATCCCGGGAAGGTGAAGCCGCGGGCCTCGTAGAGCTCCCATACCTTGCGCCCGAGCGAGTCACGACGGAGGTTCTCGAGCGACGCCCAGCGCGCCGCCAGGTCGGGATCGTCGACGGAGAATTCCCAGGGATCGTGCAGGACCCGGGCCGAGTGGACCGCGGTCGCCGACGCGGTCTCGTTCCACGTCCCCTCGTAGCCGTTCCGCCTGAAGTCGTGGGCGGCGAGGTCCAGCGACCCGGCCGCGAGCTCACGTGCGACGTCGACCAGCCCGTCTTCGACGCCGAGCTCGCGCGCATACGCAGCCACGCTGTCGGCCACCTCGTCGGGGATGGGATGGCGTACCAGTGCGCAGAGCAGCATGATCTGCACCATGCGGGACCGGAACTGGAGATCGCGCCGGCACAGATCGAACGCCCATGCTGATGCCGTCGTCGTCGGGCCGTCCTTCACGCTGACGGCATGGCCGGTCATGGCCGCGAACAGCGACTCGAGCAGCGCCCGCTGAATCGGCAGCAGGCCCTCCCGGCCGGTGACGGCCGAGACGATGCCGTCCACCATGAGCTGAGCTTCCGCCACGTCGGGTGGCGACAGGTTGACGGTCTCGGCCGAGGGCAACGGGACGGGCACGGAGATCACGCGCCGCCGAGAAGCTCGAGCCCCCGGCGCAGGAAGGCGATGGATTTCGCCGCGTCGTCGACGGCGGAGCGCGACACCACCGCACCGAACGGCGCGTTCCAGTACGCAGGATCGCCGGGTCGCTCGGGACCCCAGGGTCCGACGTACGCGTACGGCTCGTCCGAGAAGGCGTCGCCCGGCGAGAAGCCCAGGTTCACCCCACGGCCCGACCCGAGGTCGAGGGTCGTGCCCACGTCGAAATGCTCGGGCCACAATTGAATGGTCGACCAGTTCGTCGCCGCGCCGGGACCCGACCTGATGGCATCGAGCGCCCGCCAGCCGAGATCGATCCAGGCGTAGAGGACGTCGAGCGCACCGGCATCGAGCTGCAGCGGCTCGTCCGGTGCGCCCGCCGCGGGCGCATCGGCCCCGGCCGAGTAGTCCGATGTCAGGTCGGCCCCGGCGAACGCGGCCAGCTCGGACAGCGTCGAGCCGGCCATCGGCACGGACCACGACTCGGCACCGACCTCGCGGATGAGCTCGGGTCCGGCCATCCGCACGACCTCGGGCTCGGGGCCGAAGGCCGGCGTGGCCATGCCGCGCGGGCTCGCCCGGAGCCCGAAGCGGCCGCTGACCGCGAAGCGCCGGCGACCGAGCACGTGCACTGCGACCCGGTGCAGGTCACTACGGGTTCTCCCGAGGTCAGCTCGGGCCAGTTCGGATTGGGCCATCCAGCCCCGGAGCGTAACGGCGGTGCCGCCGGACGGCGCAGGCGCCTGCCGGGCGCGGCTCGAGAGCTCCAGAAGGGCGCAATCGGCGCGCTCTGGCGCAGCGGCGGGTAGAAAGGCGGGTGATGAAGGCGACCCGTGGGGGATTCGGGAGCCGGAGGACTCCTTCGGTCGGCATCGTGCTCGGCGCCGGCGGCGTGGTGGGCCAGGCCTACCAGGCCGGAGTCCTGTCCGCCCTGCGCCGGGAGACCGGGTGGGACCCGCGGGAGGCCTCCGTCATCGTCGGCACCTCGGCCGGCGCGGTCACCGGAACGGCGCTGCGCGTCGGGGTGCCCGCCACGGACCTGGCCGCGTCGCTCTACGGGGTGCCCACGTCGCGCCGGGGCGGCGCCATCCTGCGCCGGATCCTGCCCGACGACGCCGAACCGTTGCCGACCCCCTCCGTCGGCTCGCTGCTGCGCCCCTGGAACCTGCCGTCACCGGCGCTCATCGCGCGGACCGTCCGGCGGCCCCTGGCCTTCCGGCCGGAGGTGGCGGCCATGACGTTGCTCCCCCGGGGAGGGATCGACATCTCGGAGCGCGCCCGGGGCCTCGACGAGCACATCGGCAGCCGTTGGCCCGAGGGTCTCCGCATCTGCACCGTGCGGCGGTCGGACGGGGCCAGGGTGGTCTTCGGCCGCGCCGGCGCCCCCCCGGCGCGGCTGGCCGCTGCGGTGCTGGCCTCGTGCGCCATCCCGGGGTATTTCCGGCCGGTCGAGATCGGCGGCACCGAATACGTCGACGGTGGCGTGCACTCGGCGACCAACGCCGACGTGCTGCGCGCCGAGGGGTGCGAGGTGGTGGTCATCATCTCGTCCATGTCGGCGGCCCACGGCAGCGCCAACGGGGTCGACGGGTGGCTCCGGCGGGCCGTGCACCGGCGGATGGAGCGCGAGATCGCCCGCCTCGAGGAGGCCGGGACCACGGTGATCAGCCTGGAGCCCGGGGCAGAGTCACGGCGGGCCATGGGTCTGCGCGCCATGGCCGAGGACCGGAGCCCCCGGGTGATCGAGGCCGCCTACGAGGAGACCCGCCGGCGCATTCTCAGCACCCCCTTCCTCGCCTCGCTGGGCGACCCGATCGCCGCCGCGGACGCCGGCTGACCCGGGGAATACCGCGCCATCCGGTAGTAGCGTGCTGGGTGGGGTGGAGCTCGGAAGGGAGGACTGATGGGTCCTGATCGCCTGAGTCCGTTGGATGCTTCGTTCCTCCACATCGAGGATCACGTGTCCCACATGCACATCGCCTCGGTCGC
>CAWIYI010000013.1:0-113095 GCA_963840245.1 uncultured Acidimicrobiaceae bacterium
TGGGCCGCCCGGGTCTCGATCCCGGCACCTTGGGATTAAAAGTCCCCTGCTCTTCCGGATGAGCTAGCGGCCCGGATCAGCACGATAACGGGCAAATCCAGCGGACAGGGAAACGCCTCATTCACGAGCGCCGGACGAGTCTGGGCTTCCCAAGACGCGAAACGATGCGACGCGGATCGCCGTGACTGCGATCACGGCGAGCAGGGCGACGCCTTCCGAGCCTGAGAGGCGGCCCCTTGGGTCCACACGGGAACGCCGATCCCGTCGGGCGCTATCGCGGCTTGGGCGGACGGCCGGGCCTTCCTCTTCGAGGGATCTGCCGCAAGAACTGAACAGCGCAAACCGGCCTGCTCAGGCAGGCCCATGATCAGCCAATGGCGGCCAACTTCGGCACGACCGGCCCCCACGTCTCTTCGAGCCACTGCGACGGCTCGGAACCGGCGGCGCGGATCACGATGGCCTGCACGCCGGCGTCATGGAGCGCTTCGGCCTCGTGCACGATTGCGTCCGGTCCAGCGTCGTCCGCCACCCCGATGAGGGCCGTCACTTCGATGTCCGCAAACGCGCGGCCGACTTCGTCGCAGTGGCGGCGCAGGACCTCCACTTTGTGTGCAACGGTCGCGGAGTCGCCGATGATGTTGCACGCGTCGGCGTAGGTCGCGACGAGTCGAAGGGTCTTGCGCTCGCCCCCTCCTCCGATGAGCACCCGTGGGCGTGGCGAGCTGACGGGCTGGGGTGAGCACAAGGTCTCGGCCAATCGGTAGTGCGTGCCTTCGTAGGGGCCGTTGTCATCGCTCCACATCTGGAAGCAGATCTGGAGCGTCTCTTCGAGCCTCTCATAGCGTTCGCGCAACGGCGGGAACGGGACACCGAGCCCTCGGTGTTCCCGCTCGTACCAGGCTGCCCCCAGCCCCAGTTCGGCTCGACCTCCCGAGAGGACGTCGAGCGTGGTGATCGTCTTGGCCAGCAGTCCCGGGTGGCGGTACGTCACCCCGCCGACGAGGAGCCGGAAGCGCAGCCGCTCCGTCTTCGCCGCCGCGAAGGACAGTGCCGAGTACCCCTCGAGCATCGGCTCCTCGGCGGGCCAGAGCATGTCCATCTGGAACCAATGATCCATCACCGAAAGGGTCCGTACCCCAATTGCCTCCGCGGTCCCGGCCAATGTTGCAAACGTCGGCCCGATTGCTTCTGGGCCTCCCGGCCAGGTGAAGCGTGGCACGTGGATGTCGAGTTCCATGTCGTCCTCCGGTCGCTCGTCTCGAGGGTACCCGCATGGTCTACCCGGGTGGTGGGCCGACTCCGCGCGTCGACCGTACCGTCGGGCCCGCGTGAGCCTGGTTGCCGACGCTCTTGACGCGCTCCGCTCGCTGGCCGAGCGCGCATCGACTGCCTGTCCGATGGGTCGCACCGTTGCGACACTGTTCACCGGGACCCTCGAGCGCCACGCAACACTCTCCGGCGCGTTTGCTCGGGCATGACCTCGTCTCGTTGCCCGATCCCGCCCGCACGCAGTGCGAACGGACCGGTGCCTGGCTCAGAAGGGCCGGATGTGCGCCATCCCGGTGCGAACCACCTCCTCTGCGAGCCGGGGCTGGCTCGAGCAATCACTGACAAGAGGCCGGCGACGGCGCCATCATCTACAACTGCCGGCCGCTGACCCAGACATGGGCCTGATCGGCCCTCGCTCCATCTGCTCTGTGTTTCCCCCTGGCTCACGTGGGCAGCTGCTGGCGCCCGGTCGCCGAGTGAAGGTTCTGCCGCCGAAGGAACGTGGGCGGAACCCTGGCAGCCGCCCGAAGTGCAACCTACGATGCAGCGTATGGACCCTTCAGTCGGGGACATCGCGGAGATGGCGGACCCCGTGCTCCGCAACCTCTGGATCACCCAGCGGTACCACGACTTCGCCGTGGCGCTGCGCGACGCCGGTCTTGCGGAGAATGCCACCTGGTGTGCGTTCGCCGTGTGGGCATCCAAGACTGCCGGCGCCACCATACGCGGGGAGGTGCTGCCGGCTCGGGCCAAGCAGCTCCTGCTCGACAACGAGGCCACCGAGGCCGGCCTGCACAAATTCAACCACGGCCTGCTCGGGCGGGCCGTGCAGAAACTCACGCGTGACCACCTCGGTCGGCTCGTCGAGGGCGTCACCAAGGACGTATCCAGGCAGATCGCCGCCGGCAACGTTCTGGTCTTCGCCGAGCTTGCACCCATCTTCGCGGAATTGCTGCGGGTGCGTGACCCGAAGCCGGCGAATGCAGAGGAGCTCGCCGCAGCGGTCGCGCCCGCCCTTGCGTCACTCGGGTCCGGAGCCGATTCCGCCTCAGCGGCGACGGCCTTCCAATGCTACGGACGCGCCCTCTTTGCACCGGCCGACCGCACCACCCTGATCCTTCAAGCCAACATCCTGGCGGTCGCTCACGAGCAGCGCCGCCTGCAGCCGGCCATCTCGGGCGCGCTGAATGCTGCGATCAGCGACACCCTGAAGAAGCTCATCGAAGACGACTTCGTTCGCCACCTTCCCATCGCGTCGATCCGCCACGAGCTCGACGGGCTGACGGACGATCTCTGCGGGGTCCTCGACGAGGCCTGGGATACGGCGCTCACCGAATCGATCATGCAGCTCGTCACCGCCAGCGAGACGTTCGATCTCCGGTGCGACGTGCCGCCTCTGCCCGACGGCATGTTCCCGTCCGGACTCCGCAAGCTGACCGGAACGGCCGCCGAGAGCGCGCTCGCCCAATGGGACAAGACAGCGGGGTCCGGGGCGCCGTCCGGTGCCCATGACTGGGCCGTACTCGAGGAGCGGATGAACTTCATCGTCAATCTGTTCCGCTCACGCCAGAATGACGGTTCCCTCTTCGACCCGCCGTTCACCGCCACGCAGCTGGCCGAAATGGCGCAGGGTCAACTGCCGTCGGGTCCCTTATAGGGGGCGATGTTCCACCGGGTCGCCAACGACGTCGGCACCTCGAACGGAGGCCGGTCGCCGTAGCGCTCCGCCCTGACCGCGAGCGAGAGCATCCCGAAGCCGATCTTCTCGGAGAGTCCCTGAAGCAGTCGACGATGTAACTCCTCCAGCGAGACCCGTCGGCTCAGATCAGCGAGCGGACCGAAGAGATTCTTGGTCCAGTCCGCTTTCGGGACACTGAGGAGGTCGGCGGTGGCGTCGCCGACGTAGAAGCGGACTGTTGTCGCGGGAAGGCCGCGTAACCCAGGCGGCGCGAGGCGTGTCCCCTGCTCGAGGAGCGCCGCCATGAGGGCGCTGCCCGACTCACTCGGACCGAACTGGCGGCGGCGCACGATCGGCATGAGGACCGATGTCTGGGCGCGGGTCAGGGGAAGAAGATCGGGGCGGACCCCCAGGTAGTGGCCGATCAGTGACCACGCATGCAGGTAGGCGTTCGCATCGTCTTCCGAGTACACGATCCCCGTCCGGTCGAACACCTCGAACACGATCTCGGTAAAAGTGAGCAGCGTCTCGAGCAGGTCTTCCTGATTGATGGGCGTGCCCCAGGCCGGATTCCACTCCGCCCGCGGGTCGTTCTGAATCAGCCACCGCACGGCAGCGTGCATAAGCCGGACGTGTCGTACGTCCGAGTACCCGCGCCCCCCTGATTCCAGGCCACCACGCTCCATGACGTCGAGGTGGAACTGCGCCGTCTCGTTCAGCCGGCGCGTGGCGTCGGTCTCGAGACGGGCCGTCAAGCCGAGGACCTGGACCCCGCGCCAGCAGGCGTACGCCGACGGGAGCGCTGCCGCATACAGCGCAGTGAAGACATGGGAGCCCCACCGGGCGAAGCACTCCTGCCCTGCAGAGACGAGGGCGGGATCGACCCAGGCGGGGGGAACCGGTCCCTTCTCGAGGAACGACTTCAGCGCGGGGTCGGCGACTTCGTGCTGCTCGACCACGAGCGCCCGGAAGGCCGACGACGCGTCCTTCGTCCCCGAGAACAGCCCCGCGATGACGTTGTCCGCCTCCGGGTCCGCCTGGGTGCGCAGGCTATCGAGAAAGGCATCGTCCCACGTCATGGTCATGGTAACTCCAACGCTCTTCGGGCCTCAGTGAGGCTCCGGCTCGGTCCGCCCTCGGCTGTTTCCGCCACGCTCGCCTCCAGGTCCACGCGGACGTGGTCGGGCGCACCCGGGAGGCCGAGCCAGTCCGTCAATGCCCGGAGCTCCAGCATGCGTGCACCTTGGCTCCGTGCCACCCGGACGGCCTCTTCGTAGTCGCGGCCCGCCTGTTCCACTCTCCGGCCGCGCCGCAGCACACCGGCACGGAGACGGAGGATCTCCGCCTCGCAGAACTGCTCGCCGGTGGTCCGGGCCGTGTCGAGGGCATCGTCGAGCAGACCACGTGCCCGCTCGGCCCCTGCGAGCAGGTCGTCCGCCAGGAGCATCTCGAAGTAGGGGCGGAGCAGCGGTCCGGGCAGTTCCGGCTCATCCATCCCATCACCGGCCCACCACTGCAATGAACGGGCCCACTGCCGCCATTGCCGCGTGCTGACCTCGTCGGCGACGTGCAACGTCTCCTCCGCCAGCTTGATCACGACCTCACGCTCACCATCGAGCTGCGCCATGATGGCCGAGGTGACGGCGGCCAACGCCTGGGCTTGCGGAACCTGTCGCTCGGTCGTGCAGCGCAGAACGTCGTCCGCGATGCGCCACGCTTCGGTCGTGTTCCCGGTCAGCCAGCAGGCCAGCGCCGTTGCGACACGTGGCGCGGCCAAGGCCATGAGCTCGACCGAACGCATCGGTGGGAGTTCACTCAGACTGGCCTCGACCGGAAGGCCGTTCGACTCGTAGGAAGCCCGGAGCTGCGCCAGTCCGTCGTGCAGCATCCCCTGCCAAATCCGGGTGGTCCCCTCGTAGGTGTCGATAAGCCCGAGCATCCAGTCGTCGCCGAGGATCTCCGCTTCCGTCCTCGCCTCGCGCAGGATCCTGTTGATCGTCTTGTATTCCGCGCTGGCCTGCCACCACGGCACCAGCACCATGTAGTTGCGCAACAAGATCTCTCGGTTGCCGAGGCGGCGCGCCAGCTCCTCCACCCGCCGCGACTCTTCGAGGGCCTCTGGGGCGCTCTGGTCGACCGCGGTCAAGCACATCACCAGACGGCTGCGTGACTTGAGCTCGGTGCCGTCGCGTTCGTCCTCGGGCAGCTGGTCCACGAGGGCGAGCATTTCCCGCTCGTGGCCCGCGGCCTCCCGGAAGCGGGCGTTCTGTCGTGCCGCGTGCGATGCCTGCTTCCAGAGCGGCACCGCTTCTGTCGCTCTTCCGGCCGCACCCATGTGGTACGCCGCGATCTCCGGCTGGGCCTCGGCTCGACCGGACGCGATCAGCGTCTCGCCGACCACGCCGTGCACGCGGACCCGGTCGGCCCGGAGCACCGAGCGATAGGAGGTCTCTTGGATCAGGGCGTGACGGAACTGCATCTCGTCCGACCTCGGGGAGGACTCGATGATCGCGTGCTCCTGCAACCGGCGAAGCTCGGCGTCGAGTGTCACCCCTTCCAGCCCGGTTGCCGCCTCGAGCACCCGACGGTCGAACGAGCGCCCGATGACGGCCGCTGCCTGTGCGACCCGCTTGGCCTCACCGACTCGGTCCAGGCGCGCCGTGATGACCTCCGAGAGCGTCGTCGGCATGGCGTCGGCGCTGACCGCCTCGCCGTCGGCCAGCCCGCGCGCAAGCTCCTCGAGGAAGAGGGGAACCCCATCGGCCCGTTGCACCAGCGCTTCGCGCACATCTGCGCGGAGCCGGGACACACCGGGCAGTTGCTCGAGCATCGTGCGGGCTTCCTCGCTGCTCAACCGGTCGAGCTGGAGCTCGGCCTTCGGCACCAGGTGCGGGTCGTCGACGATCTCTGGCCTGGCGCTCAGCACCACGAGCACCGCCTTCGACCCCTCTGCGATCAGGTGCACCGCTTCCAAGGTGCTGGGGTCGGCCCAATGCGCGTCCTCCACGACCAGAAGGAGTGGTGCGTCACCCGCCTGAACATCGACCCACGCGGCCGCCTCTTGCGGGGTCGCAGGGGCGTGACCAATGACCTCACCAAAGGGCTGGAGTGGACTGAGGGATCCGCGCCTGCTGCACACCAGCGTCACGACCGGATGACGACGCGCCCGGATCTCCGCGCTGAACTCGAACAGCAAGCGCGATTTTCCGATCCCCGGTTCTCCCGAGACGACGACGAGTCGACCTGACCCGTTCTCGAGATGGGCCCACTGCTCGTGCAGCCAGTCCGATGCCCCGACCCGGGAGATGAACATCGTCAATGGCCGCGCCTCCAAACGGGTCCGGGCGCTGCTCCGTCGCAGGACCCGGAACGCCGGCACGGGTTGCCCGATGCCCTTCAGAGTGAGGGAACCCAAGGGCTCCAGCTCGAAGAAGCCGGAGACCAGCGTGGCGGTCTCGCCACTGACCACGATCTGGCCCGGCGCTCCAACCGCCTGAAGACGGGCGGCCATGTTGGGGACCTGGCCCCAGACGTCCGGAAGCCGCTCCGTCCCGCCGGCCGTGACGGCTGCGACCAGTACGTCGCCTGTGTGGATGCCGGCCCGCGCCTGCAGGTCGCTGATCCCCAACGCCGGCGGGAGCTCGGCCCCGAATCGCACGATGTCGTCGACAATCTCCATGCCGGCCACGAGGGCGTCACGGCCCGCCGACTCCTGGGCCGTGGGGTAGCCGAAGTAGGCGAGAGCGCCGTCACCTTGGAACTGCGCGATCACACCGCCGTGCGCCCTGACGATTGCGGCGACGCGGTGCTGGTACGCGTTCAACACCTCGTGCCAGTCCTCCGGATCGAGCGCGGACGCGAGATCGGTCGAGCCGACGAGGTCGGTGAACATGACCGTCAACTGGCGTCGCTCGGGCCCCTCGGCCGATGGAGTCACCCGACTGTCCCGGTGACGGGGCATCCAAGACAGGCACCTGTACCCCGCAGGAGTCGTCGCACGGGGCAAATCTACGTCCGCCCAGGCCGGAGCGATAGTGCAACCGGCGGGACGTGCTGTCGCACCGTGTTGCCTGCCGGCAAATGCCCTGACGGCCGCGGTCCCTGACTGGCGGCAACGCTGACCCTAGGCTGGCCCCATGCGTTCGAAAATTTCTCGCCGTGCAGCCGCGGTGCTGCTCGCACTCAGCGCCTCGCCGATCATCCTCGGCGTCGTGTCTGGACCCGCAGCCGCGCAGGACACGACCACGACAACGACCGCAGCGGTGACCACCACCACGGCCGCCCCGACGACCACGACGACAGAGCCACCCACGACGGAGCCCACGACCACGACGACGCGAGGCCGCCCGACGACGACCTCATCACACCCGAGCACCACAACGACGACTGTGGCCACGACGACGTCGAGCTCCACGCCGTGGGGCTGGATCCTCCTTGCTGTGGTCATCGTCTTGGCGGCGATCCTCGTCGCCCTCCTGATCGCCCATACCAGGCGGCAGGGCCGTGTGGTGGGCTGGGAGCGCTCGGTGCGGCCCGCCGTGACCGCGGCCGAGCTCGCCCGGGAGCTCGTGCTGTCGCAATCCGACGCGGACGACGACCAGCGTCGGGCGACGGTCGCCGCGCAGGTCGACGAGGCAGTGGATGGACTGGAACGGGCGGCGGGCTCCGCTCCCGATGAGACACATCGGGTCCTCAGCACGCGTGGCGCGGAGAGCCTGCGTGGCCTGGCCTTCGCCGTCGAGGCCGATCACCTGATGCGCTCAGGGGGCGCGACCCCCACCGGCGAGCAGCTGGCCTCCGCCGATTCGGCCCGGCGGAACCGCTCGGCCGAGCTGGACGCCGCCCTGGAAGACCTGAAGGCGGCGATCGCGCCCAAGGCATAACGCCGACCCTGACCATCGGGCCGGCGCGAACGAACGTGGTTGACTCTGCGCGTGCCATCCGAACGGCGTGTTCGTGGAGCGGGACTCACCCTTGCCGTGTCGGAGCGAGGAACGGGGGCGGGACCGACCGTCGTCCTCGTGCACGGTTTCCCTGACACGAGCGCGGTCTGGAATCCCGTCGCCGACCGCCTCGCCTCGGATCACCACGTGGTCTCCTATGACGTCAGGGGAGCCGGAAACTCCGAGGATCCGGGTTCTCGAGCCGGCTATGGCCTGCCGCTCCTCGTCGACGACATGGTGGCCGTTCTCGAACACACCAGCCCTGGCTCGCCTGTCCACCTCGTGGCACACGACTGGGGATCGATCCAGGGCTGGGAGGCGGTGACCACGAAGGGTGTGGCACATCGGTTCGCCAGCTACACGTCCATCTCGGGTCCGCCGCTCGATCATGCCGGCCTCTGGGTGAGGCGTCACCGCTCCCTCGATCCGGTGCGCCTCGGACCTGTCCTCCAGCAGGGTCTCCACTCGTGGTACATCGCGTTCTTCCATCTGCCCTTCCTGCCCCCACTGATGATGCGCCCGCGCCGCGCCAACCAGTTGTGGGCCGCGGCCCTCCACCGCGAGGGTGTGCCCACCGACGACCGTTGGCCGGCGCCCACACTCGGCTCGGATTTCGCGCACGGCGTCGATCTCTACCGGGCCAATGTCGCTGATCGCATGCGCCACCCCCGGGCCGGGCACACCGACGTGCCGGTGCAGCTGATCGTCCCCACCCGCGACCGCTACGTGAGCCCACCGTTGCTCGAGGGCCTGGAGGAGTGGGCGTCCCTCATGTGGCGCCGGCCTGCGGACGGAGGACACTGGCTCATCCGGACCCACCCGGACGACGTCGCCCGCTGGGTGCGGGAGGTCGTCGCCAGCGTGGAGTGCGGGAGCGAGCCCGAACGCTTGCGCAGCCTGCGGGTGACCGGAACATGATTCGGGTGGACCCGGCGGCCGCCCAAGGGGCTCAGCGAGGCGCCGTAGTCGGCGTTCTCAGCGGGCCAGGCCGGCGACGTCCACAGTCACGTCGAGATGCTCGTGCGAGATCGACGACTTCGTCCGCCTGGGCTGCGGCCAGGCTGCCCGATCACGCGCAGGCGGCCGAGCGGAGGCGGACGGCGGCCCGAGTCCTGTAGCCAGCGACTCACTCACGGCGTCGATTCTCGTCCGCGGTATGCGCCAACCAGGAGGAATGGACCAGCGGTGATCCGCGGCCGTGCCGGCACCACGACGCCCAAAGCTCCGACCTGGGCACTTTCGGCGGCACGCGCTACCGTACGCTTCGCATGTCGAGCATCCGGGTGGTACTTGCGGAGGACAATGCGCTCCTCAGGGAGGGGATCTCGCGCATTATCGACAGCGAGCCCGATCTCGAGCTCGTGGGCCAGGCGGCCGACCTGCCCGAGCTCCTCGAGCTCATCGAGGACACCTCGCCCCAGGTTGTCGTGACCGACATCCGGATGCCCCCCACCGGGACCGACGAGGGGATCCAGGCGGCCTCATGGTTGCGGGAGCACCAGCCCGAGGTGGGCGTCGTCGTGCTCAGCCAGTACAAGACGCCGTCATACGCGCTGGCGCTCCTCGAAACAGGGTCGGCGGGCAGGGCCTACCTCCTGAAGGAGCAGGTCGCAGGAGCCGACGAGCTGGCTCAAGCCATCAGAACGGTGGCCCAGTCCGGGTCGATGATCGACCCACAGATCGTCGACGAGCTGATTGCGGCCAAGTCCTCCCGCCGGAAGTCGGACCTGTCCTGGCTCACGCCGCGGGAGTCCGAGATCCTGGGCGAAATGGCCAAGGGCAAGAGCAACGCCGCCATCGCCGCCTCCCTGCAGGTTTCCGAGCGAGCGGTGGAGAAGCACACGAACTCCATCTTCTCCAAGCTGGGGCTCACCGAGGAGCGTGACGTGAACCGGCGGGTCAAGGCCGTGCTGGTGTATCTCAGCGACCCTGGGGGCGGGTGACACCACCCCCCCTCGGCATGCATGGCACCACCACGGCCTCGCTGTGAGGCGCCGTGCGAGAATGGAAGCATGAGTGATGGGCTCCCCGTCCTGATCGTCGACGACCAGGCACCGTTCCGAGCTGCCATGAAGGCAGTGTTGAAGCGGGCCGTCGAGTTCGAGCTGGTGGGCGAGGCCGCCAGCGGGAGCGAGGCGGTGTCACTCGAGGAAGAGTTGAGTCCCGCCCTGGTCCTCATGGACATCAACATGCCTGAGATGAACGGGATCGAAGCCACCCGGACCATGGTGTCCAGGCATCCCGACGTCGTGGTGATCCTGTGCTCGACCTACGACGCGGCAGACCTGCCGCCCGAGGTGGCCACGAGCGGCGCACGCGCCTACCTCAACAAGGAACACCTGGGCGCCGACACGCTTCGGCAGCTCTGGGAGGGCCGGGACGCCCAGCAGTTCGTTTCGGTGTGACCCGGCGATCCCTAGACGAGCGGGACCGAGCCCCGGACCTGGGACCCCTTTCCGAGTTCTGAGTCCCAGCGGACCGTTCCGCCGATGGCGCCGAGGCGGTCCGCCATGTTGACGTAGCCGTGACCGCGCTGCGCCGTGTCAGGGTCGAACCCCGGCCCGTCGTCGGACACGGTGAACAGAAGGCCACCGGACTCCTCCCACAGACGGACCTCCACCCGTGCGTCGGGCGCGTGCTTCGCCGCGTTCTGGAGCGCCTCGAGACAGCAGAAGTACACGGCCGCCTCGGTCTCGGACGGGTACCGGGCGATGCCATCGGCGACGATGTCAACCGGGAGGGGGTTGCGGTTGGCCGCAGCGCGGAGCGCTTCGACCAGTCCGCTGTCGACGAGCAGAGGCGGGTAGATCCCGTGCGCCAGCTCCCGGAGCTCTTGAATGGTCTCTTGGACCTCGCCGGCCAGCTGGTCGAGCATCTCCATTCCGGCCTCCTGGTCGTCGACGATGATGTCCTTGGCCAGCCGGAGGTTGACCGCCAACGCAACCAGATGCTGCTGCGCACCGTCGTGGAGGTTGCGCTCGACCCGGCGCCGCTCGGCGTCCCCGCTGGCGACGATCCTGGCACGGGACTCGCGCAACGCGTCCGCCTGCTTGCGGACCTCGTCCAGCGTGGTCTGCAGGGCGGTATCGAGCTGAGAGTTGTGGAGAGCCAGGCCAACCTGACGGGCCAGGTCCGTGAGCACCCGGTCATCGTCCTCGGAGAACGCGCTCGCCATCTTCGACCGCTCAACGACGACGAGGCCCAACAGGTCCCCCGCGTGACTGACCGGCGCGACCCGGACCTGCTCCGCTTCACGCCCCTTGAGGAGCGCGGGCAACCAGACGGAGGCCCAGGCCGTTCCCGATACCCCGGCCCGCGTCACGACTGGACGCTCCCGCGGCGACACGACCAGCGACCCGGGACCCAGATCGGGCACCGACGCCGTGCGCTCCAAGACCTCTCCGGTCCCTGTATAGACCTCGGCGCTGGTGAGACTCATCGTCTTGCGCAGGGACTCGGCGAGTTGCAGCAGCAACTCGTCCATGGGGATGGCGCGCGTGAGCCTGCTGCCGAACGTCCGCAGGACCTCGTCGGGAGCCTCCCGTGATCCGTAGACGAACCGGGTGGCCGACTCGAGGAAGCGCGCCCGCACCGGCACGAAGATGAGCGCCGCCAGTCCGGATGCCACCATGGAGAGGGCCAGTACCTCCTTGTCACCGGTCGTCTTCGGCGCGTGACCAAGTCCGAGCACGACGACGAGGTAGATGGCCGAGACCACCACGACGAACCCGAACACCGCGAGCACCTGGACCAGGCCCCGGCTGGCGTGGGGGCCCATCGCCTTGCTCTCCCCGGCCAAGAGGCCCAGAGGGACGAGCACCGTCGCCGCCGCGGTCACCGCGCCGAGCTGACCCGGCCAGCCGACCAGCAGGTGGAGAACCGTGGCCATCAGTGCGACCGTTGCCGCCAGGGTCGCGCCGATCGCGAACCACTCCATCCTTTCCCGGTGGTGTCCGATCGCACCGATGTAACGGGCTCGCATCGGTGCGATCGCCAACGCTCCCGCGACCAACCAGCTGACCGCGCCGTCGGTGAGGCTGAAGGGCCGCTGGTCGACGACGAACACGAGGCCGACGGCGACGGCTATCACGTACCCGCTCACCACCATGAAGCGGCGCACGGAGTCGTGGAGCCGTCCGTCGGGCAGGGCGAGGAGAAAATGGAACGAGATGGCCGTGACGACGATGGCGGCCAGCGTCGCCACGCCCCGGGCGGTGCTCGACGCGTGCACCACCTCTGACTTCCGGCCCGCCGTCAGCGCCACCGCCGCCACCAACGCGTCGACGGCGGCGAGGAGATGATAAGCGGACGCCTTGGTCCCCCGGCGATCTCGCGCCCCGTGTCGACGATCCCGACCAGTGCCCACGCCAGGGTGAGGCCGAAGGCGACAGAGTTGGCCGGCGCGATCCCGTGCGGCACGCTGATGCGCCACCCGATGACCACAACGGCCACGGTCAGCCCGAACAGGACGACCTGGAGCAGTCTGAACCAGCCGAAGGCCGGCCGTCCTGGTGCGGCCGCGACGACGGAGGGCTCTCCGCCCACGTCGATCTGCACCTCGTCGCGCAGGGTCACAGGATTTGAGGTCCCGCTAGGACTGGACCGCGAGGGGGAGCTCGGACTCCTCGTCCACCGCGATCCTCCCGTCCCGCATGCGTACGATCCGGTCCGCAGCCGAGGCGACACTGGCGTCGTGGGTGACGAGCACGATCGTCTGCCCCCCGGTGTGGAGGCGGCTGAGGAGTTCGATGACCTCCTGGCCGCCCTCGGAGTCCAGGGCGCCGGTCGGTTCGTCCGCCAGCAGCAGGGTCGGCTCGTTGGCGAGGGCACGGGCAATGGCGAGACGTTGGCGCTGACCACCCGAGAGCATGCCCGGCACGGTCCCCGCCTTGTCACCGATCCCCAGAAGATCGAGGAGGTCGCGGGCGCGGCTCTCGGCCATCTTGCGCTTCCGTCCGGCGATCACCGCCGGCAGCGCGACGTTCTCCAGGACCGTCATCCCCTCGAGGAGGTTGAAGAACTGGAACACGATCCCGATGTGGCGCCGGCGCAGCTGGGACAGCTCGTCCTCGGTCCGGCCGGTGACGAGCTCCCCCGCCACGGTGATCGTGCCCTCGTCGGCCACGTCGAGTCCGGCGATCAGATTGAGCAGGGTCGACTTGCCGCAGCCAGAAGGCCCCATCAACGCGACGAAGTCGCTGGAGTGCACGACGAGGCTGGCGCCCCGGAGCGCGCGAACCGGGGCATTCTCCGCCTCGAACGTCTTGCGGACCTTGTCTACGACCAAGGCGTCCATATCAGGTTCCTTCTTTCGCCAGGACGTCGCCGGATCGGCATCCGTCGTTCACCAGTTTGTATGCGATCACGGGGGTCTCGCGCCCCTTCACCAGTTGAGCAGGTAGGGCGACCGTTTCCCGGGCGCCCTCCCAGGCGTCGACGGTGCCCTGGGACACCACGATCTCGCCCGCCTCCGCCAGCTGTTGGAGCCGCTGGGACATGTTGACCGTGTCCCCGACAAGGGTGTATTCCAGCCGTTCCTCCGATCCGAGCAGGGCCGCCGCCGCCTCCCCGGTCGAGAGCCCCAGGCCCAGCCCGAAGGGCGGCAGGCCCTCCTCCTCCCACTGGCGGTTGATGGCCGCTTGCTTCTGGTGCATGGCGAGCGCGGCGGCGACGGCCCGATCGGCATGGTCGACCTGCTCGAACGGTGCACCGAACACGGCCATCACGGCGTCGCCGACGAACTGCATCACCGTGCCGTTCTCGCCGAGGATGGCGTCGTTCATGGCCGCACGATGGATGTTGAGCTGCCCGGCCAGCTGGCTCGGATCGGCGTGCTCGGCGATGGTGGAGTACGAGCGGATGTCGCTCATCAGAACGGTGACGGTGACCCGCTCGGTCTCCCCGATCTGGCGGCCGTCACGACGGAGTTTCTCGGCGAGGCCACCGGGAAGGAGCCGCGACAGCGTCTCCCCTTGTTCCTCGCGGTCCACGATCGCCTTGTGGAGCAGCCGCAGCCTCTGGAGCGCGCCCTCCGTGCCGGCCGAGACCCCTTCCGCCAGCTTGACGAACACGGCCTCGACTTCGGCGTCGACCGCTTCGGGCGGGAGGCGCTTGGCCGCGGCAATGGCCTTGATCGGCTTGCCCTCGGCGACCATGGCCAGGAGGTCCTCTTCCGGGGGCGAGAGGCCCCCGTGCGCGGTCATCGGACGCAAGAGCGCGTCGACGATCGCCGGGTCGAGCGCGTTGCCACCGGTGGCGACGGACCGAATGGCATCGACGAGCTGGTCCCCCTGCGCGATGTGATCCTTCAGGAGGTAGCCGTAGCCGGCCGAGCCCTCGGCCAACAAGGACACCGCGTATTCCGGATCGTCGTACTGGGAGAGGATCACGACGCCGGTCCCCGGATGCCGCTTGCGTATCTCCTTGGCGGCGTCGATCCCCTCCCGGTTGAACTCCGGCGGCATCCGGATGTCGGTGACCAGGACCTGCGGCTGCAGGCTGGTGGCCCCGTCGACGACCTCGTCGTAGTCCGCCCCGACACCGACGATCCGCAGATCCGCGTGCCGCTCAATGAGCGCTTTGACGCCCTCGCGGACAATGAGGTTGTCGTCGGCGAGGAACACCGAGATCGTGCCGGAACCATCCGCTGTGTCATCCACGGGTCTAGTTCTCCCACACGCCGGGTGCCCCGAACAGGTGGGGACCTTCCCGAACTGGGTGGTGCTAGGCACACCCCGCGATGCCTGTCACCACACTCGTCAACCCGGGTCGGCCGGTAGAGGCTGTCTCCATGAGTACCAAGCTGCTTACCCGCCACACCGGTCTCGTCACCTCGCTCTCCTGGATCCCCACGGAGGCGATCCAGGGTGCCCAGCGCCTGGCCTTCGACTCGGGGGTCACGCACTATGACGCGCCTCCTCCGAGTGAGGGCATGGACGTCGAGCGCCTGCGGGACGAGGACCGGTTCCGCTTTGCCAACGAACTGCGGGCCTTCATCACCGTGGACGACGGACGGATCGTCGACATGGGGTACGAGGGCGGAGGGCTCATGGGCACCACCCTGGTCAACCTCGGCGCGGTGCGGCACCGCTTCCAGGCCGTCCAGCTGCCGGACATTCAGCGCGAGCCCGAGCGCGGCGACGGATGGGTCCGGTTCGTGCAGACGTGCGGCGGGCGCACGGGAGTCCCGGCGCCGCGGCGGGTGCGCCGGCGCCCCTTCGTGCAGTGGCAGGCCCCGCTCGTGTGGACGACGCTCTCGTTGACGCTGCACGCGGACGGCCGGGCGGAGCACGCGCTGATCGGGGCCAGCCGCTTCCCCCGCCACTGGGTCTACGGCGCCGACAACAAGGTCACGCACAAGTCCGGCCTGACCGACTTCAAGGACTGGTACCGCAAGTCGTTCGGCAAGCACAGCCCGTGGGGGGACGAGGACTCCGAGGCGCTGGTGTCCGCCGTCGAGTCGGCGCTCGAGACGTCCTTGTCGGCCCAGCTCATGCAAGGTGGAGGGAAGCGGCGGATCGAGCGCTTCCCGGCCGGCACCATCCTCTTCAACGAGGGCGAGCCGGGCACGGAGATCCTCCTCATCCTGGACGGCATCGTCCGCGTCGAGCGCGGCGGGGAACGGTTGGCCGAGTACGGGCCGGGGGCGTTGCTCGGTGAGCGCGCCCACCTCGAGGGTGGCATCCGCACATCGAGCAACGTTGCGGTGACGCCCTGCCGGGTGGCTCTCTTCGACGCCGACCTGATCGAGCGTGCACAACTGGAGGAGCTGTCCGCGGGCCATCGCCGCGAGGTCCGGGCGCGAGACTGAGCACGTGCGTGTCACGTTCTGCGGGACCCGGGGGTCGACGCCGGCACCCGGTCTCGACTACGTACGCTTCGGGGGGAACACCTCCTGCGTCGCGCTGTCCCACGACGACGATCGACCGACGCTGCTCCTCGACGCCGGCACGGGGCTGCGACGCCTGCCCTCGCTGCTGGGGGATCTGCCCTTCCGCGGCACCGTCCTGTTGACCCACCTGCACTGGGACCATGTGCAAGGTTTGCCCTTCTTCCGCTCCGGGGACCGCGACGACGCATGCGTACGTCTGCTTCTGCCGGACCAGGGCGACGACACGGACGCGGAGGCGTTGCTGGCGCGCATGATGGCGCCGCCGTTCTTCCCGATCGAGCCTTCGGCGCTACGCGGCCAGTGGCAGTTCGGCCTCGTTCCCGGCGACGCCTTCGCGGCCGAAGGCTTCAACGTCCTCGCCATCGACGTCCCCCACAAGGGCGGCCACACGGTGGGGTTCCGCGTCGACGACGGCCATTCGTCCGTCGCGTACATCCCCGACCACTGCCCGACGGCGCTCGGCCCCGGCCCAGACGGCATCGGCGAGTACCACGCGTCCGCCCTCGAGCTGGCACGCGACGTCGACCTCCTGATTCACGACGCGCACCTCCGGGCCGAGGAGGTGGACGCTGAGGGGCCGTTCGGCCATGCGGCCGCCGAGTACGCGGTGCGCCTGGGCACCATGGCCGGGGCCCGCCAGGTCGCGCTCTTCCATCATCGGCCGGATCGGAGCGACATGGAGGTCGAACGCACGGTCTGCCGGTTCGCGGAGAGCCCCGTTCCCGTGATCGGCGCCGCGGAGACGCTGACCTTGAGACTGTGATCCGATGAGGGACGCAGATGCCATCGTCGTGGGCGCCGGCCCCAACGGGTTGGTTGCCGCACTCATGCTCGCCCGGGCCGGTCTGGCCGTCGACGTGTATGAAGCGGCTGATGAGCCAGGCGGCGGGTGCCGCACGGCCGAGCTGACTCTGCCCGGGTTCCACCACGACGTCTGTTCGGCGGTGCACCCCCTGCTGCTGGCCTCGCCCGCCTTCCGCGACATCGATCTCTCCGCCCGCGGGGTCCGCCTGTTGACCCCACCGGTCGCCTTCGCCCATCCCCTCGATGGGGAGCGCGCCGTCTCCGTCGGGCCCGACGTCGATGACGTGGTCCGTGCACTGGGGGTGGACGGGCAGGCCTATGCCCGGCTGTTCGCTCCCCTCGTCCGGGACCTGGACAAGGTCCTGCCCGCCTTTCTCGGCTCCATGCGCGACATGCCGCCGCACCCGCTCGCGGCCGCCGGCTTCGCGCTGCGCGCGCTGCCGTCGGCCCAACACCTGGCTCGGCGTTTTCGCACCGCGGAGGGCCGGGCGCTCGTGGCCGGCACGGCGGCCCACTCCATGCTGCCGCTCACGGCTCCGCTCTCCGGCGTCTTTCCCCGGCTCTTCACGGCGCTGGCGCACCGCTATGGCTGGCCGGTGGTCGAGGGTGGGAGTGCAGCCGTCGTCGATGCCCTCGTCGCCGAGCTCACCGCCGCGGGTGGACGGGTCGAGACGGGCTGTCTGGTGAAGCGGCTGGACCAGCTCCCCCGCGCCCGCACGGTCGTGCTCGACGTCACGCCGCGCCAGTTGATGGAGATGGCAGGCGACTCGCTCCCGGCGGGCTATGGCCGCGCGTTGGCCCGCTACCGCTACGGGCCCGGGGTGTGCAAGGTCGACTGGGCCTTGGGCGGGCCGGTCCCTTGGAGCGCCGAGCGCTGCCGGCAGACCGTCACCGTCCACGTGGGCGGGACGTTCGAGGAGATCGCCCGGAGCGAGGCGGACGTCAACGCCGGGCGGCACCCGAACCGCCCGTACTGCCTCGTCACCCAGCCGTGCGTGGTCGACCCCGGCCGGGCGCCGGAAGGCCGGCACACCTTGTGGGCCTACTGCCACGTCCCCAACGGATCGTCGGTGGACATGACCGAGAGGATCGAGGCGCAGATCGAACGGTTCGCGCCGGGTTTCCGCGACCTGATCCTCGGGCGCTCGACCTTCACGGCCGTGGCCACCGAGGAGCACAATCCGAGCTACGTCGGCGGCGACATCAATGCCGGTGCCGCCACCCTCCGCCAAATGATCCTCCGGCCGACCGCGCGCTGGAACCCGTACCGCACGGCCATCGAGGGCGTCTACCTCTGCTCGGCCGCCACCCCGCCCGGGGGCGGCGTGCACGGCATGTGCGGGCTGGGTGCAGCCCGTGCCGCCTTGCGCGACCTGACCTTGTCCTAGTAGGACAGCGTCAGCCGGCGAACCGGTCGACCAGCAACTCGCCCACCTGCCGCACGGTGTCCGGTGTCCCGGTCGGCACGTTGAAGATGAAGTACTCGACTCCCGCCGCCGCCAGCTCCTCCACGCGGGCCACCAGCTCGTCGGCCGTGCCGACGTCCGAGGTCGTGGGCTCCTCGCCGGTGACCTGACGCAGGAAGTCCTTGGTCGCCGCCGTCTCCTCCTCGCTGCCGGTGAGCACGAGCGTGCTGAGCCGGCTGACCGTGACCTCGGAGGGGTCGCGCCCGAACTCCTTGCAGTGGCCCCGCAGGACGTCGACCTTGTGGGCGATGGTGGCCGGGTCGCCGAAGAGGTTCGTCATGTCGGCGTAGCGGGCCACCAGCCGCAGGGTCCGCTTCTCGCCGCCTCCTCCGACGAGGATGGGGGGCCCACCCGGCTGCACCGGCGGCGGCACGTTGCGGGCCTCGTGGATCCGGTAGTAGGTGCCGGTGAACGACGGCGCCTCCTCGGTGAACATGGCCCGGCAGATCTGCAGGGCCTCCTCCAGGCGGTCCAGCCGCTCGCCGGCGGGCGGGAAGTCGAAGCCCAGTCCCTCGTGCTCGGTGTCGTACCAGGCCGCGCCGATGCCGAGGATGGCCCGCCCCGCGCTGATGACATCGAGCGTCGTCACGATCTTGGCCAGGTGCGCCGGGTTGCGGTACGTGACACCGGTGACCATGGTGCCAAGTCGCACGCGCGACGTCCGGGCGGCCAACGCCCCGAGCAGGGTGTAGGAATCGAGCATCGGCTGGCTCGGCCCACCCATTGGGGGCAGTTGGTAGAAGTGGTCCATCACCCACACCGAGTCGTACCCCGTCTCCTCCGCCGCGGCCGCCATGGCGACCACCCCGTCGAAGAGGGTGTCGGGATCGAAATTCGGGATCTGCAAACCGAAGCGCATGGACCGGAAACCTACCGGGGCCAGCCCGTCAGGCGCTGCAGCCAGGCCAGGGCCGCCGCACCCTGCGCGCCCTGGAACGCGCGCAGCGTGGGGAGCCCGGGCGGCGGCGGCCGCAGCGAGTGGCCCACGAGGAAACCGCTGAAGGCGGCGACCAGGACGGCGAGGAGGTCACGGTCGACGGCGGACGCCGGACCGTGCAGGGCCAGGAGCTCCTCGGGGGCGGGCCCGCCCTCCAGCACCACCGAGGGCGCCCAGGCGACCAGGTCGAGGACGGGTGCACCGACACACGCATGCGGCCAGTCCACGAACACGACACCGCTCGTGGTGACGAGCAGGTTGTCCGACCGCACGTCACAATGGAGCAGCGTCGACCCCGTCACCGCCGCTTGCCATGCCGACTCGAGCTCGGCCAGGCGCTCGAGGTTGCGGCCGGTCCATTCGTCGAGACCCTCGGGGGGCCGGTCCATGGCGGCCAGCTCGGCCCAGCCGCCGAAGAGGAGATGGAGCCGGTCAGCCGCCGGCGCCATCCCCGCGACGGGGTTGGGCGTGAGGGCAGCGTGGAGGGCCTCGAGCGCGCGCACCGCGGCCTGCAACTCGCGCCGGTCCCACGGATGGGCCGGTGGGCGGCCGTCGACGGCCGCGAAGGCCAGCGCCACCCAGTCGCCGTCGTCGTAGACGTCGAGGAATCGCGGCAGCTCGGGCGCCCGCGGCAGTGACGCCGACACGACCGCTTCGCGCCGGTGCAGCTCGGGGGACTCCGGGTTCAGTGCCGCCCCGACTGCCTTGACGAAGATGGCCCCGCCGGGACAGTCGAGCACCGTGGTCGCGCCCGGCGAGAACCCGCCGGGCACGTCACGCGCCGATTCGGGCTCGCCGCCGCCGACCCGGGCCGCCCACGCCTGCACCGCACCGGGCACCTCGGCCCAGGGCAGGTGGACGCCGGCCGCCGGACCGGTGGGTGACGTCACGTCGCGGCGGCCCCGGCAGCGGCAAGCGCCTCGTTGATGCTCTCGACCAGGCGGCGCGCCGAGGCCGCGCTGAGCTCGACGGCGACGCGGGCGCCCGGCCCGCGCGCCGGGTCGGCGAAGTCGATGTTGAGGGTGTGGTCGAAGGGCGCGTGGAACGGGTGGTCGAAGTAGACGCTGGCCGACGTGACACCGAACCACCCCTGCGGTCCCTTGGCGCTGCCGGCGATGTCGGTGGCGACGGTGAGGTACGAGCACATGGTCAGCCCCCCGCCAGGTAGCGGCCGTACCAGTCGAAGATCCGCTGCCAGCCGTCGAGGGCGGCCTCGGGCCGGAAGGCCGGCCGGTCCACCGAGAAGAACGCGTGGCCCGCGCCGTCGTAGCGGTGGAACTCGTAGGTCTTGCCGGCTTCTTTGAGGGCCGCCTCCAGCTCGTCCACCTGCTCGGTGTTGGGGAACTGGTCGTCGTTGCCGAACAGGCCGAGCAGCGGGCACCGCAGCTGCGGCGTCCGGTCGACCAGCGGCGTGGCCTTGAGCGGGAAGCCCTCGGGAACGGTGCCGGTGACGAAGGCCCCGTAGCAGTCGACCGCCGCATCGACGGGCAGGCTCACCGCGGTCAGGAAGGAGTGCCGGCCGCCCGAGCAGTACCCGATGACGCCGACCTTGCCGTTGGACGTGGGCAGCGCCCGGAGGGCCTTGACGGCCGCGTCGGCGTCGCCCACGAACTGGTCGTCGGGGATGCCGCCCGCCTCGCGGGTGGCCGCCGCGGCGTCGTCGGGATCGACATCGAGGCCCTGGCGGGCGTAGAGGTTGGGGCAGATCGCGTTGTAGCCGCTGGCGGCGAAGCGTCGCGTGATCTCCTTGGTCCCCGAGTCCCAACCGGGCAGATGGTGGATGACCAGGACCCCGGGGAAGGGCCCGTCGCCGGCGGGACGCGCCTGGTAGGCGTTGATCTCGGCCCCCTCGTAACCGGTGAACGTGACGTTCCCGGCGCTGAGGGCCTCTTCGGGTGCGGACACAGCGGCCTCCTTCTCTCTTCGGTCTTGCGGTCCGTGCTGCGTGATGCGCCGCCCACTATGGCCTGCCACCGAGACCGGCCGCCTCCCAACCGGCATGATGTGCGCCGTGCGCCGACTGCCCGTGGCCCTGGCCGGTCTCGCCTCGTTGGCCGTCGCGGCGGTCGCGGCACCCGCGGCGGGCGGTGCGGCGCCGGTCGTGCGCACCGTCGTCGCACCCGGGGTTCTCGACGGGCCGGGCGGGATCGCGCTCGATGCGACCGGGAACCTCTTCGTCGCCGACACCGGCCACTGCCGGGTCCTGGTCCTGCCGGCCCGGACCGGGACCCTCGACGGTCTGCGGCTCCGGGCCGGACGGGCCGCCACGTTCGCCGGGGACACGTGCGCGGGCCGCGCGACGATCGGGCACCCGAGCGCCGTGGCCGTCGACAGGCGGGGTGACGTCTTCATCGCCGAGGCCACCGCGCAGCGCGTCCAGGAGGTGCGGGCCGGCTCGCGCACCGCGGTCACAGTGGCCGGCACGGGCACGGCGGGCTTCGACGGCGACGGGCTCGTGGCCACGGCGAGCGAGCTCGACCAGCCGACCGGGGTGGCGGTCGACGCGGCCGGCGACCTCTTCATCGCCGACACCGCCAACTGCCGGGTGCGCGTCCTGCCCGCCGCCGGCACCACGCTCTTCGGGCAGGCCATGGCGGCCGGGCACCTCTTCACCGTGGCCGGCACCGGCGTCTGCGGTTCGGCCGGCCAGGGCGGCCCGATGCGCTCGGCGCAGCTGTGGAACCCGGTGGCCGTCACGGTGGACGGCGCGGGCGACCTCCTGGTGGCCGACGGTGGCGACCAGTCCGTGTTGCTGGCGCCGGCCACCGCGGGTTCCTACTACGGCACCGCCGTCGGCGCGGGCGACATCGGCGTCGTCGTGGGTGGCACGGGGGGCTACGGGCCATATCTCGGCGACGGACTGGCCGCCAACGGGCCGACGGCCGAGCTCAACGATCCCCGCGGCCTGGCGATCGGCCCGACGGGGGCACTGTTCGTGAGCGACGGCTTCATGCACGTCGTCCGCGTCGTCCCGTCGACGACCGGCACGCTCCTCGGCCGGACGATGCAGGCGGGCGATCTCTACACGGCTGCCGGCGCCCTCCCCGTGGCGACCCCCGAGGGTGACGGCGACGGCACGCGCTGGGTGCGCACCCGCATGGGTACACCGGTCGGCGTGGTGGTCTCGCCCTCGGGGTCGCTGTTCTACGCCGACGCCGGTCTGGGCACGGTGCGGGCGCTCGCCACCGGGGCCGGCGCACCGTGAGCCGGTTCGGTCGCCGCACCTTCCTCACCTCCTCCGCCGGCGTCGCCGCGGGTGCGGCGGTACCGCTGGGGACGGCGGCGGCCTCCGAATCCGAGACGGGGGTACGGGCGGCACGGAGTGTCGGCGCGGCGGCGACCAAGGCCGGGCCGCTCCGGCCCGGCCGGCTCACGGTCAACGGCCTCGTCCAGCCTGTGGGAATCGACCCCGACGACTGCTCGTTCGCCTGGACGCTGCGGGCGTCGGGCCGCGGGGCCGCGCAGAGAGCGGCGCGCATCGTGGTCCGGCGCAGCGACCCCGGCCACGGCGGGCTCGTCTGGGACAGCGGGACGCTGCCCTCGGCCCGGCAGGCCTTCGTCGCCTACGCCGGCCCGGCGCTCGCCGCTGACGCCGCCTACGAGTGGACCGTGCAGGTCCAGGGGGCCGAGCCCGGGTGGGGGCCTGTCTCCGGGCCCGCCCGCTTCACCACCGGTCTGCGCGCCGGTGACTGGGGACCCGCCGTCTGGCTGGTCCCTGCGGCCGGACCGGACGGGTCCGACTCCGACCGCGTGACCTACCTGCGCAGCGAGTTCACCCCGCCCGCGGGCACCCTGGTGCGCGCCACGGCCTACGTCTCGGCCGCCCACACCTACCGGCTCTACGTGGACAACAGGCCGGTCGACGCCTGGCCCAGCTTCTCCTATCCCGACGAGCAGTACGTGCGCGCCGTCGACCTGACGTCGGCGCTCCGGCCGGCGCGCCGCAGCGCCATCGGCGTGCTCCACCGGTGGTACGGGGCGGGCCAGGGCCGCCCCGCCTCGTCGCCCGGCCTGCTCTTCCTCCTCTCGCTGCGCGACGCGAACGGGTCACACGTGGTGCACGTCTCGGACGGGTCCTGGAGCGAACACCCGGCCGAGTGGCTGCCCTCGCCCCAGCGCAACTCCGACGGCGGCGACTTCGTCGAGTGGGTGGACGGCCGCGCCCATCCCAGCGGCTGGGCCGGCGTTGGCTTCGACGACCGGTCGTGGTCCCGGCCCGCCATCGGCGGGTCCGCCGGGACGCCGCCGTTCACCACCACCTACGCGCAGCGCACCACCATCGGCGAGACCCCGGTCGCGCCGGTCCGTGTGCACACGCTGCCCGGCGGCGCGGTCGTGGCGGACTTCGGGGCCGTCTACGCGGCGCGACCGCGGGTCTCCTTCGCGTCGGGCGTGCCCGGACGGACCGTGTCCATGCGGGTCGGCTACCTGCTCGATCCGGACGGGCAGGTCTCCACACTGCACGGCACCCAGGGGACGAATCTCTCGATGTCGTACATCATGCGGTCGGGACCGCAGACCTTCGAGGGCTTCACCTACGTCGGGTTCCGCTACCTGCAGATCGACGACCCGGGCCAACCCCTGAGTGGCAACGACGTCGTGGCCCTCAGCCGTCATGCCGCCATGCCCGACATCCCCACCGCCACGTTCTCCTCGGAGAACCGCACGCTCAACGCGGTGTGGAAGCTCTGCGCCCGCTCGTGCCTGTACTGCAGCCAGGAGCAGTTCGTCGACACGCCGACCCGGGAGAAGGGCCCGTTCGTGTGGGACGGGGCCAATGAGTCCGAGGGCGTCATGCGCGCCTACGGCGACCAGAACATGACCTGGCAGGCCTTGCGCGACGTGGCCCGCGGCCAGGCCCGCTACTGGCCCGACGGGCAGGTCAACGCCGTGTACCCGAACGGGGACGGTGCGCGCGCCTTCGGGACGTTCACGGCGCGCTACCCCGAGTGGCTCTGGCGCTACTACGCCTCCACCGGCGACCGCACGACGGCGTTGCGGCTCTACCCGTCGGTGGCCGCGGTAGCCGGTTGGCTGTGGAGCGCTCGCCGGGCCGGCACCGGGCTGCTCTACGGGCTGGCCGACCCCGGCAACGGCGACCCCGTGTACGGCTACGACCTCGCGGTGGCGGCCGACACGGCGAGCAACGTCCTCGCGGTGAACGCCCTGCGCCGCGTCGCACGGCTGGGCGCCGTCGCCGGCGACACCGCCGGCGCCCAGACCAACCAGGCCCGGGCGGACCAGCTCGCCGCCGCCATCAACGCCGTGCTGCGTCGGCCCGACGGCACCTACGTGGACGGGGTCGACGCCGACGGCGCGCCGAGCAGCCACGCGTCACAGGAGGCCAACGCGCTGGCGCTCGCCTACGGCGTGGTGCCGGCGTCCGACCTCGCCGCCGTCGGGTCCTACGTGGCTGGCCTCGGCATCGACGTCGGCCCCAACCACGGGCTCGAGCTCCTGCGCGGGCTGGCCGCGGCGGGCCTGCCCGAGGCCATGGTGCACACGCTGACCGACACCGCCATCCCCGGCTGGGCCCACATCGTGGCGGCCGGCGGGACCTTCACCTGGGAGGTCTGGAAGCCGAGCGACCTCATCGGGGACTCGATGTCGCACGGCTGGGGCTCCTCCGCGCTGGTCGCCATGCAGGAGACGCTCCTCGGCGTCACCCTGGAGGAGCCGGCGGCGGACGGCACGGCCCGCGCCGCGGTCTCACCGCCGTCGGCCGGCCTCGGGCGCGCCTCGGGGTCGGTGCCGACGATCGCCGGGCCCGTCCAGGTGTCGTGGCAGCGGCGGGGCAAGGGCATGTCCGTGGACCTGACCGTGCCGCCCAACGCGACGGCGACGGTGCGGATGCCGTCCGGCGTGCGCGAGGGGGGCGTCCCGGCGGCGCGCGCCCCCGGCGTGACGGTCGTCTCGGCGACGGACGGCGCCGTCGTGCTCTCCGTGGGGAGCGGGACGTACCACTTCACCAGCACCTGAGGATCACTCCGAGGTCGACGAACTCGGATCGTTGCCTTGCAGGCACCGGTCGCTGGCCGACCGGCTCGCCCTACGCGCCCTGAGGTACCTCCCACAGGCCGACCGGAGCCTCGCCGAGCCGGTAGTGGCCGGGCAGGCGTTCGCCTGACAGAGCGCTCTCCATGCGTTTCTGCATGCCCGGGAGGAGCGTCCCGTCGGCGATCATCGCCATGAACACGGCGCCGGCGTTGCCCACGTCGAAGAAGTCGCGCTGCCAGGACCACTGGAAGTTCCCGCCGTAGCGGAACCAACTGCCGCCGAGACCGGCGATCTCGTAGTTGGTGCCGTCCGCCTTCGTCGCGTTGGCCACCTGCTTCCACAGACCGAGGATCTCGCCCTGCGCGTCGTCGATCAGCACCTTCTGGTACGGGTAGGTCCACCCCTCCAGCCCGGCCATCTCGAGCCCGAGTGCGATCTCGCGGATCTCCTCGCGCCCCACGGCCATGAACTCGTCGTTGGGGCCGACGTTCCAGCCGTAGGTGGCGTCCTCGGTGTAGAGGTCGGCCATGTGGTGCCAGTCCTTGTCGGCCTCCCCCGCTCGGTTCGCCGCGAGCCAGCGCTCGACCATCTCCTCCAGCTCGGCACGCGGATAGGCGGGCATCGTCAGTCCTCCTCTATGGGTGGGGCAGTACGCGGCCGCGCACATCGACCAGTCGAGCAGGTGCACGATCGGCCCGTAGTCGCGCACAGCCTGACCAGGGCGGCGTTCTCGAAGCCGGGATCGAAAGCCCCCCAGGAGTCGTTGCGCTCGGTCATGTGTCCAGACTCAATAGTCCAGACACGTGTCCGGGTCCAATGTCCTGCCAGGGTTCCATGGAAGGGAAGATCGGGGAGAGGTCCCGGAGAACGACAACGAAGCCGGGCCGAGCTGACTGAGCGGCGTTGCCGCTGCATCTACGCTTCGACGGCGAGGCCGGGTTGACCCGGCGCGACCCGCCACTCGGGCGAGACGTCTCGATATGGTCGGGCATCCAAAGGGAGATCGTGGTGACGAGGAGCAACGTGAGGCCGGCATGAGCGAACCACAGGACGCGCGCGCCGCGGGCATGGCCAAGATGCAGGAGGTCTACGGCTTCACCGTCGACCCCGCCGATCTTCCCGGGCGCTACACCGACATCACCGTCGACCACCTCTTCGGGACCGTGTGGACCGACGACACGATCGACCTGCGCCAGCGGCGGCTGCTCACCATCGGGGTGCTGGCGGCGCAGGACAAGCCCGAGCTGCTGGAGATCCAGTTCGACGCCGCCCTCGAGCGCGGCGAGCTGACCGTCGAGCAGGTTCGCGAGGTCGTCGTCCACCTGACCCACTACGTCGGCTGGCCCATCTCCACCGGCATCAGCGGCGCGGCGGAGACCATGATCCGCCGGCGCGCCGGGACGGCGGCGGCCGACGCGTCGAACGGCTGAACGGCCGTGCCCCGCGTGGAGATCGAGGACGCCACGCCCGGCGTCCGGGTCATCGCCTTCAACCGGCCCGAGGTGCGCAACGCCTTCGACACCGCCATGTACCAGGAGGTGACCGCCGCACTGCAGGCCGCCGACACCGACGAGGAGGTCGGTGCCGTCGTGCTGACCGGCCGCGGCTCGGCTTTCACCTCCGGCCAGGACCTGGCCGAGATGGCCGCCATCGCGTCCGGGACCGCCGTCGAGGGAGCCGGACAGGGTTTCATGGGACTGCTCGACTGCCTCGTCGACCTCTCGGTACCGCTCCTCGCGGCGGTGAACGGCGTCGCGGTCGGGCTCGGCTTCACCCTCCTCCCTCACTGCAATCTCGTCCTCGTCGATGCCGGGGCGCGCCTGCGCGTGCCGTTCACCGAGCTCGGCGTGCCCCCCGAAGCCGCCAGCAGCGTCCTGTTCCCCGCCCTGATGGGGTGGCAGCGGGCGGCCAAGGTGCTGCTCACCTCGGACTGGGTCGGCGCGCGCGAGCTGGTCGACCTCGGCCTGGCTCTGCAGGTGTGCGACGAGGGCGCCGTGCTCGACGAGACCGTCGCCCTGGCCGCGCGCATCGCGGCCCATCCCCGCGCCGCCACCCGGGCCAGCGCGTCGCTGCTGCGGGCGGCGCGCCGCGACGCCGTGCTCGAGGCCAATCGCCGCGAACAGGCGGCCTTCGCCCGGTTGCTCGGCACCGCCGTCGGCGGCGGCACCCTGGCCGAGTTCGCCGCCCGTACTCCCGCCGGGTCCTGACCGTGCGCCTGGGCATCACGGCCGCCCTGACCGACGGCGACCTGGCCCCGGCCGTGCTGGCCGCCGCGGTCGAGGAGCTCGGCTTCGACTCGCTCTACCTCCCGGAGCACACCCACCTCCCGGTGCGGGAGGACACACCTCCTGCACTCGTCGGCGGCGTGCGCCTCGACGACTACAAGCGCTGCCTCGACCCTCTGGTGGCGCTCGCCACGGCGGCCGCGGTGACGACGCGCATCGGGCTCGGCACCGGCATCCTGCTCGTCGCGCAGCACGACCCGATCTTGTTGGCCAAGCAGGTGGCGACGCTCGACCATCTCTCCGGGGGCCGGATCACGCTGGGGATCGGGTTCGGCTGGAACCGCGCCGAAGCTGAGGACCACGGCGTCGACTGGGCCCGCCGCCACGCCGTGCTGCGCGAGCACCAGGCCGCCATGGAGGCGATCTGGTCCAACGACCAAGCCGAGTTCCACGGCGAGTTCGTCGACTTCGCCCTGACGTGGTCCTGGCCCAAGCCGGTGCAGCAGCCGCGGGTGCGCACGCTGGTCGGCGGCGGCGCCAACGATGCCGTCTTCGCCGCCGTCGTCGAGTGCGCCGACGGCTGGATCCCGATCGGCGGCAGCGGCCTCGGCGCCGCCATCCCGCGCCTCCACGCACAGGCCGAAGAGGCCGGCCGCGATCCGGCCGCACTCTCCGTCGTCCCCTTCGGCACCATCGCTGACGAGGGCAAGCTCGAGCATTACGCCGGGCTGGGCATCACCGAGGTGGTGCTGCGCGTCCGGGCCGGCGACGAGCGCTCCGTCCGGGCCGAGTTGGAGTCGTTGGCGCCGCTCCTCCCGTTCGCGGCCACACTGGAGCAACCATGACCGACCTGATCGACGACACCACACCCCGACTCGGGAGCACCACGCCGCTCCCGAAGATCATCAGCGTCGACGACCACATCGTCGAGCCGCCCCACCTGTGGGACACCTGGTTGCCGGCGCGCTTCCGCGACCGTGGCCCGAAGGCGGAGCGCCGCGGCATCGGCGAGATGGAGCACATCGGGGGCGGCGCCTACCGCCAGACCTTCGACCCCGACGGTCCCCAGGCCGACTGCTGGGTCTACGAGGACCTCGTCTACATCAACAAGCGCCACGTGGCCGCCGTCGGCTTCGACCGCGACGACATGACGATGTCCCCCATCACCTACGACGAGATGCGGCCCGGCTGCTACGACCCGATGGCCCGCATCGCCGACAACGAGACCAACTGGGTCGAAGCCAGCCTGTGCTTCCCCACGTTCCCCCGCTTCTGCGGCCAGACCTTCCTGGAGGCCAAGGACAAGGAGCTGGCCGAGGCCTGCGTCGTCGCCTACAACGACTTCATGGTCGAGGAGTGGTGCGGGGACAGCGGGGGCCGGCTGCTCCCGCTGTGCCTCATCACGCTGTGGGACACCGGGAAGGCCGCCGCCGAGGTCCGCCGGAACGCTGCCCGCGGCGTGCGCGCCGTCTGCTTCAGCGAGATACCGCCCCACCTCGGGCTGCCCAGCATCCACAGCGGTGCCTGGGACCCCTTCTTCGCCGCCTGCGAGGAGACCGGCACGGTGGTCTGCATGCACATCGGCTCGTCGTCGAAGATGCCGGCCACCTCGGCCGACGCACCGGTGGCCGTGGCCGCCGCGCTGAGCTTCGGCAACGCCATGTCGTCACTGTGCGACTTCTTGTTCTCCGGCGTCCTCATCCGCTTCCCCCGCCTGATCCTCGCCTACTCGGAGGGCCAGATCGGGTGGCTTCCCTACATCCTCGAGCGGGTCGACGACGTGTGGCGCGAACACCGGGCCTGGGGCGGAGTGAAGGACATCGTCCCCGAGCCGCCGTCGACCTACTTCCACCGGCAGGTCTACGGCTGCTTCTTCCGCGACCAGCACGGGCTCGACTCCCTCGGCGTCATCGGCGCCGACCGGGTGACCTTCGAGACCGACTACCCCCACACCGACTCGACCTGGCCGGACACCCGCGCCGTGGCGGAGGAGCTGGTGCGGGACCTCTCCGACGAGGAGGTGTACCGGATCATGCGGGGCAACGCCATTGCGATGCTCGGCCTCGAGGGACCGTGAGGCTGGGCGACGTCGTCAACCCGGAGGCGGCGCACTGGGGCAAACCGCTGGCCGGTGTCCGCATCCTCGCCCTCGAGCAGATGCAGGCGCTGCCCTATGCCACCCAGCTCCTGGGGCGCCTCGGTGCCGAGGTGGTGAAGGTCGAGGCGCCCGGCACCGGCGACCTCGGGCGCACCGCGGCGCCCGCCATGACCGACCCTGACGGCCGCGCTGTCGGGGCCACCTTTCTGCGCAACAACCTGTCCAAGCACTCGGTCGTCATCGACCTCAAGCAGCCGGCCGGGCGCGACCTGGTGCTGCGGCTGGCTCCGCGCTTCGACGTCGTGGCCGAGAACTTCCGCGCCGGCGCCATCGAGCGCCTCGGCCTCGGCTACGACGACATCGCCGCCGCGCACCCCGCGGTGGTCTACCTCTCCATCTCCGGCTTCGGCCACGCCGTCCCGGCGGGGACGCCGTCCTCGCCCTACGCCGGCTGGCCCGCCCTCGCCGCCATCGTCGAGGCCATGAGCGGCGCCTACGAGTTCAAGCGGCCCGACGGGCAGCCACCGGTGGGCGCACCCATGGGCGGCCTCGGCGACATCGTCACCGCGCTGTTCGCCGTCATCGGCACGCAGGCCGCGCTGCGCCAGCGCGAGCGCACCGGTCGGGGCCAGCGCGTCGACGTGGCCATGCTCGACGCCATGGTGGCCGTGCTCGACGTCGTGCCGAACTTCTGGTCCCTCGGCATGCCGATGGGCACCCCATGGCCCGGGATCCTGGACGGCTTCCGGGCGGCCGACGGCTGGTTCATGCTCCAGGTGCTGCGGGCGCACCAGTGGCCCGACCTGGCCCGCGCCATCGGCCGCCCCGAGTGGGCGGACGATCCGCGTTTCGCCACCCCGCAGGGCTGGATCGACCATCTCGAGTCCGACATCCGGCCCGCGCTCGAGTCCTGGGCGGGCACCCTCTCCAAGCGGGAGGCCTGCGACGCCCTCAACGCGGCCGGCCTCGTGGCCGGGCCCGTGGCCACCGACGGCGAGGTGGTGGCCGACCCGCACCTCGAAGGGCGACACATGCTCGTCGAGCATCCGCGGCCCGACGGCGTCGCCCAACCGGTGCTGATCCCGGGGCTCCCGGTGAAGTTCGCCGACGTCGCCGAGGGGCCCGAGACCAGGGTGCCCTGGCTGGGCGAGCACACCGACGAGGTGCTCGGCGCGGAGCTCGGGCTGGGTGACGATGAGCTGACGGCGTTGCGAGCGGACGGGGTGATCGGTCCCTGAGAAGGTCGCGCATCACAGGCGTCGGCCGGACCGTTCTCACGACTGATGACCGAGACTGCTTCCGACGTCGCCCCGCTCCGTGCCGGTGTCGGCGCCGACGTGATCAGTGCGGCAGCCGCCTTGTCGAACGAGGAGCGAACCGAGCGCCTCGAGGAGCTCTTTGCCGCCAAGGCAGCCGCTGAAGGCGAGATCGTCGTGCACTTGGGCGAGGTCGAGCGCTCCCAGTCCTTTCGCGAGGAGGGGGCGACCTCGACGCAGCACTGGGTCACCGAGCGCTTCGGGGTCTCGATGGCAACGGCGCGCTCGCTCACCCACGTCGGTGAGCTCGCTTGGGAGCTCCCCCACCTTGTCGGTGCCCTGTGTGGGGGCGAGGTGTCCCTGGACAAGGTGCGCGCCGTGGCCAACGTGGCCACCCCCGAGAGCGATGCCGAATTGTGCCAGCGGGCCAAAGAGCACTCGGCACGTGAGCTGGCCGAGGTGGCCGCCGCGAGCGCCCCGACCAGGGGGTCCGGCGGTCACCTGACCTCAGCCGAGCAGCACGAGAGGCGCTCGGTGCGTTTCAACGACACCTTTCGCACAGTGACGGCCCAGTTGCCCGCCGACTCCTACGCCGAGACCAGGGCCTGTCTCGAGGCGAGGGCCCAAAAGATCCCCTCTGACGGGGAGACCCCGTGGGACCAGCGGCTCTGCGACGGGTTCTTGGAGCTCATCCACTTCTCGGGCTCCGAGGCGTCCGGCCAGGGCACGACATCGAGCCCGAACTTCGTCGTCGTCCACGTCCCGCTCGACGCCTTGATCTCTGAGGCAGACGAAACGAGCGAGTTGGCCGGTGAGCTCGAACGAGACGGCTTGATCGATGGCGAGACGGTCCAGCGGATCGCTTGTGACGCCACCGTTGCCATCGCAGTCGACGACGATGTTGGCCACACCATGTACGAGGGCCGGGCCCGGCGGACCCCAAGTGATGCCCAGCGTCGCGAGGTCATGCGCCGAGACCGCCATTGCCGCTTCCCGGGCTGTCCCAATGTGACGTTCGCCAATGTGCACCACGTCGTGCCCTGGAAACCCGGAGGCCGGACCGACCTCGAGAACCTCGCCCTTTTGTGTCTGTACCACCATCACCTGGTGCATTCGAAGGGCTGGACCATGAGCGGGAATGCCAATGAGGAGCTCAGCATCGTCGGCCCCACGGGCCGGATCATGGCGTCGCGCCCCTCGCCGCTTTGGACCAAGGTGACGGGGCGCGCCGCGGGGCCAAAAGCAGTAGGGCAACCGACGATCCGGTCGTGCCGCGGGCGCCCTTGTCGAGGATCTCGTCGGCGGCTCGGTGTACCCCGTTCGGCGGTCCTCTTGCGAAGAGTGGCGATGCGGTACGAGTCGAGAAGGTCGTCATCGGGCTTGCGAGCCCGAGTCGGCCTAGTACCGCGGCAACGCGATGAAGGCGACGAGGTAGGCGAACAACCCCGCACCGACCAGCGTGCAGGCGTGGAACACCTCGTGGAAGCCGAAGACCCGCGGCCACGGATTCGGTCGCTTGCGCGCGTAGACGAGCGCCCCCGCCGTATAGGCCAACCCTCCCGTGAGCATCAACGCGAACCCGACCCAGCCCAGGCTGCGCACGAGTTGGGGCGCCACGATGACCGGGCACCAGCCCACGACGACGTAGGGGATGGCGACCACCCACTGCGGAGCATCGAGGAACACCTGGCGCAGCGCGATCCCGGCGGCGGCACCGGCCCAGACCATGGCGAGGACGAGCACCTCGGCCCACCCGGTCAGCGCCAACCCCGCCACCGCCGTCGACGTCCCGGCGATACCGACGAAGATCGCGCCGTGGTCGGCCCGTCGCATGCGCCGCCACGCCGGCGCGGACCAGCGCAGCCGGTGGAACGCCGCGCTGGTGCCGAACATGACCAGCATCCCGGCGACGTAGATCGCGAGCACCGCGGTGGCCGCGGCGTCCGGGCCCGCGGCGATCAGGAACGGCCCCCCGACCAGCCAGGCGAAGAACGCAGCGGCGTGCAGCCAGCCCCGCAGCCGCGGGCGCTCGCCCCGGTTGTCGGCCGACTTGCCCTGCTCGCCCTGGGCCAGGACGGTCACGTGTCCTCCTCCTCCTCCTCTTGCTCCAGCCGGTCCGCCAGCTCCACCTCGCGGCGCGAGATGCCGAGGAGGAACAGGATGGCATCGAGGTAGGGCACGCTGAGGGCGGCGTCGGCGGCCTGGCGCACGACGGGCTTGGCGTTGAAGGCAATGCCGAGCCCGGCGGCGGCGAGCATGTCGATGTCGTTGGCCCCGTCGCCCACCGCGATGGTGCGGGCCAACGGCACGCCCGCCACGGCCGCGAACGAGGCCAGCGCCGTGGCCTTCCCGGCCCGGTCGACGATGGTCCCGTCCAGCTCGCCGGTCACGACGCCGCCGTCCAGCACGAGGATGTTGGCCGCCAGGTGGTCGATGCCGAGGTCGGTCACCAGCGGTCCGATCACCTGGGTGAACCCCCCGCTCACCACGGCCAACTCGTAGCCGAGCCTCTTCAGCGTGCGCACCAGCGTACGGGCGCCGGGGGTGAGCAGGATGCCGTCGCGCACGGCCTCGAGGTCCGCCTGCTTCAAGCCGGCCAGGAGGCGCACCCGCCCGCGTAGCGCGTCGGCGAAGTCGATCTCACCCGCCATGGCGGCCTCCGTGACCGCGGCCACCTCGCTGCCGCGGCCGCAGCGCTCGGCCAGCAGGTCGATCATCTCGCCCTGCAGCAAGGTGGAGTCCGCGTCCAGGACGATGAGATGCTTCGCCCTGCGGTGCAACCCGGCCCTCTGCACCGCGAGATCGACCTGGCAGCGGGCCGCCGCCTCGGCCAGGGCGCGCCGCAGGCTGTCGACATCGGCCCCGGCGACGGACAGCTCGTAGCTGTGCACCGGGTAGGCCGCCAGGCGCACGATCCGCTCGATGTTGCCGCCACACCGCGCGATGCAGCCCGTCACCGTCTCGAGGGTGGCGGCATCGATCTCCGGCGCCAACAGCGTGACCAGATGGCTCTCCGTCAGCGCCTCCGTCTCCGTCTCCGGCTCCGCCTCCACGAGAGGCTCGACGGTCACCTCCACGCCCGCCGCGCCGAAGCGCTGCGCCAGGACGGCGCGCACCGGCTCCACCTCGGACGGCACCATGTCCGCCTCTACGCAGAGCAGCAGCCGGCCGTGGACCCGGACCTGCTCCACGTCGTCCACCTCGACGCTGCGCTCGGCCAACGCGCCGAACAACCTCTCCGCGATGCCGGGGCCGTCCTGCCCGCTCACCGTGACGAGATACGGCGAGGGCGCCGCGGTCACGACCGGGACACGTCCTTCTCGGTGACCCAGCCGGCGCCCTCCACCCATCGCTTGACGATCCGCGCCGGCACGCCCGCCACCACACAGCGGTCGGGGACCTCGCCGCGCACCACCGCGCCCGCGGCCACCACGACGTGCTCGCCGATCTGCGTCCCCGGCAGGATGACCGCGTTGGCGCCGAGCCAGCTGCCCGAGCCGATGCGCACCGGGGCTTCGGTCGGCCACTGGCGCCCTATCGGCTCGACCGGATCCTCGTAGGAATGGTTCTGATCCGTGATGTAGACGTACGGCCCGGTCTGGATGTCGTCGCCGATCACGATCTCCCAGTGGCCGACGATGTGCGAGCCGCGACCGATCAGGCAGCGGCTGCCGATGGAGACGACCGGGTCGCTCGGCATCTGCTGTCCCGGTGCCATGCCGGCCGAGATGGAGACGCCCGGACCGACGATCGTCTCGGCCCCCACGTGGATCAGGTGTTCGTTGTAGATGGCGCCCTGGGGGAACAGCAGGCAGGCGCCGGCACCCATCCTTCCGAAGCGCTGCCCCCGGGGGTCGTCGGGTCCAATCGCTCCGAGCTCGGCGGCGCCGTCCCAGGCCGCGCGCACCAATCGGGACAACGGCCGCCGCAACGGTCCGGGGAGGGAACGGGCCCAGCTCACGCTGGAATGGTAGGTGTTGCCGGCGCCAGGACGATAAAGGCTGACCCGGCTGCAACGGGGGCGCGTGGGTAAGCTTCATGTCGTGCAGCCCCTGCCGCCAGACGGCGGCTCCGGTCCAGTGCCGCTCCCGTCCCAGCGCCCCATCGACCGTCGGCAGTTCCTGCAGCTCTCCGCCCTCGGCGCCGTCGGGTTCGCCGGCGCCACCCACCTCGACAAGCACTCCACGCAGCGCGTGCCGGCCCGCGCCAAACACCGCACCTCCCCTCACCACCCCGCGGTCGTCGACGCGCACCTGGCGAGCGGCGTCACCGTGCCGACGGCACCGTGGCTCATCGCCGAGAACGCCAGAGCCGGCACGCTGAACTGGATCTGCAACCACAACCAGCCCGAGCACGCGCTCGAGGGCTTCGCCAGCCAGGTCAGCGCGGTGCCCGGCGACGACGTGGCGGTGTTCGTCAGCAGCACCGCGCGGGCCGTGCAGGTCCAGGCCTACCGCATGGGCTTCTACCAGGGCCTCGGGGGTCGCCTGATCGTCCAGACGGACTTCGTCCCGGCCATGGTCCAGGCCGCGCCGGTTGTCACACCGGGCATCGGCACGGTGACCTGTCCGTGGTCCCCCACGCTGACGCTCAACATCACGAAGGACTGGCTGCCGGGCTGCTACCTGTTGAAGCTCGTCGGCGACGGCGGCGAGGAGCAGTTCGTCCCGCTCACCATCCGCGACGACGCGTCCAAGGCGTCATACGTCTTCCAGAACAGCGTCACCACCTGGCAGGCCTACAACCTGTGGGGCAGCTACAGCCTCTACTACGGCCCCGACAGAGCCGGTCGGTCGGATTTCGCCAGCCGCGCCCGCGCCGTGTCCTTCGACCGCCCCTATCCGCAGACCTGGGCCTCGGGCGCGGCCGACTTCGTCGGCAACGAGCTTCCGCTGCTGTTCCACCTCGAGAGCCTCGGGCTCGACCTGACCTACTGGACCGACATCGACCTGCACGCCCGACCCCAGCTGCTCATGAACCACAACTGCCTCTTCAGTCTGGGTCACGACGAGTACTGGTCACAGCCCATGCGCCAGGGGGCCGCCACGGCCAACGCCGGCGGGGTCAACCTGGCCTTCCTCGGGGCCAACGCCTGCTACCGCCAGATCCGGCTGCAGCCCACCTCGGTCGGTCCCAACCGCCTGCAGGTCTGTTACAAGGACGCCGCCGAGGATCCGCTGACGCATGAGCAACCGGCGCTCACGACGGTCAACTGGAACCAGGCCCCGCTCAACAACCCCGAGTCGACCCTCATCGGCTCGATGTACCAGTCGGTCGGGGCCAAGGCGGACATGGTGGTCACCGATGCGTCGTCGTGGTTCTACGACGGCTGCAACCTCTCCGACGGCCACACCTTCAGCACGGTCATCCTCGGCGAGTACGACCGCTACGTGCCCTCCCTTCCGGGCCCGCACAACGCCGACGTGCTGGCGCACTCGCCGGTCCCGGGCCAGTCCAACTGGTCCGACGTCACGTACTACACCGCGGCGGGCAATGGCGGCGGCGTGCTGGCCAGCGGCTCGGCCAGCTTCGTGTCGCTGCTCGGGACGACCGGCGCCATCCCGCCCAACGTCGTCCTCGGCGCCACACCCGGCGTGACCGACGTCATCCGCCGGGCCATGGAGAACGTCTACAGCCGCTTCGGCCTGGGTCCGGCCACCTCCTACGGCAGCTCGAGCGGGAATTGGGCGGAGGTCTACACCGGCGCCGCCGCCAGCGCGGGGACGGCCGCCGGTACCGCCTCGGCCTGACAGCGGGGGTCCGCCGTGCCCGACCGAAGGCGTGGGCCCGGCGGGGATGACACCACTCGGGGACCCCACCCCCGTACGATCTGCGCCCAGCCATGGCCAATTCCCACACCGACCGCTCCAGAGCGCGGCGCCCTCTCGCCTGGGGTGCGCTGGCGACCGCCGGCCTCACCGGGCTGCTCCTGAGCGCCTGCTCGTCCGCCGCCCCCACCACCCACCAGGCCTCGGACAAGGTGAAGCCGACCACCACGACCACGTCGACGGTACCGCCTCCACCCTGCCCCCTCACCGGGGTGCCGGCACCCGGCGGGAGCGTCCCGCAGCGGCCCGCCATGGCGGTGAAGATCGACAACTACCCGGCCGGCCGGCCGCAATCGGGGCTGGACACGGCCGACGTCATCTTCGAGGAGCCCGTCGAAGGCGGCATCACCCGCTTCGCCGCCGTGTTCCAGTGCCAGGACGCCCCGCTGATCGGCCCCGTCCGCTCGGCCCGCAACATCGACATCGGCATCCTCGGGCAGCTGGGCAACCCGTTGCTGGCCCACGTGGGCGGCATCAACCCCGTGCTCGCCAACATCAACGCCTCACCCGTCGTCAACGTCGACATCGGTCAGAGCAACTCGCTGATGATCCACCCTCCCGGCCACGTGCCGCCGGATGCGGACTACACCTCGACCGCCATCGTCTACGGCACGCACCCGACCATGACCACCCCGCCCCAGCCGCTGTTCACCTACTCGGCCACCCCGCCCCCCGGCGGCACGGCCGTCTCGAGCGTGAACATCGACTTCTCGGGCACCTCCAACGTGACGTGGAAATGGAACGCGGCGACCAACACCTTCCTGCGCTACTACAACGGGACCACTCCGGACATGCTGGCCAACAACGTGCAGAACGCGGCCGCCAACGTCATCGTGCAGTACGTGCAGATCAGCTACGGCCCCTGGCTCGAGAACGACCAGGGCGGCAGGGAGGTCCAGGCCGACCTCTACCCGAACGCCAGCGGCACCGCCGTCGTCTACCGAAACGGCTACGCCATACCCGGAACGTGGCACCGCTCGACACTCGGATCACCGACCCAGTTCGTCAACGCCTTCGGCGTGCCGATCCCGCTGCAGCCCGGCCAGACCTGGGTCGAGCTCGTGCCCAACACGATCATCGCCACGACGACGCCGTAGGAAGACGTGCTCAGGCCGGCGGCTTGCGCGCCACCAGCGCCAGCAGCAGGCAGTCCTCCGCGGCGGCGAACACCCCGGGGTGCGCGCTGGCCTCGGCTTCGTCGAAGACGCCCGCCGCGGCGCCGCGGCGCATCAGGTTGAGGCCCTTGCACTCGACCACCTCGAAGCCGGCCCGCTCCAGCTTGGCCACGAGCTCGCCCGCCGCGTATTCGATCTTGTGGTCGTGGTTCATCGGCGCATCCGAGCGCAGCCTCCACAACGGCCCGTTCGGCGTGTCGAGACAGAACCAGCCGCCGGGCACCAGGACGCGGAACGCCTCCCGCACGACGGCCTCGCCGTCGGCCTCGCTGACGTGCTCAATGGACTGACCGCTGTAGACGAGGTCGAACGAGCCGTCGTCGTAGCGCCCGAGGTCGACCATGGAGTGGAAGGCGAACTCCACCGGCCCGAGCTCGGAGACCACCGGCTCCCCCGACGAGCCGCCCTGGTAGATCGCATCGCGCTCGTCGACGGGGAGGTCGACCACGACCAGGCGTTCGAAGGGGTAGGGGTAGCCCAGGTGCACCAGCGCCCCGTCGGGCAGGCCCTGGTGCGTCCCGCCCAGATCCAGGATGCGCGCCGCCCGCGGCAGGCCCGCCACGAAGTCGCTGCGGCTGACGTGCATGGAGAGCAGCACATTGCCGATGGGCACACGCCGGCGGAACTCCTCGGAGTGGGCGAGGGCCTCGGCCACCCCGTGCCGGGAGAGCACGCCGTCCGTGAGCTTCTGGGCGTACTCGGCGCCGCCCTGGGCGTCAGGCTCGCGGTCGAGCACGACGTTGAAGGCCAGGCGCACCGACTGCTTGGGTGGCAGGTAGCGGAACGGGACGGTGGGGACGACGCGGTCGAGGACACGGTAGGCCCGTTGCTTCCATTCAGTGGCCGGCATCGCACCATTGTGGTCCGGACGCGAAGCGCTCCGGACCGCTGACCCGAGGGAGGCGGGGCGGGCCCGGAGGCTTCGGCGCCGTGAGAGGCGGGCTGGAGTTAAGAGTCGAGCGAGATCGGGACGTCGTCGGGGTCGAGGGCGTCCTCCACCAGGAGGTCATCCTCCTTGGGGGCCAGGCACTCGCGCACGCGGTCGTTGATCTCGGCCATCAGCTGGGGGTTCTCCACGAGGAACGTCTTCACGTTCTCCCGCCCCTGGCCGAGCTGCTCGCCCTCGTAGGTGAACCAGGCACCCGACTTCTTGACGAAGCCGAGGTCGACCGCGACGTCGAGGAGCGATCCCTCGCGGCTGATGCCCCGGCCGTACATGATGTCGAACTCCGCCTGCTTGAAGGGGGACGAGCACTTGTTCTTGACGACCTTGACCCTCGTCCGGTTGCCGACCACGTCGGCGCCGTCCTTGATCGCCTCGATGCGCCGGATGTCCAGCCGGATGGAGGAGTAGAACTTCAGCGCCCGGCCGCCCGGGGTGACTTCGGGGCTTCCATACATGACACCTATCTTTTCCCGCAGCTGGTTGATGAAGATGGCGATGGTGCTGGACTTCGAGAGCGTGCCCGTCAGCTTGCGCAGCGCCTGGGACATGAGCCGCGCCTGGAGGCCGACGTGGGTGTCCCCCATCTCCCCCTCGATCTCGGCCCGCGGCGTCAGTGCCGCCACCGAGTCGATGACCAGGACGTCGAGCGCGCCCGAGCGGATGAGCATGTCGGCGATCTCGAGCGCCTGCTCCCCGGTGTCCGGCTGCGAGATGAGGAGGTCGTCGACGTTGACCCCGATGGCCCGGGCGTAGACCGGGTCCATGGCGTGCTCGGCGTCGACGTAGGCGCAGATGCCGCCGTTGCGCTGTGCCTCGGCCACCACGTGCATGGCCAGGGTCGACTTCCCCGACGACTCGGGCCCGTAGATCTCCACGATGCGGCCCCGGGGGAGTCCCCCGATGCCCAGCGCCAGGTCCAAGGAGAGCGCCCCGGTGGGGATGGACTCGATGTTCATCGAGAGGTTGTCGCCCATGCGCATGACCGAGCCCTTCCCGAACTGCTTCTCGATCTGGCCCAGCGCGGCGTCCAGTGCCTTCTCCCGTTCCGTTTCGGCCATCCCTCTCTCCTCTGTGTCTGTGCTTCGACCTGTGCGGCCCCCGCTGGTGCCGTTGTGGTGACCCTACGGCGGGGGTGTGACGACCTACCGGTGCGGCCGTTCGGGCCACCCGTTGGCAGCATAACGAACGTGTGTTCGTAGGACGTGGACCCTCGCGGGACCGGGAGGCGCCGCCCGGAGAACGGTCGCACGGAGCCGGCCGGGGCGCGCGCGGACGGGACGATCGGCGACTAAACGGGTTGCCGCGTCCATGCGAAGCTGACGTCTCCCGGGCGTGAACGGGTGAGGAGGAGGGCAGATGGTGCTCGCGAGAAGGCTGGTGGCCGGCGTGCTGCTGGCGGCTGCGGGGGCCACCGGCGTGGCCGTCGGGGCGACGCCCGTCGCTGCCGCGCCGTCTGGCTCCGGCACGCGCGCCTCAGCCCTCTACAGGGACGCGCTCGCCACCACCCACTCCTGGTCGGTGCACTACACCTCCAACTCGACCGAGTCCAAGGAGACCCTCGTCGAGAGCGGCGACGCCGGGCCGGCCTCGGGGAGCCAGATCGTCCTCATGGGCAAGGGGTCGATCTCCATCCTCGTCATCGGCGGCATCTCCTATCTCAAGGGCAACGTCCCTGGCCTCCAGAGCCTGGCTGGCCTGAGCCCGTCCCAGGCGGCCGAGGCCACGGGCCAGTGGATCGAGTTCTCGACCGACAACTCGGCCTTCGCGCCCGTGGTCTCCGGGGTTCGCTCGCAGGACGTGGCCAAGGAGCTGGCCCTCAAGGCGCCTCTGTCCCTCGGCCCCGGCCGGATGCTCGACGGCGATGCGGTTGTCGCGATCGACGGCACCCAGACCTTCGGTCGGAAATCCCAGCACGTCGTCCTCTATGTCCGCGCCCACGGCTCCCATTTCCCGGTCGAGGAGGATTCGGTGAACGCAAAGGGGCAGTCCACGGCGGCCGAGCACATCACCTATTCCAGGTGGGGGGAGCAGGTGCGGCCCGAGGCCCCCATGGCGACCGTCTCGGTCGGGCCCGTCAGCGCCGTCTGACCGGCGGCCGACCCCGGACCGGGCCGCGGGCGTGGGAAGATGAGGTCCGTCGCCCACCTGGCCGAGTCGGCGCTCGCCGCGCCACCGAGCCGGGCCTCCAGGAGAGTGAAGGTCATGCCCCCCTTGCGCCACACCCCCGCCCGCACCGTCGCGGCCGCCGCCGGACTCGCCGCTGCCGCGGCCCTGTCCCTGTCCCTGGCGGCGGCCCCCGTCGGTGCCGCCACGCACGCCCACCACGTCCACGACGAGCGCGACGGACGCGTACAACGCGGCCCTCAAGGCCGCCGGCGGCCAGGGGGTGCACTTCGACTCGGTGGCCCAGCAGAGCGGAGCCACCCTCGAGGTGAGCGGCGACGCCGGCACGACCTCGGGTTCGCAGAAGCTGCTGGTGAAGAACAAGAACCTCAAGGAGCGCATGACGGCTCTGGTGGTGGGGTCGACTGGATACGTGAGCGGCAACGCCGCCGCCCTCCAGAACGTGATCGGACTCACCAAGGCGCAGTCGTCGAAGTACGCGGGCACGTGGCTGTCCTTCCCGACCTCGAACAGCAACCTTGACGAGCTCGTCGGCGGGCTGCTCTCGTCGCAGGTGTCCAAGGAGCTCGAGATCGGCGGCCCCTACACCTACGGCAAACCCACCACGGTGGCCGGCCAGCAAGCGACGGCGATCAACGGTTCGGTCGCCACCCAGAGCGGCGGCAAGGTGCCCGTCGTGCTCTACCTCCCCTCCAGCGGCACCCCGCTGCCGATCCGAGAGGTGACCAACGCCGCAAAGTCGGGAGGCTCGTCGGCCATCCACGGCACGGTGACCTTCTCGCACTGGGGCGAGAACAAGAGCCAGACGGCGCCGTCCCACACGGTCTCGCTGCTGAAGCTCGTCCCTGCTTCCTCGTCCGGGGGGTAGTCCACCCGATGGCGCCGCTGCTCGAGGCCGTGCAGGGCGACATCACGACCGAACGGGTGGACGCCGTGGTCAACGCGGCCAACCGCGGGCTGCTCGGGGGCGGTGGCGTCGACGGCGCCATCCACCGAGCGGCGGGAGCCGAGCGCCTGCAGGCGGCCTGTCGCGCCATCGGCGGGTGCCCGCCCGGCCAGGCCGTGGTCACCGACGGGTTCGACCTGCCCGCGCGCTTCATCATCCACACCGTGGGGCCGGTCTGGCACGGCGGGACGGCGGGCGAGCCCGAGACGCTCGCCGCCTGCTACCGGAACGTGCTGGCGGTCGCCGACGACGTGGGTGCCCGCTCGGTCGCCTTCCCCGCCATCTCGACCGGCGTCTACGGCTACCCCTCGGGGCAGGCCGCCGAGGTTGCGGTGACCACCATCCGCGCGGCGGACACCGACGTGACCCTCATCCGATTCGTCGCCTTCGACGGCACGACCCTGGCGCGCTACCGCGAGCTGCTCGGCTGAGCGCGCCGGGCCTCCCTCAGGACGCCACGTCGTAGACGGTCACGCCGCCCACCGTCTCGGCCGTGAAGTGCGACTCCACCCATGACGTGATCTGCGAGGCGTCATCCGAGCCCCCGACACCTCCGCCGAACCCGCCGCCGAACCCGCCGCCGCCGATGAAGTAGTGGATCTTGCCCGCGGCGACGTACCGTTCGAACTGCGCCAGCGTCGGCGCCGGGTCGGTGCCGTTGAACCCGCCGATGGCCATCACGGGCTCGCCGCTGGCCAGCTGGTAGCCGGCCGCGTTGTTCGAGTTCACCGTGGCGGCCGCCCAGGCGTACCGGCCCGCGTCGGCCTGCAACGCCTTGGTCAGGGCCGGGTTGGACTGGCTGGCGTTCAGGAACCCGGCGCCACCGCCACCGCCGCCCGCGAACCCGGCGCCACCGCCCGCGAACCCGCCGCCGGCGCCGCGTCGGAACCTGCCGCCGGCCCCGAACGAGGGCGCACCGCCGGGGAAGCCGCCCGTCCCGGTCCCGGCCCCAGCCGGGAAGCGGCCGCCCCCGAAGGCCCGGCGGAAGCCGCCACCCGGGAAGCCGCCACCGGGGCCGCCCTGGCCGCCGGGCGACGTCGGGGTCACCGACGGGATCGCCCCGCTGTGCGGGGTAGCGGCCGTGGCCACGGTCGAGAAGAGCGGTGCGGCCAGGGCGGCCCCGAGGCCCAGCGTGGCCACGAGGGCGATGGCGAGCTTCGGCACGTTCCGCAGCAGCGGGAGGGCCAAGATCCCGACGACGCCCAGCGCGCCGACCACCGCCACGAAGGGCCGGAGGGCCGGGAACCAGTCCGCCGTGCGGCCGAGGAGCACGTAGCTCCAGATGACCGTCGCGGCGAGTCCGGCCGCCAATCCGATGCGGCCCGCCCAGCTGTCGCGGCGTTGCCAGAGCCCCATGGTGCCGATACCGACGAGGGCACCGAGTGGCGGTGCGAGGGCCACGGCGTAGTAGGGGTGGATGATCCCCTGGGCCAGGCTGAAGACGAGCCCGATGCTCACGAGCGAGCCACCCCACAGCAGGAGTGCGGCTCGCTCGCGGTCGGTGCGACGGGCCCGCACGGTGATGACCAACAGAGCCGCGCCCAGCACCAGCGCGCCGGGCAGCAGCCACGACATCGTGTTGCCGAACTCGGTGTTGAACAGGCGGGTGATGCCGGTCGGGCCCCACATGCTGCCGGCGACCCGACCGCCGCCGACACTCCCCGACTCCTGCCCGGTGAGCCGCCCGAATCCGTTGTAGCCGAAGATCAAGTTGAGGATGCTGTTGTTCTGCGACCCCCCGACGTAGGGGCGGTCCGCGGCGGGCGTCAGGGCGACGGCCGCCACCCACCAGCCCGCGGCGACCACGACGGACACGCCCATCAGGCAGACCTGCCACACGCGGCGCCACCATCCAGTGGGCGCGGCGAGCAGGTAGACGACGGCCATGACCGGCAGGATCAGGAACGCCTGCATCATCTTGGTGATGAATCCGAAGCCCACCAGCGCGCCGGCGAGCACGAGCCACTTGGTCTGGGCCCGCTCGAGCCCGCGTACGGTGGCGTAGGTGGCCGCCGTGAGGAGCAGGGCGAGCATGGCGTCGGGGTTGTTGTAGCGGAACATCATGGCCGCCACCGGCGTGAGCGCGACCACGGCGCCGCCGAGGAGCGCGGCCTGCGCGCTGAACCAACGGCGCACCGCGAGGTAGACCAGCCCGACGGTGGCCACACCCTCGAGGGCCTGCGGCACCAGCATGCTCCACGAGTTGAGGCCGAAGATCCGCGCGGAGATCTCCATCGGCCACAGGAACGCCGGCGGCTTGTCGACGGTGATGAAGTTGGAGGAGTCCGACGACCCGAAGAACATCGCCTTCCAGCTCTTCGTGCCCGCCTGGACGGCGGCGGAGTAGAAGGAGTTGGCCCACCCGCTGGCGCCGAGGTCCCACAGGTAGAGGACGGCGGTCGCGGCCAGCAGGGCCAGCAGGGCGGGGCGGACCCAAGCGGCGTCACTCTCCTTGCCGCGCACGAAGCGGGCCAACCAGCCGCGACGGGGGCCGGGCGGCCAGATCGGCGCGGCCGGAGCAGCCTTCTCGACGGCCTCGGCCGGCGGGGCGGCGCGGCGGCTGCGGCGTATCGAGGACCCCCACCGCGGCGTCGGGCGCGGCCGTCGGCTCGGTCATCGGGCGACCTCCGTCGGGCCGACGCCGGCGCGGCGCCGGCACGGGCGCTCGGGCGGAAGATCCAGGCCCGCAGGACAGCGAACCGGAAGACGGCGGCCAGCATGTTGGCCACGGTGAGGGCCACCAGCTCGGCGAGCAGGGCCGACGGGGCGACCGATTGGGCGACCACCAGCCCGAGGGTCGTGAGGCCGAGGCTCACCAGGTACAGGCCCCCGGCGACGGCGAAGAGTCGGCCGCGTCGGGCCTGACCGTCGGTGGTGCGGGAGAGCTCCCGGTGCACGGCCGTGTTGAAGAGGGTGGCGATCGCCATGGCGACGGCATTGGCACCGAAGGCGCCGAGAAGCGGCCGCCAGGCAACGAAGAGGAACAGGTACCCGAGCGTGGAGACGACGCCCACGCCCGCGAAGCGCAGGAGCTGGTCGGCCGCCACCTCGTTCGAGCGGACGCGGCGCAGGCCTTTGGGGCGCCGGACCAGCATCCGCCACACGCCGCGCAGGTCGTCGGCCGCCGTCGAGACGACGTCGACCCGCGAGTCGGGGTCGTCGACCCAGTCCACCGGGACTTCGCCGATCCGCAGGCCCAGCCGCTCGGCCGTCACCAGCAACTCGGTGTCGAAGAACCACTCGTTGTCCTCAATGAGCGGCAACAACTTCTCCGCCGCGTCCCGGCGCAGGGCCTTGAACCCGCACTGGGCGTCGCTGAAGCGTCCTTGCAAGGTGAGCTTGAGCAAGAGGTTGTAGCTCCGCGAGATCAGCTCGCGCTTCGGACCGCGCACGACGTGCGCGCCGGGTGCCAGCCGCGAGCCGATGGCCACGTCGCGGTGGCCGGACAGCAGCGGCGCCACCAGTGGCAGGAGGGCGGGCAACGAAGTCGAGAGGTCCACGTCCATGTAGGCGACCACCGGCGCATCACTGGTCGACCACGCGGCGCGCAGCGCGTAGCCGCGGCCCTTACGGGGCAGGTGCAGAGCGGCGACACCGCGCATGGTCGCGGCCAGCTGGTGTGCCACCCGGTCGGTGTCGTCCGTGCTGGCGTTGTCGACCACGGTGACGAGCGCCCGGAAGGGGAAGGACTCGTCGAGGAACGTACGCAGGGCGGTGATGCGCTCCGCAAGCTGCGGCGCCTCGTTGTAGACCGGCACGACGATCTCGACGTCCAGCGGGACACGGCGAGGATCGACGTCGGCCTCGAAGGGAGCCAAAGCTGTCATGGCCGCCATGGTGCCGGTGCCGTCTCCGGCCTCCGTGAAGCTCCGCTGTGGATCCGATGTGAATCTCGGGACGGCGCGGCACGGTGCCGCCCGTCAGGTGACCGGTTCGGGGGTCTCCTCCGAGGCCGGATCGTCACCCGCCTGGACGGTGCCGGCCGGGATCAGCACCGTGACGACGAACCCCTCCCCGGGTGTCGAGGCGGCCGAGACGGATCCGCCGTGGGCCGCCACGATGGCCGCGACGATGGAGAGCCCGAGGCCGCTGCCGCCCCCCGTCCGGGCCCGGGCCGGGTCAGCCCGGTAGAAGCGCTCGAAGACCCGCCGGGCGTCCTCGTCCGGCATGCCGGGGCCCGTGTCGCGGACCTCGATCTGCGCCTGGTCGCCGACCAGGTCGACGTGCACGGTGGCCGTCGTGCCGGGCGGCGTGTGCGCCCGGACGTTGGCCAGCAGGTTGTCGAGCACCTGGCGCAGGCGGTCCTTGTCGCCGGTCACCTCGACGGGGCGCGCCGCCCAGAACTGCACGGGCCACTCGGGCCCGACGGCGGTGGCGGTACGGACGGCGTCGGAGGCCAACGAGACGAGCTCCACCGGTGCCATCTCCATCGGCACGCCCTCGTCCAGGCGGGTCAGCGTGAGGAGGTCGTTGACCAGCCGGTCCATGCGGGCCGTCTCGGTGCGGATGCCCGAGACGATGCGCGGCAGGTCCTCGGCGTGCCGGGACCCGCCCCGCTCGAACAGCTCGGCGTAGGCCGACACCGCGGCGATGGGTGTGCGCAACTCATGCGAGGCGTCGGCGACGAATTGGCGCAGGTGTTGCTCGTTCTCCCGCAACCGTGACTCGGAGGCGACGCGGGCCGAGAACGCCGCCTGGATCCGCTCGAGCATGACGTTGAGCGCGCGGGCCAAGCGGCCGACCTCGGTGGGCTGGTCTGCGCCGGGCACGCGCTGGTCGAGGTCACCCGCCGCGATGGAGTCGGCGGTGCGCTCCACGTCCTCGAGCGGGCGCAGACCCAGCCGGACCAACCACCAGCCGCCGGCGAGCGCAAGGACGAGCGCACCCGCGGTCACCGCGAGCTCGGTGAGGAAGAGCGTGTGGAGGGTGCTGTTCTGATCGACCAGCGGCTGCGCCTGCACCTGCACCAGGCCGCCGTTGAGCTTCTCGGCGCGGACGCGGAAGGCCGGCCCGCCCGGGCGCGATGGAGCCGGTCGTGAAGTACGCGACCTGCGACCCGTCGGGTTGGGTACGTGAAGCCGGTGATCGGAACCGGAAGCTGGGGACGGTAGGGGACGTTGCCGACGTAGGCGGGGCACTCCACGCTGTCGACGACAGAGCTCCTGCTCTGAGTCACGACGCGAGAAGTAACTGATGCCGAAGACGTTCGGAAATCGAGCGCGTCCGGCGCCGCCCGGCGTCGGGCCGGCGCCGCTGTTGCCACTGTTGCCGATCGTGTCCGCGTCAGCGCCCGGAGCGCCGAAGTCGCGCTGAGGCGAAGGGCAGGTGAAGACCAGACCGGTCGGCGTCCCCACCAGGTGGGGACGCTGGTCCGCCAGCTGTTGATCGACCTGGTTGTACAGGGAGGAGCGCAGCGCCGAGTAGGTGGCGAAGTCCGCCACCACCAGCGCCACGATGGCGATCAGCCCGACCGCGACCAGCAAGCGCAGCCGCAGTGACACTCAGGCTGCTCCGCTGGCCGACTCCGGCTCGCGCAAGGTGTACCCGACGAGACGGATGGTGTGGATGAGGGGCGGGCCGAACTTCTCGAGCTTCTTGCGCAGGTAGCTGACGTAGGTCTCCACGACGTTCCCGTCGCCGCCGAAGTCGTAGTGCCACACGTGGTCCAGGATCTGCGACTTCGAGAGCACATGGCGCGGGTTGAGCATGAAGTAGCGCAGGAGGTTGAACTCCGTCGCCGTGAGGTTGATGGCGTTCCCGGCCCGCCGGACTTCGTGCGCGTTCTCGTCGAGCTCGAGGTCCGAGAAGCGGAGCACCCCGTCGTCCTCGGGCTCGTACCCGGTGCGCCGCAGGATGGCGTGCACCCGGGCGATCACCTCGGCCAGCGCGAAGGGCTTGGTCACGTAGTCGTCACCACCGACGGTGAGGCCGGCCAGCTTGTCCTGCAGCGTGTCACGCGCCGTGAGGAAGAGGACGGGCACCCGCAGCCCGTCGGAACGCAGCCGACGCGTCACCTCGAGGCCGTCGAGGTCGGGCAGCATGACATCGAGGATGACCAGGTCCGGCGGGTCCTCCTGCGCTTGTGCCAGGGCCTTGCGCCCCGTCATCGCCTCGTCGACCCTGAACCCCTCGTAGCGCAGCGACGTCGCCACCGCATCGACGATGGAGGGCTCGTCGTCAACCACCAGGACCCGCGGTCCGTTGTCCGTCTTCACTCGGCCATACCTCCCTGACGTAAAGGGTCGCGCCCCGGCTTCCGCCTTCCAGTGTGACCCGCCTGTGGGCCCCCTGTGAGCGCGGGCGCTCAGCCGGCGCGGGCGTCGAGGGCGCGTCGCAGCAGGTCGAGAGCCGAAATGGCCCCGTACTGACGCACGCGCTCGCGGTCGCCCGGCACCCGCAGCTCGCGGGTCTGGGCCGGCTCGCCGGGGAGGTGCAGGCCTACGAAGACGGTGCCCGGCGCCACGCCTTCCTGGTCTTCGGGCCCGGCCACCCCCGTGATGCCGAGGCCCACGTCGGCCCGGGTCACCCGGGCGGCACCCTCGGCCATGGCCGCCGCGGCCGATTCGGTGACCACCGGCCCGGTGGGCACCCCCAGGACGTCGAACTTGACCTGCGAGTCATAGGCCACGACGCCACCGCGGAACCACGACGAGGCGCCGGCCACGTTGACGAGGCGCGAGGCGATCAGCCCACCCGTGAGCGACTCGGCGACGCCGAAGGTCAGGCCCTGGGCGATGAGCAGGGTGGCCACCGCGACCTCCATCGACTCGTCATCGACGCCGAAGACGATGTCACCGAGGCGCTCGTCGATGGCGCGGCGCACCTCGGCCTCCTCCTTGTCGAGCAGCGCGGTGACGTCCTCTGGCGTGCGTGCCCGGGCGGTGACGCGCACCTTGATCCCCTCGATCCCCGACGCGAGGAAGGCGAGCGTGACGTCGCCGGCGGCGTCGAGCACGTCGATGCGGTCCTGGAGGGATTCGGCCAGCCCCGATTCGCTCGCGCCCCACGTGCGCAGGACGCGGCTGGCGATGATGCCCTCCTCCTCCCCCGACTCGGCCATGCGGGCGCGCAGGTCGGGCAGGATGCCGCGCTCGAACATCTCGGCCATCTCGTAGGGGACGCCGGGGACGGCGTAGACGACCTTGTTCCCGACCGGGCAGATGAGGCCGGGCGCCGTGCCGGCCACCTGCGGGATGATGGCGGCCCCCTGCGGCACGTCGGCCTGGCGGGCGTTGTTGGCCGACATGGTGCGGCCGCGCGCCTCGAAGAAGCCGGCGATGACGTCGACGATCGCCTGGTCGCGCACGAGCGGGACGCCCATGACCTCGGCGATGGCCTCCCGCGTGATGTCGTCCTGCGTGGGCCCCAGCCCGCCGCACATGATGACGCCGTCGCTCCGGGCCAGCGCCGTGCGCAGCGCCAGGGTGATGCGGTCGTGGTTGTCGCCCACGGCCTGGTGGAAGTGCGAGCCGACGCCGTTGGCCGCCAGGTGCTCGCCCAGCCAGGCGGAGTTGGTGTCGGCGATCTGGCCGAGGAGCAGCTCGGTGCCGACCGCGACGATCTCGATCCTCACGGGGCTGACCTTACGATGCGGCGGGGCGGTGCATCGCTCTCCGGCCGTCGAGCAGGTACTCGGCGCCGGTGTAGAGCGTGAGCGCGCAGGCGAACCAGATCGCGGCGACCTGCAGGGTGTGCTGGTGCGCCAGCGGGGGGATGATGACCGTGCCGATCGCGATGTCCTGGACCAGCGTCTTGAGCTTGGCCGACTTGCGGGCCGGGATCGACACGCCGCGTCGGCCGACCCACGAGCGGTAGAGCTGCATGCCGACCTCGCGGAGAGCGATGAGGATGACCGGGAGCCAGGGCAGGTGGCCCTGCACGGAGAGCGTGATCATGGCGGCAAGCACGCAGGCCTTGTCGGCCAGCGGGTCGAGGAAGGCGCCCGAGCGGGTGGTGCCGTGGCGACGGGCCATGTAGCCATCGAGCCCGTCGCTCGCAGCGAGGAGGAACCCCACCACCACGTTGATCCACGAGGCCCCCCAGGCGACGAGCATGAGCACGTAGACCGGCGCGGCGAGGAGGCGGGCCACGGTGACGGCGTTGGCCGGCGTGACCAGGGCGCTCGGTCCGAAGGCGAAGCCCGTGTGCGAGGCGGGGTCGTGGGTGGCCTCGCTCACGGCGCTGCGGCTCCCGCCCCTACCGGGAACGGGGCCCGGTCGGCCGCCACGGCGTGCAGGTCGGGTCCCTCCGCGCCGGTGATGGTGACGTCGACGAGGCTGCCCACCACCAGATCCATCGGCAGGTACACGATGCCGTCGATCTCGGGCGCCTCGTGCACCGTGCGGCCCCGTCCCGGCGCATCGACGAGGACCTGGCGCGTCGCACCGATGAGCGCGTCGCGCTTGGCGGAGGTGATGGCGTCCTGCAGCTCGGCACACTCGCGCAGGCGCTCGAGCGCGAGCTCGGGCGCCACCTGCTCGTCCAGGCCGGCGGCGTGGGTGCCGTCCTCGCGGGAGAAGGGGAAGAAGCCGGCCCAGTCGAGCTGCGCCGCGTCGAGGAACTCGAGCAGGAGGTCGTGATCGCGCTCGGTCTCGCCGGGATAGCCGAGGATGAACGAGGACCGGAACGTGGCCCCGGGGTCGGCGGCCCGGATGTCGGCGATGCGACGAAGGAAGCGGTCGCCGTCGCCCCAGCGGCGCATGCGGGCGAGGAGCGGGCGGGCCACGTGCTGGAGCGAGAGGTCGAAGTAGGGCACGCCCGTGGCGAGCACGGTCTCGATCAGCTCGTCGGTCAACCCGGAGGGATAGAGATAGAGGAGGCGGGTGCGCTCGACCTGCGCCGACACGGCGCGGGTGAGGGCGGCAATGGGCGAAGGGCCGTGGGCGATGCGGGTCCGGCGACCGGGGCCCGAGCGGTCCCGGCCGTAGGAGGCGAGGTCCTGGGCGACGAGGACGATCTCGCGCAGGGGCGGCGCGCCGTCGGCGGGCGCGCGCAACGCGTCGACCTCGGCCAGCACCTCCTCGGGCGATCGGGAGCGCTGCTTGCCCCGGAAGGACGGGATGGCGCAAAAGCCACAGATGCGGTCACAGCCCTCGGCAACCTTCACGTAGGCCCAGGGGGCGCGGGCGGCGGGCCGGGGCAGCTCCAGGAGATCGAACCCGTTCGTCGCCGGCAGCGGTGCGGGAGTGCGGCGTCCCGACGTGAGAGCGACGGGGACGGCGCGGACGGCGGTTGGTGTCGTGAGGGGAGCGGTGAGCTCGGCCCCGAACCCCGCCACGAGGTCCACCTCGGGCAGGGCGTCGCGCAGCTCGTCGCCGTAGCGCTCGGCCATGCAGCCGGTCACGACCAGGTGGGCGCCGGGCCGGCGCCGATCGGCCAGGCTCAAGACGGTGTCGATCGACTCCTGGCGGGCGGCGTCGATGAAGGCGCAGGTGTTGACCACGACGAGGTCGGCTGCTTCAGCATCGAGGGCGCGCCCGTATCCCTGCGCAGTGAGGTAGCCCTCCAGCTTGTCGGAGTCCACCTGGTTCTTGGGGCACCCCAAAGTCTGCAGCCAGTAGAGGCCCACGTCGTCACACACTCCTCGCACCAGGCCATTTCCCGCCGGGGCGACGGGAGACGGCAGGCCCGACTCAGCGGGCCGACGATCCGGATCGTCGGGCACCAGGTGCCCGACTCCCGAGCGGAGAGGGAGGGATTTGAACCCTCGGACCCGGTTACCCAGGTCAACTCATTAGCAGTGAGTCCGATTCGGCCGCTCTCGCACCTCTCCAGCAGGACTTTTGCATTTTGACGGACCGGCTTGCCCATAACCCGTCCATATTCGCCACGCTGAAGTCCGTGCAGCAGCCTACGTGAACGTTCGCCGGTCGTTTGGCAGGTGGACCTGGTCCGGACGGTCTCGAAGTGGCATGCCAGAGTTACTGGCAGAGTCTGCAAAACGTGAATACGGATTTTTGGCAGGTCCGATCGTCAGCCGATTAGTGAAGGAGTGGTTCGAGAAGTCAGTCAGATCCGAGGCAATGGACTGATTGAACGACGTGAAGCACTGGGCACGTTCGGACAGCCAGTTCAAGGTGTGGTGGTCGGATCGGATCATCACCGGCTCTGCCCCCATAGGTACCCAAGGGTGGTACCCGCCCCGGCGGCGATAGGGGCGCCCCCTCGCGTGCAGAAAGATCTAGGTCAAACAGTTTTCATCTGCCGTCACAATGACGTAAGAACCGTTCGGAACGCGGTATGTCGTGACTTGGATTTTCCCATGAGTGCCCGAATACACGAATCGATTCTTTGAGGGATGAATCCATCCACTCAGTGGAAGATGCAATCCATCACTTCCCGTTCGGAGGAAATGAATGAGGGCTTTCGACGGGGAAGGCTCACCCTTTACTCCATTCATGTAGGCGAAAGAATGGTTCGACAAGCCGGGAGTCCCAGGGCAATGAAAACCGGATGCCCCTGCAGCTGGAGAAATCGACAAAAGACCCGCGCCGCTCAGCGTAAGTACGGAGAGCATTGAGCCCGCTGCAAAGCCCTGTCGTCGCATGAATCTCCTTCGAACCTCTCGTACAAGTCTTGCACTTGAGGCCGGTTCGCATTTCCCCAACTGGTGACGAACGGTGGCACACCGTTGCGACGTACCGGGGCAGTCAGGCGTATGGTCCACGACCTCGGACCGGAGATCTCAGCCGATTGGGATCGGCACCTCAAGTTCGAGCCATCAGAGGATGAGTAGTGACTAACCACCGCCGCTTGGCGCATCTCGGGCCTCGTCAGGCGCTCACGTTTGGCGACATCCACTCCTCACGTACCGCCTCGATCCGCACTTCCGGGAGTAGCCGCTGCAGGCGTGAGACGACCGAGCCGTGCACGATCTCTCCAAGCCGGGAGCGGTGCCGGCCGACGACAAGTCGAGAAGCGCCGTGGTCCCGCACCGCTCGGGCCAGTCCCTCGGGGACCGACGCTGCCGTCATCTCGACGTAGGTGCCCCCGACCTCTGCGACCAGGTCCCGGTGCTCCGCATGCGATTCCGATCGTCGGTCGGTCATACCGTCGTCGAGGCTGACGTGGACCACCAGCAGGTCGGCGTCGTCCTCGAGTGCCCGTTCGCTGGCGCGGCGAATGACGTGATGCCCCCAGCCGGTATCCGAGACCCCCGCTACCACGGTCGGGCGAGACGCAGCGGCAAACCCCCGCGCCTCGAGCATCTCCTCGGCCACCGCCTCCAGGGTCCCGTCCATCCAGGCTTGCCCCAGGGCACTGAGCGCCTGGAGGTTGGACACCCGAAAGTAACCTGCCAGCGCTCCTCCGACCCGGTCGGCCGAGTAGACCTTTCCGTCGGCGATCCGCCGACGGAGGGCATCGGCGGGTAGATCGACCAGCACGATCTCCCCAGAGCGCACGAACTCGTCTGGAATCGACTCCACCGTGCCCGCTCCGGTGAGTAACGCCACGTACTCGCGGGCCGACACCAAGTTGGCCAGGTTGGCGGTCGTCATGACGTCGACCCCGGCCGCCAAGATGTCCGCCACCTCCTGCCACCGGCGCCTGGTCTCGCCAACCACGGTGTGGGTCAGCTCGTCGACCAGGGCCACGCCGGCCCCGCTGGCCATCACCGCATCGACATTGAACTCGGCAAAGGTCCCGCTCCCGTAAGCGACCGTGCGAGGTGGCACTACCTCCAGGTCTCCTATCTGGGCCCGGGTCTCGGCCCGGCCGTGGCGTTCGACCCAGCCCACGACGACCCGCTGTCCCGCAGCGGAACGAAGTCGACCCGCCCGCAACATGGCGTAGGTCTTTCCGACGCCGGGAGCGGTGCCCAGGTACGTCGTCAGAGCGCCGGACGCTCCCACCGGTTCAGCCTGCCACCTGGACCGATCCCTCGCCGTGACCGAGCGGAGTGGAATATCTTACGGACGCCTATCTCAGATCCTCATCGCCCGACCACCTGTCACGATGGCCTTGACTGCCAGCTAGTCGAAGTACAAATATCCCCACGTGCGTCGTCGTGTGCTGTTGCCAGCCATCGCTGTGCTCGCCATCGTCGCGGCAGGCTGCGACTGGCCGAATATCACGCCACCCGGGAACGGGCTCGTGCGATATCGCGACCCCATCTTCAACGCAGTAACGGTGACGCCCAACCTGACATACGGCACCGCGGTGAATTTAGAAGGCCAGACAATCACTCTTCAGCTCGATATGTACCAGCCGACCGGCGACGCCGTCACGGCACGACCTGCGATTGTGTGGGTCCACGGCGGCTCATTCACAAGTGGCAACAAGACCTCGGCCGAGCTTGTCGACGAAGCGACGACGTTCTCCAAGGAGGGGTTTGTCAACGTCTCGATCGACTATCGCCTTGAGTCACCGGGTTGCTCGGGATCCTTCTCGAATTGCGTGCCGGCGATTCAAGAAGCTGCAGCCGATGCACAGACGGCGGTGCGCTTCCTTCGAACCAACGCCGCGACCTATGGCATCGACCCCAACCGGATCGCCATCGGCGGCTCATCCGCGGGAGCTATCACAGCGCTGAACGTCGGCTATTCGTCCGCCGCGGACCCGTCGTCGAGCGTTCGAGCGGCGGTCTCGCTCTCGGGTGCGCAGTTGGCAGTCGGCAGCATCGCTTTAGGCGACGCACCGGCCCTCGACTTTCACTGCACCACCGATCCACTGGTTGCTTATCAGTTGGCCGTGAACACAATCCAAGCGGCGAAGGCTCAGGGGCTCGACGCGTTCCTCGAGTCCTGGAACGAGACTTGCCACGTGCCGTACACAGAGCACCGCCAACAGATCCTCGACCAGACCAGAAACTTCTTGTGGTGGGAGATGGATCTCGCCCACGCGGCAACCTGACCGGGCGCACCGGAGGAGTCATCACAATCGCTCGCTTAGCAGTGGGTCGCCTGCAGCCGAAGTCCGTGCGGGGCAGCCTGCGTGAACGCTGGCCGGGTGTTTGGCAGGTCAGGGTGTCAGTCTCAGTTGCGTTCCCTGGCTTCCAGACGCAACGGATCGTGGCGCGTCGGCTTCGTTGTGCTTTGGTCAAGATCGAAAGCTGATCCAACGACCGCCGCGGCACTACCCCTCCATCCCGCCCCGCAGGATCGCATCGAACCTGGCCTGGACCTGCTCCATCCGGTCGGGATGGGTGAAGAGATACAGCTGATCCCTCTCGACTGCTTCCATGATCTGGTCGGCGACCGACTCGGCGCTCAACATGCCGGGTTCGGTGTCAAGGTGGTAGTCCGGCACAGGTTCACCACTCGGAAGGCCGATGCCGGTCGCCACCCTGCCGGGCATCACGACGGTCACCCCGACGCTGCTGCCAACCGCACGCAGATCGCCGAGAAGTGTCTCCGAGAGAGCCAGCAGGCCGTGCTTGCTGACGTTGTAGGGAGCGATCGCCGGCCACGGGTTTACAGCGGCCAACGACGCGACGTTCACGACGTGCCCGCCCGCTGGTTGGGCCATGAGCAACGGGATAAACGAGCGGACCCCGTGGATCGCGCCCCACAGGTTGACGCTGAGCACGCGGTGCCAGTCGTCCAGGCTGATGTCCCACGTCCGGCCTCCAGCAACGACGCCAGCATTGTTGCAGAGGAGGTCGACTCGTCCGAAACGTTCGACGGTGCGGGTCGCAAGCTCTTCGACTTGGGTGGGGTCACTCACGTCGCACACCATCCCGACAACCTCAGACCCTTCCCCTCTCAGCGCGTACGCCGCACGCTCCGGCTGTGCCGGATCGAGGTCGCTGAGCACCACCCGCATCCCGTGGCGGGCCATTGTCCTCGCCATCGCAAGACCGATCCCTCGTCCGGCTCCAGTCACGACTCCGACCCTGCCTTCAAATTCCTTCATGCGTCCTCCCGAGCTCCATGCCGACCGATTCAGCCAGATCGTCGCGCGACGAGGACCTGAGGCGCCGCGAGAAGCGCGAAGCGACACCGAGCAGTGGAGCGCCCATTCGACGCGTTCCGAGAAGTGTGAGATATCAACTATCTATGATATCGATGTCAACCAGGCGGCGGGCCCTGCAGGCTCAGATGTGGACTTCGGGAGAGTCGTACTGCTCGTCCGGCGTTCGGTCTCCGATCTTCTGGGGCCCGATGGAAATCCGCTCGACCAAGACAGGGCACATCCGGAGGATGGCACTCGACTCGGTGACACGCTCACTTCACGAGTCCTACGGGGTCGGGCTGCGGGCACTCCGCCGCTGTGGGCACCTCGCTCTGACGCCTGCGTCTTCATGCGTCTACCATCTAGACCACTTGCAGCTGGGAGTTCCGACGATGAGCACGCAGACGCTGACCCTTCTGTTCACCGACATCGTCGGGTCCACGGAGCAGTCGTATCGTGTAGGGCCTGACGAGGCCGATCGAATTCGTCAATCCCACTTCTCCTTGTTACGCCAGGCGCTTTCGGCCGGGGAAGGGACCGAGGTGAAGAATCTGGGCGACGGTCTCATGGCCGTGTTCGGCAGCCCGTCGGGGGCGGTTGACTGTGCCGTGGCCATGCAGCAGGCCATCGAGCAGAACAACCGGCGCTCGCCTCAGCCTCTCGGATTACGAGTGGGGATGAGCTGTGGGGAGACGACGGTCGAAGACGGCGACTACTTCGGCGAGCCCGTGGTGGAGGCCTCTCGGATCTGCGCGCTGTGCGACGGGGGCCAGATCCTCGCCTCCGAATCAGTCCGGTCCATGGCAGGGCGGCGCTGCGCCCATCCCTTCAGCGAGGTCGGGGAACGCGAGCTGAAGGGTCTCCCCGATCCGGTCACCCTGTGCGAAGTTGGATGGGCCCCGGCGACCTCAACCGCCGGGATCCCTTTGCCCGACCGCTTGGAGTCGACGAGTGCCTCGCTGTTCGGATTCTTCGGGCGCCAACCGGAGAAGGAGCGCATCCTCGAGGCAATCAAGAATGCGGCCGAAGGAACCCACTCGGTGGTGCTCCTCTCCGGCGAGCCGGGCATCGGCAAGACCTCGTTGTGCATGGAGGTGGCAAGGGAGACGTTCGACCTCGGCATCCCCGTCCTCTACGGACGCTGCGACGAAGACCTCGTCGTGAGCTATCAGCCCTTCGCCGAGGCCCTGGCCCACCTTGTCGTCCACGCCCAGGACTCCCTCCTGGTCGAGCACGTCAGGGACAGCGGGGGGGCGCTCTCGACCATGGTGCCCGCGCTTTCCAAGCGCCTGCCGGAGGCGCCTGGAACGGAGAACCCCGATCCTGACGCAGAGCGTTTTCGGCTCTTTGCCGCGGTCGTGAACCTCCTCTCGCTGGTGTCGGCTGACAGAGGCCTTCTCCTGATCCTCGACGACCTCCACTGGGCGGACAAGGCGAGCCTCCAGCTTCTGCGCCATGTGGCCTCGTCGACGCAGCTCCCGAAGGTGATGGTCATGGGGACGTATCGCCCGTCGGACCTGCACTCGGGGAGCGCGCTGTCGGACACCCTGGCCAGCCTGCGACGCGAGGCGAGCGCCGTGCGCATCGACCTCGTCGGACTCGAGGACCTCGAGATCGTCGAGATGATGGAGGTCTTTGCGGGACACAAGATGGACCAAGTCGGTGTGGACCTCGGTCATGCGGTCCGCCAGGAGACCGAGGGGAATCCCTTCTTCGCCACCGAACTGCTCCGCCACTTGGGCGAGTCCGGCCTCGTCTACCAGAACGAGGCCGGCCGTTGGGTCGCCAGCGAGGACCTCTACGAGAAGGGCATGCCCCAAAGCGTCCGCGAGGTCGTGGGACAGCGGGTGGACCGCCTCGGTGAGGAGATGCGCCGGGTGCTCTCCCAGGCGGCGGTGATCGGACGCGACTTCGACATCAAGGTCCTCACTGCTGTGGTTGACGGCGACGAGGATGCCCTGCTCGACGTCATGGACGCCGGCGTCCGGGCGGGGCTTCTCGTCGAAGTCGAGGGAGCCGTTGAGCACTTCAGTTTCGCCCACGCCCTCACTCAGCACACCCTCTACGAGGACCTGGGCGCGACGCGTCGGGCCCGGGCGCATCGCAAGATCGCCGAGGTTCTCGAGGAGCTCTACGGCTCTGCTCCGGAACCACGGGCGGCCGAGCTGGCCCGACATTTCGTGGCCGCCACCAAGGCCGCCGACGCGACGAAGGCACTCACCTACTCGAAGCTGGCCGGCGACCAAGCCCTCGCGCACCTGGCTCCCGCGGACGCGCTCAGTTGGTTCAGCCAGGCGCTCGAACTGCTTCCCCCAGGTGCCGTCCGACGAGCGCCTTCGCTGCGATCTTCTCATCGGGTTCGGCACCGCTCAGCGACGCACCGGTGATCCTGCGCACCGCCAGACCCTCCTCGATGCCGCTGCCATCGCCGGTGTCCTCGGCGACCGTGACCGGCTCGTGGCCGCCGCACTGGCGAACAGTCGGGGCAGCATGAGCATGGCCGGCCAGGTCGATCACGAGAAGGCGAGCGTGCTGGAGCAGGCGCTCGACGCGGTGGGTCCCGGCGACGGGCCCGAGCGGGCTCGCCTTCTGGCCGTTCTCGGAGCCGAGTTCACCTTCGGAACGGACCGAGGCCGGTCCTCGTCGATTGTGGAGGAGGCGCTCGCCATGGCCCGCCGTCTCGACGATCCGCCGTGCTTCTTGCACGTCACAGGGACCGTGTATGTCGGCGACTATTCGCCCGAATCGGTGGAGGACCGGCTCTCCGACCTCAGCCTCGCCGTTTCGTTCGCCGAAGGGATGGGCGATCTCAAAGCCGGCTTCCAAGCAAATCTGAACCGTGCTGCGGCCTGCTTGCAAGCAGCCGACCGCGTGGGACTCGACCTTCACCTCGACGCGGCCGGCGCCTTGGCCGCCCGAATGGGCGAGCCATTCGAGTCATGGTCAACCATGGTCTGGGGATCGATGCACTCGCTCCTCGTCGGCGACGTCGATCGCGCTGAACAGGAAGCCGAGACCGCATTCGCAATGGCCGGTCAGAGCGTGCCCGAGGCGATGTCCGCGTACGGCGCGCAGCTCCTGTCGGTGTACCGCGTCCGAGGCGATTGGAGCGAGCTCGCTGGGATGGCCGAGCTGATCGCTGCTGCAGCCTCTGACAATCCTGGCCTGCCCGTTCTGCGAACCACTCTGGCCCGGTCATACTGCGACCTGGGCCGGGACGAAGAGGCGAAGGCGACCATCGACCACGACATATCCAATGGTTTCGCGCTGTTTCCCTATGACTTGACGTGGATGTCCTCCATGACGACGCTCTCGGAGATCTGCATCCATCTCGGACGCACCGACGGCGCCACGCTGCTGTACGACTGGTTGCGTCCGTGGGACGCGCAGGTGTCGACAATAGGCGTCACCACACAGGGACCTGTCGCCTTCCATTTGGGCTCCTTGGCCGGGCTGCTGGGCCGCGTCGATGAAGCCGAGGGTTATTTCACCGAAGCCCTCGATGTCAGCCAAAAGCTGGGCTCCCCCTACTGGACCGCGCGCACACAGTTCGCCTGGGCGCAGCTCGATCGCAAGGCTGGCCCGGACGAGGCCGGCCGGGCGGAGACGATGCTCGCGGACGCCCTGCACTCCGCCGAACGCCGTCGGTTCGGCGCGCTTGTCGAGCAGATCAATCGAATCCACGCCTGAGGTCCAGCACCCGATGGCGCAGGTTGACGCCGCGGATTTCTGCGCCGGTGGTGCCAGTCAATGGCGAAATATCAAGTTCAACTGTCGAATCGACGGCCGTCATCACCGAATCCTCCTCACGAAGCGAGATGCGGCATTACTCGACTAAATCCATCGGTGATGCAAACTATGCCTCGGTTGATACACGCGAGCGCGGTCGGAAGAGGCTGCGCACGGGTGACCCTTTCGGGATCGGCTTGATTCGGAGACTTCCCGGTCCTGTTCCCTTGGCGCCGGATCCACGAGTTCCAGAGTCGTCGTTCCCATTAACTTTTGCTGGATCATGGATATACCTCCCAGCTCGCTGATCCTGTTGCACGGCTTCGGATCCTCCTTCGACCACAACTGGCGGCAGACCGGTTGGGTCGACATCCTGGCGGACTTCGGCGTCACCGTTCCCGCCATCGACCTACCTGGCCACGGGTCGTCTTTGCCACTGACGGATCCGGCCGACTACGCAGACGCGGATGAAGAGATCCGCCGCGTCCTGCCGGCGGACGGACTCATCGCTGGGGTCGGTTTTTCGGCCGGGGCAGAGTTGCTGTTGCGGGTGGCGCTCGCCGAGCCGACGCGGTTCGTCCGGATCGTGCTCCTCGGGCTGGGAGACAACGTGTTCGAGACCGGCAACCCCACCGCAATAGTGGCGGCGCTCGAGAGCAGCGAGGAGCCCGAGAATGTGCAGGCACGACTGTTCCGCCGGCTGGGTCAGTCTGCGGGAAACGACCCGAGAGCGCTCTCGGCCTTCCTCCGTCGGCCCCGCCGGCCGATCACCGAGGAGGAGCTGTCGAGCCTTCATTTCCCAATCCTGGTGGTACTGGGAGACCGGGACACGTTGGGGTCCGCCGACCGGCTGATGGGGGCGCTGCCGTCGGCTTCGTTGGTCACGCTCGCCGGCGTCGATCACTTCGCGACCCCGTCGGACTTTGGCGCGATTGACGCTACGGTTAAATTCCTCGGCCTCGGATGAGTTCTGACGTGGTAGGTCCTGCACCGTTGGGTCGATGGGATCCTGTCCCGGGACAGCCCCTCCAACGCGTGCGAACCTGGGGATGTGGACCTGGCCGAGCTCTTGACGATGCCGGGAGTCAGGGAGGAGTGCATCTTGCGCTCCAACGTCGGGTTCATGGCTCTCCACGGCGGATCACAGGACCGGGGCACCGCTGAGATAGCGGCGCTGGCCGCGGAGCAGGCGGACGTGTCCTACTACGCCATCATCCAGCCACCCGCACTGCGGGTCCATCTCACGTCACGGTTGCACAATCCAGCGCACTCGGCGAGCTTGCAGGGCTTCTTGGAGCGAGTGGACATCGCCATCTCGGTGCACGGGTTCGGGCGCGACGGCTTTGCCCTGTGGTTCGACCCCGATCGGGGCCTCTCCATCGAACCATACGGGCTCGCGGTTCAAGGGAAACAGACCGGTCCCCTGCGGGGGATCATCTTGGGAGGCTTGAACATGCAACTGCTCGACTCGGCACGCAATCTGTTTCGCGGACGCTTCGCCGGCTACCACGTCGCCGACGAGCGCATACGGCTTGGATATCATCCCGAAAACCCGGTCAATCTTCCATCGGCCCACGGTGTCCAGGTCGAGTTGCCTCCGGGGCTGCGGGGAATCGGTGACTTCGGCGAGATCTTGGTTCCCCGACAAGATGGGGTCGTCCTCGAGGTCGTGGCAGCGCTCGTCCATCTGGCGTCTCGGGCGACCGAGTTGTTGCGCGTCGGGGAGGGCGTGGCGGGTCGTTCCGACGTGAGATGGGGGACCCCGTAGTTCGGCACTACGTCAGGCCAACGTCCGTGCGAACTGCGTGTCCTCACAGCGAGAGTCAGAACGGGCGCGTGGAGCATGACCACCTTGGAGATCGGGTATGAGTCCACTTGGCGGCGTAAACGGAGGAAGTTCAATGGGTTTGGTGCACGCCAGTATCACGATGTCACTCGACGGCTTCATCACCGGACTCGACGATGGCCCCGGCTGCGGCCTCGGCGTGGGCGGTGAACGACTCCACTGGGTGTTCGGCGGACCTTGGAGCTACGACTCGCCTGCACGAGGGGAGCCGTTTGGTGAGGACAAGGCGTGGCTGGAGGAGACCCTCGCGACGAACGGCGCCGTGATCGCGGGCCGCGGCACTTACGAGGCGGCCGGGCACTGGGGTGACAAGAACCCCTGGGGTATCCCATTCTTCGTGGTGACCCATCGCCCCGAAGAACAGCCGGATGACGACTTCGTCTTCGTCGGCGGTCTCGACGAGGCAATCGAGCTCGCAAAGGATGCAGCCGGCTACAAACAGGTCAATGTCATGGGAGGCGCACAGATCATCGGCCAGACCTTGGCCGCCGGCCTGGCCGACCAGCTCACCGTGGTCATCGCCCCGCTGGTACTCGGTGCCGGCAAGCGACTCTTCGAAGGAGTCAATGGGTCCCTCGAGTTCGAGCACGTCGGTGTCCGACAGTCGCGCTTCGCAACCTTTGTCGAGTACCGCGTGAAGAGATGAGTCGCCAAGCGATGTCAGCTGATCCGCTCCGCCTTCCGCAGTCGGACGCGTGTCCGTTCGAACAAGAGTCCGCGTCCCGGCGAACGGGAACACATTCGGAGTCTGGTCGACTCTGGAACCGCAGCATCGGCGCTTTGGAGGTAAGTGAATGGCCCAGCCCGTAGTGCACTTCGAAATCGTCGGACACGACCCAGCGCGACTCCGTGACTATTTCTCCCGGCTCTTTGGATGGAGCTTCTCGGTGCCCTCACCCGTGGCTGACGAGGTGTCAGCGCCGCACCAGTATGGGTTCTTGGACCTCATCACGACCGATGATGGGACGGGAATCCGCGGTGGAGTAGGAGGCGGGCCGGGCTACGAGAGCCATGCCGTGTTCTACATAGGTGTGCCCGACGTCGAGGCGGCTCTCCAGCGTGCAGAAGACCTCGGGGGTACTCGGGTCATGGGTCCCGTCGAGTCACCCAATGGACTCGTTGTCGGCCATTTCAAGGATCCCGAAGGCACCTTGATCGGCGTGGCCGGTACCGCCTAGACGAAGCCAGATCTCGTGCGAGGGAGCCGCTGAGGAGTGCGCTACCCGGAGTCTTCAAGATGCGGCGCACTTCAAATATAACTCTGGTGGAGATTTAGCACTAGCACTCCACGGCGAAGACCAGTGCTCTCGGCCCAGGCTTACGCCCGGCGGATCGGCATCATGGTGGCGGGTGGGTCGCTTGCTTCCAGGAACTTGCGGATGATACGTACCGTCTCTTCAGGTTGCTCAATAGGCAGCAAATGTGATGCGCCTGGAACGACAGCGAGCTGCGCACCTGGGATGGACTCATACAGCAAGCAGGTGTGAGACAGCGCTATCGCGTCGTCGTCAGCTACGAGGACCAAGACTGGCACTGTCACCGTGGCAAGGTCCGCCGGAGTCAGCTCGGGCTCCGAAGCCCACATCGCGTAGGTCTTGGCGAGAAACTCATCGAAGTGCTCCCGTCCATCAGGTGAACACTCGCCGTACATTGTCGCGAACATGTCGTAGACACCCGACGGATCGTCCGGGGTTAGCTCGCCGATCGGTAACAAGCCTGCGTGGTGGAAGTTCGATCCAATCATGATGAGCCGCTGGACCAGATCAGGTCGCCGCATCGCGACCAACAGCCCCACATCGCCCCCGTCGCTGTGGCCGACCAGGTGTGTTGGACGATCTAGATGCTCAAGAACACCGATCGTCTCATCGGCCATCGCGTCGTAGTGAAGAGCCTCTGCCGTATCGGCTGTGCGCCCGTGACCACGACGATCGAACGCTGCAACGCAGTAATGCTCACTCAGCGCCGGACCGATCGAATCGAGAAGAGAACGGCTGTCCACAATGCCGCCGTGCAACAGCAACACCGTCTCGTCGTTCTCCATCCCGATCGACATCCATGTTGGGTGACCGAGTATCTCGACGTATGTCATTTCTGAACCGTAATGGACCCATCACAAACGCTGCCTCGACATCGGCGAGCATACAGCAGAGGGTAGATGGACTTCGCTGTCAGGCGCTGTGGATGGTCCGGTCGAGCGCCCGCAACGACTCAGCAACTTCTTTGCGTAGCTGCCGCTGTCGAATCGGACCGGCCAGCCACTTGCGATCGAGCGTCTTGAGATACACGTCCCAGCGGACGTTCACCTGCGCTCTGGAGTCGAGCGGCACGACCTCCCATTTCCAGTCTGCATACGACGGGTTGCCGTCCGCGTTCCAAGTCCTATACCTGAAGCGCCGCCCCTCGTTGTCGATTTCCTCAACGCGCGAACGACTCTGCCATGTCATTCCCCGGATGGGGTGCATCTTCACCAGCCATTCGGTTCCCTGGATCAAGTCGGGAGCCGGCTCGACGACACATTCAATGGCGCGGTTCCACTCGGGCAGCCGGCCTATGTCGGTGATCAACCGAAATGCGGCGTCGGGAGCGGCGTCGACGCTGCCCGCCGCTGTGCCATGAATTTCCTCCATCTCCAGCCTCCTCAGGGTGATCTGGAGTCACCGTCCGCCTTGCATCTCCTGCATGTTTTTTGACATCACGGCTTCGGAGACAGCCAACTCCTCAGTTGGACTGAACTGGACGAACTCGGTACCGGCAATCGCAGCCGGAGTATGTCCGGGCGTCATGTAGAAGGCCTCGCCTGGTGCGATCACTTCGTCACGGTCGGCGTAACTGACTGTCATTTTTCCCTTGAATACATATCCCCAATGTGGGCATTGGCACCGATCGTCGGGCAGGCCTTTGAGCATCGGTGCCAGGTCAGAGTCCTGACGAATCGACACGAAGTTGACGGTATAGCCATCGAACTCCTCAGTCCGATCCTCGGCGACGCCAAAGTCGCTGACTTTGGAGGCGCTTTCCTTCGATACCTTGGGCATTCTGAAACCCCTTCCCGGTTCTTGCCACTACGAGCAGCCTGCGTATTGAGTATGAGCCTCCGCTGAGCGCGCGCGTCGAAATGTCAGCGTTGGCGCTCGGTTGTAACGAGAAACTCAGTGCGATGTCAGGCCATTCCAAGTCTCGCATCTCAACCTTGGCGGGACCTGAGCGCCGCGCCCGTGCCAGCAGGACCGCGGCGATGCGAGCAGAGAACGACGGGATCTCTACCCGCCGAGATCGCCGACGATGACCATGGCGCGAACGCCTCTGGCTCTACCTATCCGATGCCGCACTGAAAGCCTTTGCAGACGACGATCTCGCCTCTCGGCGGATGTATGGGTGTCCGCAGCCATGAACCTCGACAGATCCCAGCCCGGCCGGATCCCACACCCGCACAAGTCATGTCGACCGGCACCAGAGTTTCTCGTTCGTACGTCTGGCAACGACTGAATGAACCTACGCGTGCACGGCCCGCCCAGACACACCTCAGCACATCCCAGTCGATCGCGCGATGGTGAACCCAGCGATCGACAATGATCCCCGAAGTAGGGCATTCCTTGCCCCAGTTTTCCCGTCCCACCGCCCTCGACGAGCCGATTGCCTTGAAAGACAAGCCGGTTGATCTCTATGTCGGTGTAGATGTCCAGAGGTCGACAAAGAGTTCTCACAACGATTGGCCAAGCTCACGATCGAATACTGCGAGTATGAAAGATTCTGGGAACGAATGACGGGAGGATCGATGCGAAACCCGGCGATTGAGAACCTCGACGTGCTGATCGGAGAATGGTCCTTGACGCTCACGGACTGTTGGTTCCTGGCGTCCCGCGATGTCCAGCAAAGGGGCCGCGCTGTTTGCCGGTGGCTTAGCGATGCGTTCATCGAACTCGAAGCCGAGATGGAGGGCGTGCCGATGTGGCACTTTGTGTTCGGGCGAAGCGACGCGAACGGTCAGCTCGTCGCCCTCTACCACGATCCGCGGCCGACCTCCCGCCTGTTCCGCGTAGACACTGCGGATCACGAGTGGACCTTCTTGCGCGAGGACCCGGACTTCCACCAGCGCTTCGTTGCCAAGGTCGACCCAGACCGGATCGACGGGAGATGGGATGCGTCGGAGGACCGTGGCAAGTCGTGGCGAAAGGATTTTGACCTTATCTTCGAACGAGTCGACGCGTAGACCAACTAGGACACGTCGATGTCGAGCAGACTTCGGATTTCCATGTTCACCTGAGAACGCGGACAGTTGGGTGAATCTCTGCTGGAGCGTATGTTCTCACTACATGGAGCAGCCTCTCGCCGATCTCGAGGGACCGGACCTGCGCGTGCTTTTCTGCGGGATCAATCCCGGGACGCTGTCGGGCCACCTCGGCCTGCATTTCGCCCGACCGGGAAACCGGTTCTGGAAATTGCTCTGCGCCGGTGGATTCACCGAGACCGTTCTCTTGCCCGAAGAGCAGCACACTCTGGTCGGACTCGGCATTGGCATCACAAATTTGGTGGGACGAGTGACAGCCGCGGCCAGCGAACTCAGCGGTGCGGAACTACGTGAAGGCGCAGCGCAGCTCGAGGCCAAGGTGGCAATGCTGCGGCCCCGCTGCGTCGCGGTGCTCGGGTTGCAGGCGTATCGGACGGCTTTTCGTAGATCGGGTGCCATAATCGGCCGCCAACCCGAACTCCTCGGCGGCGCCCTTCTCTGGCTCCTGCCCAACCCGAGCGGCCTTCAGGCCCATTATCAGCTGCCCGAAATGAGCGAGATGTTCAAAGCGCTCTTCGCTGCCACAGAAGCGGTGTGACTGGGGACCCATTCGCTGGGCCGAAGAGGTTTCGGCCAACCACATCTCGACTCGGCGACGTGACCCCCTGTCACATACACGGCGTCCTCGAACACGGCGCCCAGGGTCACCAGAATGAGGGACAGTGGATGATTCGGCTATTAGACGAGACCAGGGCGGACTGTCGCTGCCGGGCATAAAGCCTGTCGATCAGTCAGCGTGGTTTCGAATGAAGCACTGGCGGCGCCGAACGCCCTCCAGCCCGCACACATGGCCCCGACAGCCTCCTCGGTGGTCGTGAAGATGGGGATGCGCTGCGATGTACGGCGAGGTCCATCCGCTGTCTGCGCTGTGGGCGGCGCCGAGGACGTCCCGTTGTGCCGTCCGCCCAGGCTGGGACCCGACGTGAAGCCCTTCGAGGGATGATCAAGCGCGTGCAATTGGGGTCCTGCGCCCAAACCCGAATTCGAGGAGACTGTTGTCATGAGCGACGGTGCCAAGGTTCTCGACGTTGGGTTCATTTGGCGAGGTGAGGCCGGAGGGGTCCATATTGAGTGTGTTCCAAACACGGATCCGGACTTCTACGGATGCTGGTCGTCGGTCGCGCAGGGCTTTCCCGTCTGTACCGCAACCGTCAACTACCCCGCGCGCGGGTACCGTTCAATGCTCGGATGGGTGCAGCTGGTTCGCTCGACAGACAACGAATCCGGTGGTTTGCGGTTCGAGCTGGACCCATTCGGGCTGTTCGGCGACGCCCCTTCGCCATACTGCTGGTACGGGCAGCGCCCGACCCTCTTCGACGCTCCCTCCCGCCCAGACCGGGTACCCCTTGAATGGGTAGCGCACAGTTTCTTGGCAGCAACTCCGCTCGACGAGGTTGCGCAGTTGAAAGCACGGCGAGTCGTACCCCTTGTTGGGTTCTCGTGGGGTTTCAGTGACTCGGGCGAAAACGTGATTCTCAGCGACATCGAGCTGCTGACCGACCGTGAGTGGACCATGCATCTCGACCTGCTTCGACTGGGGTATCCGCTGTGGGTCTTCTCAGAGGGAACCGAGCGGTAGCACGGACATTCATCGTCAGGCTGACAGCTCGAGGTTGTCCCGGTGGGCCGGGAGCGTGCCACCTGCGGTACAGCTGGAACAGCCCAACACCCGAGGCGACCGTGCCACACTATGGGACGGCCTTGGCGCTGATTTTTCGGGGAAGGTGAAGTGTTGTTCGGGCGATGGACTGCATTCTTGATCGTTGGTGTTCTCGCGAGCGTCGCATCTCCTCAATCGGTAGCCGCCACCGCGACGTCCGCCCATCGGACTCGGAGTTATGCGCTGCCGAGTGACGGGTGGAGACCCGGACAACCTGCCATGGCGGCGTTGTCCTCCGCGCCGTTTCAACCCACCCTCACTAAATCAGGAACGTGCACCTCGAGCTCATCAATCGACTACCTGTGGCCCGAGGGGTACCGGGTCCGATTTCATCCGACGGTGTTGCTCGATCCGTCGGGGAAGGTCGTGGCACATCTGGGCCAGTACGTCATGGTTGGCGGTGGAGTCGTTGGTACTCCTTCGTGGCCAAGGGCAGCTCGGTGTTACAAGGGAGGCCAGGTGTGGGCGATTCAGGGTCCTGTCCAGGTGTTCAGACCTGGGTTAACACCCTGATTGACGAAACGTGCCCCGTTTCGCGTGGGCTAGTGGCACAGTCCATACTCTCAAGACAGTCTCAACGCGGTGGGATTGACCTCTGGTCGCTCATCGAGAGCAGCCTGAGGAACTCGGCCCTCTTGACGGCCTGAGCACCGTGCCAATACCAGGATCGATGAGGAGATCAGGATGCAGGATCATGCCTTGGTCGTGCGGTACCGCGACGCTACGGAGCAAGACGCGGATTCCGTTGCGGCATTACACGCCGACAGTTGGCGGCGTCACTACCGGGGCGCCTATCTCGACTCCTATCTCGACGGGGACGTCATCAGTGAACGCCAAAAGGTATGGCGAAGCCGACTGGCAGAGCCTCGGACGGGCCAATTCACCGTGCTTGCCCATCAAGGCGATGAGATCGTTGGCTTCGCTCACACCATTCTGGACGAAGACCCACAATGGGGATCCCTTCTTGAAAACCTCCATGTCACGAGCGAGTTGAAGAGGAACCGAATCGGTTCGCACCTGCTCTCGGAGACCGCGCAGAGACTTCTTCGACTTAGACCAGCGGGATCGCTGCATCTCTGGGTACTCGATCAGAACACAGCAGCTCAGGCCTTCTACGGTGCTCGAGGCGGGACTCGAGTCAAGACTGAGCAGCGCGGACCCTTCCCCGGTGGTGGTCGAGCGCTCGGTCATTGCTACCACTGGCCAAATCCGGATCGCCTTGTTGTTGTCCGATCCGAAATCAGAGGGAGTCGTCCGCTCGTTTGACCCTGCCCCCTGGCGTCAGGTCGGGTGGTCTCGGGGTTGACGAACTGATTCGTGCCCCATCACAGTGAGCTTCAGACTCAGGCCCGATAAGTGAATGCTGTCGGGGTTCCAGGCCAACGAGAATTGACATAGGGTTTGCCGTCGCCGGCTGCCGGAGGCCCGGTCACGAAGGGGTCGCTATGCGGGAGCGCACCAACGAAGTCGAGGTCGAGCGGGACGTCAAGGTCACGGTGTCGGATGCGACGGTGCTGCTGGCCGACGTCTACCACCCCGTGGGCATCGACGACGCCCCCACGATCTTGGAGCGCACGCCGTACGGCAGGGTCAACTTCGCCTCGGCCATGGGCCCGGAGTTCGCAGCCCGCGGCTACCGGTACGTCCTGCAGGCCTGCCGAGGCACGGACGGGTCCGGCGGCACGCACAGCTACTTCGCCGAAGCGTTGGACGGACGGGACACAGCGGACTGGATCGCCTCCCAGCCGTGGTTCAACGGCCACATGGGTACGTTCGGCGGTAGTTACATGGGCTTCACCCAGTGGGCGCTGGCCTCCACCAGGCCGCCGCACCTCAAGGCCATGGCCGTCGCCCTGTCGACGTCGGTGCGGGCCTACTCGTGGTATCCGGGAGCCTCGCTGGCTCTCGAGGTGATCATCCCCTGGGACGCGGGCGCAACCCAGTTCAACAAGAAGTCCAGCGCGACCCCCAACACCGACATCTCCCCCGAGGGCATCGAGCGGCGCATGGCCGAGCTGAAGGCGGGCTTCGACCACCTGCCTCTCGGTGAGGTGATCCACCGGCTCACGGGTGTCGACCTACAGCTCTATCGGGACCAGCTCGCTCATGGCGGCACCGAGGATTCCTTTTGGGATCCGGTGAACTTCCGGCCGCTTCTGGCGGAATGGACGGTGCCGACCCTGCTCGTCGACGGCTGGAACGATTACCCGCTGCCCGGCGTGGTGGATGACTACGCCGTCCTGCGCGCCTCGCCCGCCCCCGTACATCTGCGCATCGGCGCGGGCGGGCACCTGGGCGGGGGCGGTGAGGGCGGGATGACCGACGCCCCACTGGACTGGTTCGACACCTGGTTGCTCGACCGGGAGGGACTGCTCGACCCCTCCCCCGTAAAGGTCCATGTGCAGGGCGAAGGCGGGCACTGGCGCGATCTGCCGGACTGGCCCCCTCCATCCGAGCCCACCCGCTGGTACCTCCAAGCTGGCGGCCATTTCGCGCCCACGCTGCCGGAGGCACCGTCGGAACCCGATCGTTTTCGTTACGACCCCGCCGACCCGACGCCGTCGATGGGCGGCATCGGCATGCTTACCGGCGGCACCGTAGACAACCGGCCACTGGAGGCCCGCCCCGACGTCCTCGTCTACACCTCTGACGAGCTGGGCGAGCCTCTCGAGCTCGTCGGTCCGGTGGAGGCCGAGCTGCACGTCGCCTCGAGCTTGGACCACACGGACTTCTTCGTGCGGGTCTGCGACGTGTCACCCGACGGCCGGTCCGTCAACGTCTGCGACGGACTGCAGCGTTTCGACCCGACGTCCATCCGGCGGAACCCGGACGGGACGTTCACCGCGGCGGTGGCCCTGTGGCCCGTCGGTCACACCTTCGCCACCGGCCACCGCCTGAGGGTCCAGATCTCCAGTGGTGCCCACCCTGTCTACGCCCGCAATCTCGGCACCGGAGAGCCGCCGGCTACGGCCACCACCCTGCGGGCCGCTGAACAGGCCGTCTACCACGAACCGGGCCGGCAGTCCTCGGTGACTCTCCCGCACTTCTCGGGCTGACTAGCCGGGCCACCCGGGCGGTCGACGCAGCGGTGTGGGACCGCCGCCCGCACGTCGCTCCCGCTCGGAGATCGCCCCAACACCGGGCATCAGGGGACGACGACCATGGCCCAGAACAGTCGCCCAGGAGTTGTGGCCCCAAGAAGTGTTGTCGCTGCAGCGGTGTCCCAGCTATTGGAGTCCTGGTTCTTCACGCTCCCGAGTCCTCCTCACTACTAGGACGCCTCACGACCAGTTTTGCCTGGAGGTGGGTCGGTGCCGGGGACACCACCGTCTGAAACGTGCTCCGTCCATTCAGACCCGGACCAGTAACGTTGTTCATGTCGGCCCGAGGGGTCCGTCAACCAACTGGGAGGAATCCCGGTGAACGCGCCTTTGGTCGACGAGGTGCCTGCTGCATCGGATTCTTCACTTGAACGAGTGGGATTGGTGAACGGGCTCGCGGGAGGTGAACTCCGCTGCTGACCCCGGCGGCGTCGCTGAGAGGAAAGCACCCGAATCGCGAACAGGCCAAAAAAGACCAACAGGGCAATGCCAGAACCGTGGATTCCGTAGTACGTGTTCCCACCATAGCGGTGCCTGGCAAAACGAAGGTTTCGGCGTCGTTTTCGCGTGCCTGAGACCCGTGAGCTCTGCTCACAAGCGCCCTCGCAGCCGGAATTCGGTGCTCGATCCTCGCCCGATGGTCTGGACGGGCTGGGCAGTCGGAGCGCCGAAGACCGAGCCGGACGACATAGTCATCGCCCGCAAGTCGTCCTCCTGTGCCCCGTGCGTTGGGCCTGAGACGTTCGTTCCGGGGTCGTGGTGCCCGACCTATTCGGCGCACCGGACAGCCCGTCAACTCACGTCACGGCCCTGGTAGTCGGAGTCGCCTCTCATTGGGCCGGCCTCTCGATCCGAACGACGCTCGAGAGCCTCGGCGACGGCTAAAGTGAGGGTGGTGCTTCCCGATGATCGCCGAACTGTCCGATCGCCGCTTCCTGGTCAGACGTCCGACCGAATGGGCTTGTCCGATGGATCGTGATGAGGGCGATCTGCATCGAACACATCCCGAAAATGTCCGGGTCCTGGCCGAGACTGAGCTGTGTCGGATCTCAGCCTGGAGTGAGGCGGTCCTTCCGGGCTATGCCTGCGTACTCTCCAAGCGCCATGTCATCGAACCATTCGAGCTCGCCGAAGATGAGCAGGCCAGCTTCTTCTTAGACGCGATGGCAACCAGCGCGAGGCCTTGCAAACCTGTTCGGCTCGGTGAAGATGAACTACGAGATCCATGGAAATACGCTTCCTCACCTCCATATGCATCTGTTCCCACGTACCCCTGGGGACGTCTATGTCGGATACCCGAACCATTGCCGGGCACAGTTCACCCGTACAGACGAAGAGATCTCCCAGATGCGTGCCGCGGTCCGATCGGAGTTGAACGGACGACTCCTCACCTAGTGCACATGTCGTCGTCCGCCCACCTATTCGGCACACCGGACAGCGGCGATTCAGACACGACCTGGCAGTTGGGCCGGCTCTCGATCCAAACTCTCTGGGGTAACGTCCACATGTGCGGTCGTCACCGCTGGATCTGTTGCGATCATCGACACTTGAAGAGCATCTGGAGACGGTGAGCAACCGCCTAAGGCAACCTGCTCGATCGGTGCACCCGAACTGACGGCTCCGTGCCTCCGAGTGGTGGGAGGTGGTGGGAAGCGCCTTCGTCCAGCTTTGACCATCGCTGTGGCTGACATTGGGCAGGTTTTCGATCCCCGCGTTGTTTCGGCGGCGGCGGCTGTCGAGCTGGTTCAGGTCGGCTCCTTGGTTCACGACGACATCTTCGACGAAGCCGAGACGCGGAGGGGTACACCGACCATCAATGCAATCGAAGGACCTAACCAGGCACTACTTGCGGGGACCTACCTGATGGCACGGGCGGGTGCCGAAGCAGCCGCCGCTGGCCAACAGGTGGCATCCGACGTCGCTCACACGGTGGCCCTTCTCTGCGTCGGACAGGCAACCGAGACCCAGCATTTATTCGACATCGGTCAGGAGATCGACCGTTATCTGTTCACCATCGAGGCAAAAACTGCTGCACTCTTCGCCTGCTCGTGTCGGGTGGGAGCACTCAGCGCGGAGCTGTCGGATGAGCACATCAACAGATTTGGCGAGTTCGGAAAGAACTTCGGTATGGCGTTCCAGCTCATTGACGATGTACTCGATCTCATCGGTGACCCGGATCGGTTGGGCAAGCCAGTCGGCACGGACATGCGGTTCGTTCTCACCATGCCGGTTGAGGTCCCGCCAGTACGCAAAGGAAGCGGCCGCGGCAATAGCCGAGGTTCCACGTGCTACTCGCCTGTCGAGGTTCCCGTCTTCTTACGTTGACTGGGCCCTCGAAGAGTTTGTTGCCGCTTGATCGAATGCCGCATCAATGCCATGAAGAGACATCAACACATGTGTACTGGCGGGTTCGCTGCCACACTGCCAAGCCCCCGCTGCTTGTCGGGTGTCCCGGGTAGTCGATCCACCCGGACGACATCACGGGTATGGCGGAGGCCCCGTCACTTCCCGCTGGCCAGAGCCCGACGCTGCCTCACCTGGTGACCCAGGAGAAGGCTAAGAAGAACGAGCGCAACAACGACTCCTCTGGACAGCGCCTTCCTGGCGCTTCGACTTGTCTCCATGCCGCCATTCTGGCCGCGCCAATCGGGCCGGTCGACTGTCATACTCTGAACTGCGATGATCCTCCGCAATGGACGAGGCGTGCTTGCGCTTAGAAACCAGGGTTTGCCCCTCCCACCAGAACAATCGGACGGGTGAAACCGGGCCCTGGTCTCCACGAACGATCTGAAGCGAGCGCGTACGTCACATGGCAGCTGTTCAGGTCGACAGGATCTTCGCCTTCTGGGCCTCGAATTCGGCCTCGGTGAGGATGCCCTGAGATTTGAGCTCGGCAAGGTCCTTCAGCTGTGCAATGGGGTCCCGAGCGGGCGCCGGTTGTTGTGGCGGAGGTGGTGGTGGTGGCGCATATTGCGGTTGCTGCGCATACTGCTGGTCATCTTGTTGCGCCCACCGATTTTGTTGCCTACGTGAGACACGATTCGACACCGCAGTAGCCGTTCCGGCGATGGCTGCGGTTCGTGCGATACCTCGGAGAAGTGGCATGGTTTCGTCCTTTCCTCTTTCGATCAGCCTTCGGCGGCGTCGAGAGCCGCCACGATGTCGGACTGCGGGATGTATCCGGCCGCGACGAGTTCGGCTTCGCCACGACGCAATGCCTGGATGAAGGTCGTTGCCCACCGGTTCTCGAAGATCAAGATTCCGGCCGCGGATCCCGGTTCGATCACCGACGCAGCCTCAGAGAGGTCACCCTCGCTCAGCAGACCCGACGAAGCGCCTGCAAAGATAGCCAGGTCGAACTGTCCGTCGTGGTCGATGTCCTGGAGCTCGAGGGCACGTATCGATCCATCTGTGTCCCTGGTCACAAACATTAGATCGATGATCCGGATGATCCCACGGTCGACGAGGTCGACCAGAGCGGCGAAACCCTCACCCGTCATCTTGTTCCCGGGGAACTCAACGATGAGATAACTGATCGGGCCCAAGGCTCCCGTTTCGTCTGCCGTCATGCGGCCCCTTTCAAGTCAGCTGAACCTCAAAGAAGAGAAAAATAACCCATCGAGACCTTCCACGCCACGGTGTTCACCTCGTGTCCCCAGATGTGTCACAGATTTTGAACCCGGGTGATTGCGGGTGCCCGTGGCCGCGACGCCCGTTCGCTCCGAGGATACCGAGATTCTCCCCAGAATCCGTGAGCGCTCCTCACTCTTCTTGGATCGCTGCCACCGCGGCGGGGAGAGTTGGGTAGAAGCGGTCACGATCGAGGGTCTCGAACAGTCCATAGCGGAGAACGAGGTCTTGGAGACGGGCGCGCATCTCCACGAACGCCATGTGGATTCCCGCAGTGTTGAGCTCGCGGTCGAGCTGCTCGAGCATCCGGGCAGCCGACACATCGACGTCAGTCATCGCCTCGCACTGGACGACGACCCACGACGGCTGGCTTTCAGCCACGACCTGGCGCACCTGTGTTCGAAAGGCTGAGGAGTTTGCGAAGAACAGAGGGGCCTCCCAGCGGTAGACCACGATCCCCGGAATCTGGCGTGCTTCGGGGTACCGGCTGACGTTGTGCCAGCCGCCCAGTGACTCCACCAGGCCCAAGACGGCGCCGTGGGGTTGCCAGCTGCGGCGAAAGAACAAGAGAACGGCGAGGACTATGGCAATGACGATTCCTTGCAGCACGCCGAGGACGATCACGCCCAGGCTGGCGACAATCGAGAGCGCCAGGGCGCTCTTGCGGACGCGGTAGTAGCGGACCAGGACCTTCAGGTCGAGTAAGGAAAGTGCGGCAGCGATCAGGACGGCGGCGAGTGCCGCCTGCGGCAGATCGGCCAACAACGAGTTGAAGAACAGCAGCAGAGCCACGACGATGCCGGCCCCAACCAACGACGCGAGCTGGGACTTTGCCCCCGCTTGCTCGACGACTGCCGTGCGAGACCCGCTGGTCGACACCGCGAAGCCCTGGAGGAGGCCTGCCGCGAGGTTGGCAGCCCCGATGCCGATCATCTCCTGGTTCGGATCCACCTCCTCGCCTCGGCGGGCGCCGAAGCTCGAGGAGGTGGCGATCGTGTCCGCGAGCGACACGAGCGTGATGCCCAGGGCGGCGACCATCAAAGGCCCGACATCAGCGAATTTCGTCCAGGGCACGGAAGGCGCAGGGACACCCTTCGGGAGCGTCCCGACGGTCGGGACACCGTGGGCGTGCAGGTCGAAGACCGCTGAGACGACGGTCGCGGCCACGATCCCAATAAGGACCGCCGGGACGACCCTGGTGAATCTTGGCAGCACCAACAAGATGGCCAGCACTCCGATCCCGATCACGAGCGCCGCCCCGACGGTGTCGTGGAGCCCGAGGACGAAGGCCTTGATCTCCTCGCCGAATCCATCGGCGTCGGTCGAGAAACCGAAGAGCTTGGGCAGTTGGCCGACGATGATGATGAGGGCGAGCCCGTTCATGTAGCCGACTTGCACCTCGCTCGACAGCAGGTCGGCCACGAAACCCAGCCGCCCTATGCCCAACCCGATCTCGATGATGGCGACGATGATCGCGAGCATCCCCGCCAGCGCGATTGCCCGATGGACGTCTCCGCCGGCAACGAGGGGCAGCAGGGCGGCGAAGATCATCGGCGAGATCGATGAATCAGGACCGAGGACCAGGATCCGCGACGGCCCGAAGACCGCGTACCCGACGAGGCATCCGATGGACGTGTACAGACCGGTCACGGGAGGGAGCCCGGCTAGCTCCGCGTAGGCCAACCCCTGAGGTACCAGGATGGCGGCGAGCACAACTCCCGCGACGAGGTCGGAACGCACCCACCTCCGGTCGTAGGTCCGAACGGCCCTGAGACCCGGTATCCATCTGGTGATCCCCGAAGGCCCTTCGTTCACCGTGCTCCTGATCCCTACGTGACCCTCGGTCATGCCGCGTCGTTGACCCAGAACCTACAATGCCCGCAAGTGGAAGACGAGGGGACGCCGCCAGTGACGCTCAGAACCCAATGGAACCTCAGCGCACATCGTCTGGGCACCGTGAGGAGGAGAGGATCCGCCCTCGCACGCCCACATTCGCACGCGATCGGTCAGCGTGCCTGATACGAAACGCATGCCCGCGTCCCGCCCCCGTACCCTGGCTGTTGTCTCACTCGTGGCGATCGCCTTGCTCACGGTGGCCCTGATCGTGTTCCTGGTTCGTAATGGGGTGTACGTCGCCATCGGACTGGCCGGACTCGCGCTTGGCGTGGCAGGCGGTTGGTGGGCCGTCACAAAACGAGCCATCCGCCGTTTTTTCGGGATGATCGGGATGGTGGCAGGTGCGGCCGTTCTCGTCGCGGCATTGCTCGGGGCCGGGAGCGAAGACTGGCAGTCCTTCGTCCGCGCGCTTGTCAGTGTCGGGCTCCTGGCGATCGCGATCGCCACGGCCCGAGCTGCGTTCGCCGCCAGTCTCCGAACGACCGCCGCAAGCGAGACACACTACGCGACCCGGCCTTCACACCCCGTCCTGTTGTGCAACCCGTGGTCGGGTGGGGGCAAGGTCGAGACGTTCGGACTGGTGGAGTTGGCAACCTCCCTCGGAGTCGAGACCGTGATGCTCGACCACGGCCTTGACCTGGCCGAGCTCGCCCGAGACGCCATCGCCAGGGGCGCGGATTGCCTGGGGATGGCTGGCGGAGACGGTTCGCAGGCACTGGTGGCTTCCATCGCCGTGGAGCACGATCTCCCCTTCGTGTGCGTGGCCGCAGGGACCAGGAACCACTTCGCACTTGACCTCGGACTCAATCGCCGCGACCCGCGCCAGAGCGTGTACGCCTTCCGCGACGCCATCGAACGACGGGTCGACTATGCGACGGTGAACGACCGCTTCTTCGTCAACAACGTCTCACTGGGCGTCTACGCAACGATCGTCCAGCAGGAGGGCTACCGGGAGGCCAAGGCGGCCACGACGAGGCAGCTCCTCCCCGAGCTGCTCGGCGACGCTCAGCAACCCTTTGATCTGTCGTTCGCCGCGCCCGATGGCACCGACGTCGACGGATCGTTCCTGATCATGGTGTCGAACAATCCGTACGTGCTCGGAGCCTCCCCGGACACGTCCCAGCGCCTCCGTCTCGACACGGGGAAGCTCGGTGTCTTCGCCGTCACGGCCGCGACGGGCGCCCAGGCGGCCGAGGTCCTGATGCTGGCCCTGGCCGGCAAGGGGTCGCGCAGCGGCCATGCCTTCGAGTTCACTTGCGAAACGCTCGAGATCAGGTCCCGGTCCGGCAAGGCGTTCGCGGGAATTGACGGCGAGGCCCTCGAGCTGGAGACACCGATGATCTTCCGCTCCCATCCTGAGGGCCTGCGCCTGCTCGTTCCTGAGGGCAACGTCGACATCGCACTCCAACGCCAATCGCATGAAGTCCGTCTGCACGATCTCTTCCTCCTCGCGAAGGGCGCGCCCGCCTGAGCTCAAAAGCGCATGGGTACCTCGTGACCACACATCCGTGGTCTCTACACCCTGCGAAGACGGCGTTTCGAGTCTCGGAGCTACTTGGAATCGGCCTTTGCCTCGTCCTCGATCGCTTTCTGGTCGGCCTTCAACTCTTTGGCCTGAATCTTGGCTGCATGCTTCATGGCCGATTCGACCTTCGCCTGCATATCCGAGACGGCGACGACAACGAGCCCGGCTTGACCGCTGTCGAGGCTCTCGCCGAGCTCCTTGAGATCATCCCGGCTCATTCCGGCCGCAGCGTGCCCGGCCACAGCCCCGAGGATCGCGCCCCCGCCGGTCGTGGCGAGCAGGATGCCGCCGCCGATGGCCGCAGCGGGGAACAACGCGATCACGAGACCCGTGGCCAGACCGACGCCGCCACCGAGTACGCCACCGACCCGCGTGGGCGTCTCATGTTTCTTGAGAATCTTGACCTTCCCATCGGGCTTGCGCTCAATGACGGCTGCGTCGTACGCATCGATCAGCCCGATCTCGGTGTGGAGTGCGTGGACGGCGTCATAGTCCGCCAACGCATCCTCAGGCTTCGCATAGACGCCGCAGTAAGCGAAAAAAGTGTCAACCGCCATTATCAGTCTCCTTTGGCTCGTCGAGAAGGCGAGGAAAGATATTCGCCATCACTATGCCCGACGAGAAGAACCTCCGCCAGTACCGATCAGGCGATGAGAGGATCCGTCTTGAACAGAAGGTCGACGCGTCAGACGCCTTCAACGACGTTGAGTCATCCGGACCCATGGAGTCGGTGAAGGCCTCGTGGTCACGTTGGTCCTGGTCCGCATGCCGGGCATGCTGCACCATCAGTTGTCGGATTCGCTTGGTCTCCGCCGACGTCGGCAAGGGCGGCGATCAATCCCGGGGCGCCGCCGCAGAAGACCTACGCGGGCACGCTCGTCTGCGCCCCTCGCTTGGCCCGTGCGTCAGCGAGCAACCCGAGTCCGATACCCAGCATCCAGACGTCCTTGCTCACCGCGATGCCCGCCGGGGTCGGCCACACGCTGCCCGGCTTGCGCAGCGCGGGCGTCCTGGCGTACATCGCGAGGAGCGAGCCCGAGAATCCGGTGAGGGCGCAACCGGCCAGGATATTGGGGACGAAAGGCGCCAAGAGGAGCGAACCGGTCACGATCTCACCGGCCGCGAGCAATTTGAGAAACCGCTCGGGCGCGATCGACTTCAGGAACGGGAAGGCGCCCGCCGCCATGGCGTGCACGCCTTCCGCCTGAGCAGGCGGACCGTTCCATTTCTCGATCCCGGAGTGAAGGATGAAAGCGCCCGTTGCAACCCTCCCAGGGACAGAGCGGGACGAAAATCGAAAGAGCATCCGATGGGACCCTTCCTATGCAAACCAGGGGACGATTACGGGTTGATGTTAGGAGCCAGATCGAGAACCTCTTGCACCCGCAGCCCGAGTCCTGATCTGACCGGGGACCACCGAGCGGACGGAGGGATGGGGCGCGCCGGTAGCGTCGCTGGCAAAGGCGGCTCAGTGAAAGGAGCAGCAGATGGCCAAGACTTTGTACACCGCTCGGGCTCATGTGACGGGTGGCCGGGAGCATGGACACGGGGTCACCGATGACGGGGCTTTGGACGTGCAGCTACGCACGCCCGTCGAGATGGGCGGCGAGGGGGGAGCCACCAACCCCGAGCAGCTCTTCGCCGTGGGCTACGCCGCGTGCTTTGAGGGGGCACTTGGCGTCGTCGGACGTCGGGAGCGGGTGGACCTCGGAGACGTCTCAATCGAATCAGAGGTCAGCCTGATCACGACGGAGAACCGCGGGTTCAATGTGGCGGTAGGACTTAATGTCTCACTTCCGAGCGTGACAGATCCCGAGCGCGCCATTGCGATCGTTGCCGCGGCCCACGAAGTGTGCCCGTACTCCAACGCGACCCGTGGCAACGTGGAGGTGGCCTTGAAAGCCAACGGTCAATCGGTTCCGACGGCACAGGCAGGTGTCAGCTGACTCAATGAGCACGGTGGACTACCGCAGTACCGCCACCAAACAGTCGACCGACGTCCAAGCCTTCGTGGTGGGCTTCGCCTCGATCTCGGCGCTCTACCCGGTGAACCCGCCGAATTAGGGTCTCCGCCTCGACCGCGACCTGCTCATCCTTCGGCAGTGCCCTCGGAGCCGGGAAGGGCTCCGGTGGTCGTCGGCGCGAGCCCCTGCTGTTGGGCCATCACGGCTGCTTCGACAACCTGCAGGTCCGAAGGATCGATGGCCAAGGGCCCTCCGGCCACCGGCACCTGCCAGACGTGCGTCATCATCGGAGTGGGGCCGTAGTGGAACGTGCCCGGCGGGCAAGGTGTGAAGCCATCGATCAGATGGGTCACCGCCGACGTACAGAGATTGGTGTGTTGGTGCCACTGGACCAAACACCCGTACGGCATCGGACCGCTGCCCGGTCCTGGCATGAGGTACATCGCCGCCACGAGGACAGGCCCGTAGGGAGTCGTCGCGTACACGAGCGAATCCACGGTGTTCGGATTCATGAGGTCCTTCATGTTCATGTAGGACGGGTTGAGATAGTGGACGACGGGATAGTTCGGGTTCGTGATGGGAAAGTATCCGGCAGCCTTCGCTGCGCTCAGATCCTTGTACTTGGCAACCGCAGCCGACGTCGCCTGGACGTACTCCGTCGCTCCCAATACCTGGTCCGAGGTCGGGGCGGTGTCACAGTTCGGCGTTTGCATCTTGTGACCCTGGTCCGTGGTCGCGGAAACGGTGGTCAACTGCGCCACTTCGGCGGGAGGCAGTGCAGGACCGGTGTAACTCCAATGTGGATCTGTCACCCCGAGACCCGCCATGCCGGCCATGTTCATGGGGGCTGCGTGGCCGGCTTTTGTCGATTGCTTTCCCGTGGGTGCTGTTGACATCCCCTGCATGCCCGAGCCCGATCCGGACATGGACATGCCCGACATGGAGGACGTCGACGATGTAGCCGAGGTAGCCGAGGCAGCCGCATCTGACGAGCTCGGAATGATCGCCACCGCTGACGGGATCAGAATGACGGCCAGGACCGAGCTCAGCGCGCCCAGCGGATTCGTCGCCAGGAACCGGGCCGCCAGCGTGGGTTCGTCCGCGGGTTCGGGCACCGTCGGCAAGACGGAAAGTCCGATGAGCGCGAGCAGGGGCCCGTTGTTGGGATCCGTCCCGCTGAAGGTCAGGAGCTCCCCGACGCCCTCGCCCGTGACCCAGTAGAGCAATGCCAGAGCGATTCCGAGCCCGATGTAGGGCCCGGGCCGTTTGGAGATCAGCGGGCCGAGACCGATGACCATGGACAGTGCGGCGAGGATCACGGCCACCCAGATGCCGGCGCCGACAAACGCGTGACCAAACGAATTCAGGAAATGGGCATACCAGCCGGGCTCGCCGTTCGCAGTGTCCGTCATCTGGTCGGTGACGGCGTTGGCCGTCCGGTTGAACGGGAACAACCAGATGATCGCCTGAAAGATCCAGATGCCGGCCCACACCAGCAGTGATCCGGTTCCGCCAAAGACGCCCCGGGCCGCGGCGGAGGACTGCGGGCCCGTACGAACGCGGTTGCTGCCCTGATCGGACCTGGGCCAAACCAAGAGTCCGAGCAGGACGTAGAAGCACACCGCACCCGGAGCGCCCTGCAAAGGCGACGTCTGCCCGGTGAACACCATGCCGAAACCCTCGCCGAAGAGGTAGATGCCGGCCCCCCAGATGAACGAGGCCACCAGTGCGGGCTTCACGGAACGACGGAAGAGCAGACCCACGCCGATGGCGATCTCGACAAGGCCGAAGACGGCGACCCACATGGTGGCCTCGTGCGAGAGAAAGTTGGCCATATGGCTGATCGTCGAGCCGATCAGCCATGGCTGGCCCGCCGCCATCGGACTGATGAGGTCAGAGACGAAGGAAGGCTTGAAGAGATCAGGCTGGAACTTCAGCAGTCCGTCGAGGATCCACAGTACGCCGAGGGCGCACTGCAGGGTTCGCTGGTTGACGTGAAGTGAGGCGGCAACCGATCGCTGTGGCTTCCCGGTCGATTGAGGACCGGGCACCGTTGCAGACGCTCCCCCCGGAGTGTTTCCGCGATTCTTCATGAGACGTTCCCCTTACCGGCCCATGCAGCTGGCCGCGTCGGCGCCAAATATAGCGACGGAACCCGATCCGGGGGACGGCGGGCCCGGCCACCAGGATCGGACGGCTACAACACGACGACGTACAACCGCTCGCACAGATCAGCGCCGAGGGCGAGCGTGGTGCCGCTGGCGTCGAGTACGAGCGTCCCGTCGGGACCCTTGGCGGTCGCCGTGGCCGTGGTACCCGGGATGAACCCCGCATCGTCCAAATAGCGCAGCGTTGCGCCATTCAGCTCGACCTCTTCACCCAGCCGCTCGAAGCGCACCCGCTGCCCCGGTTCCACCTCGGCCAGAGGCACCTGCGGCGGCGAACGACGCGCCCGATTCTGACTGCCGGGGATCGGATTGCCGTGCGGACAGGTGGCGGGGTCCCCCAAGATCTGCACCAACCTGGTCATGACATCATCGGAGATCACGTGTTCCCACCGACCCGCCTCCTCGTGCACGAGATGCCAGGGCAGGCCGACGACGTCGACGAGGAGCCTCTCGGCGAGTCGGTGCTTTCGCAGGACCGTCTGCGCCACATCTTGACCCTGCTCGGTGAGGGTGATGGTCCGACCGGACCGCTCGATGAAGCCGTCGCTGGCGAGTCGGTCGAGCATCTCCGAGACCGTTGGCGCCGACCGACCCAACCGCTCGGCAATGCGAGCCTGGATCGCCGGCGTCCCTTCCTCGTTCAGCGACTCGATGGTCTGGAGGTATTCCTCTACCGGCGGGTGATGCTCGACCGGATGGTAGGCGACGTGCGAGCTGCCGGAGTCAGTCACGGATCTGCTGGGCCAGGTACAGGCCTTGGCCGAGCTGATCGACCAGCGCGAGTTGGCTCTCCAACCAGTCGGCCTGGTCCTCCTCGCCCTCCAGAATCTCTGCGAGCAGGTCCCTGCTCCCGTTGTCGCCGCGCTCGACGCAGAGCACGATGCCGCGGTTGAGGCGCTCGATTGCCTCTCGTTCGAGTTCCAGCGCCAGCGCCAACTTCTCCACCGGGGTCTCACCGGTCCGGATGGTGCCCAGTCGCTGCAAGTTGGGGTGGCCCTCGAGGTAGAGCAGGCGCTCGACGAGATGGTCCGCATCCTTCATCTCATCGATCGACTCGGATCGGAATCGCTCACCCAAGCGGTTGTAGCCCCAGTTGTCGAACATCTTGGCGTCGAGGAAGTACTGATTCACTGCGGTCAGCTCAGCGGTCAGTACCTCGTTGAGGAGTTCGATGACCCCAGGATCACCGAGCATTTCCGTCTTTCACCGACGTCACCATCAAGGACGATCGTAGGCGCCGACAGAAGGTGGTGCGCAGGGAGGTCGTGCTCAGGCAGCCGAGGCGGCCGCCGGCACGCGTTCCGGGGCGGTCGCCTCGAGCAGGGCCTCCAGCAGATGGTGACAGCCACCACATCCGCCGCCTGCCGTGCAGCGCGCCGTGATCTCGGGCACCGTCGATGCCCCGGAGGCGATGGCGGCGTCAACCGTCCGGTCAGTGACCGCCTTGCAGTGACAGACGTACACGCCTTACCGTCCGTTGCCCGAGCTCTCGGGGCCGTCGCCGACCGTCCGAGTGACCGATGGGATGCCTGCTGCCACCAGCTCTGCCGCCACAGACAACGGGATCGAGCGAGTCGCCGGGAGCCGGTACCCCACGCCGACGGCTTCAGCGCGGACGGTGTGGTTCTCCACCACGAGTCGGACCCAGTCGACTCGACGCAGGCCCGTCGCGGCCGGCACACCCGGGGACCGGGTCACCACGCCCGTCCTCCCACGTCGGAGACCGTGGCATCCGGGCATTCTTCCCTTTCCCTCTGCCTCGACATGTGGCTTCCCGTCTCTTGAAGGTACGGCCAGCCTAAATCTTAGGCAGCCCTAAGTCAAGGGCGAGCTCCCCGCCGACGAGCCCGAGAGCCTGGGGTGGATCCTGAGTCGGGTCCGTCCGGAGCAGAGGCACCGATCATTGAGTTGACCCCGGCCTGAGAGCGTGGCGGCCTCGACGGCACGGTCAGACCCGCACCACCTGCGCACCAGCGTGCTCCCGGTCCGACGAGTCGTGAAGGAGTTCCTCGAGCAACTCCACCCCTTCGACCACCCGGGGACCCGGGCGGGAGAAGTAGGCATTGGCGTCGACGGCGACGACGCGTCCGAGGCCGTCGATCTCGGGACGGGCCAGCAGCGCAGGGGCCTGCGCCACTGCGCCTGCAAGATCGAACCCACACGGCATGAAGATGGTGATGTCGACCTGTTCAGCATCGATCTCCTCCCAGGTGAGGCGGCGCGAACGGGCACCGGCTTCGGCGAGCACCGGCACTCCGCCCGCGGCCTCCACCTGGTCAGGGACCCAGTGCCCGGCGTTGAACGGCGGATCAGGCCACTCCAGGACCAGCACCCGAGGCCGCCGTCGCCCCATGACGCGTCGTCGAACCGCGTCGACCCGTGCTCGGAGGCCCGTCATCAGCGCGTCGGCACTCGCGGCGGTGCCGGTCGCCGCCCCGACGACACCGACGCAGTCGATCACCTCGTCCAGTCGGCCGGGATCGAGGGAGACCACCTGAGCGTGGCACCCGATCACCTCGAGGGCCTCCTCCACGGCACCCGACGGCACCGCGCACACCTGGCAGAGGTCCTGGGCGAGGATCAAGTCCGGATCGATTTCCCGTATCCGGGCATCGTCGAGGGTGTAGATGGACTCCCCCGCCGCCACCCGGGCGCTGACGGCGGCGTCGATCTCCTGCGCGCTCAGCGAGCCATCGGTGGCCAGGGCCGTGCCGGACACGATCGGGACCGACCGGGCGGGTTCTGGATAGTCGCACTCGAAGCTCACACCGCGCAGATGCGCACCGAGATCCAGGGCATAGACGATCTCGGTCGCCGACGGCAGCAACGAAACGATCTTCATGCTGGCATCATTGTCCGCTGCCCGGCAGCCGCACATCCGTGAAGTCCACCCGCGGTTCGAAGGCCGCGCGGCGCGAGGCACGGCGCAGGGCGGCCAGCACCGGTCGGCCGAGGACGAGGATCATGACGGCGCAGGTCACGGCGCGGGTGAGATCGAAGCCCATGGAGGTGGTGAAGTCGAAGAGGATGAACCGGTGCAGGTTCGCGAGGGTCCCGAGGCCGGGTACGAACGAGTAGGTCGTGGTGGTCCCGCCGACGAAGGGCCAGAACCAGAAATTGGTCAGGAGCCCGTAGACGAGCGCCGACACCACGCCGTACGCCGCAAGCAGCAAACGCTCCGGGAGGCCGCGCATCGGGGGCAGGCAACCGGCGCCGAAACCGACCCACGCTGCGCCGAGCATCTGGAAGGGCAGCCACGGGCCCACTCCTCCGGTGACCAGCGCTGAGGCGAAGAGCGCCACGGCCCCGAGGACGAACCCGAACCCGCGCCCGAAGACCCGGGCGGCGAGAATGAGGAGGAACCATTCGGGCTCGAACCCGTTGATGCCGGGACTCGGGACCCGGAGGGCCGCGAAGCAGGCGGCGAGGATCCCGAGCAACGCCACCGCCTTGGCATCGATCGCCCCTTCGGAGAGCTCGGCCATCACGATGGCCAACAAGAGAGGGATGAGGCCGACGAAGATCCAGGGTGCGTCGCCGCTGTGGGCGGAGTTGGGGCCCGCAGCCTGATGGATCAACAGCGGCCAGGCGAAGGCGGCGGCGCCGAACACCGAGGTCAAGAAGAGGAGGAAGGAGGAGCGGGTCCCGAACCGGATGGCCGGCGGCAGACGGTGGCCGGGCCGGGACGCAGGGCGAGGGACCGAGACGGTCATGCCGGCGCCACTTCTTCGAGGGCGACGCGCACCTCGTCCACCGTCAACCATTGTTCAGGCGCCAGCACCTTGGCCACCTGAGGGGCGAAGATCGGGGAATGGCAGACCACCTGCCGGGCCGGACCGTCGGTGATGATCTGCCCGTCCGCCAGGACCACAGCCCGGTCCGCCACGCGGGCGGCGAGCTCCACGTCGTGCGTGGCCAACACAACGGCGTGACCGCCGAGGGCCAATTCGCGCAGGACCACAATGAGGCGATCCTTGCTCGGGTAGTCCAACCCCCGGGTCGGTTCGTCGAGGAGGAGGAGAGCGGGGGCCGGCGCCACCACGATGGCCAGTGCCAGAGCCAGTCGCTGGCCCTCGGACAGATCACGGGGGTGTCGATCGGGAGGCACGCCGGGCAGCACACGGTCGAGCGTGCGCGACGTCGTCCCCGCCGGAAGCGCCGACACCTTGTCCGCCGCATGGCATTCGGCGTCGACGCGCTCCCCATAGAGAAGGAGCCCCGGGTCCTGGGGAACGAGCCCCACGTGGCGAACCAGATCAGCCCCCCGGAACGACTGGGGGTCCCGTCCGCCCACCACCACTGAGCCACGCGTCGGCCGCCGCGCCCCTGCGAGTGTGCTGAGCAAGGTCGACTTCCCTGAGCCGTTCCTTCCCATGAGCACGAGCACCTCGCCCGGCACGATCGTCAGGTCCACGCCGTCGAGCGCCACCACGGGTCCGTAGGAGACAGTGAGCTTGCGGATGGAAGCCGCCTCGACGCGGTCCGCGGTCGCTGCGACGGCGGTGCTCGGACGGGGTGGCGATATCGGGGCCAGTCGCTCGCGGAGCGAGGCCGACTCCCGGCGGGCGTCACGGACCGACAAGGGAAGCGGGTCCCAACCGACGAGCCGGCCCAACTCGACGAGGGGTGGGGCAACCGTCGACGACCGCATGACCGTCTCGGGCGCGCCGACGACGAGCGGCGCCCCATCGCCGGGCACCAGGACGATGCGGTCGGCGAACGGCACGACCCGCTCCAGCCGGTGCTCGGCCATCACCACGGTCAGGCCGAGATCGTGCACCAGGCGGGCCAGCGCACCGAGGACCTCCTCGGCTGCGGCCGGGTCGAGGGCGGAGGTCGGCTCATCGAGCACCAGCAGGCGCGGTGACGCGGTCAGGACGGCCCCGATCGCCACGCGCTGTTGTTGGCCGCCCGACAGCGATCGCAATGACCGGTCGCGGAGATCCTGCAGGCCCAGCAGATCGACCGCGTCCTCCACGCGGCGACGCATCGCATCCGCGGGAACCCCGAGGTTCTCCATGGTGTAGGCGAGCTCGTCCTCGACGGTCTCGGTCACAAAACTGGCCAGAGGGTTCTGGCCGACGAAGCCGACGACGTCGGCCAGATCGCGTGGCCGGTTCTCTCTTGTCGTCCTCCCGTCTACGGTGACCGTCCCGGCCAACGTCCCTCCACTGAAATGCGGGACCAGACCGTTGATCGCCCGCAGCAGAGTGGACTTGCCCGTGCCCGTCTCTCCCACCACCACGCAGAGCTCACCTTCGGGAATGACGAGGCTGACCCGGTGCAGCGTCGGCCGAGCGGCGTCGTTGTAGGTGAACGACACCTCGTCGAACGCGATCATGTCGAAACACCCGACAGGTCAGATTGGACCGGTTGGCCCGGTCTGTCCACGACGGCCGCACGCGTCCCACCAGAATCTGATCCCTCGTGCAGTACCGTCCTCGGCGAGCCGATCGGGTTGGGCGCCGCGATGGCGGGAGCCAAGGCGATCAGGATCCCCACGACGGGCAGCAACGGGATGCTCGGGAACGCCAGCGGAGAGAACGAGATGGTGAGTCCCGCCACGTCCAGCGCACGTGCCACGGCCATGGCCGCCAGCGCCACGACTCCGGACCCCGCCACGATCCACTCGGGCTTGCGCCACGGGTCCGGGCGATAGCGCGAGCGGGCGGTGCGCCGCCCACCCAGGGCGAGGCCAACCCCGCACAAGACGGCGGCGACCGCCAGGACGGGAAGCCCCAATCCGAAAAGAGACCCCGAATCGATGACGCCGTAGAGCCCGGCCGCCGTCAACAGCAGCCCACCCACTGTGGCTCCACTGGCCAGCCGCCGCGCGGCGTTCCCGACGGAGATCCGCCGTCCGTAGCCCCGAGCGTCCATGCTCGTGGCGAGCTGAAGGGAACGGTCCAGCGCACTCTCCAACACCGGGACGGCCACGCCCCGCATGCCGCGCACGCCTCTCGTCGGAATGCCCCGCTGGCGGCGCGCCTGCCGCACGATCCCGATGGATTGGATCAATTCGGGAGTGAAGGACAGCGCCACCGTCACGGCCACACCGGTCTCGTAGAGCACCGCCGGGAGTGAGCGGAGGAGCCGGTACGGGCTGGCCAGCGAGTTGGCCGCTCCGAAACAGAGAAGGATCACGGCGATCTGCAATCCTTCCACGAAGGCGTTGAGGATCGACTCCACGGTGACCGGCCCGCCGATGCTCACGGCCACCGCCCAGGAGGGGAGCGGCACTTGCGGGAGCGTGAAGACGACGTGCCCGGGGATCCCGCGTTGTCCGAACAGGATCTCGATCACGACCCTGATCACAATGACCAGCACGCCGACGCGGAGGAAGAACGCGATGGAACGTGACCAGGGTGCACTGCTCCGGCGGGCGGACACCACCACACAGACCACGACGCCGATCAGGGCCAGCAGGAACGGGTTGTTCGTCCGCATGGCGCAGATCGCCAGGCCGGCCGCCCACAACCACCAGGCCACCGGGTGCAAAGAGCGGCGCCTGGGGTCGGCGGCCCGCGTCATTCCTCGGCCGGCCTACGACGCCACCGGAAGAGAGCGAGACCGCCGAGTGCAGCCACGACCGCCGCGATCAGGATCACCGGGAGCACATTGCTCGAGGCGCCTCCACCCGAATCGCTGGACGCGGCGGTCGCCGCGATGGACCTGTGGGTGCTCGACGATCCTTGGGCACCATTGGCACCATTGGCACCACTGGCGCCGCCACCTGAAGCGGTGCCCCCGGAGCGCGGCGTGGTCGTGGTCGCACCCGCCGCTGCCGCTTTGGTCGAGACACCTGTCTTTGCCCGCGTTGCGCCGCCCCCGGTGGTCGGCGTCGTGGCCAGAGCGGGGCCCGTGCCGGTCCTGCCCGATGCCGGCGCCGCGGGCGGAGCCGTCGGCGTGGCCGTGGTCGAGGGCGTCGCTGCGGCGGGCGGCGTTTGGGCCGGCGGCACCTCGGTCGACGCATTGCAGATCTGCGCGTAGGAGGGGGCGACCCCAGGGGGCGGGTCGCTGGAGTTGTCCGGTTGGTCGACCTGGAACCTCCACCCTTCGACGTCGTTGGCCTGACTCGCGACGGAGTGCTCCGCGGGGCCGTCGTTGGCATACACCCACGACCCCGAGGACCCGTGCCAGTAGGACCAGTAGTCGAAGTCGCCCGACCCGACGCTCTGGCCACAGTTCTGCACGCCGTTCACCGGGTAGTTGTCGATCGAGCACAGAAGGCCGGAGCTGCTGTATGCCACGTTGCCGGCGCCGACGGCGGCCGCCAGCGCATCCGAGTCGTGCGCGTTCGATGCGACCGGGACGCATTTCGACACCGACGACATCGAGGACCCGCTTCCGAAGTCGACGACGACCGCCACGTAGACGTCGTTGCCCACCGAGTCCGCCGACGCGATGGCCAGCTTGAGCGGCACGAAGGCGCCGGGCCCGACGGGGGCGAGCACAGCGGCAGCTCCACCCAGGAAGAGCCCCCACAGGAGCAACCGGGCCCGGCATCCTGCGCGCCGCACGCTAGGAAGCGCTGTCCGATCCGCCCACGGCATCACTGATGCGCAGCGAAGCGGCCGACCCCGAGAAGAGGGCATCGCCGAAGTTGAAGATCCCGCCGTCGGAGGCGACGAGCCAGTAGCCGCCGCCGTCGCGGGTCCCGATCATGCCGACGACGGGCTGGTTCAACCTGATGCCTCCGGTCGAGCCCTGGAAGACGGCGTCGCCGAAGCTGAAGATCCCCCCGTCGGAAGCCACGAGCCAGTAGCCGCCGCCGTCAGGCGTGGCGGCCATGCCGACGACGGGCTGGTTCAACCTGATGCCTCCGGTCGAGCCCTGGAACGCGGCGTCGCCGTAGGTGAAGATCCCCCCGTCTGATGCCACCAGCCAGTAGCCGCCGCCGTCAGGCGTGGCGGCCATGCCGACGATCGGCTTGTTGAGCGGCTGGCCGCCCCGGGAACCGAAGAACGCGGCGTCGCCGTAGGTGAAGATCCCCCCGTCTGAGGCCACGAGCCAGTAGCCGCCGCCGTCAGGCGTGGCGGCCATGCCGACGATCGGCTGGTTGAGCGGCTGGCCGCCGCGGGAACCGAAGAACGCGGCGTCGCCGTAGCTGAAGATCCCCCCGTCCGAAGCCACCAGCCAGTAGCCGAGGCCGTTCAGCGTCGAGGCCATGCCGACGATCGGCTTGTTGAGGGCCGTTCCAGCGAGCGATCCGTACGACTTCGCCGAACCGAATGGGTCGACCGCTCCCGAACCGGTGGCGACCCAGTAGGAATTGGTAGGCCCGAACCTGTCGATCAGGCCCGCCAAAATCGGCGTCACCTGGTTGGTGGCCAGCAGATTCCCTGCGGTGGCGTCCTGGAAGCCCACGGCGCCCTTGTCACTCCCCGACGTCACCACGAAGGACAACAATGCGGTGACGGGCGAGTGCCCCGAGCTGGTGAAGGTGGAGCCCGTCGGGGACAGGCCCAGCGCCAGGAGGGCCTGGATCACGAGTCCGGTGGACTGCGAGTCGGTCTGCTGGGGCTGGGCCGCTGAGTTCTGGTAGAAGCTCCAGCCCCCGTCGGCGTCCTGCCCGGTGGTGAAGAACGAGAGCGCGCTGGATTCGATACTGGACGTCAGCGCTCCCTGGGCGGCGAGGCCCTGGACTACGACGGAGGTCGTTTGGTTGTCCGCTCCCACGAAGTTCGTCGGATCTTCGGCGCACCCTCCTCCGATGACCTGGTTCGGGAGCACCCACCCTCCGCTCGAGCACTGCTGGGCGGTCAACCAGCCGATCGCCGCGGCGTTGGCCGTCTGCCCCACCGCCTCGAGCGCGGTGAACGCGAGGCCTTGGTCGAAGGTGCCGACGAAGAAGTCAGTCAATTGTTGCTCGGTCCCGAACAGACCTGCGTCGGGCCCCGAGGTCTGCTCGGTGGCCAGCAGCCGCGTCACGAGGTTGGTCCCCCCGAAGTTGGTCGGGTCGACGCCCATGGCGTGTGCATCGACGATCAGGTTGGCCAGCTGTCCGGGCCCGTCGGCACCGTCGACCGTGATGTACGAATTGGCGTTTGCCTCCACGAAGGACAGCGCGACCTGGGCGCCGGCGGTGTCGACGTGGGCGGCGGCCAACGCCAGGATGGCGTTCACCGTCGTCGAGAGGGATCCTCCGATGCTGCCGTCGGCGGCCTGTTGGCCGGCGATCCACGTGGCGGCCGATTGCGCTGCGGCGAACTGCGGTATCTGGGGTTGGGCCGACGCAGCGCCGGCAGGCGCCGCGAACGACGTCAAGGTCACGGCGGCGAGCAGGGTCGCCAGCCCGACAGCGGCAGCACTCAACGGGGTGCGGCGGAGGATGTGCACGGTTCTCGCTTCCCGGGCCTCGACCCGGGACGCCCCACGGCAGCAGGGTCGTGCCGAGCCCCAGCCCTTGTGTCTCGACGGTGGGAACTCCTTGTCCTCGAGGCATCCCGGCTCCATGGCGTCGCCTCGTCGGCGCACCATTCACGGTTGCGGACCAGCGCCGGAGTCTCACCGGCTTCCCCTCTCGGGCAGTACAGCTACAGGTTGTGTTGCCGGCGTACGGTACCACGCGACCCGTCGGCGCAGCGCAGCGTGGGTTTCGGGGTATCCGCACCGGGTTCTCGGTAGGAGACCCGTCACCCGACCATCCCTGACCATACGCGTCGGACCCAAAGGACCGGTGGCTCGGCCTCGCCAGGGCCCCGGTCGTCCCGTCCGGCCGCTGTTGTGCGATCGTAGATCCGGGTGGCGAGGGACCCAGAGCTCGAACCGCGGGAGCGTGACTGGCATGGCAATGGGCGACCGCCCGGACGTACAGACCGCACCGGCACCGATCGTGGCGTTGGACGTGTCGCTGCTGGCCGGCCACTTCGCCACGGCTTTGGCTCGGGTGCCGTTCCGACACCCCTTCTCGGGCGATTCCTCGCCGCTCTCGAACCTGGGCCTCACGGTGACGCGGGAGGTCATCCGGGCCTTCATGGGCTATGCCTCGTCGCTGCGCATACCCGAGTTCCGCTCCCTCGAGTTGGTGCTCGACGACATCTGCAAGCGCATCATGCCGCCCATCGTCCGCGCGCTCGACGTCGAGGGACATGCAGCCGAGTTCGGCGGCGTTCCCGGGATCCTCTACGTCCCACGCCACCAGGATCCCGTCGGGGTGGTGCTCTACCTCCACGGCGGCGGCTACATCGGCACGTCACCGAGGATGTACGCCTTCTTCACGGCACGCGTGTGTCAGGAAACCGGGTGCGCCGTCTTCGTCGCCGACTACCGCCTCGCCCCCGAGTTCCCCTACCCGGCCGGAGCAGAGGACGCGTCCTCTATCTACACGGCGCTCGTGCGTCTGGGCGTCCCACCCGCCCGGATCCTCCTCGCCGGCGACTCGGGCGGTGGCGGGCTGGCCAACACGGTCCTCCTCGAACACGCCGACCGGATCAATCCGGTTCGCCCGGCGGGCCTGTTGCTCTTCTCACCCGAGGTCGACCTCCGCCTCGACGAGGACTCGGTGACGGACAACGCAGACCGCGACATCCTGCCCTGGAACATCCCGACCGCGGCGTACCTGCACGGCTTCGACGTCACGAGCAGCGCCGTCTCACCGCTGAACGCCGACCTGAGCGGGTTTCCGCCGACCTGCGTCACCTGGGGCGGGGACGAGATGTTCCGCGACCCCATCCGTCGCTACGTGGCGCGTCTGTGCCAGGCCGGCGTGCCCACCGACGCACGGGAGTTCGACGGGATGTTCCACGTGTTCGAGATCCTGATGCCCTGGGCCGACGACAGCCGGGAGGTCTCCCGCCATGTCCATCGGTTCATCCATCGCGTGCTCGCCGACGCGCCGCCGCTCGGTGACACCGACCTGCGTCGCGTCCTCGGCCTGCCCGGCTGACGCCCCGGCGGGTCAGCGCCGGTCGAGCCCGTCGGCGACCTTGCGCAGGGCCGGGCGGAAGTCCGGGTGCGCGATGTCGACCAGCAGGTGGGCACGCTCGCGCACGGTGCGGCCCATGAGCTCCGCCACGCCGTATTCGGTGATCACGACACCGGTGTGGTGGCGCGGCGTGGAGACCACCGATCCCCCGGGAGGCCGGCCGGCGATGCGCGACACGACCTCTCCCGCCCGCTCTACCGTGGAACGGAGGCAGATCAGCGAGTGGGCGTCGAGGTGCAGCTCCGCTCCGGCCACGAAGTCCTCGTGGCCGCCGACGCCCGAGATCTGCCGGCCGTCGATGGTGTCGGCCATCACCTGGCCGTAGAGATCGACCGCGAGGGCACCGTTGATCGACACGAGGTTGGCGTTCCGGGAGATGACCGTGGGGTCGTTGACCGCGTCGACCGGCAGGAAGGCCACCTCTTCGTTCCTGTCCAGCCATCGGTAGAGCTCGGCGACGCCGAGGGCGAAGGTCGTCACCGACACACCCTCGAACAACCCCTTGGCGTCGTTGGTGACCTTGCCGGCCTGGTGCAGCTGCATCAGGCCGGTGGTGAACATCTCGGAGTGGATGCCGAACCCACCGAGCGGCCCGCGGGCGAGCTCCGTAGCCACGATGTTGGGGATGGCGCCGATGCCGGTCTGCAGCGTCGACCCGTCCCGCACGTAGGTCAGCGCGTGGGCGGCGACGGCCTCGTCGACGGCGTCGGCCGGCGCATCGGTGAGGGCGAATGGGGTGCCATCGGACTCGACGAGCACATCGATCGCGTCCAGCGCGATCGTGTTGTCGTACGCGGGGGGCAGGCTCATGGTGCGGGGCAGGTTCGCGTTGACCTCGACGATGAGGAGCCGCTCGGGGTCCCGCCCGGCGCGGAGGAGCTCGTCCCGCGTACCCCCCACGTGCAGGGAGAGGTTGACGCTCCCCCCCTCGGGCGGTGCCGCCTGCGCCATCATCACGCGGGGAGCGAACCGGGCCATGATCGGCCCCATCTGCCGGAAACCGCCCGGCACCAACTCCACCCGGTGCCCCTGGGAGTGGTGGATCCGCTCCGCCGGTCCGAAGAACCCGCAGCGGTAGCTCACCCCGGGCTTGGTGAAGATCTCGTAGAGGTTCAGGCACAGCGCACCTCCGACCTGCAGGTCCTCCCAGTCGTCGCGGGCTCCGAGTGCGGCGAGCAGGGCATCGGGGATACCGGGCCCGAGGCCGAAACCGATCCGATCGACCGGTCGGATCAGCGCGACGGCCTCCTCGACTGTGCAGACGTTCGGCATGGACCCACTCTCGCACCGGGTCACGTCGCTGACCACGTCCTTCGATCCTGGTGGCGGCATGGCAGCAGGCGATCCATGACTTTCGGCTCTAGCGACAACCGGGGTGCCCCCGCACAATGACCGGGACACCCTCCTCTTCCCAGACAACGGTGCTTGGAGAATGGCGGCCACCCCCCTCGGTCGCCATTTTCCAATTCCCTGGTGTGTCGTCGCCGCCTGACCACGGACTCGGCGCAGGACGCCGGCGTGACGCAGGCGATGCCCGCCGCCATCGAGAGCCGGACATCGAGGATGGCAACCTCACCGAGTGCCACGTCCGCCGAGTTCCCTTCACGCCGGACGGCTGCTATTCGCCGGGAGGGCCCGCGCGGTACCTCGATACACTCACGCCGTGAGCAAGAGCGCAGAGCGATGACCGCGGCACCGTCCTCGGGCGCGGGCCGGATCGTCGTGGGCCACGACGGCTCCGCCTCCTCGCTCGCCGCGCTCTCGTGGGCCGCCCGTCAGGCCGCCCTGACGGGGAGCACGCTCGAGATCGTGATGACATGGGAGTGGCCGCCGAGTTTCGGCTGGGCGGTGCCGGTCCCCGACGACTTCGATCCCGAGTCGGACATCGAGAGCGCGCTCGACGGGGTCGTCGCCCAGGTGTTGGCTGCCCATCCCGGGCTGCAGGTGAACCCCCGCGTGGTCAGCGGGCACCCCGCACCGGTCCTCGTCGATGCCTCGAAGGGTGCCGAGCTCCTGGTGGTCGGCAGCCGCGGCCACGGCGAATTCGTCGGGATGCTGATCGGTTCGGTGAGCGCGTACTGCGTGACGAACGCGCACAGTCCGGTCCTCGTGCACCGGGCCACTGGCTAGGCCCGGACCGGAACAGGCGGGCGGGCCTCAACGCTCCCCCTCGGTGTGCGCGTCCTCGATCGCACGTTGACGCGTCGACCGGTCGGCGCGCAGCTGGGCGAGACCCGGGCCGCCGTCGGTCGGTGCAGGCGGACGGCCGCGCCCGCCCAGCAGCGCGTCGAGCGTTGCCACCACCGAGGACTCGAGGGCATCGGCGTCGTACCCACCTTCGAGGAAGAGGGCCAGCCGTCCGGGCCGCGGCGCGAACTCGTTGACGACACGGGCCAGTTCGGCGAAGTCCCCGCTCGAGAGCCGTAGCTCGCTGAGCGGGTCGGCCCGGTGGGCGTCGAACCCGCACGAGACGAGCACCCAGTCGGGGCTGAACTCCTCGATCGCCGGGCGGGCCTCCACGTCGAGCGCGGCGCGCAGCACATCGCCGGTCGCCCCGGGCGGCAGTGGGAAGTTGAGCGTGCGGCCGGCCGCGGCCGGCCCGCCGACCTCGTCGGCGCGGCCCGTTCCGGGGTAGAGGGGGTGCTGGTGCGTCGAGACGTAGAGCACATCGGGGTCGTCCCAGAAGATGGCCTGCGTACCGTTCCCGTGATGCACGTCCCAGTCGACGATCAAGACCCGCTCCCCGAGGGCCGTGCGCGACGCCGCGGCGACGGCCACGTTGTTGACGAGGCAGAACCCCATCGCCCGGTTGGCGGTGGCGTGGTGTCCCGGCGGTCGGACGGCGACGAAGGCGACACCGTCGCCGCGGCGCTCCAGCTCGTCGCAGGCGGCCAGACCGGCGCCGGCGGCTCGCCGCGCCGCGGTCCACGAATCCTGTCGCGCGTAGGTGTCGGCATCGATGTCCCCGCCACCCGCGACGCAGAACCTCTCCAGGTCGGCCAGGTGGGCGGGGTCATGTGCCCGCGCCAGCTCGTCCATGGACGCCTCCTGGAAGGCAGGAGACACGACTTCGTGCTCCGCCGCCACCGTGCGCACACCGGCCATGACGGCGGCCAACCGCGACGGGCGCTCGGGATGGCGGGGTCCGCCGTCGTGCTCGGACACCCCGCTCGGTCCGGCGACGATGAGCGTCGTCACGTCGGTGCACCGATTGACCTGGCGGGCATGGGTCTCTCCTCGTCCACCGCCATGCTACGGGTCCACCGCATCACCGTTCGGGCCCGGTCGTCGTACGCTGGCTCGCGATGGCGGACGTCATGCAGGCATGGGCGGTCGACCAGCCCGGCCCGGTCGACGGCGACCCGCTGGTGCGGATCGACAGAGCGGTCCCCGACGCCGGCCCCGGCGAGGTCCGCCTGCGCGTGCGGGTCTGCGGGGTGTGCCGGACCGATCTCCACCTCACCGAGGGCGACCTTCTCCCGCGCCGTCCACGGGTCACGCCCGGCCACGAGGTCGTCGGCATCGTCGACCAGCTCGGTCCCGGCAGCAACCGGTGGCGCGTCGGCGACCGCATCGGTGTGCCCTGGCTGGCCCACACCTGCGGGATCTGCGCCTTCTGCGTGTCCGGCCGGGAGAACCTGTGCCTGACGCCGCGGTTCACCGGTTGGGACGTCGACGGGGGGTACGCGCCGTACGTCGTGGTGGACGAGGCCTACGCCTACGCGCTCCCGGGCGAATTCGACGATGTGGAGGCTGCGCCGCTGCTCTGCGCCGGCATCATCGGCTACCGGGCCCTGCGGCGCTCCAATCTCCCCGAGGGAGGCCGGCTCGGCCTCTACGGATTCGGTGGCTCGGCCCATCTCACGGCCCAGGTCGCGCTGGCCCAGGGCGCCCGCGTCCACGTCATGACCCGCTCCCGGGAGGCGCAACGCCTCGCCCTCGAGCTGGGCGCCAGCAGCGCGGGGGACGCGGACGCCCCACCACCGGAGCCTCTCGACTCGGCCATCCTCTTCGCGCCGGTCGGGTCGCTCGTGCCTCCCGCGCTGGCCGCCCTGGACCGGGGCGGGACCCTGGCCGTCGCGGGCATCTACCTGAGCGACGTGCCCGTCCTCGACTACCAGAAGCACCTCTTCGAGGAGCGGACCTTGCAGAGCGTCACCGCCAACACCCGGCGGGACGGCGAGGAGTTCCTGGCCGAGGCGGCCCGGATCGGGCTGCGCGTCTCGACCGTCGCCTACCCGATGGACCGCGCCGACGTTGCGCTGCGCGACCTGCGCCACGACCGCGTCAACGGTGCCGCGGTCCTCGTGGCCTGAGCTCTACCCGCTCGGCGATCGGCCGGCCGGGGGCGGGAGCGCCCAACCTTGGGGGGATCACTGCTGCCTCCCCGTGCGGATTGCGGGAACGGAACCGCACATCTCCTCAGGGCAAAAGGCGGCAATACAGCCGCTGAGCAGCGAAAACGCTGGCGATAAAGAGAAGCGCCGACGGTGCCCCAGCCGATTCACGTCGAAACGCTGTCACAGGACCCTTGGCGATAGGTCCTGGAGCTTACGGCTGGGGCACGCACGCCGGCAGTGCGATCAGGCGGTAGATCGCTAACACCCATTATTCCCTATCCGTGCTCGAATAAACACAGATTTTCTGGAGATTTTGGAAGCGTTCAGATTACTGCGTTCGACCTGGTCAGCAGCCATGAGGACGCCCACCAACTCTTGATCGCGGGGGTAGGAGAGAAGTCGGGCTGCATCCTCGAGGGTCGACCAACGCAACTGGTCCACCTCAAAATTGGGGGTGAAGGCCCCCTCTTCGGCCGCCATGACCCAGTAGGCCACGGCCTTGGGCCGACCCTTGCGGTCCACGTACTCGGTGCGGCCGAGGAATCGCAGGAGACGGCAGGTCATGCCCGTTTCCTCGCGCACCTCGCGCAAGGCGGCCCGCTCGAGGGTCTCCCCCTCCTCGACCTTGCCCTTGGGGAACGACCAGTCCTGGTGCGCCGGCCGGTGCACGACCGCGATCTCGAGTGTCCCGCCCTGTCGGCGGACGACCAGGCCGCCCGCCGCCTGGACGACATCGGTCGGGGAAGGGAGTTCTGCCGTCATCGCATGTCGCGCCACCGCGTCGCACCTCAGGTCGCGCCCCGAGCCGTCCGCGGCGATCGCGCCCGGCCGGGAACCGCGCCGAAACCCCGCAGTAGCCTAGCTGGTGATGTCCGATTACAGGGGGGACCCCCCGGGCGAAGACGACCCCGTCGAGATCGAGTGGCAGTTCGACGCCCTCGACCTGCGACCGGTGGAGCGCCGGCTCGCCACCCTCGCCGTCGAGGCCGGAGAGGTGGCGAGGGTGGAACGGTGACCGCGCTGGCCCGCCCGCCGCGGCGGCTGGTCGACTCCTACCTCGACACCGACGATTGGCGCATCGCCCGCGCCGGCTTCGTCGTCCGCACGCGCCGCCGAGGCCGTCACAATGAGATCACGCTGAAGGACAGACACCCCGCCGAGGGGAACGGCCTGCGCCAACGCCTCGAGGTCACCGAGATCCTGCCCCCGTCCGGCGTGGCCGAGCTCGGCCCGGACGGTCCCGTCGGGCGGCGGCTGCGTGCCATCGTCGGCACCCGCCGGCTGCACCAGGTGCTCCAGGTCCGCACCCACCGGCGCCCCTTCGCGCTGCGGGTCGGCGCCGTCGACGCGGCGGAGGTCGCCCTCGACGACACCATGATCGTCGTGGGCGATGGCCAGCGCCCGATGCAGCTGCGGCGGGTCGAGGTCGAGGTCCGTCCCGAATGGCTCGTCGCACTCGAGCCCGTCGTCGAAGAGCTGCGGGTGTCGTGCGGGCTCCAACCGGCGCGCCTCTCCAAGTTCGAAGCCGGGCTGTTGGGCGTGGGTGAGGAGATCCCCGGCACGCCGGACCTCGGGCCCACCGACATCTCGGCCGCCTCCACCATGGGGGAGCTCGCCTTCGCCGTGCTCCGGCGCCAACTCGGCGTGGTGCGGGCCAAGGAGCCGGGCACGCGGCTCGGGGAGGATCCCGAGGAGCTGCACGACATGCGGGTCGCCACCCGCCGGCTGCGGGCGGCGCTCTCGCTGTTCGCCGGCGTGCTCCCGGTCCGCGCCCAGGTCTTCCGCCAGGAGCTCGGCTGGTTGGGACGCCTCCTCGGCTCGGTGCGCGACCTCGACGTGCAGCTGCAGGGTTTGGCCGGCATGGCCACCACGGACATCGACCGGAGCGTCGGTCGTGACGGCGACGGTCACGACCCGCTCGCCGAGCTGGCGGCGCTGCTCGAACGCGAGCGGGCCGCCGCCCGCACCGCCATGTTGAGCGGTCTCGACTCCGTGCGCTGGGATCGCCTGGTCAAGGGATTGACCGCCATGGCACGGCAGGGACCGGCCCGCCGCTCGCTGGCCACCAGGGTCCCGGCCGAGATCGGCCTGCCCCAACTGGTGTCGGCGCGTCACGACAAGGTCGTCAGGGCGGCCAAGCGGGCCAAGCGGTCAGGCGTCGTCTCCGATTTCCACGGACTGCGCATCCGGTGCAAGCGGCTGCGCTACGCCCTCGAGTTCAGCGCCGACGTGTACGGGGACCGCGCCACCCGCTTCGTGCGCGAGCTCACCGTCCTGCAGGACGAGCTCGGCGAGATGCAGGACGCCGAGGTGGCGTCGCTCCAACTGGAGGCCTTGGCCACGGGAGAGGCCCATCTGCCTGCCGCCACCATCTTCGTCATGGGCGGCGTCGCCGAACGGCACCGGCGCGACGTGCTCCGGCTGCTGAAGCGCCTGCCCGGCGAACTGCCCCGCACCAGGGGGCGGGCGTGGCGGGAGCTGCGCGATCTGATGGAGCGCCGCCGGGCCGAAGCCGAGGCGGCGAGATCGCCGGTGCGCACCACGCTGCGCGCGGTGCCCCGGCCGCGACCCGACGCCGGGCCTGCACCGGCGCCCGCCGCGGACACCGGGCCGCTGCACCCCGCCACGACCCCGGGGCTGGCCGCCCTGCCCCCGCCGCCCCGGTCAGGCTAGGGGGAACGAGGCCGCGTCGTCGCCCATGACGACGCGCGGATGTTCCGTCACGATGAAGTGCAGCTGGTCGGTGTCGAGGAAGTGCCCGATGTCGGCCCAGATGTCGGGGAAGTCCGGCTCGGCCATGTGGGCCCGGTAGGCGTCCATGCTCTCGAACCACTGCACCGTCACCCCGTCGAAGCCCGTGTCGGCGTCGCCGCCGTAGTCGTCGAGCGGCCGGGGGTGCTGCTCGTAGCGCACCACGTGACTGCCGCTCTTGCTCGACTTGATCAGCGGGCCGTGGACGTCGCGCCAGTAGGCGTGGAACTCGGCGGGCGTGAGACCGTCCTTGCGGCGCAGCAGGCACGTGAGCCTGACCATGGGACCTCCTGTCGGGTGCCGGCGCCGGCGCGGTCGACGCCGCCCGGTGCTCCGCAGGCTATCGGCGGCCCCGGGTGCCCGCCCGGGGCCGAAACGCCGGGGAGGGGCACCGGTGGTCCCGTACTCTTGCCCGGCAATGCCCGCGTCCCACGTCGTCGTGCTTCTCCTCGGCGGGCTCGGTGCCGGCATCTTCAACGGTGTGGCCGGCGGGGGCAGCCTGATCTCGTTCCCGATCCTGCTCGGGCTCGGCTACCCCGCCCTCACCGCGAACATCACGAACACCATCGGGATCTGGCCCGGCTACGTGGCCTCGGCCGCCGGCTACCGCCGGGAGATCGGTGACCAGTCACGTCGCCTCATCCGCCTGACCCCGGTCGCCCTGGCGGGCGGGATCGCCGGCGCGTTGTTGCTCCTCACCACGTCCCCCACGACGTTCGAGGACGTCGTCCCTTGGCTCGTCCTGGGGGCCGCCGCCCTGTTCGCCGCCCAGCCGGCCCTGCGGCGTGCCCTCGACAAGGGCTCGGCCCACCCGCGCACGAGGCCCGTCCTCCTGGTCACGGGGGTGTTCGCCGCCTCGGTCTACGGCGGCTACTTCGGCGCCGCCATGGGCGTGATGTTCCTCGCCATCCTCGGCTTGGCCCTGCCGCTCTCCATCGCCCACACCAGCGGGCTGCGCGCCGTCCTCTCCATGATCGTCAACGGCATCGCCGCCGTCGTGTTCCTCATCCATGGCGGGCTCGCCTGGGAGGCGGTGGGCCTCCTGGCCGCGGGCAGCCTCGTCGGCGGCTACGCCGGTGCCCGTCTGGCCCTGGCGCTCCCTGCACCCGCGTTGCGCGGAGTGGTCATCGTCATCGCGGTCGGCACGGCCGTGAAGCTGTTGGTCTGACGCCGGCGCGCCCGGTCAGCCGACGGCCAGGGGGTAGGGCCCGACGACCGCACTCTGGAGCTCGCGGCGCGCCGCCCGTCGGGCCTCGTCCGCCGCGGCGGGCTCGGTGGGCACGAAGCGCACCTGGTGCCCGGTGCGACACTGGCCGAGGAGCCCGTGGTCGGCGGACACCACCACCGCCAGCACGGGATAGCCGCCGAGCGTCGCGTGGTCGGGCAGGAGGACGACGGGGTCGCCGTCCGGTGGCACCTGGACGGCCCCGGTGACGACGCCCTGGGAATCGAGCTCACCGCCGCCGGCGGCATGCCATCCCCGCCGGTCGGCCCCGCCCTGGTCGGCCCGCAGCCGGAGCCCGACGCGATTGGACGCGGGCGCCACCTCGAAGGCGGCATCGGCGAGCCGCGCCAGCGCATCGGGCCCGAACTGCTCGGGGTGCGGGCCCGGCACGACACGCAGGTGGACCGCCGCGTCCGGCACGAGCTCGGTGGCGCGGCCGGCCCGGATGTGGTCCCCCAGCGGGGGCGCCCAGGGTCCGGCGTGCAGTTGCGCTCCCCGGACGAGCGGGCCGGCGCCGAGTCTCGTCAACTCGTCGCTGGCGCTGCTCCCGAACCACTCCGGTCCGAGGAAGCCGCCCGCCACCGAGAGATAGGTGCGCCAGCCGCTGCGCTGGCGGCCGACCTCGAGCACCTGACCGGCGACCAGCGGCAGCAGTTGGCCCGGCGCCTCCGGCGTCCCGTCCACGCGGACATCCGGTGCGGCGCCCACCGCGGCGACGTGGCACGGACCGAGGCAACGAAGCCGGGTCCCACCCCCCGTGAGCTCGAGCGTGCCGGCGTCGCGGGCGTTGCCGGCCAGCCGGTTGGCGAGCGCGAACGACACCGGGTCGGCCGGACCGGCGCCCGGGACCCCGACCGGGGCGACGGCGTAGCCGGCCACCGTCCTGGACGACCGCACGCAGCCCCGGGGCCACGACCTCGAACACGGGGCGCGCCTCGGGCGGCACCGACCACGGTGGCGCGGACACCGGCGTCGGTTCGACCTGCTCGCCCGCCCCGGCAACGGTGAAGCGGACCCGGTCCCCGGGGGCCAGCACGGCGAAGGGCCGGCGCTCCGGGGAGAAGAGGGGGAAGCCGGTCCGGCCGACCAGGTTCCATCCACCCGGCGACGCCGTGGGGTAGACGGCGGCGTGCCCGTTGGCGATCGCCACCGATCCGGCGGGGACCACCGGGCGCGGGCGGGCGCGCCGCGGCACGCGCTCCAGCTGTGCGGGCAGCCCTCCGAGGTAGGCGAATCCCGGCGAGAACCCGACCACGGCCACGGTCAGCGGTTGTGCGGTCAGGAGCTCCGCCACCTCGTCGGGAGCACACCGCCCCAGCGCGGCCACCTCCGCGACGTCGGGCCCGTCGAACAGGCACGGAATGGTCACCAGCCGGCCCGGCTCGGCCGCGTCCCCGGCGCCGTGGCCATGGGGCCGGCTCTCGACCACGCCGGCGCCTACCCCCGCCATCATCCCCGTCGCCATCGCCGCCGCGGTGGCCCACAGCGATCGGAGCTCCGCGTCAGGGTCGGTCGCGTGGACCATGACGGTGGCGATGCCGCACACCACGTCGGCCGCACCGTCGAACGCGCCGGCCAGCACCTGCGTCAGCGCCCGGCCTGCGGTGGCGTCGGGGACGCCGATCAGAAGGGCGCGGTCACCGAGTGCCCGGAGCTCCCCGACCGGAACGGATGGGGTCATGCACGTGCCGGCGCGACCACATCGATCCCCGCGTCGGCCATGACCCGGCGGACGGCGGTGGCGATGGCGACAGCCCCGGGGGAGTCGCCGTGGACACACAGCGTGTCGACCCACAGGGTCAGCACGCACCCGTCGTCGGCGACCACCGCGCCGCGGGCGAGCGCGAGCGCCTGTGCGGCCGCCACCTCGGGCTCACCCAGCACGGCGCCCGGCGTGGCCCGGTCCACCAGACCCCCGTCGCTCCGGTACGCCCGGTCGCAGAAGCCCTCCTCGTAGGCCTCGACGCCGTCGCGGAGCACCATGGCCATGGCGCGACAGCCCGAAGGGAGCACCAGGGCCGTGCCCGAACCGACAGTGTCACGCACGGCGTCGCGAAAGGTCTCGTAGAGCGCGCCTCCCTTCGCCACCTCCTCGTAGAGCGCACCGTGGGCCTTGACCGAGGTGATCGCCGTGCCGGCGGTCCGGCAGACCCGCCCGAGCGCGCGCAGCTGCTCGGCCAGCGACTCGCCGAGCTCACCGCGGTCGATCTCCATGGGATTGCGCCCGAAACCGGCCCGGTCGGGGTAGGAGGGATGAGCACCGACCCGGACCGCGTGCTCGAGGGCGGCGGCGACCGTGGCCGCCATGGAGTCGTCGTCCCCCGCGTGCCCGCCACATGCGACGTGGACCGTTGTCACGAGTCCGAAGAGCGCCCGTTCCGCGTCGATGCCCGCCGGGTCCGTCGCCTCGCCCGCGTCGGCGCTGAGATCGATGGTCCGGGTCGGCCGTGCCACGACCTCAGCCTGCCACGACCTCAGCCTGCCTCGAGCCCGTCCACCACGATCCCGTCGCGATAGATCACGCGCTGGTTGCGCCGCGTCGGGACACGGGCCCCGCCCAGGACGGAACCGGTCATGTTGAGCGGGTCCGCCCCGGCCACCACGACCTGCTCACCCTCGGCCCCGCGGCGATGCATCGCCTGCAGCTCCTCGCATGCCTCGGGGAGCGCGTACTGCTCACCCGAGAGGCCGGCGACGAAGCGGCCTCCGAGTGCGAGGCCCCGCGCCTCCATCCGGCGCAGCGCCCACACGACCTCGCGCCAGGGCACCTTGAACGACTCCCTGCTCCACAGCTCCCAGGCGACGATGCCCCAGCGCACGAGCAGCTGCTGCGCCACCGACTCCGCCAGCGCCTCGTTGCCGGGCAGGAGCACGCCGTCGTCGACCGCCGGCGCACCGAGGACCTCGGGCCCGGGCAGGAGCGACCACCGGCCTTCGCCGATGCCCGTCCCCACCGGAGCGCGGCGCCGCGCCAATCGCCCCGACGGTCGGCGCACGGTGCGGGTCCGCCACCGGTCGCGGGCCGAGAGCAGGGCGCGCACCGCCGAGAAGGCGTCGGCGGTGACGATGCCTCGTGAGACCAGATCCCACAGCCCCTCGTCGACCTCGGCCGGCAGCCGCCCGATGAGGGGAGCCAGCTCCGGACGGAAGCAGGCACCGCGCACCCGCAACGCGGCGAGGACGTCGGCGGCCGCACCGATCTCGGGCTCGGGTGCGGGCGACCCCGCTCTGACCGCGCGCAGCATCACTTCGAGCTCCTCGCGCACCACGAAGGCGAGCGGCGTGGCGGGCGAGGGTGTGCCGCTGCGCCCGGTGCGCTCGGCGCGCGGCGTGAGGCGTCCCCAGACGATCTCGCCGGACAGGCACAGTTCGTCGAGCCAGCGCGGGTCGTAGTCGGCGACGCGGGAGGGGAGGATCTGGGCCTCCCACTCCGCTGCGGGAGCCTCGATCCCCTGCAACTGCTCGAGCACCTCGAGCAGCCCGGCCCGGCCTTCCACGCGGCTGCCGGGCGTCGCGTGCTGCCAGTGCGTCAAGAAGCGCACGTACTCGGCGATCGGCACCGGGTCGACCAGGCCACGGCGCCGGCTGCGACTGGCCCGGTGCAGGCGTACCAGGAGGTTGCGGGCGCACCAGCGACCGTCCGGCAGCTCGATGGCCGAGCCCCTTCCCTCGAGACGGGCCAGTGCCGTGCGCGCCCGGGCCGCCGACAGCGGCGCCCCCATCGGCGCACCCGACGGCAGGGCGGCCGGCGCCACGAGCTCCTCGACCGTCACGGGGCCGGCCAGTTGCAGGTGGCCGGCCACACACGTCGCAGCCGCCTCGTCGTCAGTCCCGAGCGCCTCCGCCGCCTCGCGGCGCTCCGTGGCCACCCAGCAGCCGTCGTGCGTGCCCGCCCGCCCGTCGGCCGCGAGCGGCGTCGTACCAAGCCGCCCACTCCCCGTACGGCCGCGCCGCCACCAGTGAGAGCAGCAGGTCGTGCAGCTCGTCGGCGTTGCGGAGGCGGGGCCGGACCTGGTCGAGCACGGCGGCCACGGCGGCGGGGTCGAGTGCGGCCAGCTCGGCGGCCGGAACCGGCAGCCCGTCGGGTCCCAGCTCCCCCAGCCCGCGGCGCAGCGAGAGCGCGCGGGTGCGCCGCTCTTCGAGCGGAGCATCGTCGAGATACGTGTAAGGGCGCCCGCTCAGAATGGCGTGGGCCAGGGGGGATGGCTCCGACGACTCGACGGTGTGCACCGCGATCGCACCCGACTCGACCTGGGCCCAGAATTCGACCAGTCCCTCGACGGAGAGCCCCTCGTGCAGGCAGTCGTGGACCGTCTGGCGCGCCAGGACGTGGTCGGGCACGCCCACCGGCCCCGCGGGTGCGTTCTCCTGGCAGGCGGCCAACCCCGGCCACACGGCAGCGAGCAGGTCGTCGGCCTCCATGCGCTGGAGGTGGATCGGCCGCCGCTTGCCGCCGTTCATGCGGGGGAGCACCAGGGCGCGGTTGAGGTTCCAGCGCCAGCGCGCCCCGAGCATGGGGTGGGGCAGCACGGCCTGGGTCAGGACCTCGGCCGCCTTCGCGCTGCTCAGCATGGACTGCACACTGGTCAGCGGGAAGCTGTGCTGGGGCCCGAGCGACAGCACGACGGTGTCGTCGTCGGCCGCCGCCTGCAGCTCGAAGTCGAAGGACACGCAGAACCGCTTGCGCAGTGCCAGCCCGAGCGCCCGGTTGATGCGGCCACCGAACGGCGCGTGGATGATCAGCTGCGAACCCTCCGTGTCGTCGAAGCAGCGCTCCACGACGATGCGCTCGCGTGTCGGGAGATGACCCAGCGCGTGCAGGCCGGCGGCGCAGTAGGCAACGACCTGTTGGGCCACTTCGGCCGACACCCCGGCGCGCTCGGCCACGAGCCCGGCGCGCCCCGTCGCCGTCTCCCGCGTGCAGCAGCGGCTCGAGCGCGGCCCGGAGGTCGCTCACCGCCTCGGAGAGCTCGGCGGTGCGGGCGGGGGCCTCGCCCAACCAGAACGGGATCGTCGGCGGCAGGTCCCCCGCGTCGTGGACCCGGACCGTGCCGACCTCGACCTTGGCCACCCGCCACGAGTGCGTGCCCAGGAGGAAGATGTCCCCCGCGGTCGCCTCGACCGCGAAGTCCTCGTGCACCGAGCCGACCGTCACCCCGTCGGGATCGAGCACCACGCGGTAGTCGCCGGTCTCCGGGATGGCGCCGCCGCCGGTCAGCGCGGCCAGCCGCGCGCCCCGCCGGGCGCGGAGCCGCCCGTTGACGGCGTCGTGATGCAGGTGCGCGCCGCGGCGGCCCCGGCCCGTCTCGATCCCCCAGCTCGCCAGCGCCACCACGTCGTCGAAGTCCTGCCGGGGCAGTGCCGCGTACGGAGCCGCGTGCCTGGCCATGGCCCACATCGCCTCGACTTCGCGCTCGTCGGTGGAGGCCACCTCCGCCACCAACTGCTGCGCCAGCACGTCGAGCGGGGCCACGGGCGGCTCGAGGAGATCGAGCCGGCCCTCCCGCACGGCGGCGAGAAGGGCGGTGCACTCCACGAGCTCATCGCGCGTCGTCGGGTAGAGGCGGCCCGCCGGCGTGCCGTCGCGATGGTGGTTGGCCCGGCCCACGCGCTGGAGAAAGGTGCCGATGGCGCGGGGCGAGCCGATCTGGCAGACCAGTTCGACCGGGCCCACGTCGATCCCCAGCTCGAGCGACGCCGTCGCCACGAGCGCGCGCAGGTCGCCGGCCCGCAGACGGGTTTCGACGATGCGCCGCCGCGCCGCCGACAGGCTGCCGTGGTGGGCGGCGACCCGGAGGGAAGCGTCGACGTCGTCACCGCCTGCCGTCTCGTCCTCGCCGAGGCGCTCGGCCAACTGGTGGGCCACCCGCTCCGCCATCTTGCGGGTGTTGACGAACACCAGCGTGGTGCGGTGGTGCCGGGTGTGATCGGCGATGCGGTCGAGGATGTCCGACATCTGGCCGCCGCTCATGACGGCCTCCAGCTCCGTGGACGGCAGCTCGATCGCCACCTCGAGATCGCGGGCGTGGCCGCAGTCGACGATCACCGTGGGCGGGCGGTCGTCGTGCACGCCCGAGAGGAGCCGGGCGACCAGGTCCAGCGGCCGCTGCGTCGCCGAGAGCCCGATGCGCTGGAGACGGCCCCCGCTCTCGGTGACGAGCGCATCGAGCCGCTCGAGGCTCAGGGCCAGGTGGCTGCCCCGCTTGTCCCGCGCCAGCGTGTGCACCTCGTCGACGATCACGGTCCGCACGCCCCGCAGGAGGGCGCGGGACGAGGGGGCGGTCAGCAGGAGGTAGAGGGACTCGGGCGTCGTGACGAGCAGGTCGGGCGACTGCTTCTTCATGGCGGCCCGCTCCGCCGGCGGCGTGTCCCCGGTGCGGATGGCGACGCGCAGGCCCGGATCGGCGTAGCCGAGGCGCGCCGCCTCCTCCCGGATCTCCGAGAGCGGGACGTGGAGGTTCTCGTGGACGTCGACGGCGAGCGCCCGCAGCGGTGAGATGTAGAGGACCTCGGGCGCGCCCCGGGCGCTCGATCCGGCCTCGGCGGCGCGGTAGGCCGCGTCGATGGCCACCAGGAAGCCCGTGAGGGTCTTGCCCGAACCGGTCGGCGAGGCCACCAGCACATTGCTCCCCGCCGCGATGTGAGGCCAGGCCGCCGACTGCGGCGGCGTCGGTCCGGCGGGGAACCGTCGGTTGAACCAGCCCGCGACGGCGGGGTGGAAGAGCGACTCGGGCCCAGTGGATTCGAGAGGAGCGTCGGGCACGCTCCTATTCCACCAGGAACTTGTGACGCGGACGACCGCTGCGGCCGCCGGTACCGCTCAGGCGGGCGGCGGGCGGCGGCCCCAGCAGGAGATCATCGGGGGCTGGGCCAGGTCGAGCAGGCCGGATGCCACGTTCGCCAGGTGCCGGGTGATCTCGTCCTCGGTGGCGATGCCATGGTCGAGGAGCTGGTCCCTGATCAGGTTGATCGTCGCGGTCTCGAGATGGTTGCAGGCCGGATCGCTCAGCGGGAAGGCGGCGTCGGCCGCCACCTGGACCAACCCGGCCGCCCGGAGGCGGCGGGGCAGGGAGCGGCCGTAGGCCAGGTCGACCCCGCGCTCGGCCAGGAGTGAGCGGAAGCCCCGCCGGAGACGGTTGGCCAGCACCTCCGCCGGCCCGATCTCCTCCAGGCAGCTCAGCGGTTGGAGGGCCGGGTCGGCATCCTCGACGAGGAGGACGCCGCCCGGGCGGAGGGCGGAGGCCATGTTGACCAGGGCGACGTCGCGCTCGGGCACGTGCACGAGGACCAGCCGGGCGTGGACCAGGTCGAAAGCCCCTTCCGGCGGCGGGTCCGCGGCGACGTCGTGTTCGAGGATCTCGATGTTGGGGGAGGTCGCCACGCCGGCCCAGGACAGGTTGATGTCGGTGGCGAGCACGTGTCCGCCGGGCCCGACCCGCTCCGAGAGGTGCTGCACGACCGAGGTCCCGCCGGCGCCCACCTCCCAGCAACGCCAGCCGGGAGCCACGCCCAGGCCGTCGAGATGCCGGAAGGTCGAAGGGTCGAACAGGGCGGCGAAGGCGGTGAAGCGGTCCATCGCCTCGGGAGCATCGTTGGTGAGGAGGTAGCGGTCCCCGCTCACTGCTTCACCGTTTCACTGCTTCGCCATTTCACTGCTTCACCATTTCACTGCTTCACCGTTTCACTGCTTCACCAATTTCACGGTACGGGTGCTTGTGCCGGCGCCAGGTCGTGCGAGGTCCCGGCATAGCGATCGAGGACGTCCGCCACCTCGGCGCGTCCCTCCTCGATCAGGGTCGCCGTCGCGGAGAAGTCGCGGTACTGGCCCGAGGGCTCGCCGCCCCCGCTGAAGACGACCACCTCGACGCCGGGCGGGAGCGACGCCAGCTCACGGACGAAGCGGGCGTGGATGGCGACGAAGAAGGCGGTCAGCTGGGCCTCGAGCGGCCGCCGCGGCGGGGGCGGGTGGTAGTGCAACGGCCCGCACAGCAACACATAGATACGGTCACAGCCGGCGGCGATGGCCTGGCTGATCGGCACGTTGTTGACCACGCCGCCGTCGACGAGCATGTCGCCGTCGATGATGACCGGCGGGAAGATGGACGGGATGGCCGAGGAGGCCAGGATGGCCTCGACGGCCGGCCCGTGGCCGATCCAGCGCTCGCGGCCGTCGGTGAGCGACGTCGTCACCACCTCGATCGGGATGGTGGCGTCCTCGAGGTTCTCGTAGTCGATCCCGGCCTCGATGATGGCCCGGAGCCCGGTGTTGGCGTGCACGGACGGGCGCTTCTGCAAGAAGGCCCACGGGCCATCGAGGGGACCGCGCGGAAAGATGTCGGTGGCCTTCAACGCGCGCCAGATGTCGCCCATGCGCCCGACGTTCTCGAGCGTCGGGTTGCCCGCGTACGACGCGCCGTTGATCGCCCCGACCGACGCACCGAAGACACGATCGGCGCGGATACCGCGCCGGATGAGTTCCTCGAGCATGCCCACCTGGACCGAACCGCGGCTCCCGCCGCCGGCGAGCACGAACGCCGTTCGGCGCGGCGCCGCGCCGTGCCGGCCGTCCAACAGGTGGGGCCGACGCGCCCAGCGGGCGCGCATTCGCGCTGACCACGTGGGCGCCGATGCGTCGGCGAGGCGGCCGGTCTCGCTCACCGCGCGGCTCGCGGCGGATCCGGGGGCGCCTGCCCTCGTGTCTCCTGGCGCACTCTCCATTCCCGCCGCCCGGCGAGATCGTGCCGGACGGCCCACATGATCACGATCACCACGAGCGCGACCATCGCCACCACGAAGATCCCGAAGATCACGTAGAAGGCGGTGTTGCCGGCCGACGCCAGCAGAAGGGCGGGTGCCATGTACGTCTCAGGGTAGAGCAGTGTCACACCCCGTGGGCACACTGCCCCGATGGTCCTCGTCGCACCACGCCCACTGCTCCGCCCGGGTCCTCATGATGACGCGCCGGCGGATCGCGGCACCGGCGGAGAGGTCCTGGCGCTGCTCCGCGGCGACGCTGCCGCACGACCGCGCTTCGACCCCGGTCTGGCCGGCGGATTGCGGGCCTGGCTCGAGGATGCCGCCTACGACGTCGTCGTGGCGCGGGGTGAGCAGGCGCCACCCCTCTTCCTGGGGCCACGTCAGCTGCTCGGGTTCCCCGAGGAACGTCGTCACGACGACACCGTGACCGATCACCTCGTGTTGTCCCGCCTCGTGCACACGCTGCTCCGTCAGCTCGTCCACACGGGGGAGATCGACGACCCGCTGGCCGACGCGGTCAACGGCTTGCGGGCCTCCGGAGCCGACGCAGCGGTGCGCCACGTCGAGTCGCTGCCCGAACCGGCGCGTGCAATCCTCGCGGAGACGCTCGCGCTCCACGCTCGCAACCTGTCCGGACTGGTCCCCCGGTTCGCGCCGGGCTGGATGCCGCGGACCGACGACCGCGTCGCCATCCCCCTCGGGGGCGGCCGCGTCGTCCTCCATGGTGTCTTCGACCTGGTTGTGGGTCTCCCCCAGCCGCGCACGGCCTCGCTGTGCGCACTCGGCCTGTCCACCGGCGGGCCCTGGGCGTCGGAGCGACGGTCTCTTCACTATCTGTCCCTGCTCGAGACCCTGCGGAGCGGCGCTCCTCCGTTCCGGCTGGCGCTGCTCGAATCCGCCACCGGCCGCTACGGCGTGGAGGACGTACGCGAGGAGCATCTCCGGGCGGTCGCCTCGCACATTGCGGCGTGGCTGGCCCGCGCCAGCGCTGACCATGGCTGACCGGCTCATGCCCGCGTTGGTGGCTCCCGTCCCTGCGGTCGACGCGCCCTGTTGGCAGGCCGCCCTCGAGGACGCCAAGTCGAAACTGGCGGGCCTCGCCGTCCGGCGAGCCGGCGCCGTCCGGTTCCGTGTCACCGACCACGAGGTCCGCACGGCGTTCGGCGGCGATGCCGGGGATCCGGCGCAACCGGAGCCGTTCGCCTGGTCCGCGCGCAAGGCGCGTCGACCCATCGGCGTGGCCGCCGTCCGCCTGTTGCTCGGGGGTGGGGCGCGCTCGCCGCTCGAGGCCGTGCGGTCCCGGCTGGCGGAATCCTCCCTTCTCGTGCGCGACGGCAGTTCATCCGTCTCGCAACTCGACCGCTGGGTCGACGGGCTCCCGCCCGCGGGCCGCGCCGCCGTCGGAGCGGAGGCCGTGACCTGGGCCACCCGCCTGTGGTGTGCCCTCGACTGGTCCGCGTTCCCTGCACCGCCGGCCGTCGGCCGCGACCACTGGTGGGACAGCCCCCATTCCGCGTTGCTCGCCTTGCGCGGCCGCGCCGACGTGCGCACGGCGCACGCACACCTCGTGGTGCTGTCAGGGCCACGGCGTGACTCGGTCCGCGCCGAACTCGCCCTGGTCTCCCTCGTCGAGGCCCTGCGACTGCGGGGCGACGGGGTGCCGGGCCGCGTGGTCGGGTGGTGGCCCGATTCCGGTCACCTGGTCCGGGTCGAGCCTGAACCGGCCGTTCTCACCCTCGGGGCGGAGGCGGTGGAACTGGCCCTCGGTGGTGCCGGAACCTCGTTGCGCTCGGCCGCCTGAGGCTCCCCAGCCAGGTCATCTATCGTTGGTCCCCCCATGGAGACCCGCGACGACATCAGGAACGTGGCCATCGTGGCGCACGTCGACCACGGCAAGACCACCCTGGTCGACGCCCTCTTGCGCCAGACCGGCGCCTTCGGCGCGCATCAGGAACTGACCGACCGGGTGATGGACTCCGGCGACCTCGAGCGCGAGAAGGGCATCACCATCCTGGCCAAGAACACGGCCGTGCGCTGGGGCGGGGTGAAGCTGAACATCGTGGACACACCGGGGCACGCCGACTTCGGCGGTGAGGTCGAGCGCGGGCTGACCATGGTCGACGGGGTGCTCCTCCTGGTCGACGCCTCGGAAGGCCCGCTGCCCCAGACACGCTTCGTCCTACGCAAGACTCTCGAGGCTCGCCTCCCCGTCGTGCTCGTGATCAACAAGGTCGACCGGGCGGACGCCCGCATCGCCGAGGTCGTGCACCAGGTGGAGGAGCTGTTCTTGGACCTCGACGCCGACGAGGACCAGATCGACTTCCCCATCCTCTATGCCAACGCCAGGGCGGGTTGGGTCAGCACCGAGCCCGGCGTCGAGGGAGAGAACGTCGAGCCGCTGTTCCGGGCCATCATCGAGCACGTCCCGGCCCCGTCGTTCGACGAGGCAGCGGGGACGCAGGCGCTCGTCTGCAACCTCTCCGCCTCTCCCTATGTGGGGAGGCTGGCCATCTGCCGGGTGCACAACGGCACGCTGGTCAAGGGCAGCCCGGTGGCATGGTGCCGCCTCGACGGCACCATCGAGAAGGCCAAGATCACCGAGCTCTACGTCACCGAGGCGCTCGACCAGGTGCCGGCGGAGTCAGCCGGCCCCGGCGAGATCGTCTCGGTCGCCGGTCTGGCCGAGGTCACCATCGGCGAGACATTGGCCGACCCCGACAAGCCGGTCGCGCTGCCCGCCATCACCGTCGACGAGCCCAGTCTGGCGATGACCATCGGCATCAACACGTCACCCCTCTCCGGTGCGGACGGGACGAAGCTGACGGCCCGCCTGCTCAAGGCCCGGCTCGATGCGGAGCTCGTCGGCAACGTGGCCATCCGGGTGGCTCCGACCGACCGCCCGGACATGTGGGAGGTGCTCGGCCGGGGCGAGCTGCAGCTGGCCGTGCTGGTCGAGACCATGCGGCGCGAGGGGTTCGAGCTGACGGTGGGCAAGCCGCAGGTCGTGACGCGCGAGATCGACGGCACGGTGCACGAGCCGGTGGAGCGGGTCAGCGTCGACGTGCCGGACGAGTATCTCGGCGTCGTCACCCAGCTCCTGGCGCTCCGCAAGGGCACCATGCTCGAAATGGTCAACCACGGGACGGGCTGGGTGCGCTTCGACTACCGGGTCCCGGCCCGCGGCCTCATCGGCTTCCGCACCGAGTTCCTGACCGAGACCCGGGGCACCGGCATCCTCCACCACGTGTTCGACGGCTGGGAGCCCTGGCACGGCGACCTGCGGACCAGGCGCAACGGGTCGATGGTCGCCGACCGGCGCGGCGTGACGACCACGTTCGCGCTGATGAACCTCCAAGAGCGCGGCACCCTGATCGTCGGTCCCGCCGAGGAGGTCTACGAGGGCATGATCGTGGGGGAGAACGCCCGGGCCGACGAGATGGACGTCAACCCGACCAAGGAGAAGAAGCTGAACAACATCCGCTCGGCGACCGCGGAGGACTTCGAGCGGCTGACGCCCGCCATGGCGTTCTCGCTGGAGCACGCGCTGGAGTTCATCGGCGAGGACGAGTGCGTCGAGGTCACCCCGAAGGCGGTGCGGTTGCGCAAGGTGCTCCTGGACCAGGCGATCCGGGGGCGGCTGCGCAGCCGGGCCCGGGATGCGCGCGAACAGGCAGCCAAGGGGTAGTGAACGAACAAAAGGGAGGTCACCGATGGTGACCGCACGAAACGAGGGCTTCGACCACATGACGATCGTGGTCACCGACCTGGAGGAGGCGCGTCGCTTCTTCGGGCTCCTCGGCTTCGAGGAGACC
>CAWIYI010000014.1:0-189949 GCA_963840245.1 uncultured Acidimicrobiaceae bacterium
GCGTGGGAGCCCTCGTTCACCGGCTCGCCGTACAGGCCCACGTTGCGCACGATGTTGACGCCGGGCGTGTCGGTCGGCACCAGGAACATCGACATCCCCTTGTAGGGGCTGACGTCGGGGTTGGTCACCACCATGACGATGAGGAACGACGCCGTCTTGGCGTTGGACGAGAAGTACTTCCACCCGTTGATGACCCACTCGTCGCCGTCCTTGACCGCCCGGGTCGTGAACAGCGTCGGGTCGGCGCCGGCGTGGGGCTCGGTCATGGAGTAGCTCGAGAAGCACTCGCCCGAGAGCAGCGGCTGCAGGTAGCGCTCCTTCTGGGCGTCGGTCCCGTAGTGGGCGATGATCTCGGCGTTGCCCGTGTCGGGCGCCTGGCACCCGAACACGATGGGCGCCCACGACGAGCGGCCGAGGATCTCGTTGAGCAGCGCCAGCTTCAGCTGTCCGTAGCCCTGGCCGCCGAGATCGGCCCCCAGGTGCGTCGCCCACAAGCCCTGGCGCCGCACCTCTTCCTTCAACGGGTCGATCGCCTCGCGCCGCTTGCCCTCCAGGGGCGTGAATTGCAGGTGCGGGAACACGAGGTCGAGCGGCTCGACCTCCTCACGGACGAACACGTCGGCCCAGTCCAACTTCTTCTGGTACTCAGGATCGGTCTCGAAGTCCCACGCCATGTGCAACCCTCCCTCGGTCGTGATTCAGAATATGATTCTGAGTATCAAGAACGCAATACCAACCGCCCCGGAACCTGAGGACGTGGCCGGCCGGATCGTCCGCCGCACCCTGGCCAAGCGGGAGGACCAGTACGCCAGCGAGGTCCGGCGCCTGCTCGATGCCGGGCTCGAGGTCATCCGCCGCTGCGGCACGTCCTCGCGCCCCCGGGTCGCCGACATCGTCGGCGAGGCCGGGCTGTCCAACGAGGCCTTCTACCGGCACTTCCGCTCCAAGGATGCCCTGGTCACGGCCATCCTCGAGGACGGGGGCGAGCGCCTGCGCAGCTACCTCGACCACCAGCTGGCCAAGGAGCCGACGCCCGAGGGCCAGGTGCGGCGCTGGGTCCGGGGCGTCCTGGCCCAGGCCGACGAGGACATCGCGGCGACCACGCTGGCCGTGCTCTGGAACGCCAGCGCCCTGGGCGGCGGACCGGCGGCGGGGCGCCATTTCGCCAGCGCGCCGCTCTCCTCCCTGCTGCGCGAGCCCTTCGCGACCCTGGGCAGCGTCGACCCGGAGCTCGATGCGGCGCTCGCCGCGCACGCCACCCTCGGCATGCTCTCGGACTGCCTCTGGCGACAGGTCCAGCCGACGCGGGCCGAAGTCGAGCGCGTCACCACCTTCTGCCTTCGGGCCGTCACCTCCTGACGCCGGCGCTCCGGGCGGCCCACCGCCCCGGTGCGCCGGACCGGTACCGGCGGGGCATCGCCCTTCCGCCTACGCGAACTCCTCGGGGACCCAGCTCGGCGCCCGCTTCTCCATGAACGCCAGCATCCCCTCGCGTGGCTCGGTGGACTCCGCCAGGGCCCAGAACATCGTCTGGTAGTCGATCAGGCCGTAGCGCTCGTTGAGCATCCGCTTCACGTGCATGCGCGCCATCGGCGGCGTCTGCAGGATCTCGCCGACGGCCTGGCGCGCCGCGTCCCGCAGCTGCTCGTGCGGCACCAACCGCGAGATCACGCCGAGGCGCTGTGCCTCGGCCGCGTCGAAGCGCCGAGCCGACAACAGGAGGTCGCGGGCCACGGCGAGGCCCACATGGGCGGGCAGGACTGCGGCGTAGGTGGCGTCGGGGATGCCGCGCAGGAGCTCGGGCACGCGGAACGTGGCGCGGTCGCTGGCCACGGCGATGTCGGCCAGCATGGCGATCAGGAGGCCACCCGCCTGGCAGATGCCGTTGACGGCGGCCACCACCGGTGCCCGGCTGTCCCGGATCGTCAGGAAGGGGAGGATGTCGTGACCGATGTCGGGTGTCGGCTCGTCACCCGGGTCCGAGCGGCCGCCGAGATCGCCACCGGGGGCGAAGACGTCCCCCGTGCCGGTGATGATGAGCGCGGCCAGGTCCGGATCCTGGTTGACGATGCCCACGGCGCGCTTGATGCCGAAGTACATCGCGGGCGTGAAGGCGTTCCTGGCCTCGGGCCGGTCGATGACGCACCAGGCGACCGCGCCCTCACGCTCGAAGCGCAGCCCTGCGGCGCCGAGTTCCTCAGACATGCGCGTCCTCCTTCATGCGTCGTGGCGGGCGACACTACCGGCCGCCGTCTTGCTGCGGTCGGGCGATGCAGCACCGGCGGGCGGCGGCCCCGGAGCGAGCTGCACGATGAGTTGGTCGATGTACCTCTCCATCGCCCGGCCGAAGTCGACCCGCGCCGGGTCGGTCACCCACTGGTACTCGAGTCCCATGATCATCGCGATGACCTCGAGCGCCACCTGGTCCACGTCCACGTCCGGTCGCACGCGACCCTGCGCCTTCTCGTCGTGGAGCAAGGCGCGCACGAACTCCCGGGCCACCTCGTAGCGCTCGACGAAGAAGTCGTGCAACGGGTCGTCCGGGTCGAAGCTCTCCGCTCCGAGGACGAGGTACAGCCGGGTGAGGATGGCTGTCTCCACGTTGTGGCGGCCGAGCTCGCGCAGGCTCGAGAGCGTCAACGCCAGCGGGAACTCCCTGTCCGGGTCGATCGTCTCCATCCGATCGCGCTCGGCCACCACTTCCCGCAACAGTCGCTCCTTCGTGCCGAAGTAGTAGAGGAGCCCCGTCGCGGTCATGCCCACGCGATCGGCGAGCGCGGCCACTCCGGTGCCGCGGTACCCCTTTGCCGCGAAGAGCTCCACGGCGGCGTCGATGATCTGTTGCCGCCGGAGGTCGCCCCGCGGCTGACGGCTGCGCTCGTCCGCGCCGGCGGGCTCTCCGTAGCGGGCACCCCGGGCCTGCGGTGCGGCCCGACCTGCCCGCCGATCCTCGCCTGCTCCGGTCACGGGATCATTGGACCCGGAGTCCGCTCTCGGCGTCAAAAGATCTCCGGGCCGGACTCCGTGTGGAGCTCCAGCCCCAGGTCACGGAGCAGAACGGGGCTGACCGTCCACGGCGGGCGGCGAGACCCCGGTTCGTCCGGCCCCAAATCGACTGGAACGGTCGGTACCCCTTGCGGGATGCCCGAAAATTTCTTATAGTCATCAAAAATCACATTCTCGTCATACCAGAGTGAGAGTACGGGGGCAGCGAATTGCAGAATGTCAAAGCGCTGGTTGATGCCTTGACGCTTGAGGAGAAGGCTGCTCTCACTGCGGGAGAGGACATGTTGTCCACCGTGGCGGTCGAGCGCCTCGGCATTCCCAAGGTGCACGTCACCGACGGCCCCAACGGTGCGCGGGGCAACTCGTTCCCCGGCGTGGGCGGCCCACCCTCGACGTGCATCCCCTGCGGGTCCGCCATCGGCGCGACCTGGAACCCCCTGACCGCAGAGGCCTTGGGGGCGCTCGTCGGACGGGAAGCCCTCGACCGCGGGTGCCGAGGGCTCCTGGCCCCCACGGTGAACCTGCACCGCTCACCCTTGGCCGGACGCAACTTCGAGTGCTTCTCCGAGGATCCGCTCCTCTCCGGTGCCCTTGCGGCGGGTTATGTCCGCGGCGTGCAGTCGAACGGCGTCTTCGCCACGGTCAAGCACTTCGTCGGCAACGACGCGGAGTTCGAGCGGTCGTCCATCAACTCGGTCATCGACGAGCGCTCCCTGCGCGAGCTGTACCTGGTGCCCTTCGAGGTCGCGGTCCGCGAGGGCGGGGCGCTGGCCATCATGACGGCGTACAACCGGCTCAACGGGCGCTGGCTGACCCAACAGCGCGAGTACCTCCTCGACATCCTGCGTGACGAATGGGGTTTCGAGGGTCTGGTGATGACCGACTGGTTCGCCGTGACGGAGACGACCACGTCGCTCGGAGCCGGGCTCGACCTCGAGATGCCGGGACCGGCACGTTCTCTGGGATCGGCCGTGGTCGCCGCCATCGAGGAAGGTGACCTCGACGAGGCGGACCTCGACGCGTGCAGTCGGCCGCCTACTCGGAGGGTTCGAGCGCATCGGCGCACTCAACGCACCGGAACCGGCGGTCGATCCCAAGGCACCGACTCCCGCCGACGTCGCGCTGCTCCGGCGGGCGGCCGCGGAGTCGATCGTGCTCCTGCGCAACGACGGGATCCTGCCGCTGACGTGCACGCTCGTCCACCCGGCTCGCCGTGATCGGCCCCCACGCGGTGGCGCCGACCATCATGGGCGGTGGGTCCGCCCAGGTGACGCCGCACAACGTCTCCAGCCTCCTCGCCACGCTGGCCGACGCATGGGGACCCGACACCGCCATCGCCTACGAGCGGGGCTGCGAGGTGACGCTCTCCGCGGCCGTCGTCGGTGGTCCCGTCCTGCGGGCGCCCGACGGCTTCCGGGCCGACCGCTACGCCGGGGCCGACTTCGAAGGGCCGATCGAGGAGAGCAGCCAGTTGGCGCAGCTCCGCATGTTGGAGCCCAGAGGTCTGGGGTCCGGCGAACCCGTCGACGAATGGTCCATGCGGGTGGTGGGAACGGTGGTCCCGGAGGAGAGCGGCCTCTTCCAGCTCGCCCTGGCGCAGGCCGGCCTGGCTCGCGTCCTCGTCAATGGCGAGCTCGTCCTCGACGGGTTCACCAATCGTCCCCCTCCGGGCGGCAGCGACTTCTGGGGCCAGGCCAGTCAGGATCTGGTGGCCGACATCGGGTTCGAGAAGGGCGTGCCCGCCGAGTTCGTGGTGGAGTACGCCGCCCGCGACACGACACTCGCCGGGTTCCGGGTGGGCTTCCGTACCCCCGACACCGACGCACTGCTGGAGCGGGCGGTCTCCGCCGCAGCCGAGGCTGACGTGGCGATCGTCTGTGTGGGCACGACGCAAGAGACCGAGAGCGAGGGTCACGACCGTGCGGCCTTCGCGTTGCCGGGGCGACAGGACGAGCTCATCCGACGGGTCGCCGCCGTCAACGATCACACCGTCGTCGTGGTCAACGCCGGGTCCCCGGTCGACATGGCGTGGGCGGATGACGTGGCTGCCGTCCTGCAGTCCTGGTTCGGCGGACAGGAGATGGGTGCCGCGCTGGCCGACGTGCTCGCCGGCGACGCCGAGCCCGGGGGGCGGCTGCCGACCACCATCCCGAGGCGCCTCGAGCACAGCCCTTCGCACGCGAACTTCCCCGGTGAGAACGGCGAGCTGCGCTACGGCGAGGGCCTGTTCATGGGATACCGCGGCTTCGAGCACAGTGCGATCGCGCCGCGGTTTCCGTTCGGGCACGGCCTGAGTTACACGACGTTCGAGATCGGCGAGCCGACGCTGTCGACGGACACCTACCGGCCTGGTGAGACGCTCACCGTCTCGGTGCCGGTCACCAACTCCGGCGCCCGCGCTGGATCCGAGGTCGTCCAGTGCTACGTTTCCCCCGCTTCAGCGCGCCTGGCGAGGCCCCCCAAGGAGCTCAAGGCCTTCGCCAAGGTGTGGCTCGAAGCAGGTGAGCACACAACCGTGGACCTCGTCCTCGAGGGCCGCTCGTTCGCCTACTGGGACCCGGGTCAGGACGACTGGGACGCCGTGCAGGCGTTGCTGCCTGAGATGTTCAACCTTCTCTCGCCCCCGGCCGAACGCCGCGAGCGGGGATGGCAGGTCGACGCCGGTCGCTACGACATTTTGATCGGCCGGTCTGCGCACGACATCGCAGTCAGCTGCACGATCCAGGTACCCGACGACACAAGTTGGAGATAGGGAGCAATCATGTCGCACAACATCCAATCGGTGAGGGGACTATCCGGGAGGGGCCCCCGTCGGGGGCGGCTCTCCCGAGAGGGAGGGGCCATGGGCACCCGTACATCAATCTGGGCCGCCGCGGCGGCGCTCGTCACAGTGCTGGGTTCGATGCTGGCCGTCGGCCCCACCGCGGCCGGGGCCTCGAGCCCGGCCGATGAGGGCGTCACGGCGAAGACGATCGCCGTCGGCCTGCCGTACGTGAACTTCGCGGCCTTGAAGAGCCTCGGCGTGACCATCGACGATGGCAGCTTTCCCGACGCCTACAACGGCGTCATCGGCATGATCAACAAACAGGGGGGCGTCAACGGTCGCAAGCTCGTCCTCCACGATGTCGAGATGAATCCGTCTGTGCCCGCCGACGCGACGTCGTCGTGCACCCAGCTCACCGAGGACGACAAGGTCTTCGTCTCCATCTCGCCGGTGTTCCCGGACTGCTACCAGCAGACCCACGACACGCCGGTGATCGCCGGATCGTTGCCCGGCGCATTGCCGGCTTCGGCGGCGCCCGACTTCGCCCTCATCCCGCCGGACGCCAACTTCGACCCCCTGCAGCTCGCCGCCTTCAAGAAGGCCGGGGACTTCAAGGGTAAGAAGGTCGCGATCTTCTACGGCGCCGACTCCGACGCCCCCGAAGTGAAGGTCGTGCAGGACTCTCTCAAGAAGTTGGGTGTGCCCGTGGCCCTGACCGCCGAGGACAGCGTGCAGGCCACCGACGCCGTTGCCTCCGACCAGGAAGTCCAGTCCATCTCTCAGCGGTTCCAGAACGCCGGGGTGAACGTGGTCATCGGTGTCGGCGGTTCGGGTTCGACGACCTGGCCTCGAGCGCAACTGGACAACCAGAGCACCTACAAGCCGCTCTACATCGCCACCAGCGAGTCGTCGCTCATCTCGTACGTGGAGTCGACCAAGGGCGCCAACCCGTACCTGAAGTACGTCTTGGCGGCATCCACGGCACCCACCTTCTACCAGCAGTGGAAGGACCCGGCGATCCAGAAGTGCGTGGCCGCCGTCAAGAAGGCCTACCCCTCGGACAAGATCACGCCGCCGGTCAACCCCACCAGTCCCGGGGCCGGCAAAAGCACCGACACGACGTACGCCTCGGTGGTCGAGGCCTGCCAGTACCTGGCGTTGTTCGACGACATCGCGGCCGCCGCGGGCAAGAACCTCACCGTGGCGAGCTTCACCAAGGCGGGCTACGCGTTGAAGAACGCCAATATCCCCGGCATCGGGCCCGTCTCGTTCGGCCCCGGCCAGTCCTACGCCACCGGACCGGTGACGATCTTCAAGTACGACCCCACGAGCGAGACGCTCGTTCCTGCGTCAAACTCTGGGAAATGATCCCGGCCGGCACCACCCCAGCGTGTAGCCGCACGAGAAGCGGTTGCGCGCGGGGGTGGGGCCGGGCCCGGACATCGAGCGACCTGACCGCTGGAGACCGGGCCGAGCCCTGGGGATCCCTCCCGGCGCCCCGAGCGCGGCGGACCTGGCGCACCTGGTGGTCGATTCGGCTGCCGAACGGCAGCTCGCGGCCGAGTCGGTGCCGGAGGTGCTGCTCCCGGAGGACATGCTGCCGGGGGTGGGCGAGGAGCAGACCTCCCTGCGCGAGGGGCTGCGCACCTCGGGGAGTCGGGCATTCATCGTCCTGGCCATCATCGTCACCCTGGACAACCTGCAGAGCTCGGGACTGGCCGTCCTGGCGCCCAACATCCAGTCGTCCTTCCACGTCTCCACCGGCGCCATCACCTTCGTGGCAGGCATCGCGGGCGGCTTCCTCGTCCTGGGCATCGTGCCGATGGGATGGCTGGCCGACCGGTTCCGGCGTCCGCCGATCATCGGATGGGCCACCTTCGCGTTCGGGTTGATGGTGTTCGCCTCCGGATTGGCGATGAACATCTTCGTGTTCTTCCTGGCGCGCTTCGGCGCCGGCATCTCCCAATCCAGTACCAACAGCGTCCACGGCTCCCTGCTGGCTGACACCTACCCGATCAGCGTGCGCGGACGGTTGTACGCGGCGATGGGGATGGGCAGCGGCGCAGCCATGGCCCTGAGCCCGCTCCTGGTGGGCCTGATCGCCACGCAGGTGGGTGGTCCGAACGGCTGGCGTTGGGCCTTCTACGTCCTGGCCATCCCGATCTTGCTCGTGGCGATCTTCGCTTTCCGGATCCCGGAGCCTCCCCGTGGGCAATTCGAGAAGAAGGACGTGTTGGGAGAGGTCTTCAGCGACACCCGTCCCGCCGCGCCGTCGCTCGAGGCGGCGTTCGAGCGGATCATGCGCATCCGCACGATCAAGATGGTCCTCATCGCCTTTTCGGCGATCGGGTTCGGGCTGTTCACGGTCCCGGTACTGGGCAACCTCTACCTCAAGCAACACTTCGGCCTCGACGCCTTCCAGCGGGGAATTATCGGCACCGTCGGCAGCGCCGGCGTCCTGATTGCTCTTCCCCTGGTCGGGCGGTACTACGACCGTCTCTACCGCAAGGACCCGGCACGGGCGCTCTCCCTCATCGGCAAGGTCGTCCTGCCGTGCGCCGTCCTCGTCCCGATTCAGTACTTCATGCCGAACGCGGTCCTCTGGGCGATCTTCAGCGTCCCGACCGCGGTCCTTTTGCTCACCGGCTTCTCCATGATCGGCCCTGTTCTCACCTCGGTGGCTCCCTATCGGCTGCGGGGACTGGTCGGGGCGGTCGGCGGGATCTACGTCTTCTTCGTCGGGGCCACCGGAGGCGCGGTGCTGGCCGCCCTGCTCGACAGCGTCGTGGGTGTGCGGGCCACGGTCCTGATCATCATGATCCCTTCGACCATTTTCGGCGCCATCATGATCATCCGCAGCGCCCACTTCATCCGCAACGACCTCTCTCTCGTGGTGGTCGAGCTCCAGGAGGAGCAAGAGGAGCACAAGCGGCAGGAGGCCGACCCGGAGCAGATCCCGGTCCTGCAGCTGAGCAACGTCGACTTCAGCTACGGGCACGTCCAGATCCTCTTCGGTGTCAACTTCGAGGTGAAACGGGGCGAGGTGCTCGCGCTCCTCGGGACGAACGGTGCCGGGAAGTCGACGGCGCTGAACGTCGCCGCCGGCCTGGAGATCGCGTCCCGTGGCGCGGTCAGGCTGAACGGTCGGGACATCACCTACACCACCCCGGAGCAGCGCTCCCGCCTCGGTATCCACCTGCTGCCGGGCGGCAAGGGCGTCTTCGGTCCGATGACCGTGGCGGAGAACCTCGAGATGGGCGGGTTCGTCTACCGCTCCGATCGCGACGAGCTCCGCCGGCGGACAGAGAAGGTCTACGAGCTCTTCCCTGCCATCAAAGACCGTCGCGGCGAGCGGGCTGATGCGCTCTCGGGTGGACAGCAGCAGATGCTCGCGTTGGCGATCGCCATGATGCACGATCCCGCGGTGCTCATGATCGACGAGCTGTCCCTCGGCCTCGCCCCGATCATCGTCCAGGAGCTCATCGAGGTCGTCGAAGGGCTCAAGGCGGCGGGCGTGACGCTGATCATCGTCGAGCAGTCCCTGAACGTGGCGGCCGCAGTTGCCGACAGGGCGGTCTTCCTCGAGAAGGGCCGCGTGCGCTTCGAAGGCCAGATCCGCGACCTGATGGAACGGGACGACCTGGCGCGGGCGGTGTTCCTCGGGGGCCAGGAAGACGCGTGATGCTCGCCGTCTCGTGGGTCAACAGCCAGATCGTCTTCGACGGGGTCGTCCAGGGGCTCGCCATCTCGGTCATCGCCGTCGGGGTGGTGCTCGTGTACCGCGCCACCCGGATCATCAACTTCGCCGTCGGCAACATGGGCGTCGTCGGGGCCGCCCTCCTCTCGCTCCTGGTCGTGCAGTACCACGTGCCGTTCTGGGTGGGGCTGGTCGTCGCGCTCCTCGTGGGGCTCGCCTTCGGGGCCGTCGTCGACCTGGCGATCATCCGCCGGCTGCGCAAGTCACCGCGGGTCGTCGTGCTGGTCGCCACCATCGGCGTGTCGCAGTTGGCCGCGGCGATCGCCATCAAGATCCCCGTCCCGACCACCCTCGGCGTTCACTACCCCAGCGCGTTGAGCGGGATGTGGACGGTGGCCGGCGTCGACGTCAGAGGGTCGGATATCTCGATTCTCATCATCGTGCCGATCACGCTCATCGCCCTCACCTGGTTCCTGGACCGGACGACACTCGGCCGGACCGTGAAAGCCTGCGCCAGCAACCCACGGTTGGCTCGCCTGTCGAGCATCAGTCCCAAGATGGTCTCCACCATGGTGTGGGCCCTGGCGGCGGGGCTGTCCACGCTCTCGGTGGTCCTGATCGCCGGTCAGAGCGGCGCCGCAGGGGACCTCACGACCCTCGGTCCCCAGACGCTGTCGCTGGCTCTGGTGGCCGCGGTCATCGGTGGCATGACGTCGTTTCGCCGGACGATCCTCGCCAGCGTCCTCATCGGGCTCGCGCAGAGCATCGTGAACTTCAACTTCATAGAGGAGCCGGGGCTCATCAACCTGCTGCTCTTGATCACCGTGGTGGTGGCGGTCCTCTTCAACCGGGAGCGCACCGACGAGAGCGAGGTCTTCGCGTTCACTCCGAGAGCGCGCCCCATCCCCGTGCGGCTGCGGTCCTTCCGGTGGGCCCGCAACGTGAACAAGAGCGGGGTGTTCCTCCTGGCGGTGATCGCCGTCGTCCTGCCTCTGATCTTCACGCAACCGTCCACCCAGCAGACCTTCACCGAGGTGCTGGCCTTTGCCATCTGCGCCACCTCGCTGACGGTGCTCACCGGGTGGTTGGGACAACTGTCCCTCGGCCAGATGGCCTTCGCCGGCCTGGGCGCCCTGTTCGCCGCCCGCCTGGTGGAGGGGGGAGTGCCCTTCTGGCTGGCCATCGTCGCCACCACCGCCGGCTCCGCCGTGCTGGCCACGATCCTCGGGCTCAGCTCGTTGCGGGTCAAGGGCCTCTACCTGGCCGTGGTCACCTTCGTCTTCGCCCTGGCCGCCCAGCAGTACTTCTTCAGCCTGCACATCCTGAGCGGTGCGTCATCGGACGGTTCCGACCTGCCGTTCATTCCCGGCAAGCTCTTCTCGCTGTCCTTCCCGGGCCAGCGCACCTACTACTACGTGGTCCTGGTCATCCTGGCGGTCGTCCTCCTGGTCGCCAGCCGTTTCCGGGACAGCGGGATAGGCCGCTCCATCATGGCGGTGCGCGACAACGAGAACGCCGCCGCCGCCTACCGGGTGCGGCCGGCCTGGGAGAAGATCCGTGCCTTCGCCATCGCGGGGGCGCTGGCGGGGTTGGGCGGCGCGCTGCTCAGCGGCGCCTACGCCAACGTCGCCTTCGCCGGCCCCGGGAGCTTCTTCGTGGTGGACGCGTCGTTGAGCCTGGTCGCCATGGTGGTCATCGGTGGGATGGGCTCGGTGACGGCAGCGGTCATCGGCGCGATCTGGGTCATCGGGATCCCCGCGTTGGCCCCCAACAACGCGGTCCTCGGGCTGCTCACGTCGAGCATCGGGTTGTTGGCGGTGCTGCTCTACTTCCCCCGCGGGCTCATGCAGATCGCCTACGACGCGCGGGACGCGTTCTTGGGCTGGGCGGACAAGCGTTTCGGCAAGGAGGTCGTCCCCGCCGTCGCGAGCACACCGGCCCAGACGGCCCTTCCCGAGCCCGAGCACCGCGAGGCCGGCATCCCGACGCTCGCCGTCGCCGATCTCCGGGTCACCTTCGGCGGCAACACGGCCGTCGACGGCGTCACGCTCAGCGTGGGCGCGCGCGAGATCGTCGGCCTCATCGGGAGCAACGGGGCCGGCAAGTCGACGCTCATGAATGCGATCGGGGGCTTCGTCCCGGCCACCGGCTCGGTGCGACTGGGTGACGAGGAGATCGGCGACAAGCCTCCGGCCCACCGAGCCGGGTTGGGGCTGGGCCGGACGTTCCAGTCAGCCACGCTGTTCCCGGAGTTGACGGTGACCGAGACCCTGCTGGTGGCGCTGGAGGGCAAGAGCGAGACCGGCGTGCTCTCGACTGCGCTCGCCCTGCCGCGGGCGACCCGCCGCAGCCGGCACGACCGGGCTGCGGTCGGCGACCTCGTCGAGCTCCTGGGTCTCGGCGGCTACCGGGACCACTACATCGCCGACCTGTCGACCGGCACCCGGCGGGTGGTCGAGCTCGCCGGCCTCCTGGCGCTCGATGCCAAGGTGCTGTGCCTCGACGAGCCCACGGCGGGGCTGGCGCAACGCGAGACGGAGGCCTTCGGCCCGCTGATCGTCACCGTGCAGCGCCAGCTCGACGCGTCGGTCCTCCTCATCGAGCACGACATGCCCCTGATCATGGGGATCAGCGACCGGGTGTACTGCCTGGAAGCCGGACAGGTCATCGCCGAGGGTGCCCCCGGCGACGTGCGCAACAATGCCCGGGTGATCGCCAGCTACCTCGGCACCGACGAGCGTGCCATCAACCGCAGCGGCGCCACGCCCACGCCTTCGGACGCGCTCGGGTCGGCGCATGCCGGATTGGCGCTCTCGCCGCCGGCGGCTCTGGGCACCGACGCGCTCCCGACATGACGGCCCCGGACGGAAGCCGGCACCCAAGCCTCACCGTTTCGGCAAGACGGAGTGGCGCATGACAGTGGGCATCGTGACGGGAGCGGCCCGGGGCATGGGCGCCGCGTGTGCGGCGCGGGTGGCCGACATGGTCGACATGCTGTTGCTCGTCGATCGGAACGAGTCGTCGCTCTCTGCGCAGGCAGACATCCTGGCGGCAGCGAAAACGCAGGCCGAGGTGGAGCCCTTCGTCCTCGACGTCAAGGACGGCGACGGCATCAGCCGCCTGGCGGCCCGGGCGGCCGAGCTCGGTCCGCTGCGCGCCGTCGCCCATGCCGCCGGCGTGTCGCCGACCATGGCGGACTGGCGGGAGATCCTGACCATCAACCTGGTCGGCACCGCGCGGCTCGTCGATGCGTGCCGCGCCCAGGCGTCGTCAGGGACCGCCGTCGTCTGCTTCGCCTCGGTGGCCCCCCTGCTCGCGCTGGAGCCGGACGACCTGCCGGCCGATGCCGTGCTCGACGATCCGTTGGCTGCCGATTTCCTCGAGAAGATCCGCGACGCCGTCGGGCCGGAGATCGAGGATCCCGGCATGGCCTACACCTGGTCGAAGCGCGGCGTGCACCGCCTGGTCCGCCGGGAGGCCGTGCCGTTCGGCCAGGTGGGCGCGCGCATCTGCTCGGTCACGCCGGGGATCATCGACACGCCCATGGGGCGGCAGGAGGCGGCGGCCCGCGACACCAACGACATGCTCGTCGGGCTGTCAGCCATCAAACGCGAAGGCCGTGCCGACGAGGTGGCAGCCGGGGCGGCCTTCCTGCTCTCCGACGAGGCGAGCTTCGTCACGGGGATCGATCTCCCGGTCGACGGCGGTGTGATGGCGGCCATCCGCGGCGGCGGTGCGGCGCTGGCATGATCTCCGCCGTGAACGTCAAGGAACTTCTCGATCCCGAGTTGCGGGCCGTCCTCGCCGGATTCGAGCTCCCGGCTTTCGACGCCGAAGGCGTGGCGGCCATGCGGACGGCGTCGTTCAAGTCACCGGACCTCTCCGACGCGGTCGTCCGCACCGAGCACCAGGCCCCCGGCGACCCACCGGTCCCCGTGCGGGTGCACCGGGCGAAGGGCGCGGACGGGCTCCTGCCCGCGGTGGTCACCATCCACGGGGGCGGTTACGTCATCGGCTCGTACGACATGGACGACCCGCTGCTCGATCGCTGGTGTCCCGGGCTCGGGATCGTCGGGGTGTCCGTCGAGTACCGCCTCGCTTCCGATGCGCCCTACCCGGGGCCGCTCGAGGATTGCTATGCCGCCCTGCGCTGGACCTACGACAACGCCGATGAGCTCGGCATCGACAAGGAGACGGATCGGCCTCTACGGGCTCAGCGCGGGGGGCGGGCTGGCGGCCGCGCTCGCCCTGCTCGCCCGTGATCGCGGCGAGATCCCGGTCGCATTCGTGCTGCTCGACTGCCCCATGCTCGACGACCGCCAGCGCACCCCCTCCATCCGGGCCGACGGGCTCTACGTGTGGGGGTCGGGATCGAACGAATTCGGGTGGCGGACGTACCTCGGCGACCTCTACGGGTCCGACGAGGTTCCCGCCTACGCCGCGCCGGCCCGGGCGGCGGACCTGGCCGGACTGCCGCCGACCTGCGTGATCGTCGGCTCCATCGACGGCTTCCGCGACGAGGACATCGACTACGCCCAGCGCCTCAACCAGGCCGGGGTGCCCTGCGAGCTCCACGTGATCGCCGGCCTGCCGCACGCGTACCTCCTCGTGCCCGGGGCCGCCGCCGTGCAGCTGGCCGTGCACAACATGGACGACTGGCTGGCCCGGCAGCTGGCCCGGCTGCGCGACAGCTGATCAGAGCGCTCCGGCGCCGCCCGACCGGGCGCGGATCATGGCGTCCTGGACGAAGGAGGCCGCCAGCTGCCCGTCACCGCGGAAGATGTCCCCCTGCCCGTAGCTGCGCCCGTGCCCGGCGAAGGAGCTCCGCTGCTGCAGGAGATGCCACTCCGCGGCGGGGCAGGGCTCGTGGAAGGTCAGCGTGTGGCTGAGCACCCCGGTCGAGAGCGTGCGGTGCGCCTGGGCCTGGCCGACGCCGGCGTGGGGGCGCATGGCCGTCCCGATGAGGAAGCCGTCGGTCGAGTAGGCGACGAGGGCCTGATCGGTCGCGGGGTCGTCGGGCGCATCGACGAAACGGACCCACGCATCGAGCTCGGGCGGGCCGACCAGCTCGGGGTCGTTGACGTCGACATCGCCCACGATGAGGATCTCCCAGGCGCCCTCGCCGCGCACGGTGCCGTCGACTGCGTCCGGGCGCGTGTCCGAGCGCGGCGTGTCGGCGTGCCGGATCACGTCGGGCTCCTCCGCGCTGAGAAGGACGAGCGACCGGGTGACCAGCGTGTCGCCCTGGTTGATGGTCACGGTGGAGCTGGCGACGGAGCGCCCGCTGTGCATGCGCTCGACCACGATGTCGAGCGGCGCCTCGGGCGTGGCGCCCCGGGCGAACACGGTGTGGATCGTCTTGACCGACTTGCCCTCCTGGCCGGCCAGGCCCGCCATCACCGACTGGGCCAGCAGCTGCCCGCCGAAGACCACATTGTGGGTGGAGTGGAGGCTGGTCGCCCGGTAGCGATCGGTGCCGACCTCCTCGAGCGACAGCGCGTCGACGAACGCAGCAATGGTGGACATCGGAGTCTCGATTCTCCTCAGGGGCCGGGATCACCGGCCCGGCGGGCGGCGGTCCGGCCTCGGGACCCGCTGGGGGCGGGCTCAGCGAGGCCGAAACCCCGGATAGTACAGCCATTTTTGACGACGACGTCAAAGTCAGATACTCTCCGGACAGAGGCTTCCCAGGCACGAGTCACCGTGCCCCTGCCGGGCATCGCCCGCCGTCGTGACCTGGGTGGACCCGGACGACGAGAGGAAGCGCACCCGTGACTGAGACAGTGAAGGTCAACCCCGAGCAGCGGATGTTGATCGACGGCAAGCTCGTCGACGCCGACTCGGGCAAGACCTTCGACAACGTGAACCCGGCCACCGAGGAAGTCATCGGCCAGGTCGCCGACGGCTCGACAGCCGAGATGCAGCGGGCGATCGACGGGGCCCGCCGGGCGTTCGACGAGACCGACTGGTCGACGAACCACGCCTTCCGCAAGCAGTGCCTCCAGCAGCTCGATACGGCGCTGCACGCCGAGCAGGAGGAGCTGCGCCAGCAGTTGATCCTCGAGGTCGGCTGCCCGCGCATGACGACGAACGGCCCGCAGCTCGACGCACCGCTGTCCGACGCGCTGACCTACCCGGCCCAGCTGATCGACGAGTTCGAGTGGGAGACGGTGCTGCCCGACGCCATCAGCCTGCAGGGCTCGCTCGACTCGCGCCGGATCTGGCGGGAGCCGGTCGGCGTGGTGGGTGCCATCGTCCCGTGGAACTTCCCGTTCGAGGTGACCTCGCACAAGCTGGGCCAGGCGCTGGCCACCGGCAACACGGTGGTGCTGAAGCCCGCCCCGGACACTCCGTGGAACGCCACCTTCCTGGGTCGGCTCATCGCGGAGCAGACCGACATCCCGGCGGGCGTGGTCAGCGTCGTCACGTCGTCGGACCACCTCATCGGCGAGGAGCTCACGCTGTCGCCCAAGGTCGACATGATCTCGTTCACCGGCTCGACCGCCGTGGGGCAGCGCATCATGGAGAAGGGCGCCGCCACCATGAAGCGCACGTTCCTGGAGCTGGGCGGCAAGTCGGCGACGATCGTCCTCGACGACGCCGACCTCGGTTTCGCCACCCTGATGGGCATGGGCGCCTGCTTCCACGCCGGGCAGGGCTGTGCGATCCAGACCCGGATGCTCCTGCCCCGCTCCCGCTACGAGGAGGGTGTCGAGATGCTCAAGGGCCTCTTCGAGGCCGTGCCCTACGGCGACCCGCAGCGCCCCGACGTGATCATGGGCCCGGTCATCTCGTCCAAGCAGCGCGAGCGTGTCCTCGGCCTCATCGAGAAGGGGAAGGCGGAGGGCGCGACGCTCGCCGTGGGCGGCGGCCGGCCTTCCGGCGAGGAGTTCGCCAAGGGCTGGTGGGTCGAGCCGACGCTCTTCACCGACGTCGACAACGCCATGACCATCGCCCAGCAGGAGATCTTCGGCCCGGTCCTGGTGGTCATCCCCTTCGAGGACGAGGACGACGCGGTCCGCATCGCCAACGACTCCAAGTACGGGCTCTCCGGCGGGGTCTTCTCGGGGTCGGTCGAGCACTCCCTCGCCGTGGCCCGGCGGGTCCGCACCGGGGGCCTCAGCATCAACGGCGGCGCCCCCTACGGGCCGGACCTGCCCTTCGGCGGGTACAAGCACAGCGGCATCGGGCGCCAGAACGGCGTCGCCGGGTTCGAGCAGTATCTCGAGGTCAAGTCGTTGGCCTGGCCGGCGGCGTAGGCCGGCGGCGTAGGCGAGGGAGATCGCGACGTGACCGTCACCAGCGAGTCCGGGGTCTACTACGACCCGTACGACTTCGAGATCGACGCCGACCCGTACCCGGTGTGGAAGCGGCTCCGCGACGAGGCGCCGCTCTACTGGAACGAGAAGTACGAGTTCTTCGCGCTGAGCCGCTGGGAGGACGTCGACGCGGCCATGCTCGACTGGAAGACCTACATCTCGGGCCGCGGCTCGGTCCTCGAGATCATCAAGGCCGGAGTGGAGATCCCGCCCGGGTCCATCCTCTTCGAGGACCCGCCGACGCACGACCTTCACCGTGGTCTGCTCTCCCGGGTCTTCACGCCGAAGAAGATGCTGGCGCTCGAGCCCCAGGTGCGGGCCTTCTGCGCACAGGTGCTCGACCCCTTCGTCGGCTCGGGCAGCTTCGACTTCATCGCGAACCTGGGCAAGTTCATGCCCATGCGGGTCATCGGGATGCTGCTCGGCATCCCCGAGCAGGACCAGGAGGCGATCCGAGACCATCTCGACGAGGGCCTGCGACTCGAGGAAGGCGTTCCGAACGAGGCCGCGTACGACGGCTCGGCCCAGTTCGGGTTGTTCTCGGACTACATCACCTGGCGCGCCCAGCACCCCTCCGACGACCTGATGACCGAGTTGCTCAACGCCGAGTTCGAGGACGACACGGGCACGATGCGCACGCTCACCCACGAGGAGGTCCTCGGCTACGTCGGCCTGCTGGCGGGGGCCGGGAACGAGACCACGACCCGCCTGATCGGCTTCACCGGCGAGGTCCTCGGGCGCCATCCCGACCAGCGCGCCGAGCTGGTGGCGGACCGGTCGCTGATCCCGAACGCGATCGAGGAGCTGTTGCGCTACGAGTCGCCGTCCCCGGTGCAGTCCCGCTACGTGACCCGGGACGTCGAACTCCACGGCCGGACGGTGCCCGAGGGCAGCATCATGGTGCTGCTGAACGGTTCGGCCAACCGGGACGAGCGTCACTTCCGCGACGGGGACAGCTTCGACATCCATCGCGAGATCGGTCGGCATCAAGCCTTCGGCTACGGCATCCACCTTTGCCTCGGTATGGCGCTGGCCCGCCTGGAAGGGCGCGTCGCGCTGGACGAGGTGCTGAACCGCTTCCCCGAGTGGGAGGTCGACTACGACAAGGCACAGCGTGCCCGCACCTCGACCGTGCGGGGCTGGGAGACGCTGCCGGTGCGTACGTCGTGACCCGGCCGTCCGGCATCCATCGGGAGAGGAGCACACCATGAACCTCGACGACATGATTCTGGTCAGCATCGACGACCACATGATCGAGCCCCCGCACATGTTCGAGCACCACGTGCCCAAGAAGTGGCTCGACGACGCCCCGAAGGTCGTCCACGAGGACGGCATCGACCAGTGGGTGTTCCAGGGCGAGAAGACGAGCACGTCCTTCGGCATGGCCGCCACCGTCGGCTGGCCGTCCGACGAGTGGGGCTTCAACCCGGGCACCTACACCGAGCTGCGGCCGGGGTGTTTCGACGTCCACGAACGCGTGCGCGACATGAACGCCAACGGCGTCCTCGGCTCCATGTGCTTCCCCACCATGGCCGGGTGGAACGCCCGGACCTTCGCCGAGTCGCGTGACAAGGAGATCGCCCTCGTCATGCTCCAGGCCTACAACGACTGGGCCATCGACGAGTGGTGCGGGGAGTACCCGGGGCGCTTCATCCCCCTCGGCATCGTCCCGATGTGGGACGTCGACGCCGCCGTGGCCGAGGTCCGCCGCATCGCCAAGAAGGGCTGCCGGTCGATCAGCTTCCTCGAGACGCCGCACGTGCAGGGGTTCCCGAGCTTCCTCTCGGGCTACTGGGACCCGATGCTCGCCGCGCTGAGCGAGGAGAACATGGTGCTCTCCCTCCACATCGGTGCGGGCTTCGCCGTGATCCAGCGGGCGGCCGAGGCGCCGGTCGACCACCTGATGGTGCTGGCCTGCCAGATCAGCGCCATCACCGCGCAGGACCTCCTGTTCGGCCCGACGCTGCGCCGCTTCCCCGATCTCAAGGTCGCCCTGTCCGAGGGCGGCATCGGCTGGATCCCCTTCTACTTCGACCGCATCGACCGCCACTTCGGGAACCAGGAGTGGCTGCACAGCGACTTCGGCGGGAAGCTGCCCTCGGAGGTCTTCCGCGACCACATCCTGGCCTGCTACATCACCGACCCGTCCGGTCTCCTGCTGCGCGACCGCATCGGCCTCGACATCATCGCCTGGGAATGCGACTACCCCCACACCGACACCACGTGGCCCGAGTCGCCCGAGTTCGCCTGGAAGGAGTTTCAGGACGCGGGCTGTCGCGACGACGAGATCCACAAGATCACGTGGGAGAACGCCTGCCGCTTCTACGGTTGGGACCCGTTCGCACACACGACCAGGGAGCAGGCGACGGTGGGCGCGCTGCGCGGCGTCGCCCGTGACGTCGACGTCACCCGGATGTCCCGCGAGGAATGGCGCAAGCGCAACGAGGCCGCCGGCGTCGGGGTCGTGGGCGCCGTCTAACCTCGCCGGACGCCGGCACCCGACGCCTTCGTACTGACGACACGAGGTACGACGTGGGGACCGGCCGCGGCGGGCTTGAAAGGATCGAAGAGAGTCACGTGAACGAACAGCAGGGAGCCCGATGCTCCTCAACCTGACCGAAGACCAGGAATTCTTCCGGGAGACGACAGACCGTTTCCTGGCCGAGCTCGTGCCGCCGGACGCGGTCCGCGCCCTGCGCCACGACGAGGCAGGGTTCGATCCCACCTACTGGCGCCGCGGTGCCGAGCTGGGGTGGACCTCGTTGCTGGTCAGCGAGGAGCACGGTGGCGGCACCATCAGTGGCGGCGGGCTGGTCGACCTCAGTCTCGTTGCCTACGCGTTCGGCCGCCATGCCGCGCCGGGACCGCTCGCCGCGACCAACGTGGTCGCCGCGGCGCTCAGTGCGCACGGCACCGCACCCGACGTGCTCGGGTCCCTGCTCTCGGGGGAGGGCATCGCCACCTGGTGCGCCCCGGTGGCCGGGCCCGACGGGTGGCGAGCGACGGTCGAGGCGACGCACGACGGCAACGAACTCGTGCTGTCCGGTGGGGCGCGCCCGGTGGAGTCCGCCGCCACGGCGGATCACTTCCTCGTCACCTGTCGCGACGACGGCGCCGGCGGTGCCGGAAGTGCCGGTCGTCACACACAGGTGCTGGTGCCCGCGTCCGCGACGGGTCTCACGGTGTCGCCCATGCAGACGATCGACCTCTCCCGTCGCTTCTCCGTCGTGACCTTCGACGACGTGCGCGTCCCCGCCGACGCGGTGGTCGGGACGATCGGGGAGGCGTCGAGAGACGTCGACCGGCAGTTCGAGGTGCTCCTGGTCATCCTCAACGCCGAATCGGTCGGGGCCATGCAGACCGGGTTCGACATGACGGTCGAGTGGGCCTTCGATCGCTACTCCTTCGGCCGACCGCTCGCCTCCTACCAGGCCCTGAAGCACCGGTTCGCCGACATGATGAGCTGGCTCGAGGCGTCGCACGCCATCAGCGCGCGGGCCTGCGCCGCCGCCCAGGAGGGCAGCGACGATGCGGCCGAGCTGATCAGCGCGGCCAAGGCGTACATCGGCCAATACGGCGCCGAGCTGCTGCAGGACTGCGTGCAGATGCACGGGGGCATCGGGGTCACGTTCGAGCACGACCTGCACCTGTACCTGCGCCGCCTCATCGTCGATCGGGCGCTGGCCGGGACGCCGGCCGTCCACCGCCAGCGCATCGCGGCGCTCGTGGCCGAGCGGGAAGGGGTGGCGGCGTGAGCGTGCTGCGGGTGGAGCAGGCGGAGGGTGTGGACGACGTGGAGGACCTCGAGAGTTTCCGGCATCGGGCCCGGGCTTTCATCCGATCCAACCTCCGACAGGTCGCGCCCGAAGAGCTGCGCCTCGGCTGGAACGGGCTCAGCGAGGAGATGGAGCTCGCTGCCGTGGCCCGTGACCGGGAGCTGCAGCGCATGCTCTTCGACGCGGGGTTGGCCGGCATCTGCTTTCCGCGCGCCTACGGCGGGCAGGGCCTGACGCCGGAGCACCAGAAGGTCCTCAACGAGGAGCTCGTCGGCTACGAGTTCCCCCTCCGGATGCAGGTGCCGAATCTCTCGCCTTGCGCCACGGTCATCCTCGAGTTCGGCACGGAGGAGCAGAAGCTGCGCCTCCTCCCGCCCATCTTGAAGGGCGAGGCACTCTGGATGCAGTTCCTCTCGGAGCCCAGCGGCGGCTCCGACGCCGCCGGGGCCCTCACCACCGCCGTGCGCGACGGCGACCAGTGGGTGCTCAACGGCTCCAAGGTCTGGACCACGGGCGCCTGGTGGTCCGACTGGGGCCTGTGCCTCGCCCGGACCAACTGGGACGTCCCCAAGCACCGGGGACTGTCGGTGTTCGTGTTGCCGATCCACCAGCCGAACATCGAGGTGCACCGGATCGAGATGTTGAACGGCTCGCGTGAGTTCTGCCAGGAGTTCATGACCGACGTGATCGTTCCCGACACGGACCGCATCGGCGACGTGGACGACGGCTGGACGGTGGGCACGCGCTGGATGTTCCACGAGCGCATGCTCTACAACTCGCCGTACGTGACCGAGCCCATGGGGCTGACCCACGGGCACATGGATGCCGGCGTCGTCTTCTCCATGGCCCGGGAGAACGGGCGGCTGGAGGACCCGTCCGTGCGCGAGATGGTGGGCGAGGCGCGGATGCTCGAGCTGGTGTCCAAGGAGATGTCGACGTACGTGAGCGACAGCATCCGTGCCGGCCGGCTGAACGACCAGGCGGCGGCCCTCGTGCGCCTGTTCAAGGGGATCGCCCAGAACCGGATCGTGACGCTGGCCTTCGAGGTGGCGGGCTCGGAGGGAGCGGCCTGGACCGAGGACACGGCAGCGTCCCAGAGTGCGACGAACTTCCTGATGCGCCAAGGGGGGACCATCGGGGGTGGGACAACCGAGATGGCGCGCAACGTGATCAGCGAGCGGGTGCTGGGCATGCCGCGGGAACGCAGGCTGGACAAGGACGTCCCGTTCCGCGACGTGCCCCGTGGCCGCGCCGACGGCACCTCGTCCTAGTCCCAGTCACCAGTCACCAGTCACCAAGCTGGGAGCGTCCGCTCCCGGTGTCGAGTTCGAAGGAGTCCATTCGTGGCCGTTGCAGAGGTAAACGGACTGTCGCTGGCGTACGAGACGATCGGCGAGGGTCGCCCCTGGGCCATCACCCCCGGCGGGCGCTTCACCAAGGAGTCGCCCGGCGTACGCGAGCTCGCCCAGGTGCTGGCCGGACACGGCAATCGGGTCCTCATATGGGACCGCCCCAACTGCGGCGAGTCCGACGTGTGCTTCGAGGGCCCGTCGGAGTCCGCCATGCAGGCCGATGCGCTGGCCGGGCTGCTGGCTCATCTCGACATGAATTCCGCCGTCATCGCCGGTGGGTCGGGCGGTGCCAGGGTCTCGTTGCTGACAGCCGCCCGCCATCCCGAGTCGGCGGCCGGTCTGGCCATCTGGTGGATCAGCGGTGGCGTCTACGGCCTCCTGTCACTGGCAACCCACTACTGCGGCGGGTCCGTCGGCGCGGCTTGGAGTCACGGGATGGAGGCGGTGGCCGACCTGCCCGAGTGGGCGGAGGTCCAGGAGCTGAACCCCACCAACCGGGAGCGCTTCTTGAGCCAGGACCGTGCGACGTTCATCTCCACCATGGAGAACTGGATGCTGGCCTACTGCCCTCGCGACGGGGAGCATGTGCCGGGCCTTCCCGACGCCGACGCCCGCGCCCTCGAGATTCCCGCGCTCGTCTTCCGGAGCGGGGAGAGCGACGCCCATCACACGCGTGCCACATCAGAAGCGCTGGCCGATCTGCTGCCCCAGAGCCGGCTCGTTGAACCCCCGTGGGGTGACCGCGAGTGGATCGAGCGCCAGGGCGCACGGGACGAGGGGTTGTTCGCCCACTGGCCCCTGCTGGCCCCCCAGCTCCTGGAGTGGCAGGCCGAGACGCTCGGCTGAGGGGGCGTCCTCAGCGCATCTCGTTGATGCGGACCAGGTTCCCGGCGGGATCGCGGACGGCGCAGTCGCGCACCCCGTACGGCTGCTCGGTGGGCTCCTGGACGACCTCGGCGCCCCCGGCCTGCAGCCGCGCGAAGGTGCCGTCGAGGTCGGCGGTGGCCAAGATGACGCGGGCGAACGTGCCCTTGGCCATCATCTCGACGACGGTGCGGCGCTCGTCGTCGGTGACCCCCGGGTCGGCGTACGGCGGCTCCAGGACGATGGAGGTGCCGGGTTGGTCGGCGGGGCCGACCGTGATCCAGCGCATCGGGCCGTTGCCGACGTCGTTGCGGACCTCGAAGCCGAGGGCGTCGCGATAGAAGGCGACGGACGCGTCCGGGTCGTCGTGCGGGAGGAAGCTCGAATAGATGCTGATGTCCATGCCGTCATGCTAAATGGGCGCGCGGGGCCGGTACTTCTCGATTCCTGATCGGTCTGGTCACCTGCTTCGCCACGCACGCAGGCAGGCCCGCCGTCGCACCAGCCGCACGGCGTCGGTACGTGCTCGGTGACATGCCGACCAGCTCGGTGAATCGAGTGCTGAAGGTTCCCAGCGACGAGTAGCCGACCGTGAAACAGACGTCGGTCACGCTGAGGTCGTCCCGGCGCAGCAAGGCCATGGCGCGTTCGATCCGCCGCGTCATCAGGTAGCCGTAGGGCGACTCGCCGTAGGCGAGCCGGAACTGACGACTGAGGTGCCCGGCCGACATGTGGGCGCCACGGGCGAGCGCCTCGACGTCGAGCGGCAGCGCGTACTCCCGGTCGATCCGGTCGCGGACACGCCGCAGCCACGCCAGGTCCTGCAGGTGTTGCGCCGTCGGGAGTGTGCCGCTCACCGTGGAGACCTTCAGGAAAGCGGGGCGGTCCCCGCGCCGTTGCCGGCCACCGGGGAGGAGGTCGAGGGAGCTTCGGGCAACCCCAACGCGTTGACGAACAGCCGCGTCAGCTGTTCGACGCCTGTATCGAAGTCGCAGTCAAGAAGGCCCTGGACGAACCACATCTCGGGGAATCGGTAGGTCATCGCACCGAGCCCGGCGGCTGCGATGTCCGGGTCGAGTTGCTCGTCAGCGAGGCCGTGACGCTGGAGTCGGCGGATGGAATCGGCGATCTGCGCGGATGAGACGTGATGCCGCTCGTGGCGCGACGCACGGAGATCGTCGTCGAAGCGCGACACCTGCTCGATGACCCCCATGATGCGAGCCTCGTCCCGGTAGGCCTCGAGGTTACGACGGATGCCCTCGTGGATCCGCTCGAAGGGAGGTGCAGTCGACGACGAGTCGAGGATGACGCTGTAGAGCGGCTCCCTCAGCCGCTCCTCGACCGCCGGCCGCCACCTCACGAAAGACCTCTTCCTTGGACTCGAAGTAGTGGTAGAAGGATCCGTGCGAGAGGCCGGCATGCTCGGCGATGTCCGAGATCCGGGCGTCGAGGAAACCGTCGCGCTCGAACACCTCCTTGGCCGCGGCGACCAGCCGGGCGCGGGTCTCGATCCCTTTGCGCGATCGGGGCCCGCTGGGTTTCTCACCTATGAGCGGTGGGGTCGTCGACACGGCCTTCTCCTTCCGAGCGGGCTCCGGGACCGGAGGCATCAATGTACCGTCGCTTCGAGTGGCAACCGGCGGACATGCGATCCGGGCGGCACGAGGTCAGGCGTCCATTCGCTGGAGGAGCAGGACACCGGAAGGCGTGCCGCCGCCCGACGTGACTACGGCGGTCTTGGCGTCCTTGACCTGCCGCTGCGCCGGCGTCGTGGCGGAGTTGGGTGACCGCCTCGTAGAGAAATCCGAAGCCGTGCGTCCGCCCCTCGGAGAGTTGCCCACCGTGCGGGTTGACCGGGAGCTCGCCGTCGAGCGCGATGCGGCGCCCGCCGTCGAGCCAGTCGTACGCCTCGCCGAACCCGCAGAATCCGAGTCCCTCGAGCCACGAGATGGCGTTGAAGGTGAAGCCGTCGTAGACGAGAGCCACGTCGACGTCGGACGGCTGCACGGCGGTCCGGGTCCACAGGTGCGCCGCTTGACCGATGACCTGCGGTTCGTGGGTGAGGGTGTCCTGGTCCCACGACACGCGTTCGAGGATCTGCGTGCCCACGGCCTCGATGCGCACGGCCGGGTGGGGGAGATCCTCGGCCACCGACGCCGCGGAGACGATGATGGCGATGGACCCGTCGCACGGCACGTCGCAGTCGTAGAGCCCGAACGGCGAGGTGATGGGCCGCGCCGAGAGGTAGTCGTCCATCGTCATGGGGTCGCGGTAGATGGCGGCCGGATTCAGTGCCGCGTTCCGCCGCGCGTTGACCGCGATCAGACCGAGCATCTCACGCGGGGAGCGGTAGCGATGCAGGTACTGGTTGGCGTTCATGCCGATCCAATTGGCCGCGGACATGGCACCGAAGGGAGCGCGCCACTCGCGGAACGGGCCGGACACGCGCTCCGCCAGCTCGCTGCCGTGTTCACGGTGTCTCTGCGCGGCAAGGGCGGCGAACGTGGACTCCCAGACGGTGCGGAAGCACAGCACGTGGCGACAGAGCCCCGAGGCCACGGCCATGGCGGCCGCGATCACGGCGCCCCCTGGACCGGGAAGGTCGCCGCCACCGTTGATCCAGGTGGGGTGGATCCGTAGGGCCTCCTCGATGGCGCTGGCGCCGCCCTCGCTCATGCCCGCGCCGCTGGCCCCGGGGTAGGTCGACAGGCCGTCGATGTCGTCGAGCGTCAGCCCGGCATCAGCGATCGCCTCGAGGCTGGCGTCGATCGCCAGCGAGAGAGGGTCGACCATGAGGCGCCGGCCGAACGCGGAGCGGCCGATGCCACTGAGGACCGCCCGGTGCTCGAAGCGCTCCTCGCTGACGGGGGCGCGGGGGACCGGCCGCACGGGAGCCTCGACGCGATCGACCGGGTCGACGGAGCCTGTCAGCTCGAAGAGAGGCAGCCACACGTCCTCCTCCTGCTCGAAACGGACGGCCACCTCCTGACCGATCTGCACGTCGGACGGCTCACAGCCGACGATGTTGGTCGTCAGGTGCACGCGGGCGTCCTCGGCCAGCGCGACATTGGCGATGACGTAGGGCGGGTCGAAGTCGGGGAGCCAGCGATGGGAGTTCACGGTGTACCCCACGACCGTGCCCCGGCCGGACACCGGGGTCGGCTTCCAGGACCGGCTCCGGCAGTACGGGCAGATGGGCACCGGTGGATGGACGAGCTCGCCGCAGTCGCTGCAACCCTGGATCCGCAGGATGCCGTCGGCGCCGGAGCTCCAGAACCACTCGTTGGCCGGAGTCAGTTCGGGGAGAGGCCGCATCATCTCCCCCGGGCTCGGGGGCATCGCCCAGTATTGACATCGACGTCGTAATCGAACACCGACCACATGTTACGTCCCTGGGGGCCGCCTGCCCCGTCCAGTCCCGGATCTGCCTGGATGTCGGTACCCGAAGTGACGACGGGCTCCTGCGTGCGTCGCCACGACGTCCACGGCTTGGTCGACGACGGCGGGATCTCCTCGCCCACCCTCTGAGCCAGCCGGAGGTCCGCGTAAACCATAAACGACTTCGTTGAGAGTCCCCAGAGAAGCGGCGGGCCCAAGAGAGAAGCAGCGGGCCCAAGAGAGAAGCAGCCAGCTCAGGCGACGGATATTCGCTCGTCGTGCAAATGTCCCGGCACAACTCTAATATCGACGTCAATGTTGAAGGACATGCTCGTCGTAGACGCCGACTCGCACTGGTGCGAGGCCCCCGACCTCTTCACCAAGCGCGCCCCCGCCGCGGTCCGCGACCGCGTCCCGCGGGTCGAGGAGGTAGACGGCCAGCTGATGTGGGTCTTCGACGGCCACCCCGTCGGCCGCTTCAGCGCCGGCGGTGTCATCGCACGCGACGGCACCAAGGAGAGCTCGTACCGGGCTCTCATGGAGTGGTCGCACGACGAGGTGCACCTCGGCGCGCACGACCCTGTCGTCCGCCTGGGCGTGCTGGACGAGTGCGGGATCGACGCGCAGATCATCTTCCCGAGCACCATCGGCCTTGGCGGCCAGGACCTCGGGATGGTCGACGACCTCGCCCTCTGCCGGCTGGCCATCGAGATCTACAACGACGGCATGGCGGAGATCCAGGCCGACTCGGGCAACCGCCTCCTCCCACTCCCGCTCATGCCCGCGTGGGACGTCGACACCTGCGTCAGCGAGGTCCGGCGCGTCGCCGACCTCGGGGCGCGTGGCGTGAACATGACCTCGGACCCTCAGGATCTCGGAGCGCCGGACCTGGCCAGCCGGGCCTGGGACCCCTTTTGGGAAGCATGCTCGGGGCTGCGTCTCCCGGTGCACTTCCACATCGGTGCAAGCCAGACGGCCATGACCTTCTTCGGGCAGTACCCGTGGGACTCCCATGCCGAGAACACCAAGCTGGCCATCGGCGGCACGCTGCTCTTCATCGGGAACGCGCGCGTCGTCACGAACGTGATCCTCTCGGGCGTGTTCGACCGGCACCCCGACCTCAACGTCGTCTCCGTCGAGAGCGGTGTCGGGTGGATTCCCTTCATCCTCGAGGCGCTCGACTACGAGATGTCGGAGAACGCCCCCCGGGAGCTCGCCGATCTCGGCAAGTTACCCTCGGAGTACTTCCGGACGAACATGTACGCAACGTTCTGGTTCGAGAACAACCGCAACAAGCTTCCGGACCTCATCGACGCCGTCGGCGAGGACAACATTCTCTTCGAGACGGACTTCCCCCATCCGACCTGCCTCTACCCGAATCCGCTCCAGAGCGTGGAGAAGAAGATGGAGACGCTCCCGCCCGAAACGCGCCGTAAGATCTTCGGTGAGAATGCCCGCAAGCTCTACCGACTCTGAGACCGCCGGCTCCGGCATGACGCAAATCGGGCACTTCATCGCGGGCAGCGCTGTGCCGGGCGCGTCCGGGCGGACGGCACCGGTGTACGACCCGGCCCTCGGGGCGCAGACGGCGGAAGTCGCGCTGGCCTCGGCGGCGGAGGTCGACGCCGTGGTCAACGCGGCGGTCGATGCGTCGCACGAGTGGCGTTCCTCCTCGTTGACCCGCCGGACCAGCCTGCTGTTCCGGCTGCGCGAGCTGATCGACGCCAACCGCGACGAGCTCGCCGCCGCCGTCACCAGGGAACACGGCAAGGTGCTCGAGGACGCCAGGGGCGAGGTGGCGCGCGGGATCGAGAACGTCGAGTTTGCCTGCGGCGTCCCGAACCTCCTGAAGGGACCATCCAATTCGGAGGTCTCGACGGGGATCGACATCCGCACCGTGCTCGAGCCGCTCGGCGTCGTCGCCGGCATCACCCCGTTCAATTTCCCGGTCATGGTGCCGCTGTGGATGATGGCCAATGCCATCGCCTGCGGGAACTGCTTCGTGCTCAAGCCGTCCGAGAAGGATCCCTCGGCGTCGCTGATCCTGGCCGAGCTCGTGCAGCGCGCCGGGTTCCCGGACGGGGTGTGCAACGTCGTGCAGGGCGACCGGGAGGCGGTCGAGGCCCTGCTGGCGCACCCCGACGTCGCTGCGGTCTCCTTCGTCGGCAGCACGCCCGTGGCGCGTCACATCTACGAGACGGGAACCCGTAACGGCAAGCGGGTCCAGGCGCTGGGTGGCGCGAAGAACCACATGGTCGTGCTCCCCGATGCCGATCTCGACGCCGCGGCCGATGCCGCCGTGTCGGCTGCATACGGGTCGGCCGGGGAGCGGTGCATGGCCATTTCGGTCGTCGTCGCGGTCGGACCGGTGGCCGACCCGCTGATCGATGCCATCGCAAGCCGGATCCCCGACGTGGTGGTCGGTGCCGGCGACGACCGGGAGTCGATGATGGGCCCGCTGATCACCCCGGAGCACCGTGACCGCGTGCAGTCCTACGTGGAGCACGCGGCCGACGAGGGGGCCAAGGTCGTCGTGGACGGGTCGGGCACGCGCCGAGGCGCGGGGTTCTTCGTCGGCTGCTCCCTGCTCGACGATGTGAAACCCGGCATGCGGGTCTACGACGACGAGATCTTCGGCCCCGTGCTCAGCGTCGTGCGGGTCCCGACGTTCGACGAGGCCCTGGCGCTCGTGAACGCGAACCCGTACGGCAACGGCACTGCTCTGTTCACCCGGGATGGCGGTGTGGCCCGCCGGTTCGAGCGAGAGGTCCAGGTCGGCATGGTCGGCATCAACGTCCCGGTCCCCGTTCCAGTGGCGTCGCACTCATTCGGGGGTTGGAAGGACTCCATCTTCGGGGACTCTTCGATCTACGGGCCCGACGGGGTCCGCTTCTACACGCGGCCCAAGGTCGTCACGTCACGGTGGCCCGACGCCGGACCGAGCAGCGTGGAGCTGCACTTCCCGACGAATCGCTGAGGTCCTTTCGAGGTCGGATCCTGGTGCCGTCGCCGGCCGGGCCGAACCCGGGGATGGATGACCAGGTAGAACGGTGCTTCTACTCAGAGGGGACCCGAATCGGGTGGGCCTCAACACCGATTCTCTGATATTGACGTCGCAGTCAAAAATCTCTAGAGTTGCTGGTATGACGAGAACCTGCGATTTCCCGGTCTTCGACGCGGACAACCACTTCTATGAGACGAGGGAGTCCTTCACCCGGCACCTGCCGGATCGTTACAAGGGCGCCGTCGACTACGTGGAGCTGAACGGGCGGACCAAGATCATGATCCGAGGCACGGTCAGCGAGTACATCCCGAACCCGACCTTCGAGGTCGTGGCGCGACCGGGCGCCCAGGAGGAGTACTTCCGGAACGGCAACCCCGAAGGGAAGACGTACCGGGAGATCATCGGGAAGCCGATACGGAGCCTTCCGGGCTTCCAGCACCCGGGACCCCGCATCGAGTTGATGAACGAGCTCGGCGTCGACCGCACGCTGATGTTCCCGACGCTCGCCAGCCTGCTCGAGGAGCGCATGCGCGACGATCCCGAACTGATGCACGCGGCGATCCACTCCCTGAACGAGTGGATGTACGAGGAATGGAGCTTCAACTACGAGGATCGGATCTTCGCGACGCCGGTCATCACACTGCCGATCGTCGAGAAGGCGATCGAGGAGCTCGAATGGGTGCTGGAGCGGGGGGCGAAGACCGTCCTCATCCGACCTGCGCCCGTGCCGGGGTTCCGGGGCTCCCGCTCGTTCGGGTATCCCGAATTCGACCCCTTCTGGCAGGCCGTGGTCGATGCGGACATCCTCGTGTCGATGCACTCGTCCGACAGTGGCTACACCCGGTACACGAACGACTGGACCGGCCCGAGCGAGATGCTGCCCTTCCGGCTCGATTCGTTCCGCTACATGACCGGCGGTCACCGGCCGGTCCAGGACACCATGGCCGCCTTCGTCTGCCACGGCGTGTTCGCACGCTTTCCCGAGCTCCGGGTCGCCTCCATCGAGGCCGGCGGGGAATGGATTCCCGCGTTCGTCCAGCACCTCGGCGACACTTACAAGAAGATGCCGCACGCCTTCGACGGGGACCCGGTCGAGCAGTTCAAACGGAACGTCTGGGTGAGCCCCTTCCACGAGGACGACCTCGGCGCCATCATCGACGTGATCGGCGCCGACCACGTGCTCTTCGGGTCGGACTATCCGCACCCTGAGGGACTGGCGGAGCCGTGCAGCTATGTCGACCACCTGCCGGAGGGCCTCACCGACCAGGACGCGAGGAAGATCATGGGCGGCAACCTGGCGCGGATCATGCGCGTCGAGGTCCCCGTCGGGGCCGTGGCGTAGGGGGCCACCCGCCACGACCCACCGAAGGGCCGGTCGGACCGCTCGGAAGCCGGGCCAAGTACAACCGGGCGCGGCCGAACGATAGTGTCACGCCGCGCCGACGAAGCGCGCCAGCAGAGGGAGCCGGAGATGCCTGATTACCAGTTCGTCACGTACGAGACACTCGATTCGGGCAGGATCGCCCGCATCATGTTGAACCGGCCCGAGGCCCGGAACGCCCAGAATCGCGGCCTTCTTGTCGAGCTGAACGACGCGTTCATGGAGGCAGAGGCGGACGACGAGGTCCGCGTGGTCATCCTCGGCGGTACGGGCCCGATGTTCTCCTCGGGGCACGACCTCGGCTCCAAGGCCGCGCGCGAGGAGGGGACGCCGGGGCCGGGCCAGCACCCGACCCGGACGATCAATGGCGCCACGCGCAAGGGCGCCGAGAGCCTGATGCTCCAGGAGTGGCACTACTTCTTCGAGAACACTCGACGCTGGCGGAATCTGCGCAAGATCACCATCGGGCAGGCGCACGGCGACGTCTACGCCGCCGGGCTCATGCTCCTGTGGGCCTGCGACCTCATCGTGGCCGCCGACGACACGCGGTTCGCCGACGTCGTCGGGACCCGCCTGGGCATGTGCGGCGTCGAGTACTTCGCGCATCCGTGGGAGTTCGGGCCCCGCCGGGCGAAGGAACTGCTGTTGACCGGGGACTCGGTCGACGCTGACGAGGCACACCGGCTCGGCATGGTGAGCAAGGTGTTCCCGCTCGACGATCTCACGCAGAGGACGGTGGAGTTCGCCGAGCGGATCGCACAGCTGCCCACGATGACGTCCCTGCTCATCAAGGAGTCGGTCAACCAGAGCGTGGACAACATGGGCTTCTACAACGCGCTGAACGCGTGCTTCACGCTGCACGAGCTCAACCACTCGCACTGGGCCTGGGTCAACGAGAACCGCTATCCCGTCGCCTTGGAGGACTCGGGCATACCCAATTGGAAGGACGCCCCGCCGATCGTGCCGGCAGTCAAGGACAAGGTGCGCGCCGAGCAGTAAGGCACACGCACAGCGCTCCGATTCACCCAGCTGTACCGAACCCTTGACGCGGGTGATCACCAGGTGAATCCGCGCTCGCCAACGCGCGCTCGGGCGGCGCAACGTTCCTGTTCACAGGCCTAATTCACCGTCGTGCATCACGCGCCCTGCCTCGTTAGTATCTGAATCGACGTCGATGTCAGAAATGCCCGGCGCAGGCGGCCGGCAAGAAGGGGTGGGTCCCGCTCGATGCTGCAATTCGTGATCGCCGGACTGGTGCTCGGAGGCATCTATGCGATCGCGTCCGCCGGATTGGTGATCACCTACACCTCGTCGGGGATCTTGAACTTCGCCTTCGGCGCGATCGCCTTCTTCATTGCGCGGTTCTATTACTACCTGCACACGCAGCACGGATGGAGCATCGCGCTGTCGGCCGTCGTGAGCGTCGTCATCGCTGCGCCTGCGCTCGGTGTGTTCCTCTACGCGGTTCTCTTCCGCTTCCTGCGGCTGTCGTCCCCCCTGATCAAGGTCGTGGCCACCATTGGCCTCCTCGTCGCCTTCCCGGCATTGGCCACATGGTTCTTCGGCAACCAAGCCATTCAGCAGGCTCCGGGGCTGGCGCCCCAACCAGTGCACGTGTATCAGTTCCTCGGGGTCCCCGTGACTCTCGACCAGGTCATCGTCTACATCTGTGTCGTCCTCACCGTGGTGATCGGTGCGGTGGTGCTCCGCTACACCGAGGTCGGGCTGAAGGTGCGGGCCATGGTCGACTCGCCGGCCATGACGGACCTCTCCGGGACCAACCCGACGGCGATCTCGGTGGGAGTCTGGGCGGTCAGCACCTTCTTCGCAGGGCTGTGCGGCGTCCTCGCTGCGCCGATCATCGGGCTCGATGCGGGCAACTTCACGCTCTTGATCGCGGCCTCCTTCGCCGCCGTGGTAGCTGCGCAGCTGCGCAACCTGCCGGTGGCGGTGGTGGTCGGGCTCCTGATGGGTGTGGCGACGTCCCTGTTCCAGCGCTACCTCCCTCCGGCCAGCCAATGGACGACGGAGATCATCGATGCCGTGCCGTTCATCGTCATCGCGCTCTTCTTGATCTACAGCCTGGTGCGCCGGGGCAGGGTGGGTGACGCCGACGGGTGGGGGGCGCGTTGGACCGGGCGATCACGCCGCAGGGAGAGAGCCGGCTGGCCGGCTCGACCAGCAGCGTGCTGGAGACCGCGTCACTGGGCTTCTTCGGCAAGTACGCCGGGCCTCTTCTGCTGATCGCGGCCGTGAGCGTGTTGCCGCTCATCGTCGGCGGGTTGTGGGTGGGGCTGTTCGCCTCGGCTTTCGCCTATGCGGTCATCTTCTTGTCCTGGACCATTGTGACCGGCGAAGGCGGGATGCTTTGGCTGTGCCAGATCACCTTCGCCGGCGTGGGGGCCATCACCACGGCGCAGCTCGCCAACAACCACGGCTGGCCGGTCCTCGCCGCTGCGCTGGTGGGCGGGCTGATCGCCATGGCCATCGGTGCCCTCGTCGGGTTCCTCAGCATCCGACTCGGTGACCTCTATGTCGCCCTCGTCACCCTCACCTTCGGGCTTCTCATGGAGAACCTGGTCTTCACCCTGCCCAGCTTCGTGAACCAGGGCCTCGGGCTGACCCTCAACCGACCCGGTTTTGCCGCCTCGGATCTCGCCTACGCGTACCTCTGTCTGGTCGTCTTCGTGATCATCGCTCTCTTCATCGTCAATTTCCGAAGATCGACGACCGGCCTCGCCCTCAACGCGGCGCGCTGGAGCGAGGCGGGAGCCAAGACGTCGGGGATCAGCGTCGTGCAGATGAAGGTGATCGCCGGCGCGCTGGCTGCCTTCATTGCAGGGCTCGGCGGGGCGTTGCTCGCCATGGCGCAGACCACATTCCAGCCCTCCGAATTCGCCACCTTCGCCGGGGTCGTCTGGCTCGCCGTGCTCGTGACGATCGGTGTCCGGTCAAATGCCGCGGCGCTGATCGCCGGGCTGACGTTCGTCTTCCCGAGTGCGCTGTTGCAGTACTACTTCTCGACGGTGACGGTGTTGCCCACCATTCTCCAGGTCCTCTTCGGTCTCGGGGCAATCGGCGCAGCCAAGTTCCCCGATGGCACCCTGGCCGAGCAGAGCCGTCATCTCCGTCGGCTGATCCTGCGCGTCAGGCCGGCGTCAACCGGTGACCCGCAGTTCATCGACGGGACGGGCCTGTCGGCGGGGGACCTGGGCCCGGTGGACGGCGCACCCAGAGTCGCCGAGGGCGTCTCGTGACGACGGTGCCTTCCGTGGCCGACGCGGGACCCGACCAGACGTCTGGTGGACGGGCACCAGTTCTGGAGGCCACGGGCATCACCGTGCGCTTCGGGGGACTGACCGCACTCTCCGACGTTGCCATCGAGGTCGAGCCGGGCCGCATCGCCGGCCTGGTCGGTCCCAACGGCGCCGGCAAGTCAACGCTGCTCGGCGTGTTGTCCGGTTTGCTCCGCCCGAACTCGGGTCGCGTGCGGCTGCGTGGAGAGGACGTCACGACTTCGTCGCCCCGCAGCCGGGCGAGCAAGGGTCTGGCCCGGACATTCCAGCAGCCAGAGCTGTTCCTGGGCCTGACGGTGCGCGAGCACCTGGTGCTCGCCGACCGCGCCCGGGTGGCGCGCGTCCGCCTCTGGCGCGACATGTTCGATCCCCGCTCGTTGCTTCCGCCGTCCGCGGCGGAGAACGAGCGCGTCGACCGGATCCTCGAGTTGCTGCGGCTGACGCGGGTGGAGGGCGCCCCGGTGGCCGCCTTGCCACTCGGCGTCGCCCGCCTGGTCGAGGTCGGACGCGCCCTGGCGAGCGATCCGCAGGTCCTGCTCCTCGACGAACCGTTGTCGGGGCTCGATATGAAAGCCTCGGAGAACCTCCTGGGCGTCTTCGCGCACATCGTCGAAGAGGCCGACCACCCGCTCTCGCTGATCATCGTCGAGCACGACGTCGCCGCGGTGCTCGCGCTCTCGCACTCGGTGTTCGTGCTCGACTTCGGGGAGCGCATCGCGGCCGGCACGCCGGAGGAGATCCGCAACGACCCTGTCGTCCGGGCCGCCTACCTGGGCGACAGCGATCCCCAGGGACGAACGGCGCGCAATCGTGACGCCGACGAAACTCGAGCCGTCGTGACCGAGCCCATTCTCGAGGTGCACGACCTCGACGTGCGCTACGGGTCCTCCAGGGCGCTCTTCGACGTTTCGCTCGAGGTCCAGCCCGGCACGGTGGTCGCGGTGCTCGGTGCGAACGGCGCCGGCAAGAGCACGCTGGCCCGGACGATCTCCGGATTGGTCGCACCGACGGTGGGCACGGTGTTCTTCGAAGGTCACGACGTGACCGGCATGCCCGCGCACCGCATCCGTCGTCTCGGCCTGACGTACATCCCCGAGGGACGGGGCATCTTTCCGGGACTCTCGGTCGTTGACAACCTGCGGATGGCTGTGGCGCAGGAGCGACGGCAGGACCGGGCCGGCGCCATCGAGAAGGCGATCGATCGGTTCCCTGTCCTGGGACAGCGAGGCTCCCAGCGGGCCGGCAGCCTCTCCGGTGGAGAGCAGCAGATGTTGGCGCTTGCCCGCGCTCTCGCCGTGTCCCCGAAGCTCGTCATCGCCGACGAGATGTCGCTCGGACTCGCCCCGCTCATCGCCGAATCGGTTTTCGAGGGGCTCGAGGAGGCCCGTCGCTCGGGGATCACGATCGTGCTCAGCGAGCAGTTCGTGCATCGCGCCCTGGCGATGGCTGACACGTGCGTCATCTTGATGCGCGGGCGAGTGGGCTGGTCAGGCCCGGCATCCGAGGCGGGCCAAGAGGTCATCGACCGGTACCTGGGTGAGGCCGAGGGGGCGACCCCCGTTGGCGTTACGGATGGGTTACAGTAACTCGCCTCGCTCTGAGCGATAAGCGCATTTACAAAAGGAAGAGGCGGGTTTGCACCCGCCCCCAACGCCCACAGGGCCCCAAGGCGGGGGTCCGGGGGAGGGAGTTGCAAATGCACCCGATCAATCGTCCCCATCGCACGGCCTTTGCCGTCCTGGCTGCCGCAGTGGTCGGCTTGCCGCTGTCCCTGATGGCGACGACCACGGCGCCCGCCGGCGCAGCGCCGGCGCCGATCACCATTGCGTACGTCACCGACTTGACCGGTGAGGGCGGGTCCCAGAACTCGACGTCGCCCGCCGGGTTCAACGCGCGGATCGCCATGCAGAACGCGGAAGGTGGCGTGAACGGCCACAAGCTCGTCGGCCTCGTGATCGACGACCAGACCAGTCCCTCGCAGATCGCGACCGCGGTGCAGGAGGCCGACTCCAAGGCCTTCGGGATCGTCTCGCAGAGCCCGCTGATGTTCCTCGCCGCCAAGTACCCCAACCAGGCGGGCGTCCCGGTGACGGGGACCTACGACGACGGACCCGAGTGGGGCACGCAGCCCTACACGAACATGTTCGCCTCGGACGAGGGGAGTGTGAACCCGAAGTACCCGGTCAACACGCAGATCGGCAACTTCCTCAAGGCCCACGGGGGCACGGTGCTCGCCTCGTACGGGTACGGGATCTCACCCTCCTCGAGCCGGGCGGCCATCGCCACCGCCGATTCGTTCAAGCACGCGGGCGGCAAGGTCGGTGTGCTCGACACCACCGTGCCGTTCGGCAGCGTTGCGTTCACCCCTGAGGCACTGGTCGCCAAGCAGAAGGGCGTCAACGCGATGGTGCCGGCGATGGACGCCAACTCGAACTACGCCCTGGCGGAGGCACTCAAGCAATCCGGGGTCAAGTTGAAGGCGACCCTCTTCGCGACCGGCTACCAGCCCGACGTCATCAACTCCCCGGCCTGGCAGACCTTGCAAGGCGACTACTTCCTGTCCCTCTTCCGCCCGTGGTCGCTCCCCAACGCCGGCACCCAGCAGATGCAGGCCGCCATGGAGAAGTACGCGCACTTCACCAAGAGCCAGTTCCCGAACCTCGGGCAGTACGAGGCGTGGGCGGGGGCCGACCTCATGATCAAAGGACTCCAGATGGCGGGGCCGAACCCGACGCGGGCGGCCGTCATCAAGGACCTCCGGGGGCTGAAGTCCTACAACGTCAACGGCCTCCTGCCCCAGTCCATCAACTACTCGACGATCTTCGGGAAGGACCTGCCGAAGCAGTGCACCTGGGTCATGCAAGCCGGCAAGACCGGGTTCACGGCGGTGTCGTCGCAGCCGATCTGCGGTACGGACCTCCCCGGGACGTCGACGGCGAGCAGTTCGTAGGCGCTCGGTCAGAGTGTGATGACGATCCGCCGGCGCCAGCGCGCCGGCGGATCGTCGCGTCCGGGCCCGGTGATCCTCGCCTCTGTCCGGCGGAAGCGGTCCGGGCCAGCGGAATCAGCGCAGGCGCCACTCGGGGTGGGGGGCCTGAAACGTCTCCTGGCCTTCTGCGATGTTCTGGAACTGGGTTCCGAGCGAGACGAACGACGACACCTGGGCGCGAGCGTCCCGCCGGGAAAGCTCATGGGCCATCCACACCGCACGCACGGTGCCCTGAACGGCGTACACCGGCGCGGAGGCGATCGCCCGCGCCACCCACATCGCCCGCTCCATGAGCTCGGCCAGGGGAGTGATCTCCGAGACGAGGCCCATCTGGTGGGCCCGCTCCGCGGACATGCGCTCGTGCGCCCCGAGCAGCACCAGACGCATGGTCTCGCCAAACGGCAGCTTCTGCAGGAGGTGCATGGACTCGAAACCGGCCACCATCCCGTAGGTCACGTGGGGGTCGAAGAACGTCGCGTTCTCCGCCGCGATGATGATGTCGGACTCGCCGAGCAGGTACAGGGCCCCAGCGCAGGCCATGCCGTTCACCGCGGCGATCACCGGCTTCCAGAGGTCGTTCTCCTTCGGGTTGATGTTGATCCCGGGGTCGTTGTACTGGAACGGCGTCGACACGGGCCCGGTCTGGTTGGCCATCTTCAGCCGGCGCTCCTCGTCGATCAGGTACTCCTGCTCGATCAATTCGGCACGATCGATGCCCGTACAGAAGGCCTTCTCGCCGGCACCGGTCAAGATGATGGCACGGACGTCGTCGTTCCGACGCAATGACTGCCACATGGAGCGCATCTCCACCTGCATCTGCTGGTCGAACGCGTTGTGCACCTCTGGACGGTTGAGCGTGACGGTTGCCACACCGTCATCCTCTTCGTACAGCAGTGTCTCGTACGTCTCCAACTCGAGGCCCCCAATTCCACCCGACAGAGCTCGAACGTCACATTAGCGGGACGCGTTTTCAGGGGCCCGAGGGGCCGGTCAGCCCGCCTCCGGGAGGTCGTGCACGACGGTGACCCTGCTGCCGTCGAAGCTCAAGAAGTGCCCCAGCGGCACTGACTCGGGAAGGGGATCCTCGTAGCTCCAGGCGATGTCGTCCATGACGACGTCCCCGAGGTGCGCCGTCCAGTACGTGGCGGTGCCCTTGTACGGGCAGTAGGTCCGGGTCGCGCTCGTCCGCAGCAGGTCCATGCGCACGAAGCGAGGGTCGACGTAGAGCCGGGGCTCCAGCGCGGTCTCGTAGACCACGAGGGTGTCCGCGGTGTCGACCAGCGTGGTGGCGGCGGCCTCGACCCGGAGCCGCCGTCCGGAGTGCAAGGAGTCGACACGGTGGTAGGGGTTGCGCGGGTGCCCGAAGACCTCCTCGTCCTCCTCGAACCAGGCGTCCACGGCGTCCCAGGCCACCGTGACATAGCCCGGGGCATCGCTGTCGGGCTGTGCCGCCACACCCACGACGTCGCCGGCCGGGAAGGCGTAGGTCGGCGGGCACCCCGGTCGGTGCACCAGCAGGGTGCGCTCGCTGTCGACCACGGTCGCGCCGTCCCTCATGCCGCGGACGCGCCGGCGGTGCGGCTCCATGTAGGTGACGGGTCCGGGCATCGGCGCCGTGAAACGTCCCGCGGGCCGGGCGCTCAGCGGCCCGCGTCCGGTGGTCAGGCTCACAGTGCCGTCCTGTCGTCGACGGTCCCGGTGCCGGCGGGGAAGGGGCGGACCATCGCCTCGACGGTGAAGGAGGCCAACAGGTCGCCCGCCTCGTCGTGCACCCGGCACTCCGAGTGCGTCATGCCGTCGCCGGCGAAGGTCGAGAGGTGGTGGTAGAGCATCCACTCGTCGGCGCGCACCTCACGGTGGAGCGAGAGGTTGATCGCATTGATTCCCATGGAGAGCGTCCGGTGCGCCTGCTCCTGGCTGATGCCGGCGTGGGGCCGCAGGGCTGCGGCGATCGACATGTGACCCGAGAACTGTGCCAGCAGGCCCGCGTGCACAGCGTGCTCCTCGGGCACCTCGCGGAAACGCACCCAGGCGTCGACCACCGGCGGCCCGACCGGCGCGTCCGGATCGTTGGTGTAGGCGCCGTCGACCACCCTGATGTCACGGCCGGTCACGCCCATATCGTACGGTTCGCACTCGTACGGTCCGGCCACGTCCGGTGGGTCCGCGGCGTGCCGGATGAGGTCCTCGGACGGGACGTCGAGGAGCAGGGTGCCTGCGGCACAGCACCGTGCCCCTTGGAGGACCCGGACGGCCAGGCCGGTGAAGATCCGGCCGGTGCTCAGCTCCTCCAGCTCGAACCGGAGCGGTTGCCCCGCATCGGCGGATCGCAGGAAGATCATGCTCGCGGAGGCGACCCTTCGCCCCGCCGCGTGGCGAGCGGCCGCGACGATCGCCTGCCCGAGCATCTGACTGCCTTCGACGACCGGCCGCCGCCCGTCGCTCCGGGCGACGCCGACGAAGGAGAGGCCGCCATCGGAGCGGACGTCCAACTGGTCGATCAGGTGCGCGGCATCGCCCCAGGTGGGGAAGCGCTTGATGGTCACATCTCGTGGGTCGTCACCCTCGCGACCATCGGAGACCTCGATCCGCACCCGGTCCTGGTCGAAGGCTCCGAATCCGGCCAGCGTGCCCTCGGCGTCCGGGGGAGGTTCGACCACGGCCTGCCGACGCCCCTCGCCCTCGAGCCGCTCCACGTCGATGTCGGCGAGGGGGAAGTAGAGGACGGCCGGTCGACCGGGCTCCTCCAGGCACAGGCACGAATCGGACTCCGCGACGAGAGCGCCGTCCGACCAGGCGCTCGCCCGGTACGGGTATCGCTCGACGAGACTCACTGGCCGGTGAGCGACGAGCTCAGCCGTCCCCGGTGGCACGGGAGGCAACCGTCACCGAAGGAATGGCGACGCTGCCGCCTTGGCGTAGGAGCGAGTCGACGATGGCGATGAGGTCCTCGATCCCCACGAAGGCACCGCTCATGTACTTGCGGTCCAACCACACCTGCATGACCTCGGCCGCGAGCTCCTGATCCCACCCGTTGGCGAACTCGGGCACGGAGTCGCCCTCGCCGCCCATGCACTCGCCCACGACGACCCTCGTGAACCCCACGGTCGGGTGCTCACCCCGCCAGGCCTCGACCAGCTTGTCGAGCGCCGCCTTGCTGACTGCGTAGGCGCCCAGACCCGGCCACGGGGGGGTCATCGACGCGCTCACCGACGAGAGATAGACCGCCGTGCCGGACGACTCGGTGAGATGGGGGACGGCCGCCGCCGTCACCAGCGCCGCACCGATGACGTTGGTGTCGAAGACGCGCCTCCACGTCTCGGCGTCGGTGTCGACCAGGCGGGCCAGGGGCCCGATCCCGGGCGCATAGACGAGGGCGTCGATGCCGCCGAGACCCTCGGCGGCCTGGTTGATGGCGGACCGGCAGGACTCGGTGCTCGTCACGTCACAGGTGAGGGCGAGCGTCCCGGGACCGGCCTCCTCGGCGGCGCTTTCGAGACGCTGTTGCCGTCGGGCGAGCAGCGCGGTCTCGGCCCCGCGCCGCGCGAGCCCGATGCCGAGACAGCGCCCCAGCCCGCTCGAAGCTCCCACGACCACCGTTCGCATGTTCCTCCTCCTGAGACCTGGTGCCGCCGATGTTAGACAGGGTTCGAAGGGTCGACGCCAAATGCCCGAAGCCGTACGCTTGCCGGCGAGACATCATGACCTCGTCCACGTGAACGCACCGTCGCACCTCGGGGTCGAACATCTCGGCGCCTCCGTCCTCGGTCTCGGCGAGCGCCGCCCTCGGCTTTCGTGGCGGCTCCCCACCGGCTCCACGCGCCAAGAGGCCCACGCCATCGAGATCGACGGCCGTGATCTGGGTCGGTCCGAGTCCGAAGACTGTGTGCTCGTCCCATGGCCCGGGGACCCCCTGGCCTCCCGGCAACGGGTCGTCTGGCGGGTCAAGGTCTGGACGGACGGCGGCGAGAGCGAATGGTCGAGGCCGGCCTGGTTCGAGACGGGACTGCTCGAACAATCCGACTGGGTCGCCCGCTGGATCGAGCCGTACGAAGCCGAACGGTCCGCCCACATGCTGCGCCACACCTTCCGACTGGCGGCACCTGCGGCCCAAGCCAGGATCTACGCCACGGCGCACGGGATCTACGAGACGTTCCTCAACGGCGAGCGTGTCGGAGACGTCGAGCTGGCGCCGGGCTTCACCAGTTACCCGACCACGTTGCACGTCCAGGTCTACGACGTGGGGGACCTTCTCGTCAGTGGGGAGAACGAGTGGGAGGTCGTGCTCTCCGACGGCTGGTGGCGCGGGCACACGGGCTTCTTCCAGCTGGCCGACGGTTACGGCGGTGCGCTTGCCTTCCTCGGGCAGCTCCATGCCGACGATGTCGTCATCACCAGTGGCCCGCAATGGTGGTCGGCCACCGGGCCGCTGCTGACCGCCGACCTCATGGCGGGGCAGAGCGAGGACCACCGGGCCCGGCCCACCGCATGGCAACCCGTTTCGGTCGCCGACCACGGCCTGGGGCGCCTCTCCTACTCCCCGGCCCCGCCGACGCGCCGGGTGCAGGAGCTCCGTCCGGTCGCCGTCACCCGTCCCCATCCCGATCGTCAGGTTGTCGACCTCGGGCAGAACATCAACGGCTGGCTGCGCCTGAGTGATCTCGGGCCGGCCGGCACCGAACTGACCATCGTGCACGGCGAGTTCCTGAACGAGGCCGGCGACGTGACCCAGGACCATCTCTCGCCCGACTTCCTCGGCGAGAAGAAGCACGTCGGCATGATCGACCGTGTCGTTGCTGCGGGGAGCCCGGGGGAGGTGTTCGAACCGCGCCACACGACGCACGGCTTCCAGTTCGCGCGCATCGAGGGCCATCCCGGGCGGCTCACCCCCGACGACGTCACCGGAGTCGTCGTGCACACCGACCTCCGCCGCACGGGATGGTTCCGCTGCAGCGACGAGCGGCTGAACCGGCTCCACGACATCACCGAGTGGTCGTTCCGCGACAACGCCTGCGAGATCCCGACCGACTGCCCGCAGCGCGAACGGGCCGGCTGGACCGGTGACTGGCAGCTGTTCATTCCGACCGGCGCCTTCCTCTACGACGTCGCCGGCTTCTCGCTCAAGTGGTTGCGGGACCTGATGGCCGAGCAGCTGGACGACGGCCGGATCACCAACTACGTGCCGGACGCTCTGCGCCAGCGCATGCCGAGCTCGGAGCATTGGTTGTTCCGGCAAGGGTCATCGGGGTGGGGCGACGCGGTCGTGATGGTCCCGTGGGAGATGTGGCGCGCCTACGGGGACCGGGACGTGCTGGCCGAGCTCTGGCCTTCGATGGTGATGTGGGTCGACTTCGCGGCCACGGCGGCGCGGACGCTGCGGTACCCCGGCCGAGCGGAGGCCCGCCCGCAGCCCGGCACCCCACGAGGAGTTCCTGTGGGACGGTGGTTACCACTGGGGCGAATGGCTCGAGCCCGGTGCGCAGTCCGACGATCACATGCAGATCGATCAGGGCTCGGTCGCGACCGCGTTCCTCCAGCACTCGGCCGCGCTGGCCGCTCGCATCGGCCGGCTGCTCGGCCACGATACCGAGGCCGGCCGCTTCGAGGACCTGGCCGCGAACGTGCTCGAGGCCTGGCGTACCGAGTTCATCGGCCCCGACGGCGCACTCACGCCGGACACCCAGGCCAACCACGTGCGGGCCCTCGCCTTCGGCCTGGTTCCCGACGAGCTCCGGTCGCCGCACGGCGGAGCGGCTGGTCGCACTGATACGAGAGGCCGGGACGCACCTCGGCACCGGCTTCCTGGCCACGCCGTACCTGTTGCCCGTCCTGGCCGACACCGGCCATCTCGACGTGGCCTACGAGCTGCTCCTGCAGGACACGCCGCCTTCGTGGCTCGCCATGGTCGAGCGCGGGGCGACGACGGTGTGGGAGCTGTGGGAGGGCATCGACACGGACGGCGTGCCGCACGAGTCGCTGAACCACTACAGCAAGGGCGCCGTCATCTCGTTCCTGCACAACTACGTCGCAGGCATCACCCTCCTCGACGGGTACCCCGCCTACCGGCGCTTCCGGGTCGAGCCCCGACCCGGTGGAGAGCTCACATGGGCCGAGGCCGTGCACGACTCGCCCTACGGGCGCATCGAGTCCGCCTGGCACCTCGACGGATCCTCCCTCCGCCTGACGGTCACCGTGCCGCCGGGCACCGTGGCCGACGTCGTTCTCCCAGACGGCACCCGGCGTGACCAGGGGCCGGGCACCACGACGTACGACTGCGCGACCCGCTGAGGCCGGCGGCCCACCACGCGCCGTCCGCCCGGTGCCTCACCCCGGTTCTCAACCCGGTTCTCACCTGCTGCAATCGTTAGCATGAGCACGAGCACGACTGACGTGCTGAAAGGGGGGACGATGTCGAAGACCGCGATCATCTCGGTGGACGGACACGTCCGGGCCTCACGGAGTGACTACCGGAACTACGTCGAGAAGCAGTACCTCGACGTCTTCGACGAGTGGGTGAGAGCCGAGGAGGCTGCCGGGGCGCCCGAGAGCGGGAATCTGAGCCCGAGCCTCGACCCGACCTCGCAGTGGGACTCGGACCTCCGCCTCAAGGACATGGAGAGCCAGGGCGTCGTGGCCGAGGTGCTGTTCCCCAACGGGCTGCCGTTCCAGAGCAGGCCGGCAGACGACGTCGGCACGTTCTCGGCCCCTGGCCTCAACCGTCAAGCGCGGCTGGCCTACAACCGCTGGCTCGCCGACTTCTGCGCGCAGACCCCGGGCCGTCGAGCCGGCCAGGCACTCGTCTCGTTCGACGATGTCGAACTGGCGGTCGGGGACATCCGCTGGGCCAAGGAGCACGGCCTGGGTGGAGTGATGATGCCCGCACTGCTCCCGGGTGGGACGTTCTTCTTCGATCCCGCGCTCGACCCGGTGTGGGCCACCTGCGTCGAGGTCGACCTCCCGATCAGCCAGCACGGCGGTTCAGGGGCGCCCACCTACGGGCCTCCGGGGTTCGCCGCCATCATGACGCTCGCGCTCGAGCACTCCTTCTACTCCGGGCGCTCGCTCGCGCAGATGATCCTCGGAGGGGTGTTCGAGCGCTTCCCGGACCTCCGGGTCGCCTTCGTGGAGACGGAGGCGGATTGGATCGCCCCCACCATCCGAAAGCTGGACCGTCGGCTGTCCTGGGGCGACGACTGGACCGGATGGGCCCAGACGATGCAGCGCATGCGTCAATTCACGGGCTCGGCTCGCGAGTACTGGGCGTCCAACTGCTTCGCCGGCATTTCACCTTTCACCGAGGACCAGGTTCCCCTCGCCGAGCTGGCGCGTCCGAGCGCCGAGTACGAGCCGTTCGCCATCGGGTGCGACAACGCCATGTTCGGCGTCGACTATCCCCACTTCGAATCGATCTTCCCCGGGACGGAAGTCCATACGCACGCGTTGTTGCAAAATTCGAGTATCAGCGCGGCGGTAGCCCGCAAGATCCTCTGCGAGAACGCGGCAGGCGTGTACGGCTTCGATCTGGGACGACTCGCACCCGACATCGAACGGGTCGGTTTCGAGGTCGACGGGCTGCACGCGTCCGATCGCCGCTGACGCAGGGTCCTCCGCGCTTCAGTCCAGGCCGTTGCGCCGGGCCACCTGGCCCAACCAGCGGGCCGACGCCTTGACCGAACGGGCAAAGGTCTCGCGGTCGACGCCGATGAGGCCGAACGTCTTGGAGTAGCCGGCGTTCCATTCGAAGTTGTCGAGCAGCGTCCAGTGGATGTACCCGCGCACGTCGATCCCGTCATCGATGCACCGGGCCAGACCTTCGAGCGCGCCGCGGGTGTAGGCGATCCTCGCCTCGTCGTCGTCGGTCGCCATGCCGTTTTCCGTCACGAGGATGGGGACTCCGGCGTGCTCGGCGGCCAACCGGACCGTGTGGCCGAGCGCCCCGGGGTACACCTCCCAGCCGGTCTGCATGGTGGCCGCCCCGTCCGGCACAGGGAGTTGGCCGTCTGGTCCGATGCGCGCCCGGGAATAGGTCTGCACCCCGACGAAGTCGTCGTCGGCCGAGACCGAGAGCCAGTCGGTCTGACCCAGGCGGCGCGCCTCGAGCCACCGCTCCTCTCCTCCCTCCGCCGCCTGCAGGTCGACGAGGGCGAGGGTCCACCCCGTCTTGATGGTCCGCTTGGTCGCCCGGATGGCCTGCACCGCCCCGCGATGAGCGGCCGCCATCTGCTCGACATCCGCCGCCACGATTCCCATCCGGTAGCGCACCGGGTCGAAGCCTCCGACGCCCGCCTGCGCCTCGACGGGATCCGGTGCCGGCTCGCGATCTCCTGCGCCCATGGCCAGGACACCCGTGCTCCGCATCATCGCCATCAGGTTCGGCTCGTTCAGCGTGCAGACCCACGACAGCAGGTCGCCGAGGTGCCCGGTGACGCGGGACGCATACTCGGCGAAGCGGGCGGGGGCATCGGCCGCGCTCCAGCCGCCTCGCCCGGCCATCCAGCGGGGGACGGTGAAATGGTTGTACGTCACCACGGGCGTGATGCCCAGGTTGAGGCAGCTCTCGATCATGCGTCCGTAGTGGTCGAGTGCGGCGAGCGAGTAGAAGCCGGCCTCCGGTTCGATCCGCGACCACTCGAGGGAGAAGCGGTAGGCGTTCAGCCCGAGTTCGGCGAGCGTCGAGATGTCCTCGGGGTAGCGGTGGTAGTGGTCGCAGGCGTCACCGGATGGTTCGTTGAACGTCGAGTTCTCGACCCACTCCATCGGCCAGAGGTCGGCGTTGACATTGCCCCCTTCGACCTGGTGGCCGGCTGTCGCCGCGCCCCAGAGGAAGCCCTGCGGGAAGCGTGTCATTTGAAAGTCCTGTCCGTCCGTGGCACCTGTGCTGACGATTGTTCCGTCGCCACAACGAAGCTTCGCATCCCAAAAGCAGGCGACCAACGGCTCGGTGAGATCGCTCGGAGCAACCAGATCGCGGACCTCGGATGGCCGATTCCTGAGGCAGGCCGCCTCGTGGCCCCGCCGATCCCATGAACGTCTAGCGTGCGCCTGTGGCCGAACCGCGACGGCTGAGTTTCGACCCGATCGCCGAGGCGGAGCGCCAATGGGGCCTGCACGGCTGGACGGACCAGGCGCCCGGGATGGCGCTCGTGACCTCGATCATGCGGCTGCAGCAGATCTTTCTCTCCCGCGCCGACGCCGTCCTGCGCCCGCTGGGGCTCACGTTTGCCCGCTACGAGGTGCTCATGCTGCTGTCCTTTTCCCGCAGGGGTACCCTGCCCCTGGGCAAGATCGGCGAGCGGCTCCAGGTCAACGCGGCCAGCGTGACCAATGCGGTGGACCGTCTGGAGGGAGACGGCCTGGTCACGCGCCGGTCGAATCCGGACGACGGGCGGGGCACGTTGGCCTTCCTGACGGCGGCGGGACGGCGGAGCGCCTCGGAGGCCACGGTTGCCATGAACGAGCAGGTCTTCACGGACCTCGGCGTGTCGGCGCCGACGGTCGGGCAGCTGTTTGACCTGCTGGCGGACCTCCGTCGTGCCGCCGGCGACTTCGAGATGCGGCCGGGTGGAAACTAGTTTGACGTTGAAGTAATCTGTAGGCGTGGCGGATCGAAAGACCTGGCAGGAGCAATTCGAGAGCTCGCCGATGCGACCGGCCCGCTTCGAGACGATGTCGGGTGTTCCGGTGGAACCGGTGTACGGACCCGACGGCGCGGAGTTGCCCGGCCAGTACCCCTACACCCGCGGCCCCTACGCCTCCATGTACCGCTCCCGCCTGTGGACGATGCGCCAGTTCGCCGGGTTCGGATCGGCGGCCGACACGAACCGACGCTTCAAGGAGCTGCTCCGTGCCGGCGGCGACGGGCTGTCGACGGCCTTCGACATGCCCACGCTCCTCGGGCGCGATTCCGACGATCCGTGGGCACGCGGCGAGGTGGGACGGGCCGGCGTCGCCATCGACACCCAGGACGACATGGAGACCCTCTTCGCGGGCATCGATCTCGGGAAGGTGTCGACGTCCATGACGATCAACTCGCCGGCCGCCCCGGTGCTCGCCATGTACGTGGGGGTGGCCGACCGGACCGGCGTCGACCGGGCCGCCCTCTCCGGCACCCTCCAGAACGACATCTTGAAGGAGTACCAGGCCCAGAAGGAGTACGTCTTCCCGCCGCGTCCGTCTGTGCGACTGGTCACCGACGTCATGCGGTTCTGCTCGGCCGAGCTGCCGCGCTGGCATCCCGTCTCGGTCTCGGGGTACCACATCCGCGAGGCGGGCTCGACTGCCGCCCAGGAGCTCGCGTTCACGCTGGCCAACGGGTTCGCCTACGTCGAGGCGGCCATGGCGACGGGCTTGGCGGTGGACGACTTCGCGCCGCGACTCAGTTTCTTCTTCAACGCGCACAGCGACTTCTTCGAGGAGATCGCCAAGTACCGGGCCGCTCGTCGCATCTGGGCCCGCTGGATGCGCGACCACTACGGGGCGGCCGACGGGCGCTCGTGCCAATTGCGCTTCCACACCCAGACCGCCGGCGTGTCCCTCACCGCCCAACAGCCCGAGGTGAACCTCGTCCGGGTGGCGATCGAGGCCCTGGCCGGCGTGTTGGGCGGGACCCAGAGCCTGCACACCGACGCCTTCGATGAGGCGCTGGCGCTTCCCACCGAGCACGCCGCCCGCCTGGCCCTGCGCACCCAGCAGGTCATCGCCGAGGAGACCGGGGTCGTGCACGTGGCCGATCCCCTCGGTGGCTCGTGGTACGTCGAGGAGCTCACCGACGAGCTCGAGCGCCAGGCCGAGGAGGTGTTCGCACACCTCGTGGACGCCGGCTCGGGTTCGGTGCTCGACGGCGTCATCGCCTGCATCGACGACGGCTGGTTCGTCGCGGAGATCGCGGACGCCGCCTACGCCTTCCAGTCCAAGATCGCGAAGGGTGAGTGGACGATGGTCGGTGTCAACGGATACGTGGAGGACGACGGCGTGGCGCCCTCCACCCTCTCCATCGGCGCCGACGTCGAGACCGAGCAGTTGGAGCGCCTCGCCGCCGTCAAGCAGGCGAGAGACGACGACGCCGTACGGCACTCCCTCGCCCGCATCGCCAAGGACGCGGCCGACCCGGCCGTCAACCTGATGCCTGCCCTCGTGGAGGCGGCGCGCCACCACGTGAGCGTGGGCGAGTCGATGCGGGCGCTCGAATCCGTCTTCGGGGTCTACGTCGAGCGTCACGTCGCCTGAGGGACCCCACGTGGTGGGTACCCGGCCGCAGTGGCTTCCCTCCCCGTCTCGATCCGAAAGAGCGCCGCCCACGATCCTCGCCGAGGGGACTGCCGGACCCACCCGCTCGTCTGCACGCACGTTCTCAATCCAGTACATTGAAGTTCTCAGGCCGATGACCAGGACAAATGCGCGGTCGTCCCTGACCGCCCCGGGGTGGTGACGGCGCGGCCCCGGGGGCCGTGGGGCGAGGATCGCCGTGAGCGGACAGGAGAGCACAATGGCCGAAGACGAGAAGTTCGAGGCGTCACGTGCGATGCGCCGGGCGATGCTCGGCGACGCGTACGTCGATGCCCAGACGAACGACCCCAACCCGGCCCTGCGGGAGTTCTCGGACTACCTCACGTCGATGGCATGGGGGGTGTGGACCCGCGGCGGCGCACTCAGCACGCGCGACCGGAGCCTCGTGGTGCTGGCGATGACCGCGGCACTCGGTCGTATGGACGAGTTCCGGCTCCACGTCAGCGCGCGGACACGGACCGGGGTCACCGACGACGAGCTCGACGAGCTCCTGTTCCAAATCGCCGCCTACTGCGGCGCGCCGGCGGGGGTCTCGGCCCGGAGAGCGCTCCTGGCCGAGCGGGCTGAAGAGCAGAAGGAGGGGTGACCGTGGCGACAGTTGGTTTCGTCGGCCTCGGCAACATGGGCAGCGTCCTGGCGGCCAACCTCGTGGGAGCGGGCCACGATGTCGTCAGCCATGACGTCGCCGGACCCGGGCGGAACCCGGAGGGTGCCCTGTTCGTCACCGATGTCGTCGAATTGGCGGATCGTGTCGACGTGGTCGTGCTGAGCCTGCCGGACGGGAGTGTGTCCGAGCAGGTCGCACGGTGCATTGCGGGTGCTCCCCGACGGCGCGCCGCCTACGTCGTCGACACCTCGACGGTCGGCGTGGCCGCCGCGCAGGCGATCGACGATCTCCTGCGGGCGGCGGGAGTCGCCTACGTGGACGCGCCGGTGTCGGGCGGCGTCGCCGGGGCGCGGGCGCGCACGCTGTCCGTCATGTATGCCGGACCGGAGGCGGCGTGCAACGCGGTGGAACCCGTGCTGGCCGGGTTGAGCGACCGTCGTCGCCGGGTCGGCGACAGACCCGGCATGGCCCAGGCGTTGAAGCTGGCCAACAATTTCCTCTCGGCCACCGCGCTCGCTGCCACCAGCGAGGCCGTCGCCTTCGGTCTGTCCGTCGGCCTCGACATGGGGACCATGCTCGAGGTCATCGACGCCTCGAGCGGGCAGAGCGCCGCCACCAGCGACAAATTCCCGAACCACGTCCTCACCGGCCGCTACGCCGCCGGCTTCGCCAACTCACTGATGGCAAAGGACTTGAAGCTGTATCTCGGAGCGGTGGAGGCACTCGGTGCGCCTTCGGTCCTGGGGAGAGTCACCGAGTCGGTCTGGGGTCGTTTCGCCAACGCGGAACCCGGGGCCGATTTCACCCGTATCTACCCCTTCATCGAAGGAGGATGACGGTGGCGGCGGAGGGCGGTCCACCCGCCGGCAAGGCGGGCTCCGAGAAGGGGCGGTCGGCTGACCAGCGGTCCCGACCGCGGTGAGGTGCTCGAGACGCGGCACGGGCCGACTCTCGCGTAGCCTCAACCCGTGGTCGACGGATCTTTCTGGAGCTGGAGGTAGGACCGATGCGCGTCATCGTTGATTTCGACCTGTGCGAGAGCAACGCGCTCTGCATGGGCCTGGCCCCCGAGGTCTTCGAGGTCCGGGACGACGACCTCCTCTACGTGCTGGACGAGAACCCTCCCGAGGAGCTGCGCGAGAAGGTCCTGGCGGCGGTCCGGACGTGCCCCAAGAACGCCATCTCCATCGAGGACTGATCCCGCCCGGAGCCGACTACCCCTGCACGGTCGTGGTGCCCGGCAGGTCGGTGCCGCAGAAGGGCTGGCTCGAGGACGGGGTGAAGCCGTTCTTCTGGGCGATCATGTACCACCCGCACGACTTGGGCAGGTCGTGCCCGAAGTCGGTCGAGTAGTTGATGGTCTCGGGCAGGAGCCCGTTGCCGTTGTAGCTCTTCAGGTTGCGCAGGGCGTGGATGACGCTGGCGTGGGTCGGGTTGGGACCGGCCAGCTGCAGGCCCTTGATCATGAGATCGGCGCCGAGCCATGACTCGTACTGGCTGAACGACGGGAACTCGCTGCTCGTGAAGTGCCCGTACTTCTCGAGCGCCGACTGCATCTGCTTCGTGCCGGCGTTCGGCAGCGAGAACGGGCGGAACGTCGTATCGAAGTAGCCGCCCTGGACCGAGTTCCAGGCGGGCGAGCCGATGGCGCTCGGCTCGTAGCCCGTCGGGAAGACCATCACCTTGGGCTTGACGCCCTCCTGGTGCAGCGCGGTCGCCAAGGCATCGTTCGAGTTGTCGTCGAGGCCCGCGTAGTAGGCGTTGCAACCCTTCTGCTTGGCCACGAGCGCCGGTGTCGTCATGGCCACGGAGCCGAACGGGATCGACGTGTCCAGCACCCCTTCCTTGCCTCCCGCATGCTTGAAGGAGTCGACGGTGCCGATGGCCGACCGGGACGACGACGGCGAGATCCCATACCCGTACGAGCAGAGGACCGTGCCGCCATGGGCCTTCATGAACGCCCCGATGGACGTGTTGACCGGGTACTTGGGGTCCAGGCTGCCGACGTCGGACGCGAACATGTTGGTGAAGGGCTTCGTGCCCCACTCCGGGCCGTCGAAGAACCCGCCGGTGACCGGCACGCCCGCTTGGTTCGGCGCCTTGTCGGCGAGGAAGAAGAGGGGGCTCACCGACACGATGCCCACGGCGCCCTTGGAGAGTGCGTTCTGGACCGCGGTCGCCACCTCCGTGGGGCTCGTCTGGTCGTCGAGGACGACTCCCGTGATCTTGTGGCCGTTGACCCCGCCCTCGGCATTCTGCATCGCGATGCGCGAGTTGAAGCCGACCGCCGCCTGGCTGAACTCCGAGGATCCCTCGCCGGTCAGCGAGGTGATCATGACGACGGTCAACGGTGCGCCGGACGTCGCCGCGCCGGCGGTCCCGCCGGCCAGGCTGGTGATGCCGGCGGCGGCCGTGATCGCCAGTGCCGCCAGTCCCGACCTCACCAGTCGCGTGCTCGAAGTGTCTCTCATCGCGCGTACTTCCTCCCCACAAGAACCGCCTGACCCCCGTCAGAGCCCCATAGGCATACACGCCACGGACCGGTCGCGGGGTTCAGGTGGCCGCGACCTGGGCTAATGCGTCCGCCGTCCTCTCGGGCTCGGTGATCATCAGGTCGTGGCCGGTGTCGATGTCCCACAGTCGGCCGGCCTCACGGGCGGCCGCCATCTGGCCGGCGTCCCTGGTCGCCAGGGTCGAGGTGCAGACGATGTGGTACTGCGGGATGGCCCACAGCGCCTCCTCGTTGGTGAGCTTCAGCGGCTGCTCGAAGCACGCCCAGGGGTGGCCCGTGAGCCGCTCGGCCATCCAGGCCAGGTCGTCGGGGTCGGTCACGCCGTAGAGCAGGCCGGCATCGGGCGCGGGCAGCAGCACCAGCTCCATCCCGTCGACGACCTGGCCGAAGGGCCGGACGGCGCCGATGACGGGGCCGGCCACGTCGAAGAGCGACTGCCCGTTGACCGGCGTGGCCGCATCGAGGAAGACCAGCTTGCCGACCCGGTCGGCGGCCCGGTCGGCCGCGCCGGTGATCACCATGCCCCCGTAGCTGTGGCCGACCAGGATCACGTCGCGCAGGTCCTCGAAGTGCAGCACCGCGGCGACGTCCTCGACATGACGCTGCAGGTCCACCTCGGCGTTCAGCAGGTGGGCCCGCTCGCCCAGGCCGGTCAGGGTCGGCGCGTAGACCTCGTGCCCCTGGGCGCGCAGGATGCGGGCGACCCGCTGGTAGCACCATCCTCCGTGGCCGCCACCGTGCACGAGCACGTACGTCGCCATTTGGATCTCCTCCACCACGTCGCCTGTACGGCGGCTGCGCCGAGCGGTCGATGTCGGGTGTCAACGTAACACCGTGTCTCCGGCCGAAACGGCCTGCCGGCGGCGGGGCCGGCCCAGGCCCATCCGGTCATGGTAGCGATAACATCCCTGGTGGCGTAGGATGCCGGTCCATGCGCCGGACCCCCTTCAACGACGGCTGGACGGTCGGCTCCAAGGTCAACTCGTTCGCGGAACTGATCGCGGGCACGGGCTCGGAGCCGACACCGGTGACGTTGCCCCACGACGCCATGATCAGCGCTGAGCGGTCGCCATCGGGTCACGGGGCGACGGCGTACTTCCCGAGCGGGACCTGGGAGTACCGCAAGTCGTTCGAGCCGGCGCCCGAGGACGCGGGAAGCGCGATCGTCCTGGAGTTCGACGGCGTCTACCGCGACGCGCGGGTACGGGTGAACGACACGCTGGTCGCCCATCGTCCCGGCGGCTATTCGGACTTCACCGTGCAGATCGACCACCTGCTGCGCTTCGGCGAGCCCAACGAGGTCAAGGTCGACGCGCGTGCCCACGACGACAGCCGGTGGTATTCGGGCGGCGGCATCTACCGCAACGTCTGGTGGCTCCAAGGGGGGCGCGTCCACCTGGCGCCCGGTGGCCTGCAGGTGGTCACACCCGAGATCGACGACGACGTGGCGGTGGTGGCGGTCAGCGCGGTGGTGCGGAACCAGTCGATTGCGGCGTCGAACGCGGTGCTCCGCGTCGAGGTGCTCCGCGCGGACGGCGTCGTGGCCGCCGGCGCCGAAGCGCCCGTCACGACGGTACCCGGGGATGCCCTGACGGCCCGGCAACGGCTCTGCCTGCCGGAGCCACGGCGCTGGGGCCCGGACCATCCGTCCCTCTACACCTGCCGGGCGACCCTGCGCGACGGCGAGGAGGTGCTGGACGAGGAGTCGACGACCTTCGGCATCCGGTCGCTCTCCGTCGACCCGGCGCGGGGACTGCGGATCAACGGGGAGCCGGTCCTGCTTCGTGGTGCCTGTGTGCACCACGACAACGGCCCGCTCGGGGCGGCCACCATCGACCGCGCCGAGGAACGCCGGGTCGAGCTCCTCAAGGAGGCCGGGTTCAACGCCATCAGAAGTGCCCACAACCCCCTCAGCAAGCCGATGCTCGACGCCTGCGATCGTCTCGGGGTGCTCGTCATGGACGAGACCTTCGACATGTGGACCCAACCGAAGAGCGAGCACGACTACGCCCTGCGGTTCCCCGACTGGTGGGAGGCCGACGTGGAGGCGATGGTCCGGAAGGACTTCAACCACCCGAGCGTGATCATGTACAGCATCGGCAACGAGATCCCCGAGGCGGGGACGCCCATGGGAGCTCGCGTCGGGCGTGCGGTGGCGGAGAAGATCCGGTCGCTCGACGCCACGAGGTTCGTCACCGAGGCCATCAGCGGGCTGCTGGTCGGCGGATCCGAGCTCCTCGCCCAGCTCGCCGAGGGTCGCCCGGGCGCAACCGAGGGAACCGGGCGAGGAGGCGGGCGTGAACACCACGATGACCAACATTGCCGATCGGCTCAACGAGCTCATGAACGCGCCGGTCGTCGCCGAGAACTCGGCCCAGACCGCCTCCTACCTGGACGTGGCGGGCTACAACTACATGGAGACGCGGTTCGCCACGGACGGTGCGCTGTACCCCAACCGGGTGATCGTCGGCAGCGAGACCCATCCGGGCGCCATCGGCACGGCGTGGGTGGCGGTCCGGGAGCATGCGCACGTGATCGGTGACTTCACGTGGACGGGCTGGGACTACCTCGGGGAGGCCGGGATCGGCCGCACCGAGTACGGCGAACCTGGCTCCGCCGCCGCTCCCCGGTCCTTCCTGGGCGAGTACCCGTGGCTCACGGCCTGGTGCGGCGATCTCGACATCACGGGCCACCGCCGGCCCCAGTCGTACTACCGGGAGATCGTCTTCGGACTGCGGGCGGATCCCTACCTCGCCGTCCAGCGGCCGGAACACCATGGCAAGGTCGCCGCCGGCACCCCGTGGTCCTGGGGCGACGTGGTGTCGAGCTGGAGCTGGGCCGGGCACGAGGGCGCGCCGGTCACCGTCGAGGTCTACGCCGATGCCGACGAGGTCGAGCTCGTGGTGAACGGCCACTCGGTGGGCCGGGTTGCCCAGCGGCGCCACGCAGCGGTACAGGTCGACGTTCGAGACGGTGTACGAACCGGGGCTGCTCGAGGCCGTCGCCTGGCGCGACGGGATCGAGAGCGGCCGCATGGCGCTCCGTTCGGCCACCGGGTCGGTGCGGCTCGCCGCCGGCGTCGATCGCCCCGTCATCGCCGCCGACCCCGGAGACCTCGCCTTCGTGACCCTCACTCTGCTCGACGCGCAGGGAACGCTCCACCTGGCGCGCGACCGGCGAATCGACGTGCTCGTCGACGGCCCCGGCGTGCTCCAGGCCCTGGGCAGTGCGAATCCCTCGACCGAGGAGGGCTTCACCGGAGCGAGTTGCACCACGTTCGACGGTCGCGCGCTGGCCGTCATCCGGCCGACGGGCGAGGGGCGGATCACCGTCCGTGCCACGGCGGAGGGGTGCGAGGCGCAGCAGGTCGTGATCGATGCCCGCGCCTGAGGGCGACGAGAGCGGCCGGCCGTGACCTGGGAGCTGCGCTGGCATCCGTTCCGCGGCCAGTGGGTCCTCTTCACCTCGCATCGGGACGCCCGACCCTGGATCGGCGAGATCGCGGCCCCGGCGGAGGCGCCCGTGCCCGACGACAACGCCCTGGCGCCGCGCGGTCGTCGGCTGCACGGCACGAACCCGGACTACCGGGGCGTGTACGTCTTCACCAACGACCTCCCGGTGTTCTCGCCCGACGCGCCACCGCCCGGACCCGGCGACGACCTGTACCGCACGCGGCGGGCGCTCGGCACGGCGGAGGTCGTCTGCTATCACCACGACCCCACCCGGTCCATGGCCGACCTCGCCGACGACGAGATGGTGGCCATCGTGACCACGTGGCGCGCCCGCACGGAGGCGCTCCAGGCCCAGGAAGGTGTGGCGCACGTCCTGATCTTCGAGAACCGGGGTGCCGTCGTCGGCACGTCCAATCCTCACCCGCACTGTCAGATCTACGCCGGCTCCATGGTCTACGCCACCATGGGCCGCGAGGCAGAGGTGGCAGCTGCGCACCACCGCCGAACGGGGCGCTCGCTGCTGGCGGACGTGGTCGACCGGGAGGCGGACGGGCCGCGCGTCATCAGCGCGGACGACCATTTCTTCGCCTGCGTCCCCTGGTTCGCGCAGTACGCGTACGAGGTGCACATCCTGCCGCGGCGGCCGGCGACGTCCCTCGTCGAGCTGGACGCGCGACCAGTGCCGCTCGCTGGCCCTCGTCCTCCGTGACGTGGTGCGGCGTTACGACGCCTTGTGGGGATTTCGCCTGCCCTACGTGCTGGCGGTCCACCAGGCGCCCGTGGGCGACCACCCGCACTATCCGTTCCACCTCGAACTGCACCCGCCCCTCCGGGCTCCGGGACTCCTCAAGTACCTGGCGGGCCCCGAGGTCGGCGGTGGGTCCATGACCAACGAGTCGGACCCCGACCAGAAGGCGGGGGAGCTCCGTGCCGCCCTCGGCTGAGGAGGCGCGCCGCCTGCTCTGCGCGCTCGGCGTGCACGTGCGCGACCTCCTGGCCGCCTCCCGCGGCATGGACATGTCGGCCGTGGCGGGCGAGACCGTGGCCGACACCATCTACGCCATCGACCGGGTCGCCGACGACGCGCTGGTGCAGTGGTTCGCGGAGCACTGGCCCGACGTCCTGGTCGTCTCCGAAGGGCTCGACCAGCCCGTGCTCGTGGGGGAAACCGCGGCATGGACCGTCATCGTCGACACGATCGACGGGACGCGCGGCCTCATGTACGACAAGCGGTCGGCCTGGTGCCTCGCCGCGGCGGCACCGCCGGGCGGAGGTCTGGCGGACATCGTCGCGGCGGCCATGACCGAATTGCCGACGGCCAAGCAGGGACGGGCCGACCAGCTGAGCGCCACCCGCGGCGGCGGTCTGCGGGCCGAGCGCGTCGACCTGCGCGGCGGGGAACCGGCGGCTCTGGCGGTGCGGCCGTCAGCGGCCACGGACCTCGAGCACAGCTTCAGCGGGCTGGCCAAGTTCTTCCTCCCCGGGAAGGCGGCGCTCGCCGCGCTCGAGGGCGAGCTGTTCGCCCGGCTCGGCGCCCGGCAGGTCTTCGACGACGAGTACCTCTCGACCGGTGGGCAGCTCCACGAGCTGATCACGGGCCGGGACCGCTTCGTCGCCGATCTGCGCCCGCTGGTCCAGAGCGAGGGCCTCGCCTGCCATCCCTACGACGTGTGCACGGCCATGCTGCTCGAAGAGGTGGGCGGTGTGGTCACCGATCCCTGGGGGAACCCGCTGGCGGTGCCGTTGGACAACGTGACCCCCGTGGCCTGGGTCGGCTACGCCAACGAGGCGCTGGCGGCGCGCATCGGGCCGGTCCTGGCCGAACTGGTGGACGGCCTGCGTGCGGGGTAGCGCGCCGGGGCGTCTCGATCTCCTCGGTGGCGTGGCGGACTACTCGGGGGCCCTCGTGCTCGAGATGCCGACCCGTCAGGGGACCGAGGTCCTCGCCCATCCCGACGATGCGTTCGTCGTCGGCCCCGCCGCGTTCTCGACGGGCGAGCTCGAGCGCCTGTCCGGCCTCCCCTACGAGGAGGTGCGCCGGGATCTGGCCGCGTTGCCCCGCTGGACGCACTACGTCATCGGTGTCGCCATCGTGCTCGTGCGCCATGGGGTGATCGACCCACCCCGAGCGCGGCTCGAGATCACCTCGGACCTCCCCGCCGCGGTGGGCGTGGCCTCCAGCGCGGCGCTCGAGGTGGCGACGGCGCGGGCCCTCGGCGCAGGGGACGTCGATCCCCTGCGCCTGGCCGCGCTGTGTCAGGAAGCGGAGAACCACGTGGTGGGCGCGCCGTGCGGGATCATGGACCAGGTCGCCGTGGCGCTGGGGACACCCGGGACCGTGCTGCCGATCTTGTGCCGGCCGGCGTCCGCGGCGGACCCGGTCGCCGTGCCGGCGGGGCTCGAGATCGTCGGCTGGCCGACCGGCACCCGCCACGACGTCGGCGGCCTGCCGTATGCGCGCGCCCGGGCCGCCGCCTTCATGGGGAAGCGCATGGTGGAGCACGCAGCGGCGCGTCGCTGGTCGTGGGTGAGCGAGCTCCCACGGGCGGCCCTGGACGAGCTCCCGGCCGTGGTCGACGGCTCGACCTTCCTCGAAGGGTGGGGTGCGAGCGGCGACGACGTCACGGCCGTCCGGCCCGACGAGTCGTATCCGGTCCGGGCCGCCACGACGTTCGGCGTCGAGGAGCACGGGCGCGCCGCAGCGGCGGTGGCGGCGCTCGCCGACGGGGAGCCGGCGCGCCTGGGGCCGCTGATGGAGGCCAGCCAGGCCGGCTACGACGCCATGGGCCTCGGGCATCCGGCGGCGACCCTGGTCGTGAAGGAGGCGCTGGCCCGTCCCGGGGTGCACGGCGCTCGCTCGAGCGGCGGTGGGTGCGGCGGCACCATCGTGGTCGTGTGCGAGCGCGGTGCGTTGGACGACGTCGAGGGCCTGATCCGCTGAGTGCACGCGGTGAGGGCGCCGTCCCTCGGGTCAGGAGGGTGGCGCGGTGCTGGACCGCACGACGAGCTCGGCCGGCACGACGACGTGACGGTCCACCGGGGCGCCGTCGGTCAGGGAGAGCAGGAGCCGGACGCTGCGGCGCCCGACCTCGCCGAAGTCCTGGCGAATGGTCGTGAGCGGCGGGCAGGAAGTACCCCGATTCGGGCGTGTCGTCGAATCCGACCACGCTCACGTCCTCGGGCACCCTCCGCCCGGCGTCGTGGAGCCCCCGGATCACCCCGAGTGCCGTCTGGTCGTTGGCGGCGAAGACGGCGGTCACGTTCCGGTCAGCGGCGAGGCGCAAGCCCGCGGCGTAGCCCTTGGCGGCGCCCCAGTCACCGGCGACCGAGGTCCCGCGTGACACCGGGTGGGCGCGCAGCGTGTCGGACCAACCCCGCAGGCGGGCCGTGGCGTCGATCCAGCTCTGGGGACCGGCAACGTGATGGACGGTGCGGTGCCCGAGATCGAGCAGGTGCCGGGTGGCGATCCGGGCGCCCTCGAACTGGTCGATCGTGACGGTGGGCGCGCCCAGGCCCGGGGGGCCGCCGACGACGACGAGGGGCATGTCGACATTCAGCCGGGTCACGGCGTCGACGACGCGGCGGACGGGGGCGACGACGATCACGCCCTGGACGTGCGACGCCCGCAGCCGCTCGAGGGTGGGGGCCATGTCGTTGCCGCTCCGGCTGAGGGTGACGAAGCTGAGCAGATGGCCCGCGTCCCGCGCCGCCGCCTCGATGCCGAAGAGCAGGTGCGACGGACCGAATTGCTCGGTCTCGACCGCCATCACGCCCAGGGTCCTCGATCGTCCTCCGGCCAGCACCCGCGCCGCGGTGTTGGCGTGGTAGCCGAGCGCAGTGACGGCCTCCTCCACCCGGAGTCGCGTCTCCTCGGCGACCCCGGGGAACCCGTTCAGCACGCGGGACACGGTCATGACGGACACGCCGGCGCGGGTGGCCACGTCGGCCATGACGGCCCGGCGCGGTGGATCGCCGGTCGTCATGCCTCTTCGTAGTCGAACCAGTCGAACGCAGCCTCTCCGCCGACCGCGTACATGCCGATCATGCGGCCGAGGAACCCTCCGGTCACCTCGGTGGAGAGATAGCGGCCGTCCAGTCGGGCGAGCGTGTGGGGGCCGCCGAGCTCGTCCTCGAAGCCGAGCGAGACGGAGTCGGGCCCATGGACGTGTGGTCCTGTCTCGACGGTGAGCACGACGGGGCCGGGGGGACGTGGCGCCTCTGCGACGACGGTCTCGAGCGGCCCGATGCGGGATCGGGCGACGACACGGTCGCCCCGGACGGCGACGTCGTAGTGCGCCGTCTCGTCCAACAACACGGTGAGCCCGGCCTCCACCTCCGGACCCGCGTCGACCCGGGCCCGAACCCGGCAGTGGTGGTGTTGTTGACGCCGGCCCACGAAGGTCGGCTCCGGCGAGTCCAACGCGGCCTCGCCACCGTGGAGGACGAGCCAGCCCGGGCGCGTGGTCAGCGAGCTGCCGCATCCGGGGGCCGACGGACGCCGACCCAGTGCGGCCCGAGTGCCGGCGTCTCGAAGTCCTCCCGCGCGGGTGGCCGCGGCATCTCGGGCGGTCCGGGTGCGATCGGCATCTCGAGCGCCAGGTCTCCCGGCACGGGCCAGCCGTCCTCCCAGCGCACCGGGGTGAGGAAGGTCTCCCGGCCCAGCACGTGGAAGCCTGCGCCGATCCCCTTGGGCCGCACGCCGAGCAGGACCATCCACCAGGTCCCGTCCTCGGCCTCGACCAGATCGGCGTGCCCGGTGTTCTGAATCGGCCGGTCGGTACTGCGGTGACTGAGAATCGGGTTGGCCGGTGCCCCCTCCCAGGGCCCGACCGGTGACGGGGCGCGGGCGACCGAGACGCCGTGGCCGCCGTGCGTCCCCCCTTCGGCGATGAGGAGGTACCAGGTGCCGTCGCGCTCCAAGAGGTGCGGGGCCTCCGGGTACTGCAGGCCCGTGCCCGACCAGGTGAGGTCCGGCCCACCGAGCAGCTCACCGGTCGCCGTGTCGAGGCGGCCTCGGGCAATTCCGCCGAAACCGGAGAAGTGCAGCCAGCAGTTCCCGTCGCCGTCCCAGGCCAGGTCGGGGTCGATGCCGCTGATCGGCACCCCGACGGGATCCGACCAGGGACCGGCCGGGTCCTCGCCGGTCACCAGAAACGTCTTCGTCCCGGTGGTGCCGACGTTGGTCGTGATCATCCAGAACCGCCCGTCGTGATGGCGGATGGTCGGGGCGAAGATGCCGAGCGACGACCAGTCCCGGGTGGCCGTGAGGTCGAGTTGCGACGGGCGGTCGAGGACGTTGCCGATCTGCGTCCAGTCCACCAGGTTCGACGACCGGAAGATCGGGACGCCGGGGCAGTACGTGAAGGACGAGGTCACCAGGAAGTACTCGCTCCCGACACGGCACACGCTGGGGTCCGGATGGAAGCCCGGGATGACGGGGTTCTCGAACGTCATTGCGGGCTGCTCCCAACGGCGTCGGCGTAGGCGGCGCGGATGGCCCGGCGGTCGACCGTGTCGTCCGGTTCGACCGTGTCGCCACGGCCGCAGGTCCCAGCCGTCGGCCACCTCGGCGAAGCTGCACCCGAGCTGGACCGCGGCGGCCTGGACGGCGGCACCGCCGGCGACGAGCTCCTCGTCGGCCGGCACCTGCACGGTGCGGCCGGTCAGGTCGGCGACGACGCGCCGGTAGGCCTCGCTGCGGGCCGCCCCCCCGACGAGGAACACCGTGCCCGTCGCCGTCCCGGTGCCGAGGGAATCGGCTCCCGCCAGGAGATTGCACACGACGCCCTCCACCGCGGCACGGGCGAGCTGGGCCGGTGTCACGTCGGCCCGCAGTCCGGTGAGCGTGCCGGTGGCGTCCGGGCGGTTCGGCGTCCGTTCGCCATCGAGATGCGGGACGAGGACCAGCCCGCCCGCTCCGGCGGGCGCCTCGAGCACGAGCTCGTCGAACCGCGCCTGATCGACGCCGAGCAGCCGCGCCGCCGCGTCGGTGACCCTGGTGGCGTTCATGGTGCAGACCAGCGGCAGGTAGCGGCCGGTCGCGTCGGCGAACCCGGCCACGGTGCCCGTGGGATCGGCCGCCGGCTCGTCGCTCACCGTGCACGCCGTGCCACTGGTCCCCATGCTCAGGAGCAGGTCGCCCGGGCGGAGGCCGAGACCCAGGGCGGCCGCCATGTTGTCGCCGGTGCCGGGAGCCACCTGACTCCCCACGCCGACCCACTCCCCGGCGACGGCGTCGGGGGCGAGCACCTCGGGCAGGGCGCCGGCCCAGTCGATGTCCGTCGCTGACCAGCCGCAGGATGTCGTCTCGATAACGGCCCTCCCGCGGCGACCAGTAGCCCGTCCCCGAGGCGTCGCCGCGGTCGGTGGTGCGCCGGCCCGTCAGCCGGAAGGTCAGCCAGTCGTGCGGCAACAGGACCGCTGCGGTGCGCCGCAACGTCTCGGGCTCGCAGCGGCCCAACCAGTGCAGCTTCGTGATGGTGAAGCTCGGGACGGGGACGCTCCCGCACGCGGTGGCCCAGCCCCGCCGGCCACCCGGCAGGGCGGCCAGGAGCATGTTCGTGTCGGGCGCGGACTCGGTGTCGTTCCAGAGCTTGGCGGGCCGCAGGACCTCGCCGTCATGGCCGAGCACGACGAGCCCGTGCTGTTGCGCCGCGACCGCAACGGAGGCGGGCGCGTGGCGCGTGGGGAGACCGGCCTCCGCGCAGGCGGCGCGGAACGCGGTCTCCCAATCCGCAGGCTGCTGCTCGCTGCGCGGCGGGGACGTCGGGGGGTGCGCCGCGCGACCCGATCCCACGATGGCGCCGGTATGGAGGTCGCGCACCTGGACCTTGCACGCGGTCGTGGACGAGTCGACCCCGACCACCAGCGGCACTAGCGCGCCCCGAGCAGCAGTTCCGTGACGAGTTGGTCCAGCCGCTCGTGCCCGTAGCCCTGTGCCGCGAGTGCATCCTCGTCGTACGTCGACGACAGGATCTCGTCGAGACCACCGGCCGGAGCGGTCGGTTCGGCCAGCTCCGCCACCTTGGCGGCCCGCAGCGCCTCCTGGATCTCTGGGTCCTGGTGGAACCGCCGCGCCTTGTCGGCCAGGATCAGGTACGTGCGCATGCAGCCGCGGGCGAAGTCCCACACGCCATCGACGTCTTCGGTGCGATAGGGGTGCGCGTCGAAGTGCCGCATGCCGTCCCAGCCGGAGTCCTCGAGGAGCTTGACCACGTAGAACGCGTCGCGGATCCCCTCGGAGCCGAACCGGAAGTCCTGGTCGAACTTCCCGATCCGCTGGGCGTTGAGGTCGATGTGGAAGAGCTTGCCCTGCCACAGTGCCTGGGCGACCGCCTGTGAGAAGGACAGCCCGCTCATGGTCTCGTGGGCGAACTCCGGGTTCAGTCCGACCATCTCGGGGCGCTCGAGCGTCCCGATGAAGGCCAGCGCGTGGCCGACGGTGGGGAGCAAGATGTCGCCGCGGGGCTCGTTCGGCTTGGGCTCCAGCGCGATGCGCAGCCCGAGGCCCCGCGTCTCGATGTGCTCGCACACCAGGTCGATCGCTTCCTTGTAGCGGTCCAGGGCCAGCCGCACGTCCTTGGCGGCCTCGGCCTCCATCCCTTCGCGTCCGCCCCACAGCACGAAGACCGTTGCGCCGACCTCGGCGCCGAGCTCGGTCGCCTCACACGCCTTCTTGACCGAGAGCCGGCGCACCCGCGGGTCGTTGGCGGTGAAGGCGCCCTCCTTGAAGACCGGGCGCCAGAACAGGTTCGTCGTCACCATGGGAACGTGCATCCCGGTCGCATCGAGGGCCCGCCGGAACCGCTTCAGGATGTCGTCGCGCTCGTCGGCCGACGAGCCGTAGGGCACGAGGTCGTTGTCGTGGAAGCTCACGCCGTAGGCACCGAGGTCCGCGAGCCGGTGCACGGTGTCGACGGGATCGAGGGGAGCGCGCACCTCGGTGCCGAACGGGTCCCGACCCGGGTTTCCCACCGTCCACAGCCCGAAGGTGAAGTGGTGCTCCGGTCGCGGCGTGAAGAGATCGCTCATGGGTCCTCCTGTCGTGGCTCCGCCCGCGCGCTCGGGTGTGACCATCCGGGGCGTTATCCCAGGCAGCACGCGATGATAGCGTTATCAGAGGCGCGTCGCCTGGTCGTGGCCTGGTCGTGGAAGGGACTCATGCTCCGTCGTCACAGCGCCAATTCCCGCAGGACCCGGCGGTGATCCGCTGGGGCCTCATCGGCCCGGGGTCGATCGCCACCGGCTTCGCCGAGGCAATGCAGCTGGTCGACGGGGGCGCCATCGTCGCCGTGGCCTCGCGTGCGGCCGAACGGGCCGAGGCCTTCGGCGACCGCTTCGCCATTCCGACCCGGTACGGCGACTACGACTCGCTGGCGGCCGATCCGGACGTGGACGTCGTGTACGTCGCCACCCCCCACTCCCGGCACGAGGAGGACACCCTCAACGCCCTCCGGGCCGGGAAGCACGTCTTGTGCGAGAAGCCGCTCGCGCTCAACGCCCGGCAGGCGGCGCGGATGGCAGAGGAGGCGCGGAGCCGGGGATTGTTCCTGATGGAGGCGATCTGGAGCAGGTTCTTGCCGGCCTACCGTTCGCTGGTGGATCTCATCGGCGAGGGTCGCATCGGCGAGCCGCTCCTGGTCGAGGCAGATTTCGGGTTCCGCCGCCCGGTCGCGCCCGAGCACAGGCACTTCGCCCGCGAGCTCGGCGGCGGCGCGCTGCTCGACCTCGGGATCTACCCCGTGCAGTTGTGCACGCTCGTCCTCGGCCCGATCGAGCGCGTCGTCGCCGACGCGGTGGTCGGTCCGACCGGTGTCGACGAGGTGGTTGCCGCCGTGTTGCATCATCCGGAGGGACGGCTCGGCGTGACCAAGGCGGCCCTCCGGGTCAGCATGACGTGCACGGCGCGGATCGCCGGGTCCGACGGTGTCATCGAACTTCCGGCGATGATGCACTGCCCGAACTCGCTGACGGTGGCCGGTCCGGCCGGCGTGGAGCACGTCGACGCCTCGTACGAGGGGAACGGGCTCCGCTTCGAGATCGAGGAGGTGCACCGGTGCCTCGCGGACGGGAGGACCGAGAGCCCGGTGATCACGCTCGACGAGTCCGTTGCCCTGGCCACGACGCTCGACGCCATCCGGGCCCAGATCGGCGTGGTGTACCCGGGCGAATGAGCAGCGGGCGACAGCTACCGGAGGCGGTAGAGCACCTCGCCGGCATCGGGGACGACGAGGGTGCCCGGCTCGGCGGCCCACGTGTCGGGATCGACGGCGTCAGGCGCGAGGTAGGCGAGGTTGGCTCTGGTGACGACGTCCTCTGGGATCCCGGTGGCGAGGGTGACGCGGACGCGCTGTTGCTCGCCGGCGACGGGGTCGTACGTCCCGGCCCCGAAGAGGTGGGTCGAGTGGGCCAGGTCGCCCGGAGCGACGTCGCGATAGCGGTCCCACTGCGCCAGGAAGAAGTCGCGGCAGTGGTAGCCGACCTCCAGGAGACGAGGGTGCATGGCCGCGATCTCGGTGATGTGCGGCGCGTAGAGGACGACCTCGCCTCCGTCGGCGACGACCGGCTCGACCTTGTAGAAGCCCTTGGCCCCCGTCCAGAGGTCCGGGTACCGGGTCGGGATCACCGAGAGCACCCGCTGGACCGGGCCGTCGAGATACGCGACGTGCGTCTGCGCCGCCACGTCCGCCGCCGCGGCCCACGCTCCCTGAGGGTCCCCGAAGGAGAGTGACCGCAGCCCTCCCGTCTCGTGGTCCACGACCACGCACAGCGCGTGCCGCTCGCCGGGAACGAGCTCCGCCGCCGCATCCACCAGCGCCCGCACGGGCGTGATGCCACGGGTGCCGATGATCTGGCTGCTGGTGATCAGCGCACCGAGCCAGTGCGTCACGTCGATCATCTCCTGGCCCGACAGACCCGGGAAGAGGTACTTGTTGCCTCCCGAGAACCCGATGACCTCGTGCGGGAGCACCGGGCCCACAATCAGCGTCACGTCGCTCTCGACGACGAGCCGGTTTATGCGCACATCGATCGCGTCGCCCATCCTCCCCCGGAAAGGTCGTGGACGAGCTCCGCGTCCAGGGTGCCCACGTGGGTGAACGTGTCGTCCTCCCACCAGGTGTGGTTGCCCACGGGGACGGACAACGGGCCGACGAGGGTGCCGATGGCCTCGTCGCTCATCGGCGCGTGGGTCCCGAGGGCGACCACGACGCTCCAGCGGCTGGCCCGGTCGCCGACCCCCTCTGCGACGCCCTGCAGGAGCAGGGGCAGCGGGCAGATCCGGGTGCCATCGGGGACGACCACGCACAGCGAACGACCGGCCAGGTCCAGTGCGGCGACCTGCGCGCGCACGAATCGCCGGACCTCCCCGGGATCGAGGATGGGCCCCGGCCCGCCCAGCGTCGTCGTCACCGTTCCACCTCGAGCAGCATCGCCCCTTCGGTGGTCATCCGCACGAGGGCCCCCGCCACCTCCGCGACGAACGGGGGATCGGCGCGGCCACCGAGCGCCACATGGCTCAGCTGCGTCAGGTCGGTGCCGCGGGACGCCGCGTCGCGGAGCGCGCCGGCGAGCGGGTCCTCCAACCGGGGAAGCCGTACGCCGCGGACGTCGACGCCGGCGGTCGCCGCGATCCAGATGGCCGCGACGACGGCGAACACACTGGTGTCGAGTGCCCGCTCCCGACGTGCGGCCACGACCGGGAGCAGGCGCTGCGCCAACTTGCTGGAGCCGTCGGTACCCACCTGCGCGCAGGTGTGCCCCAACGTCGGATTGGCGAATCGGGCCAGTGCCTCGTCGGCGAAGGCCGCCGGCTTCAGTGCCGCAGGGAGCGCGGCCACCTCGAGCGTGTCGGTGACGAGGCGCCGCACGAACCGGGCGATGGAGGGGTCCGCCACGGCGCGGGCGATCGTGTCGTGCCCGGCCAGCAGGCCGCCGTACGCCACCGCGGAGTGCGGGCCGTTGAGCAGCCAGAGCTTGCGTCGCTCGAAGGGCGCGACGTCGTCGACGAGCTCGACGCCGACGTCGGCCAGCGGTGCCAGCGCGTCGACCGATCGGACGACCCAGGAGCGGTGCCGTTCGGCGCTGACGGCAGCCCGGTCGACCAGCCCGAGGCGGTCGGCGATGTCCTCCAGATCGTCCTCGGTGGGCGCCGGCACCATGCGGTCCACCACCGAGCTGGGGAAGAGGACCTCGCGGGCGATCCATTCGGCGAGGGACGGGTCGGTCCGGTGCGCGGCGTCCACGACCCGCGCCCGCAGGACGTTCCCGTTGTCCAGCAGGTTGTCCAGCGAAGCCAGGACCGGCGCCGGCAGGCCGGCCCGGCGACGTCGGGCGAGCGCCAGCGCGACCAGCGCCGGCGCGGAGCCGGCGGCTTCCGAGGGCGGCGGCTCGTCGGCCTCCGCCTCGTAGCCCTCCGCCTCGTAGCCCTTCTCCGTGATGGTCAGCGTCACGAGCTTGGTCGTCGGCGCCGTCATCGCTTCGAGCGCGGCGGCTGCGCCTGTCTCCAGGGACGAGAGCGCGCCGACCACCCGCAGGGACACGGTCGCGCCGGGCTCGCGCACCGCGACGGTGAAGAGGCCGTCCTGGGGCCCGAGTTGGTCCTCCGCCCGACGGCTCCGGAGCGAGACGCCTCGAATGAGTGCGGGCGCGCCCCGACGCAGGAGATCGTCCGCGTACACGGACAGATGGGCCCGGGCGAACGCCCCGAACCCGAGGTGGGCGATGACGGGCGCGGCTGAGCGGTCGTACTCGGGACGCGCGTCGGCACGTGCGTACGCCAGCGTGCTCGCCTGCAACCGTGGCCGACCAGCCACCGTCATCGGGCATCTCGGCGTGAGCAGGTCGCCGAGTAGGGTTCGGCGTCGTGCAGCGCAAGCAGCGGGCGACGATTCTCGACGTTGCCGAGCGCGCCGGGGTGCACGCGGCAACCGTGTCGCGCACGATCAACGTGCCGGAGAAGGTCGCCCCGGAAACCCGGCGCCGCGTCGAGGCCGCGGTGCGCGATCTCGGCTTCGTGCCGAACCGCGCCGCCCGCGGGCTGATCACCGGACGCACGGGCAACGTGGCGGTGATCGTGCCCGACATCACCAACCCCCACTTCGCTTCGCTGGTGCGATCGGTCGAGCGGTCGGCCCGCGGTGCCGATCAGCAGGTCCTCCTGGTCGACACGGGCGAGCACCCCGATGAAGAGGTCCGAGCCGTCCGAACCCTGGCGCACGACGTCGACGGCTTCATCGTCGTCTCGCCGCGCCGCCTGCACCGTCAGCTGCACGCCCTCGGGTCCTCCCCGGCGGTCTTCGTCAACCGTCCCGTCCCCGAGCACGCGTCCATCCTGTTGCGGACCGCACCGGCCGTCGCCCACGCGCTGCGCCACCTGGCGGCGCTGGGGCACCGGAAGCTGGCCTACCTGGGCGGGCCCAGCGGGTCCTGGGCGGCGGGGGAGCGCCGCACCGCAGTGCGGCGCTCCGGCCGGACGGCCGGGATGGAGGTGATCGAGCTCGCCGTGGCCGAACCGACGTTCGAGGCCGTGGCAGCCATTGTCGACCGGGTCGTGAGCAGTGGTGTCTCCGCCACGCTGGCCTTCAACGACCAGATGGCGCTGGGGGTCATCGCGGGACTCACCGAGCGCGGTCTCTCCGTTCCCGACGACGTGAGCGTCGTGGGGTTCGACGATGTGCCGATGGCCGCCATGGTGGCGCCTGCGTTGACGACGATCAGCTTGCCCACGGGCGACGTCGGTGCCCTGGCCGTCGCCATGCTCCGTGAGGGGCCTTCGACGCGGGAGCTCTTCGGGGAGCTTGTCGTCAGGCATTCGACGGCACCCGCTAGGTAGCGTCCCGCCAGCGCCGGCGCAGGGCGTGCGCCGCCATCTTGGGGCGCCGGTCCCGGGTGAACACGCCCTTCTTGTTGCCGTCGACGCGCATGAAGGACGGTCCGGTGGCGAAGTCCGCGAAGTTCCAGACGTGCTCTCCGACGACGGCATCGTTGCGGTCGAACACCCGGTGATAGGTCTCGAGCAGCGCCACCTGGTACTCCTCGCTCCAGAGCGTGCCATCGGTCGTGTGCAGGCCGGCGAGCGTGTCGGCTCCGTACTCGGTCACGATGATGGGCTTGCCGTGCGTGGTGGCCCAACCTTGGAGCTCGGCCTCCAGGCCGCGCTCGGCCGCAACGAGGTCGCCCGGCTCGACGTACCAGCCGTAGTAGCGGTTGATCATGACGACGTCGGCCAGCTCGGTCACCGTGCAGGTGTCGGGCAGGGCGAACATCATGTTGACGAAGCCGACCGGCCGGCTGTGGTCGGCCTTTCTCGCCGCCTCGAACAGGGGCTCGAAGTAGCGCCGTGCGGCCTCGGTGTGGGACTCGGGCTCGTTGGCGAGGCTCCACAGGACGACGGAGGGGTGGTTCTTGTCCCTCGCGATGAGCTCTTCGATCGCCTGGCGGTGGACGCGCTGAGTCTCGGCGCTGATCGTCTCCTCGGAGTACGTCGTCTTCGGCCCACCGAGGAACAGACCGCCCCCGACGCCCAGGTTGAGGCCGACCGCCGCGGTCTCGTCGATCACGACGATGCCGAGCCGGTCTGCATGCTCCAGCACCTCCTCCGCGTACGGGTAGTGCGAGGTCCGGAACGAATTGGCGCCCACCCATGACAGGAGTGAGAAGTCGTGGACCATGGCGACGGCGTCGTGGCCGCGGCCATGGACGTCGAGGTCCTCGTGCATGCCGAAGCCCCGGAAGGAGAAGGGCTCGCCGTTGATGAGGAAGCGCGTCCCCTCGACCCGTACCGTGCGGATGCCGACCGGCAGCGCGTAACGGTCGACGACGAGGTCTGCATCGACCAGTTGGACTTCCAATGCGTAGAGATAGCCCCTGCCCGGTCGCCAGAGCTCGGGCTGCGACACCCGCAGCTCGCCGTCGGCGCCGGCAGCCTCGGCGACCATGGTGCCCTCGGCGTCCCGCAGCAGCACTCGCACCGTCGTCGCACCGGCAACGTCGTCGACGGCCGTCGAGTACCGGACCACCCCGACCCCCTCGTCGATGTCGGTGACCACCGTGACGTCGGCGATGTGCGAGTGCGATGTCGCGTACAGCCAGACACCACGGTGCAGCCCGGCGTAGTTGAAAAAGTCGTGATACTGGCGCTGACGCCGGGTCCCGTCCGGCAGTACCTCGACGAGGCCCGGTGGGAGGGAGTGCCATGTGAGCTCGTTGTTGACCAGCACCGTGAGGCGGAATTCCTGGCCCGGTTGGACGAGGGCGCTGACGTCAGCCTCGAAGGGTGTGTAGCCGCCCTCGTGCTCGGCGACGCACGTGTCGCCGACCCAGACCGCGGCCCGGTGCGTGGCCGCATCGAATCGCAGGACGATCCGTTGCCCGGCCCAGCCGCGGGGGACGAAGACGGAGCGCTGGTACCAGACGTCACCGACGTGGTCATGCACCTTCGGATCGGCCAGCACATCGTTGAAGCTGCTCGGGACCGGCATCGACCGAGCGGCGGGCAGCGTTGCCCGCCACCAGCCCTCTGCACGGCCGGCGCCGGCCGCGTCGAGCGCGAAGCTCCAGATGCCGTCGAGCCGCTTGGTCTCGCGGTTGGGATTGTCCTGGGGTCGCAACATCGGGTCCTCCTTTCTCTTTCTCAGTGACAGGCTTTCTCGGTGTCAGGCGGCCGGCGCGACCCGGAACGCCCGGCGGGCGAGGTTGCAGGCGAGGTCCTCGGCGATCGCCGCGGCGTCCTCCTCCTCCATCCGGTGCTCGGCGACGAGCCCGGCGAGGTAGCCGGCGTTCAACCTTCTGGCCACGTCGTGACGGGCCGGGATGGAGAGCAGGGACCGGGCGTCGTCGTTGAAGCCGACGGTGTTGGAGAAGCCGGCCGTCTCGACGACCGATTGGTAGAAGCGCCGAATGCCTTCCGGGCTGTCGAAGAACCACCACGGGGGCCCGAGCCGCAGCGCGGGGTAGTGCCCGGCGAGCGGGGCCAGCTCGCGGCTGTAGGTGGTCTCGTCGAGTGTGTAGAGGACGACAGTGAGCCCGGGCTCGTTGCCGAACCGGTCGAGCAGCGGTTTGAGGCTGCGTACGTAATCGACTGCCCTGGGGATGTCGGCACCCTTGTCGGGGCCGAACCGGGCGGCCACGGTCGGGTTGTGGTCCCGCCACGAGCCGGCGTGGATCTGGAGCACCAGGCCGTCGTCGAGGCTCATACGGGCCATCTCGACCAGGAGCTGTCCGCGGAACAGCTCGGCATCACCCGGCTCGCCGGCGCCGGCCATGAGCCGGGCGAAGAGCGCTTCGGACTGACGTGGTGACAGATCCGCCGTGGCCGGCGAAGGGTGCCCATGGTCGGACGCGGTCGCCCCCGCCGCGACGAACGCGGCCCGCCGGCTCCGCAGCGCGTCCAGGTAGCCTCCCCAGCTCGACGTGTCCGCTCCGGTGAGGTCGCCCAAGGCGGCGACGTTCTCGAGGAAGCCGGCCCGATCGGGATCAACGACGTCATCGGGGCGGAACGTGGGCACGACGCGCCCGTTCCAGCCGGACTGACGGAGCCGCGCGTGACGTTCCAGGGGATCGAGGGCGCCCTCGGTCGTGGCGAGGAAGGCAATGCCGAAGCGGTCGTAGAGCGCGCGGGGCCGGAACTCCGGCTCCTGCAGGCGGGTCGAGATCTCGTCGTAGACGGCGTCGGCGTTGTCCGCCCGCAGGGGCACCTCGACGCCGAGGACGACCTCGAGGGTGTGGTCGAGCCAGAGCTTCGACGGGGTCCCCCGGAAGAGGGGGTAGTGCGCGGCGAGCTCCCGCCAGATCCGGCGCCCGTCCACCTCGGCCGGCGACCCGTCGAGAGGCTGCACGCCGAGCGCTTCGAGGGGCACCCCCTGGCTGTAGAGCATCCGCAGGATGTAGTGGTCCTTGGTCACGAGCTCGGTGGCGGGCTGCTCGAAGGGCGTGTCGTCGGCGAGGGCCCGCCGGGTCGCAGTGGCCGTGGGGGCTCACGATGGGCAGGGCCTGTGTGCCCTCGTAGAGAGCGCGGGCGATCGCACGGGTTCCCGGATCGGCGGGGAGAAGGCGGTCCCGATGGAGCATGCTCTGCAAAGCTTTGCAGCAGCGGCCCGGGGGTGCCAGGCGAGCGTGCGGACCAGACCGGCCTCCGGTGAGCCAGTCGCCTTCCGTTGCCGCGGGTGCGACCGGAATGCTAAGCAGATGCTCAGCATCCGTCCGACACCCAACCGGGGAGCCGCCGTGACCGACTACGACTCCGTTGACTTCTTCACCGACCAGTCGCTTCTCGAAGATCCGTACCCCTATTTCGACCACCTGCGGTCCCAGTGCCCTGTCCTGCCGACGGCCCACCATGGGGTCGTCGCGGTGTCGGGGTACGACGAGGCGATGGAGGTCTACCTCGACACCGACACGTTCTCGTCGTGCAACTCGGTCATCGGACCGTTCGCCGCGTTCCCGGTGCCGCTCGAGGGAGACGACGTCGGAGAGATCATCGACAGCCACCGGGACCAGCTCCCGATGAACGAGCACATGGTGACCATGGACCCGCCCATGCACACGCGCGAGCGTGCCCTGGTCATGCGCCTGCTCACCCCGAAGCGCCTCAAGGAGAACGAGGCGTTCATGTGGGGCCTGGCCGATCGGCAGATCGACGAGTTCGTCGAGGCCGGCCGCTGCGAGTTCATCAGCGCCTATTCGCAGCCCTTCGCCATGCTCGCGGTGGCCGACGTCCTGGGGGTGCCCGAGGCCGATCACGAGCGGTTCCGCCAGTTCTTCGGGCTGAGCGCATCTCCGGGGAAGCTCGGCGGGAACCCGGACATCGGGCTCAACGCCCTCGGCGGCCTGGACGACTGGTTCGCGACGTACATCGAGGACCGCCGGCGCGAGCCCCGCGACGACGTGTTGACCCGCCTGGCGCAGGGCACCTACCCCGACGGGTCGATCCCCGACATCACGTCGGTCGTGCGGACGGCCACGTTTCTCTTCGCCGCCGGGCAGGAGACGACGGCGCGCCTCCTCGCCGTCGGCCTGAAGTACCTGGCCGAGAACCCCGAGCTCCAGGACGAGCTCCGGGCCCACTCCGAGCGCATCCCCGACTTCGTCGATGAGGCACTGCGGATCGAGAGCCCGGTGAAGGCCGATTTCCGCCTGGCCCGGCACGCGACGAAGGTCGCCGGCGTCGATGTGGCCGCGGGGACACCGGTGATGCTCCTGAACGGGGCCGCCAATCGCGACCCCCGGCAATTCGAGGAGCCCGCCGAGTTCCGGCTCGACCGTCCCAACGCCAAGGCCCACATCGCCTTCGGGCGCGGTGTCCATTCCTGCCCGGGAGGGCCGTTGGCGCGGGCGGAAGGTCGGATCAGCATCGAGCGCATTCTCGATCGGATGCGCGACATACGGTTGTCCGAGGAGCACCACGGTCCACCGGAGGACCGGCGCTTCAACTACGAACCGACCTGGGTCTTGCGTGGGCTCCACGAGCTGCACATCGAGTTCACCCCGGGCGAGGTGACCCGGTGAGCCCCAGAGTCGCCGTCGTCACGGGCGCCGCGTCGGGCATCGGACTCGGCATCGCGCGCCGGCTGGGTGCCGACGGAATGGCGGTGGCGTTGCTCGACCGTGATGGCGCCGGTGCGCGCGATGCGGCGGCGGAGATGGTGGGAGCGGGTCGCACGGCCACCGGCTACGAGGTCGACGTCGCCGATCGCTCCGCGCTCGGCCAGGTGTTCGCCTCCGTGCGCGAAGAGATGGGACCCGTCACGGTGGTGGTCACCAGCGCCGGGATCGAATCGTTCGACCCGATCCTCGAGATCACACCGGAGAAGTGGGACCGAATTTTGGCGGTCAACCTGACGGGCACGTTCACCTGCATGCAGCTGGCCGTGCCGGACATGGTGGATGCCGGTTGGGGTCGCATCGTGACGATCTCGTCGTCGAGCGCGCAATCCGGGGCTCCCAACATGGCGCACTACGTGGCGTCCAAGGGTGGCGTCATCGGGCTCACCAAGGCCTTCGCCCGCGACCTGGCCCGCCACGGCATCACGGTGAACACCATCCCTCCGACCATCGTCGACACGCCGATGGCCCGGAAGTCCGAAGCCGCGGGAGACGTCCCGAGCGTCGAGGTCATGGGCGGGATGGTCCCTCTCGGCCGGGCGGGAACGCCGGAGGACATCGCCAGCGCGTGCTCGTACCTCTGCTCGGACGAAGCCGGCTACATCACTGGGCAGGTGATCGGCGTCAACGGCGGGATGTACATCTGACGTGCCTTCGAGGAGCCCGCGGGATTTGCCGTCATGAGCAGCCAGACCAACACGTCTCGCCGTCTCGGTGCCGAGACCTCGAAGTCCCGCGCCGCCCTGCTCGACGCCGCCGAGCCGCTGATGCTGCAGGAGGGCTATGCGGCGGTGACCTCGCGGCGGGTGGCGGCGAGCGCCGGGTTGAAGCCTCAGCTCGTCCACTACTACTTCCGCACCATGGACGACTTGTTCCTCGCGCTCTTCCGACGCCGGGCCGAACAAGGGCTCGAACGCCAGACCCAGGCGCTGGCGTCGCCGCAACCACTCTGGGCCCTGTGGGACCTCAGCCGTGACCCACGCGGCACCGCCCTCACGATGGAGTTCGTCGCGCTGGCCAACCACCGCAAGGCGATCAGGACCGAGATCGCCACGTCGCGGAGCGGTTCCGGTCCGACCAGCTCCGGGGCTCGAAGCGGTGCTGGCGCAGTACGGCATCGCCGAGGCGTGCCCGCCTCTCGTCTTCACCGTCTTGTTGTCGAGCGTCTCGCGGTTCCTCGTCATCGAGAGCGAGACGCTCGGCATGACGACCGGCCACGCCGAGACGGTCGCCTTTGTCGAGGGCTTCCTGAGGGAACTCGAAGGAGAGCGGGGAGGCGACTCCACGGCGGCGTGGCACGGCAGCTCCTAAATATTGACGTCAAAGTCGAAAACCCGCTAGGCTGACATGGTCGTCAGTTGTGACGGTCGTCACCCTGACGGCGCGCACGACCTCGATAGGGGCGGACGCCCTCCTGTTCAGAGGTGCGAGCGGTTCTACGAGATTGCGGAGGTAGCCATGACCAAGAGGATTGTCGACTTTCCGGTGTTCGACGCCGACAACCACATGTACGAGAAGACGGACGCCTTCACGAAGTTCCTGCCGCCCGAATACTCCGGGCTTGATCAAGTACGTGGAGGTCAACGGGCGGACGAAGATCGCGGTGCGCAACGTCATCTCGGACTACATCCCGAACCCCACCTTCAACGTGGTCGGCCGGCCCGGTGCGTCCGAGGAGCTCTTCAAGTACGGCAACCCCGAGGGGAAGTCCCGCCGGGAGTTGATGGGCGATCCCATCCGCTCGCCCGAGGCCTTCTTCTCCCCGGAGCCCCGCCTCGCCCTCATGGACGAGCTCGGTATCGACCGGGCGCTGATGTGGCCGACGCTGGCGAGCCTGCTCGAAGAGCGGCTGAGCATGGACCCGAAGGCCACACACGTCGTCGTGCACGCGCTGAACCAGTGGATGCACGAGCACTGGACGTTCAACTACGAAGGCCGGATCTTCCCGACACCCGTGATCACGCTGCCGATCGTCAGTGAGGCGATCAAGGAGCTCGAGTGGGTCTACGAGCGCGGGGCGAAGATCGTCCTGATCCGCCCGGCACCCGTGCCCGGCTACGAGGGGAACCGGTCGTTCGCCCTGCCCGAGTTCGACCCCTTCTGGCAGCGGGTCACCGAGCTCGACATCACGGTCGGCCTGCACGCGTCCGACGACGGGCTCACCCGCTACTACAACCAATGGGAAGGCAAGCCCGAGGGGGAGCACCTTCCCTTCGGCGGCAAGTCGGCCTTCATGGACATCATGCACACGCAAGGCCGGGGCATCTTCGACACGGTGGCGTCGCTGATCGGGCACGGGCTCCTCACCCGCTTCCCGACCCTGCGCATGTTGCCGGTGGAGAACGGCTCCGCCTGGGTCCGTCCGTTCATCGACGCCATCGGCCAGTCCTACGCCCACGAGCCCGCGCTCTACGACGAGGACCCGCTCATGGTGCTCAAGCGCAACATCTGGATCCACCCCTTCCACGAGGAGAACCCGCGCGGGCTGATCGACCTCGTGGGCGTCGACCGGGTGGTCTTCGGGTCCGACTACCCGCACATCGAGGGGATGTCCGAGCCGCTCTCCTACGTCGACGAGCTCGAGGGCCTGTCGCAGAACGAGATGGCGCAGGTGATGGGTGGCAACCTGGCCGAGGCCATGAAGGTGCCCTTCGCCGCTTGAACTGCACCAGGCAACAACCGACGGATGCTTCCCACCGGCGCGTTGACGCCGGTAGCTATAGGTTGTATACCAACAGCTCTACATGAATTAGCGGGCCGGCTAACCCGCTGACGGGGGAGGGATATCGGTATGCGCGCGGACCATTCGCGGACCGGAGGGGCTCAGACACGGGCTGCAGTGACGGGAGCGTTCGTAAGGGGACGCTGAAGTGAGTCGCACCTGCGCCGGCTCCCTGGACCCCATGTGCGACGCGACAGACGTCGACGTCGCCGAGTGGCGCGACGAGCCGCTGGTCGTCGATGGCTGAGTTCACCAGAGAGCAGATCGCCGAGGCGTCCCTCGCCGTGGCGGATGAGCGCGGCGCAGCCGGCTTCACCATGCGCGCGGTGGCAGAGACGCTTGGCGTCACGCCAATGGCGCTGTACCACTACGTGGAGGACAAGGCGGCTCTGGTGGCGCTCGTCGTTGATGCGTCCATCGCCGAGCACCCGCTACCACCACCCACGGGATCGTGGCAAGAGGACCTCGTCGCAATGGCGCGGTGGATGCGAGAGACGATGCTGGCGCATCCAGCGGTGGCTCGGTTGCGCAGCGCTCACAATGTCTGGACCCCGTCGATCTTTCCCATGACCGAGCGCTGGCTCAGTTTGTGGCAGCAGAGTGGACTCGAGCTGAACGCGGCCCTGCTTGCGGCGTCGGCCAGCTCAACCGCGATGATCGGATTCGTCCAAGCAGAGTTGCTGTACGCGGACACCGAGCGGCCCGACGAGAGCGCACTGTCCTCGTTCCCGAACGCCCGCGTAGCGTTCAACCTCACGCGCGACGGGACGAGAGAATTCGATCTGGTCGTCCGCTCGCTCCTGGACGGGCTGCATGCCCGATTGGCGCCGGGTGGTTCACCCGCATCCATCACGGTCGAGCGTGTGGCTGGGGGGCGCACCACACGTGCTCCGGCCCGAGGTCCCGCTGGTGGCAACCGGGCCACGTCGCGAAGTCCTCGGAGCGGGTCATGAGCGCAGTGAATCTTCATGGGTCGCGGTCCATTCCTCCCCGAGATTGCGTATCCTGCGCCCGTTCGACGGCACTTCCGCCTCCTCCCCGATCGCCTCTGCTTGGCGCGGATTGATCGTGGGGACGAATCCGGGCAGACGGCATGCTCCCGGCAGAAAGGAAACACCATGCGTAAGGCACTGACGGCTCTCGCCGTGCTCCTGCTCCCGATGGCCGTGCTCCTCCAATCGGCGGCATCCGTCGGCGCCGGTGCGGCACAGAGCCAGTCCACGCCGGGTGTCACGCCAACGAGCATCAAGGTCGGCATCACGTACCCTGATGTCGCGGCCATCGCCACCATCATCAGCGTCAATCCCGGCAACTATCAGGTCGCGTACAACACGCTGATCAAGCAGATCAACGCTCACGGGGGCATCAACGGACGCACGATCACGCCTGTCTACGCACCGGTCGACCCGCTGGGGACCGCCGGCGCCGCGACTGCCTGCACGAAACTCACGGAAGATGACCAGGTGTTCGCCGTCCTCGGATTCTTCCAGGCGGCCGATCTCGGCTGCTACGTGACCGGCCATGACACCCCGATCATCGGCGGGACGCTGAGCAGTGCCCAGGCGACACAGGCCAAGGCTCCCTGGTTCAACAACATCATTTCCGACAGCGACCTCATTCCCAAGGAGATGGCGACCTTCAAGCAGGAGGGCGCGTTCGCCGGGAAGAAGGTCGCGGTGGTGGGGACGACGACCGATCAGGCCGAGATGAACCTGGTTCTTCCTGCGCTTCGGAAGATCAAGGCGGACGTCGTGCAGACCGCCATCAACAGCGCGCCGGAGACCGACACGGCAGCACAGACACAGCAGTACAACGTGATCGCCCAGAAGTTCAAAGCGGCCGGAGCGAATGTCGTCGTCGCCGTGGGCAACGCTGGGAACGGTTGGCCGGCCGCGCTCCAGAGCAGCCAGAGCACCTACCTGCCCCGCATCGTCGCCACGGACTACATCGACCTGGATGCCTACACGTCCAACAAGTTGGGGTACTCGCAGGCGATCCTCAAGAACGCCCTGACGGCGGGCGGCTATCCGCCCTTGGCCGTCATCTGGAACGATCCGGCGATGAAGCGTTGCATCGCCACCATCCACGCCGCCGAGCCCAAGGCCATCATCAACGACCCGGTCACCGCGACAGCCTCCACCCCGGTCACGTGGACGGCCCCGGAGCTGGCCTGCCAGCAGGTCGCCCTCTTCACCGACATCGTCAAGGCCGCCGGCAAGACACTCACGCCAAGACGTTCGGCAAGGCGGAGCGTCACTGACGCACGAGACCATCCCCGGCGGCGGTGGGACGTTCAACTTCTCGGCGGGGCACAACGACGGCAACGGTCCCGTCTTCGTCTACCAGTGGAGCCCGTCGAAGAAGATCCTGCAGCTGAAGACGACGGTGGGTTAGCGCTTCACGTCGACACGATCGCCACGCCCGCGGTGCCCGGCGCCCCGTAGAGCTGTCCGTAGCCGACGCGCGGCGACCCGGGGACCTGGCGCCCGCCGGCGTTCCCGCGCAGCTGCAGCACCAGTTCGTGGATCTGGCGCAGTCCGGACGCACCGATGGGCTCCCCGTTGGCGATGAGGCCCCCATCGGTGTTCACGGGGAGACTGCCGCCGATCTCCGTGGCGCCCTCGGCCAGGAGCGCCTCCTGCTCACCGTCCTTGCAGAAGCCGTTCTCGGCCATGTGGATCACCTCGGCCCCGGCGTCGGTGTCCTGCAGTTGGACGACATCGACGTCCTCGGGGCCGAGTCCGGCCATCCGGTAGGCCGCCCGGGACGCGTCGACTGTCGGCGCCTCGGCCCGCTCGAGCGGCAGCCACGGGCTGTGGACTTCGAAGGCGCCGAGGCGCCGGGTCCGGACCACCGAGGCCCGCAGGTAGATCGGCGTGGCGGTGAAGCGGTGGGCGATCTCGGCCCGGCACAGGACGACCGCGGCCGCCCCCTCGTCAGGTGAGCAGAACATGTACTGGGTCAAGGGGTCATTGACCATCTGTGACCCGAGGATCTCCTCCTCGCTCAGTGCCTTGCGCCGGAAGGCGTTCGGGTTGTCCACACCGTTGCGGTAGTTCTTGGCGGCGACGCGGGCGAGTGTCTCGGAGCTGATCCCGAAGTCGTGCATGTAACGCTGGATCTTCATGGCGAAGAACTTCGGCGTCAGGAAGAGGCCCGTCTCGCCGTACCAGCTGGGCACGCCGTACTGGACCGGGTCGGCGGCGAACGCACCGGGCAGGTGCTTGTCCATGCCGATGGCCATGCCCAGGTCGTACTCGCCCAGCCGGAGCGTGTTGGCCGCCTGCGTGAGGGCGCTGGCCGCGGTGGCGCAGCCGTTGTACACGTCGGTGAAGGGCAGGCCCGTCAGGCCGAGGAAGTTGACCACCGCGTCTGGATTGTCCACCTCGTAGCTGCCGCCGAAGGCGAACTGGACGTCCTTCCATGTGATGCCGGCGTCAGCCAGGGCGAGTCGCGCCGCCTTGGCCCCCATCTCAATGGCCGACGTCCCGGCGAAACGCCCGAAGGGGTGCAGCCCGACACCGATGATGGCGACATCGTCCATGGATCTCAGCTCTCCTCGACGGGGCGGAAGGCGAAGGTCAGCACCTCGGTGCCGTCTTCGTCGGTGGTGAAGGGGACCACGGTCAGTTCCATCGGCATGCCGATCCGCAGTTCCTGGTCGACGTCGCCTGCGATGCGCGCTTCGACCCGGCCCTCCGGCAACTCGATGAACCCGACGCCGTACGGCACGAACTCGTTGGCAGGCTCGCGCCCGAGATAGGGCGGGTTCTTCGGCTGGAACCTCTGGCGGGTCCAGGTCCACAGCGTCCCGGTCCGGGACAGAGCGGTGGGAGAGACCGTGTCCCCACCGCAGCTGGGGCACGAGTCCTGGGCCGGAAAGGTGATGAAGGAGCAGGCTGCACAGCGCGAGCCCGACAGCTGCGGTTCGGCGGACGGCCACTCGAACAACCCTTCGGCGACGCTGCGCTGCGCCATCGCAGGCTCCCTTCCCGATCCTCGGTATCGAGGTCAGGGTATCGGCCCCGATCCGAGGCAGGCCAATGTGGGCGCCCCGCTCAGACCGCTTCCAGATGGTTTTATCTGAATCGCTTGTCGGGGCGGATGCCGCACCGGGGTGATGGGAACGGCGAGGGGGAGGAGTGTCAAAGGACGGCGGCGGTCCTCCTGGCTGATCAAGGTGGCGGTTCCATCACGTTCGGAGTGCTGTTGGCGGGGTCGCGGCCAAAGTGCCGACGAACTGGGTCCTCGCTTTGACCAACAACACCTCGGGTCTGGCCTGGTCAGGGGAGTGTTCCGGCACTATAAACGGACTCGTTGAGAGTTTTCAGAAGCATCTGGCCCTCTCCCGGGGCGCCGAGACCCTGAACCCGGGCGGCAACGGGTGCGGCACCGCCACGGGTGGTGGGGCGGGCACGGCCACGACGAGCCCGGCCACCTGTGACCGGACGAGCCGATCGCTCGACCGAACCGATGCGGCCGACGGCGCGCCGGCGGCGGAGGGTGAACCCCCCGCCGCCGGTCACGCGGTGGGCACTTAGGCCGTCGACGCCAGGCTCTTTGGCGGGACGGAGGGTGGTCCGGTGTACTTGTGGATCGGTCCCGACCCGGGATCCGTCACCTCGACCGGACTGACCGGGACGCCGCCGATCCAGCTGCCGGTGGGGGTCACCGCCGGCGGGGCCGAGCTCTCCAGCTTGACGATCTGCTCACCCTCGTATCCGTAGTGGACCGAGCTCGAGTAGGAGAAAGGCACGAAGCCGGGGGAAATGAAGCTCTTGCCGTGGGTGTTGATGGCGTCGAGCAGGCTCTGCCGAGTCAGGTTCTTCCCGGCCTTCTGCAGCGCCTGGACGAACGTGTAGGCCAGCGCCACGCCGTACTGCGTGTTTCCGTCGAGGCCGTACTTGGCGTACAGCGACGGCGCGTATTTCTGGAGGAGCTTCTTCTCCGTCTGCACCCACGGGTTGGACGTTTCCGACTCGGGCGCGAAGTAGGCCGTCGTGATGACCCCGTTGAGCAGGCCTCCGGACGCCGCTGCCTGGGCCGCCGTCCCGCCGCCCTTCTGGGTGAACGACGCCAGGAGCGGGCCGACCGTCGGCGAGTCGGCGCCGACGCTGTCCACCACGTACTGCGGCGAGTAGCCGATGACCGCGGCAGGCAGCATCGCCAACGCGGTCGCGGCCGGGATGGTGGCCAGCACGACCACCTGGGCTCCCGCCGCCTTCAGCGCCGCCATCTGGTTGGACAGGGGTCCGGCCAGTGTCGCCGCGTCGTAGGTCTGGCGCGAGACGACGGCGGAAGAGGGGATCTCCATGTCGAGGCCCTTGACGACGTCCTGCCCGAACTCGTCGTCCTGTGACAGGTAGCCGATCTTCTTGCCGGCGAAGTTGGCCTTTATGTAGGCGCCCAGGATCTTGCCGTCCACGGTATAGGGCGGCTGGTACCCGTAGCTGTAGGGGAACTTCGAGTTGCTCCAGCAATTGCAGCCGGACTCAATGAAGAGCTGCGGCACCTTCTGCGAGTTCAAGAAGCCTTGCACCGCGGACTGCGTCGGTGTCCCGAGCGACCCGACGTCCGCAAAGACGTTGTCCTGCAGCACGAGCTTGCGCGTCAGGGTCGCCGTGTTGGACGGGTTGTAGCCGTCGTCGAGGTACGAGTAGTGGATCTTGCGGCCGTTGATCCCACCGTGCGCGTCGACCCAGCTGAACACGGCGTTCATCGCGGGCGCGATCTCGTCGTAGCCCGGCGCCGCCGGACCGGTCAGCGGGACCGTCGCACCGATGGTGATGGACGTCGAGGTCACACCCGGTGTGCTCTCTGCGCCTGCGGTCGTCGGCAGCAGCGTGACCCCCAGCATCAGGCCGAGGGAACCGGCAATGAGGGCTCTGGCCCACAGGGCCCACCCCTTACGCTTCCACGGTCGTTTTGACATCGTTCCTCCCTTTCATTTCTGTTGCATTGCTCTCGTCGTCTGTCGAGACCTCACTGGGTGCGTCTGGGGTCACCCCGCGCGGACGCGGTCGATGGCCCCACAGCCAGCGCAGCCCGCCTTGAATTCCGTTGGGCGCCGCCAACATCGCCACGATCAGCACCACCCCGAAGAAGATCGTGGCGAGGTAGGCATTGGCCCCGCTACCCAGGTTGAAACTGCTGGAAACCGAGGTCGACCACTGCGGCAGATACACCAGCAGGATCCCGCCCCACACCATGCCGATCAACGTCCCCGTGCCGCCGAGCACCATGGCCGCCAGCAACTGGATCGAGAGGGTGAGCGGGAACTGCCCAGTGTTGACCACGCCGATCGAGAGCCCGAGCAACGCGCCCCCGAGGCCGGCGCACCCCGCGCTGATGGTGAACGCCATGACCTTGGTGCGCACGATGTGGATTCCCGCCAGCGAGGCCGCGATCTCGTCGTCGCGCACGGCCCGGAAGGCCCGGCCGTAGCGGCTCCACAACAGGTTGGCCAACAGGACCATCACGATCAGCGCCACGAGGATCTGAATCTGGGCCAGCCATTCCTCTGCGGTCAGCGAGCCCGGTGCCGTGGGGACGGTCGTGGTCAATCCCTGGTCACCCCCGAACGTGTTCGGCCACTTGTCGGCAATGGACGGGACGGCCAGCGCGAAGAGCAGCGTCATGCCCGCCAGGTACGGGCCCTTGAGCCGGGTGGCCGGCAGGCCGATCACCAGACCGGCGGCCGCCGCCACGCCTGTCGCGGCGGCCAGCTCGAGGATGAAGTTCGCCTGGGTGTGGTTCATCAGCAGGGCCATGGTGTAGGCGCCGACCGCCATGAACGCGCCGTGGCCGAGGGAGATCTGTCCGTTGCTGCCCGTCAGCAGGCTCAGGCCAACCAGCGCGACCACGTACGAGGCGATCTCGCCGACCTGAAAGTCGTTGTACGAGTTCAGCCGCAACGTGACCACGTAGAGCACGACACCGGCGACGAGCGCGACGGGGAGGTGGCGGAGCAGCGGCTGACGGGGCAGGTGCAGCGCGCGGACCCTCGCAGCGGGCGTCACGTCAGACCCTCCTCGCCGCGGGTCGGGAGAAGATGCCTTCGGGCCGAGCCATCAGGGCGACCATGAGAAGAGCGAGCGCGCCGAGCGGTTCGAGGCCGGAACCGAGGTACCCCCCGACGTAGGAGATGCACAGCCCCGAGATCAACCCGCCGACCAGCGCACCCACCGGGCTCTCGAGGCCGCCGATGACAGCACCCGTGAAGCCGTAGACGAGGACCAGGTCCATGTAGTACGGCCCGAACGCGCTCGTCGGCGCCACCAGCAGGCCGGCCAGGGAGCCGGCGATGCCGGCCAGGCCCCACCCGAGGGTCAACAGGATGCCCACGCGCACGCCGAGGAGCCGCGCGATCTCCCGGTGGAAGGCCGACGCCCGCATGCGCAGCCCCAGAGCCGTGTAGCGGAAGAGCACCAGGGTGCCGGACATCAGCACGAGGACGGCGATGAGGATGAAGACGTCGAAGTGGGAGAAGGCGATGGTGGTGCTGCCCACCCGGAGGCCGCGCTGCGAGAAGGCGGCCGGGAACCCGCGGCTGGCGTTGCCGTAGATCGCCCCCGCCAGCCCCTCGAAGACGACCAGCAGACCGATGGTCACGATGACGGGGTTCAGCTCGGACTTGCCGTGCAGCGGGCGGATCAGCACGCGCTCGGTCACCGCGCCGATGGCGAACCCGATGAGGAGCACGAGCACGAAGGCCCACCAGTAGCCGACTCCTCGCGACAGCAGGCTGAACGCGATGAACGTGGTGAGCATGCCCGCTGCCCCCTGGGCGAAGTTGATGATCCGCGTCGCCCGGTAGATCAGGACCAGGGCGAGCGCGAGGGTGGCGTAGACCATGCCGTTGGCAATGCCGTCGAGGGTGTAGTCGAGGAACAGGCTCACGGAACTAGAACCCGAGGTAGTGGTGACGCAATGCGTCGTCGGCGGCCACCGTGGCGGCGTCGTCGGAGACGACCACCTGGCCGAGGTTGAGGATGACGGCGTGGTGCGACACCGAGAGGGCGCTGCGGGCGTTCTGCTCCACGAGCACCACGGTGATGTCCTTGCTCTCGGTCTGCTCCCGCAGCAGCGCCATCAACTGGGCGGTCACCAGCGGGGCGAGCCCGAGGCTCGGCTCGTCGAGCAGGAGCAGGCGGGGCTTGGAGATGAGGGCCCGGCCCAGAACGAGCATCTGGCGCTCGCCCCCGGAGAGCGAGGAGGCACTCCTGCGCCGGAACGGCTGCAGGCGAGGGAAGAGCTCGAGGATCTCGGCGATGGCGCCCTGACGCTCGTTCCTGGGCAGGCACCAGAGGGTGGCCAGGCGGAGGTTCTCCTCGACCGTGAGCTCCTCGATGACGCCGCGCCCCTCGGGCACGTGGGCCACGCCCAGCCGCGCGATCGACTCCACGTGGCGGCCCAACAGCGCGTTGCCGTCGAAGCGCACCGAACCGTCGAACGGCTTCACGAGTCCGGAGATGGTGCGCAGGAGGGTGGTCTTGCCGGCGCCGTTGGCGCCCAGGACGGCAGTGACCGCACCGGGTTCCGCCTGGAAGGACACCGCGCGCAATGCCTGCACCGCCCCGAAGGACACGCTGAGGTCCCGGACTTCAAGCATCGTCGGTGGCTCGCGCTCCGGTCGGCGCGTCCTCATGGACGGGGTCTCCGAGGTAGGCGGTCGCCACGTCGGGGTTGGCCCGGATCACCGCCGGTGTGCCCTCCGCGATGACCTGGCCGAAGTTGAGGACGACGAGACGGTCGCACACCGACATCACCAGGTCCATGTGATGCTCCACCAGGAGCACGGACATGCGATCGGTGAGCAGGCGGACCCTCGATCCCAGTTCGTCCATCTCGCTCTCGGAGAGCCCGCTCGCCGGCTCGTCGAGCAGCAGGAGCCGCGGCTCGGCCATGAGGGCGCGGGCCAGCGCGGTCCGCTTCTGAAACGCGTAGGGGAGCGCGGCGGGCATCCGGCGGGCGTAGTCCGCGGCACCCAGCTCCTCGAGCACGGACATGGCCCGCGCCGCCACGCGGCGCTCCTCGCGGCTGGAGCGCCAGATGCCGAGGAAGGCTGATCCGAGGTCGCTGCGCAGGGTCGGTTCGGCGCCGAGCATCACGTTCTCGTGCACAGTCAGTCCGGGACAGAGGCCGATCCCCTGCAGGGTGCGCGCGATTCCGAGCTTGGCCAGGTCGTGCGGATGATGCCGGCGCAGGACGGTGCCGCGGTAGGTGATCGTCCCCGAACTCGGATGCACGAACCCGCTGATCACGTTGAAGAGGGTTGTCTTGCCGGCTCCGTTCGGTCCGATCACCCCGACCACTTCGCCGCGGCCGACCGACATCGACACCTCGTCGAGGGCCAGCAGGCCGCCGAACCCGACGGTGACCCGGTCGACCACAAGGAGCGGCGGTTCGTCCCCGGGAGCGTGCTCCTGCTCGGAGCGGGTTGGCTGGGAGTCGGTGACGGCGGTCACCCGGATGCCTACCCGGCGCGGGGGCTGGTGCGTGCCAGTGTCTGGCGCGTCCAACGAACACTCATGCCAACCAGCCCCCCGGCATCGCCCTGGACGTTACAGCGTGCGACACAGGAGTGCCGGGAAAATGCAAAACAATGACCGCGCGGCGCGCTCAGACGTAGTCGCTGCGGCGCAACCAGACCAGCGTTGCCCAGCCCCAGATCGGCGGGAGGTAGGCGGTACACAAACGTTCGATGAACACGGCCGCGACCGCCTGGTCCTGGGGGATTCCCGCGGCGGTCAGGCCGGCGATGAGGCCCACCTCAATGATCCCGGCACCGCCCGGGATCGGCACCGCCCCACCGATCGCGGCGGCCAGCGTCAACACGACGATGAGGGTGGCGAAGCTCGCGTGCTCGCCCACGGAGTGGAGCGACGCCCCGAGGCACATGGCGATGAGGACCTGACTGCCCAGCGACCCGCCCAGGACGTAGGCGATCTTCCGGGGCTCGACGGCGATGGCTTTGATGTCCTTCCACATGGTCACCAGGTGCGGACGGGCACTCTCGGTGGCCAGCCGCCGGACCCGGGGGACCAGCGTCACCACGGCCAGGGCAACGGCGATGACGAGGACGCAGATGAGGACGATCCAGACGAGGTCCGCATGCCCCCCGCCCTGGCTCGACGTCGGCTTGTGGAAGTCGCCGGCGGCGAACGGCAGGCACACCAGGAAGAGCGCGCCCTTGACCACCCAGCTGGCGGTGCTGTCGATGGCCCCCGCGCTGATGGCTGCCGGCGCGTCGAGGCCCTGGCGCTGGAAGAAGCGCACGCGGACACCGAAGACGGCGGCGCTGCCGCCGACGAACGACGTGAAGAGGTTGGACGTCTGCAGGGCGACGCAGCGCCCGAAAGGGTAGTGGGCCGACGACGGCGCCCGTGAGGGCCAACGCGCCGGTGACCACGGGGAGCTGCCCCAGGACGAAGGCCGCCGCCACCCATTCCAGGCTGGCCCCGCGATGACGCTCAGGGACCCTGACCGTCGGTCAACACGCCGATGATCAGCCAGAGCCCGACCAGGCTCCCGATGACCATCAACAGGTTGGGCCAACTGATCCGCTTGGCCTCCACGAGCTTCGGCACTTCGACCCCGGCGGCGGTGGCCAGTGTTTCGCGGAGGGACTTGAGGAACCCCTTCTGCGACCGGGCCATCCGCTCGGTCTCGGGGTCCAGCGTCGAACGCTGGAGGCGGGTCAGGACGGCCTGGATCGTCTCGGAGTCGAGGACCCGGCACGTGACAGCGGACGCACGGTCGATGCCCACGACGACCGCGACCGCCGCCACGGCGCGCCGCCAGGTCGCGTTCGGTCCGCACCTCGGGTGCCGAGGAGGAGGCGCGCCTGAAGTCGCGCAGGAGCGGTCCCCGCGGTGTGGTCAGGACGGTCTCGGGGCTCAACGCGCCGTGCGAGATGCCGGCCCTGCGAAGCACGAGCACGGAACGCAGGAACGCGTCGATGTCGTCGTCGCTGACCTCGTCTCCGTGGAGCGCGGAGAGCCGGCGTGCCTCGGGGAGTCGCGTGACGAGGACCGCGTCGTGGGCCGGCCCGCACCGCCCGGCCGCCACGACGTCGGGGACCAGCGTGCCGGCGTGGGCAGCCAGGAGCGTCAGGTACGCCTCGTGCTCCACCTGCTGGAGCCGGTTGATCACGAGGGTGGGTCCGGAGTCGCGGTAGATGCAGAAGCGCCAGACCTTGCGCAGCCACTGCGCGTCGGCGGCGCCGCGCCCATAGACGGCGAGCTCGACCGGCTGCTCCTGGGTGTCGAAGCCGGCGAATGCGGCGACGCCCCATTCCTGACGGGGCATGGAGGCGAGCCCGTGCACCTCCACCCGAAGGTCGCGCACGGCGTCGCTCACCTCCGACGCCGACGGGAGCCCGTTGGGCGCGCCCATCGCGGGGTGGCAGGCGGCGGCCGTACCCCAGCCGACGATCACCGCGGCAATGACACCGAGCGGCAGCCCGTAGGCGCCGATCACCGCGCACAGCGCGGAGAGCGACACCGCACCGATCACGATGCGGTGCACGGGCCGACTCAGGTAGGTCAGCCCGGCCAGCGCCACCGCGGTGGCGATGGCCAGTTGGAGGACGGGGAAGCGCGGGTTGAATCCGGAGAAGTCCGGGACGGGCGGCCGCCCCGCGGCCGGGCCGAGGAGCGCATCGAGGAGGAGGCAGACGGCCGCGGCGCCCAGGCCGGCCACAGCCATCTGCCGCACCGCCGCCAGGCGAGGCACGAGCAGCCCTATGAGCACCAGCGTGACGATCACGCCGATCGACCCGACGAACCAGAGCGCGGTGATCAGCCAGTGGATCCCCGTCGGCGCAGGAGCGATGAGCTCGGTGAGGTGGATCTCCAACGAGGTGTTGGCCTGCGCCAAAGGCACGCAGATCACCACCAGCACGGTGGCGAGGCCGACGCGGACGGCGTCCGAGGCCCGCCGCCGCATGGTGCCGTCACCGCGCGGTCCGAGCAGGAGGGAGCGCACACGCTGGTCCCACCGGGTGTGGCCCACGTCGCCGGAATCGGACATGACCCCGCTCTCGGCGCGGGTGGTGGCGCGCATGACCTTCATGCCGGAACGCCGTTCCGCCGGCTGCGGGCCTCCCGCCAGGCGAGGTGATGCATCGCCGTAATCTTGTCCGGTCCCGAGCCCCCTGCCAGGAACGGAGCTAAATCTCTAAATACGATTGACTTAGTCGGCTTTATGCCGTACCTTCGCCCAATGCGTTCCCCGGCCCGATGGCACCCGACCCCTCAAGCCGGGGCGGGCAGCTCGTCGTGGCGCCCGGCCGGAGTGGATCCCCGCGAGGTGGCGGGCCGCCTGGTTCCGGCCGTCCACTGGCCGGGGGCGCTCGACATGGAGGAACGCACCTGGCGGCTCGTGGCCCGGACGCCCGACTTCGACGCGTGGCTGATCGCCTGGCCGAGCGGTGGCAGGGTGGACTTGCATGACCACGGCAATTCGAGGGGGGCCGTGAGCGTGATCAGTGGGGCGCTCGTCGAGGCGGTGCCACGTCGGGACGACAGCGGACGACTCTCACTGGTCCACCACGAGCTGCCGGCGGGAACCACCGTCGGCTTCGGAGCCGGGCACGTCCACGACGTGACCAACGAATCGGACGGGCATGCGCTGAGCCTGCACGTCTACAGTCCGGCGCTCACCTCCATGACGTTCTACGACATGCGCGGGGACCAGCTGGCGGTGCGCGCCGTGGAGTGGGCGGCCGACGGCAGCGGCGAGGCGGAGCACCCCCCGGCGGCGCGGGCGGGCGTGGCGCAATCGGCCGCGTGGTGACCGCCCGCAGCGCCGACGACCTGCTTGCGGAGGCGCGGGCCCGGATTCGGCGGTTCGAGCCGGAAGAGCTCGAGCAGCTCCTCGCCGGCGGCGCCCTGGTGGTCGACATCCGGCCGGCGGCCCAGCGCGCCGCCGAGGGGGAGCTCGGCTTCGGGCTCGTCGTGGAGCGAAACGTGCTCGAGTGGCGCTTCGACCTGAGCGGGGGCGACGCCCTGGCGGAGGTCAGCGGCTACGACCAGCCGGTCGTCGTCGTCTGCTCCGAGGGCTACGCCTCCAGCCTGGCCGCGGCGTCCCTGCGCGACCTGGGCTTCGCCGGCGTCGGGGACCTGGCCGGTGGGTTCCGGGCCTGGCGCCGGTGGCGGGACGGAGAGCCAGGCCCGACGACGTAGTGCAGCGGTGCGCCACGGCCCCCTGGCGCACGAGCCGACACAGCCGTCTACGACTGGGTGAAGCGGCTCGCCGCCGCACCGCCCAGGCGCCCCGAGGGCAGCAGGCGGCCACAGGCCACGAGGGCGAGCGCCTGCGCCGGTCCCGTCACCGTCGCACCGGAGCCGACCGACCACACCAGGTCGTCGGCCCGCAGCTCCACACCGTCGAGGTCGACCCCGAACATGTTCGGCGCGTCCGCCGCGGCGACGAGCCCGAGCACCCGGGTGATGTGCGCCGCGGGCACCGATCGCTCCAACGGAACCGCCTCCACGATGTCGAGCTCATGGATCACGCAGTGCGTGAGCGCGCCCGCCGTCCCGCCTCCCGGTGGCTGCCAGCCGTGCAGCACGTCGGAGCGCAGGTCGGCCAGGAGGGTGGTGACGGGGAGGGCGCCGTCACGTGCCGCCACCGTGTTGGACAGGAGGGTGAAGTCACCGCCGGCGGCGTCCAGCTCGGCCATGAAGGCCGCGCCGGGGTAGCGCACCGGCATCGTCATGTGGGCGACGACCTCACGGGTGCGCCAGCCCTCGCAGAGAGACGGCGCATCCCAGACGTCGAGCCCGGCGGATTCCAACAGGTCGGCCAGCGCCTTGTACTCGCCGGCGATCGCCGCCAACAGGTCGCCCCCGCTCTCGGTTCCTTCGTCGCCGGTCATCACTGGGCCGCCTCCGGTGCGTCGCCACCGACGTCGGTCGGGGCGAGCCCGGCGAGATACGCCTCGAGCCGGTCGAGGGAGGACAGGAACCCGGCTTGGAACTCGGGGGCGAGGAACGCCTCGGGCACGTAGGTCTGGTGGATCCTGACCTCGGTGCGATGCGGCCCGAGCGCCACGAACTCGGAGCGCACCCGCATGCCCGAGTGCGACTCGGTCCAGATCAGCAGCTCGGGTGGGCGCACCTCGTCGAAGACGGCCCGGGTCGGGTATTCGCTCCCGTCGGCGTCGTTGACCATCAGGGTCTCGAACACACCGCCGGCCCGGGCCTCGACGGTGATGTGGTCCCGCGGCGCACTCACCCCGGCGGGTCCCCAGAAGTGGGTCAGGTGGTCGGGGTCGACCATGCAGCGGAAGACGAGTTCGCGCGGCGCCGCGAAGACCCGGCGAAAGCGCAGCTCTCCGGGCGCGCCCCCGCCGCCTCGCTCAGCCACGGGAGCGTCCCGTTCGCTTCGTGCCCGAGGTGCGTTGCAGGTCGGCGAGCAGCGTGTCGAGCTTGTCGAAGCGTTCGTCCCACACCCGCCGGTGCGTGGTGATCCAGTCCAGCACGCCGTCGAGCGCAGGGCCCTCGAGGTGGCAGGGGCGGAACTGGGCGTCGCGCGACCGCGAGATCAGGCCGCTGTGCTCGAGCACCTTGAGGTGCTTGGAGACCCCCGGCAGCGACATGGCGAAGGGAGCAGCCAACTCGGTCACGGTGGCGTCGCCGCGCGCCAGTCGGCTCACGATGGCCCGCCGGGTGGGGTCCGCCAACGCGGCGAACGTGGCATCGAGTTGTTCGTCGGTCTTCGTCACGGATTGTAGTTAACCAGAAAGTTTAGTTAGCTGTCAAGTTAACTACCGGGAGGGTTCTGCTACCGTCGATCCCGGCGGGGACCATCTCCCCGCCGGACGCTCATGACAGGACGGAGGAGGCACGCCGTGCTCTTGGAGGTCATCACCGGGACCACCCGGGAAGGTCGGTTCAGCGAGCTGGTGGCGGCCTGGGTCATGCAGCGGCTGGCCGGCCACGACGCGTTCGATCTCGAGCTGGTGGACCTGCGCGACCATCCGCTGCCGTTCTTCGACGGCGAAGCGCCGGCCCGGACAGGCCGCGACTACCCCGAGGAGGTGGTCGGCCGCTTCAGCGAGGTCATCGATCGGGCCGACGGCTACGTGCTGCTCACCGCGGAGTACAACCACGGGTACCCCGCGGTGCTGAAGAACGCGATGGACTCCACCTTCGTCGAATGGCGCCGCAAGCCCGTCGCGTTCGTCGGGTGGGGGAACACCGGCGGGGCCAGGGCCATCGAGCAGCTCCGCGCCGTGGCGGTCGAGTTCGAGATGGCCCCGTTGCGCCACGCGGTGCACGTGCTGCCCGACGTGCTCATCGCTGTTCGCCGGGCGGCCGACCCCACCGATGTGTCCCTCTTTGCGCCGCTCGAGCCCCGCCTCGATCTGCTGGCCGACGACCTGGCGTGGTGGATGCGCGCGCTCGCGTCGGCGCGGGCCGCCAGCGGGTAGACCGCCTCCATGGACAATCCCCTCGGCGCGCTGCGCGCCTCGGTCGGTCACCTGCACGAGCTTTGCCAGAACCTCGACGACGGCCAGCTGGAACGGCAGTCGTACGACAGCGAGTGGTCGATCGCCCAGGTGCTGTCGCATCTCGGGTCGGGCGCGGTCATTCTGCGCCGGCGCCTCCAGGACATCCGGGCCGGCAACGCCACGCCGGACGACTTCGCGCCGTCGGTGTGGGACGACTGGAACGCCAAGACGCCCCGGAGCCAGGCCGATGACGCGCTGGTGGCCGACGAGGCCGTGCTCGAGGCGCTCGAGGACGTGAGCGAGGTGGAGCGGTCGGAGCTGACCTTCGCCATGGGACCGCTGAGCCTGGGCTTCAACGAGTTCGCCGGCCTGCGGCTCAACGAGCACGCCTTCCACACCTGGGACATCGAGGTCGTCTTCGACGATGGGGCCCGCCTGCCCGAGGATGCCGTCGCCCTCGTGGTCGACAACCTCGCGCTCATCGCCCGCTTCTCTGGGCGAGCGGACGGCGAGGAACGCACGGTGGCCGTCCGGACCACCGGCCCCGAGCGGGAGTTCACGCTGCGCCTCTCGGCTGAGGGCGTGGAGCTGACGCCCGGCGACGCCCGGGCAACCGCCCGACCTCGAGTTGCCCGCTGAGGCCTTCTGCCGGCTGGTCTACGGTCGGCTCGACCCCGACCACACGCCGGCCTTCGTCGGTGACGCTGCCTTGCTCGACGCGCTGCGCTCCGTCTTCCCCGGTCCTTAGGGCTTCCCCGGTCCTGCGGCCGGCCAGCGCGGCACTCGGCGGCGTCGCGCCGACGACCTGAGAAGTTGCCGCCCCGACGTCCGTTGGGGAGGATGGAGCGTGCCCATCGCCCACCTCGGCAGCGACACCAGCCCGGACGAGGTGGCGGCGGCAGTCGGGCGTGACGGCGCAGTCGTCGTCGACGGGGTGGCGCCTGCGGCGCTCCTGCAGCGGATCGAGTCCGAGCTCCGCCCCTACCTCGACGCCACCCCGACCGGGCCCGACGACTTCAGCGGCGACCGGACGCGGCGCACGGGCTCGCTCATCGCCCGCTCGCCCGGCTGCCGCGAGCTGGTCATGCACCCGCTGGCGCTGGGGGCGGCGCGCACGTTCCTCGGGCACGCCACCAACATCCAGCTGCACCTGACCCAGGCCATCGCCATCGGCCCCGGGGAGACACCGCAGCCGATCCACCGCGACCAGTGGGCCTTCGACTTCTTCCCGTTCCCGGCGGGCTACGAGGTGCAGTGCAACACCATCTGGGCGCTGACCGACTTCACGGCGGAGAACGGGGCCACCCGGGTCGTGGTCGGCAGCAACCGGCGCGAGGACAGACCTGGCGTTCGGCCCCGACGACACCGATCCCGCCGAGATGCCACGCGGCTCGGTGCTCTTCTACTCGGGGAGCGTGTACCACGGCGGCGGGGCCAACCGCTCCGACGCCACCCGCATCGGGCTGAACATCACCTACAACGTGGCCTGGCTGCGCCAGGAGGAGAACCAGTACCTCTCGGTCCCCCGGGAGGTGGCCGAGACGCTGCCCACCGACCTCCTCCGGGTGATGGGCTACGACCGCGGGGCCTATGCGCTCGGCTACATCGACGACCTGCGCGATCCGATCGAGGCGGTGCGGCCCGGCACGGGCACCCCGGGGTTCGGCCTCACCGCCTAGGAGGCGGGGACGTCGACTGCATCCCCTGTGCGATCAGTCGATTCACAGGTCCGCACCACTACCGTGGTGCCGTGCCGGTAGAGATCCGAGAAGCAGCGATCGACGACTACGACGAGCTGTACACGGCGTTCAGCCACATCGTGGGCGCCGGCGAGGGCTTCCCTCAGCTGCCACCGGTGACGCGGGAGGACTTCGACGACTACTGGATCCGCCACTCGGCGGCCGTCTCCGTGGCCCGCTTCGGCGGCTATCTGATGGGCGGCTCCTACATCAAGCCCAACTTCGTGGGCCGGGCGGCCCACATCGCCAATGCCGGCTACTTCGTGCTGGCCCCCTACCGGGGCACGGGCGTGGGGCGGGCGCTGGTGGAGCACTCGCTGCGCGAGGCACGACGCCTCGGTTTCGACGCCATGATGTTCAACCTCGTGTTCGAGTCCAACCTCGCCCGCGCCATGTACCGCCAGCTCGGCTTCGACGAGTTGGGCCGGATCCCGGCCGCCGTCGAGGGCGAGGACGCCGTGATCTATTGGCGCAGCCTTGAGGATATTGAGCTGTGAACCAGTGAGCGAGACCGACGTCACGGTGGCGCAGCACGGAGCGCACGTCGGCGTCGTCTGCCTGCACCGCCCACCCAACAACTATTTCGACACCGCGTTGGTCGAGGCGGTGGCGGCGGCCTATGAGGAGCTGGACGCGTCGGTGTGGTGCCGGGCCATCGTGCTGGCGGCGGAGGGCAAGCACTTCTGCGCCGGGCTGGACTTCGCCGGCAATGCCGGCCAGGACATCGCCGCGCTCTACCGCGCGGCACTGCGACTGTTCGCCGCCCCGCTCCCCGTGGTGGCCGCCGTGCAGGGTGCGGCGATCGGCGGCGGCTGCGGCCTGGCGCTGTCGGCGGACTTCCGGGTGGCGACGCCGCAGAGCCGCTTCAGCGCCAACTTCGCCCGCTTGGGCTTCCATCACGGCTTCGCGCTGACGGTGACGCTGCCCGCCGTCGTCGGGCGCCAGGCCGCGGCGGATCTCCTCCTGAGCGGGCGTCGGGTCGGCGGCGAGGAGGCGATGGCGCTCGGGTTGTGCGACCGCTTGGCCGGCGATGGCGACCTGCTGGCGCAGGCCATCGACTATGCGGGAGAGTTCGCCGCCTCGGGTCCGCTGGCCGTCCGTGCCATCCGGGCCACGTTGCGGCGCGGCCTGGTGGAGGAGGTCCGCCTCGCCATGGAGCACGAATCCGCCGAGCAGACCAGGCTGCGCGACACGGCCGACTTCGCCGAGGGAGTACGCGCCACGGCAGAGCGCCGCGACCCCTCGTTCCGCGGTTCGTGAGCGGCCGCCCGCCCGGGCCGGTCGCGCACGAGCTCAACACGAGCTTCACCTGGGTGGATCACGATGGGCCGTTCCGGACCGTCACAGCGGCGCAGGCCCGCCAGTACGACGAGCGGGGGTTCTTCGTCTTGGAGGACGCGCTGGGGCGCCGGGAGGTGGACGCGCTCGTCAGGGCCATCGATCCCCTGGAGGCCCGCGGCGAGGAGGCGCTGCGCGCCATGGAGGACGGGCGCTTCTTCATCGCCCGCGCCGACGAGATCACCTTCACCACGCACCTGGTCCTGCGCTCGCCCGTGCTGCGGGACTTCACGACGTCCGCGTTGCTCGCCGACGCCTGCGCCGACCTCATCGGGCCGGACGTGCGCCTCTACTGGGACCAGGCGGTGTACAAGAAGCCGGGCACCGAGTCGCCGTTCCCCTGGCACCAGGACAACGGGTACGCGTTCGTCGAGCCGCAGCAGTACCTGACGTGCTGGGTCGCGCTCACCGACGCCACCGAGGAAAACGGGTGCCCGTGGGTGGTGCCGGGTCTGCACCGCCGCGGCACACTGGCCCACGAGTACTCCGACATCGGGTTCGTCTGCCTGCGCGACCCGGCGGAGGCCGTTGCCGTGCCCGTGCGGGCCGGGAGCATCGTGGTGTTCTCGTCGCTGACACCTCACTCGACCGGGCCCAACCGGACGGCGGAGGTGCGCAAGGCCTACATCGTCCAGTTCGCCCCGGCGGGGGCCACGGTCGTGCGGCCCGAGCCGGGCGGCTCGACGGCGCGGATCCCCGCCGACGACGAAACCCGGCAGTACGAGGTGCTGCGACGGGGCGAGCGCATCACGCGGTAGGTGCCCCGCCGGCGGCCCGCCGCTGTACCGGACCGGCCACCGGACGCCCGCAGCTCCGCAGTAGGGTGAGGCGTCCGGGTGACCGACGACAGCAACAATGGGGGTCCTATGCCACACACCGCGCCCGTGCAGGACTGGGCGACAGACTTCGATGTGCTCGACCCGCGCTACGTCACGGATCCCTTCAGCATCTGGGACGAGTTGCGCCAGAGCTGCCCGATCGCCCACACGGACCGCCGCAAGAGCAGCTGGCTGCCCACCCGCTACGACGACGTGACCGCCATTGCACACGACATCGCGCACTTCAGCTCGGTGAAGGTGGCCGTCATCCCCGGCGACGAGGACGAAGACCCCAACGCCGACTTCGACGGGCCCAACCTCGAGTACGGCCTGCCCCCGATCTCCTCCGATCCGCCGTTGCACACCTGGACGCGCCGGCTCCTGCTGCCCTGGTTCTCGCACAAGAGGGTCGACAGCTACGTGCCGCTCACCCGGGAGCTGTGCCGCGGGCTGCTCGATCGCTTCGCCGACGACGGGCACGGCGACGCGGCGGCCGACTACGCCCAGCAGATCCCGGTCCGGGTCATCGCCCGGATCCTGGGCGTCTCCACCGACCTGTCCGATACCTTCACCGGCTGGGTGCGTGACGTGCTGGAGTTCGCCGACGACGCCGAGCGGCGCCAGCGCGGGGCCGAGGGTCTCCTCAACTACTTCCTGGTTCAGCTGGAGGAGCGGCGCCAGAACCCCGGCGACGACCTGCTGAGCGAGCTGCTCACCACCGAGGTCGAGGGGAAACCGGTCGACGACGGCATCGTGCTCGGCATGGCCGCCCTCGTCCTCATCGCCGGGGTGGACACCACGTGGAGCGCCATCGGCTCCTCGCTCTGGCACCTGGCGGCGCACCCGGACGACCGTAAGCGCCTGGCGGCCGAGCCCGAGCTCATGCCGACGGCCGTCGAGGAGCTGCTGCGGGCCTACGCGCCGGTGACCATGGCCCGTGAGGTGACGGAGGACATCGTGTACGCCGGCTGCCCCATGAAGGCGGGCGACAAGGTCCTGATGAACTTCCCCGCCGCCAACCGCGACCCTGAGGCCTTCGAACAACCCGAGGTCGTGCAGCTGGACCGGGCCCAGAACCGCCATGTGGCCTTCGGCTCGGGGATCCACCGTTGCGCCGGGTCGAACCTGGCCCGCATGGAGCTGCAGGTTGCACTCGAGGAATGGATGGCCCGGATCCCGGAGTTCTCGCTGGCCGAGGGCGAGGAGATCGCCTGGGCGGGCGGTCAGGTCCGAGGTCCGCGTACCTTGCCGGTGGTGTTCCCATGAAGATCCGTGTCGACCCCGAGAAATGCCAGGGCCATGCCCGCTGCTACGGCCTGGCCCCCGAGATCTTCGACGTGGACGACTACGGGCAGGCCTCGGTCATCGTCGACGAGGTGCCGCCCGAGCTCGAGGAGAAGGCCCGGCTCGCCGTGGCCAACTGCCCCGAGTACGCCATCGACATCATCAGCGAGTAGGGCCCCGGTGCCGGCGCGCCCTCGCCGGCGCGCCAAGCCCGGCGGGCCGGCCGCGCTCAGGCCGGGGCCAGCACTTCCAGCGTCTCCTCCTCGACCGCAACGGCCTCGGCGGCGTCGGGGCGACCCCGCCGGATGAGGGCGAAGGCGCTCACGCCGGCCACCGCCAGGACGATGGCGCTGAAGGTGAACGCCGTCGTGTAACCGTGGATGGAACCAGCGGTGAGCGAGGCCACCGACTTCCCGTGGGCCGCGACGTAGGACACCGTGGCACTCGTGGCGATGGTGTTGATCAATGCAGCGCCCATGGTGCCGCCGGTCTGCTGGGTGGCGTTGACCAGTGCGCTGGCCACGCCCGCGTCCTCGGCGCTCACCCCGATCAGGGCGGTGCTGCTCATGGCGACGAACGACAGGCCCATGCCGAGGCTCACGATGACCTCGGCCGGCAGCACGATGCTGACGTAGGCCGAGTGCACGTCGAGGGTGCTGAAGAGGAACAGGCCGACCATGCCCAACAGGAGCCCGCCGGTCATGACCGCCCGGGGCCCGAAGCGGGGCAGCAGGCGGCTGGCCAGCGTGGCGCCGGTGATGATGCCGAGCGAGAACGGCACGAAGGCGAAGCCCGACTTCAGGGCCGAGTAGTGGAGCGTGCCCTGGAAGTAGTACGTGAGCGACAGGAAGGTCCCCAGGAGCGCGGTTCCCACCAGCAGCGAGGCGAGGAAGGACCCGCCACGGTTGCGGTCGAGCACGACCCGGAGGGGGAGGAGCGGGTGGGCGACGCGCTGCTCGATGAGGACGAAGGCCACCAGGAGGACGGCGGCCACGGCGAACAACGCGACCGTGACGGAGGCGCCCCAGCCGTCCGTGCCGGCCTTGGTGAAGCCGTAGACGAGAGCGAGCAGGCCGCCGGTGACGGTGACGGCCCCGGGGAGGTCGTAGCCGTGGTTGGCCGAGGCGCGGCTCTCCGAGACGTAACGGAAGGCGGCGATCGCGGCCACGATGGCGATCGGCACGTTGATCAGGAGGGTCCAGCGCCACGAGGCGAACTCGGTCAGGAAGCCACCGAGGATCAGCCCGATGGCGGCGCCGCCGCCGGCGATGCCGCCGTAGACGGCGAAGGCCCGGGCCCGCTCCTTGGGCTCGGTGAAGGCCACCGTGAGGAGCGAGAGCGCGGCGGGCGCCATGATGGCGGCGAAGGCACCCTGGAGGGCACGGGCGCTGAAGAGCATGGCCGAGTTCTGCGCCAGCCCGCCCAGTGCGGAGGCGCCGGCGAAGCCGACCAGGCTGACCACGAACATCCGCTTTCGTCCGAAGTAGTCGGCGATGCGCCCGCCAAGCAGCAGGAGTCCCGCGAAGGCGAGGGTGTACGCCGTGAGCATCCACTGGCGGTTGGCGGTCGAGATGTGCAGGGCCCGCTGGGCCGACGGCAGGGCGATGATGACCACCGAGGCGTCGAGCACCACCATGAGCTGGGCCACGGCGATGATGGCCAGGGCCCGGAAGCGCTTGGGATCGAGGCCGGGCCCGGGTCCGGTCGTCTGGTCGGGGAGGTCGAGGGTCGTGGTCATGGTGGTCTCCGTGTCCAAAGAGGTCCGCCCCCGACTGGCCTGCCCGCCGCCCCGACCTGGAAGGGTCTGGAATTCCCGGCTCGTATGGCTTACAATCGGAATCGGAGTTCTGGTTCCACTTAGACTATACGGAACCTGAGTTCCGTTTGTCAACCGGGGGAGGAGAGATTTCCGTGGGCCCAAAGCCAAAGGTAGAGGTTGGGTGTGACGAGGCGGCCGACGCCGGCGCACGCCCGCTGCGAGCCGACGCCCAGCGCAACCGGGACCGCATTCTGGAGGCCGCCGAGACCGTCTTCGCCCTCGAGGGGATCGAGGTCCCCGTCGACCTCATCGCCGAGAAGGCCGGTGTGGGGGTGGGGACGCTCTACCGCCACTTCCCGACCAAGGAGAAGCTCTGCGAGGCCGTCCTGCTCGACCGGCTCTCCGCACTCACCGTCGATGCACAGGCGTTGGCGGACGCCGACGACCCGGCGGGAGCATTCTTCAGCTTCCTCGCCCACGTCGTGGACGAGGGCGCGGCCAAGCGCGACCTGTTGGTCGCCGTCATGGGCGCCGGGCTCGAGTTCGAGGAGGCGGCTGCTGAGGTGAAGGAAGGCCTGCGGGACGCCGTCGGTGTGCTGCTCCAACGGGCGCAGGCGGTCGGCGCCGTGCGGCCCGACGTCACGCCCACCGCGGTGGTCTCGCTCGTCGGCGCGACCTGCCAAGCGACCGCGCACGCCGGTGCCGGAGCGCCCTGCGATCTGCTGAACATCGTGTGCGACGGGCTGCGCGCCCAGGCCGGGGGCGGCCCCGGGTAACGCCAACGAGGGTCGGGCACGCGGATCTGCGCGCTCAGCGACCACCGGCCTTGGAGGCGCGCGCCTTGCGCATGGCGCCATAGGGATCGGCCGGGCTGTGCAGCGACAGCCCGCCATCGCACTCGAGGATCTGGCCGGTCACCCAGTCCATCGTGTGCAGAGCGATGATCGCCTGCGCGATGTCGCCGGCCTCGCCGAGACGGCCCAGCGCGGTGCGCTCGGCCACGCCGGCCAGCCACGGGGATCCCTCCACGGTCGCCGAGGGCCCGCGCCCGAGCATCGGGGTCCGCGTCACGCCGGGCGCAACCGCATTGACCCGGATGCCGAGCTCGCCCCATTCCACCGCGGCCACCTGCACCAGCATGGACAGAGCAGCCTTCGACGCGCAGTAGAGACCCATGTTGCGGTCGACGAGGCGGGCGCTGACGCTCGACACGGCGACGAACGATCCCGCCAGCCGCTGCTCTCGCAGGGCCGCGACCCAGGCCCGCATGCACAGCCACGGGCCGCGGGCGTTGACCTTCATGACCGTGTCGAACGCCGCGGGCTCGGCCTCGGTCAAGAGGCCCGACTGGCCGACGCCGGCCGTGACGGTGACCCAGGACGGCACACCCCAGCGCTGGCGCGTCACACCCACGGCATCGTCGATGGCGTCGGGCTCGGTGACATCGCACGTCACGTCGTGGGAGCCCGCGATGTCCCAGGTCACGGTCGTCGTGCCCCGCGCCCGGTACGCCTCGGCCAGCGCGGCACCGATGCCCGACCCGCCACCGATGACCAGTGCGAACGCCCCAGCATCCTCGTTCATGTGCCTCCCTTCCGCCCAGTCCGGGCCAGACCGTACCCGGCCGGCGGTGCCAGACTCTGGGCTTCGGACTTCCCTTGCTCGGAGGCGCGGTGGCGAAGGTGCACGACCCAACGACGGCGACGCATCACGTCGACACCGTCCCGGCACGCGGTGAGGCGGCACCGGGACGCCCGGTCCCCCATTGGCGGGTCGCCATCATCGGGGCGGGCGCGGGCGGCCTCGGTCTGGCCATCCGCCTCAAGAAGACCCGGCAACGCGACTTCGTCCTGTTCGAGGCCTCCGACGGCGTCGGTGGCACCTGGCGTAGTAACACCTACCCAGGAGCGGCCTGTGACGTCCCGTCACACCTGTACTCGTACTCCTTCGCGCGGAAGCCCGACTGGACCAAGACCTACGCGGAGCAACCCGAGATCCTGCGCTACTTCGAGGAGTGCGCCCAGCGCTTCGGCATCTCGGACCATGTGCGACCCCACACACGCATCACCGCCGCGCACTGGGACGAGCAGGCCCGGCGCTGGCGGTTGACCGATGCGGAGGGCGGCCGGTACGAGGCCGACGTCGTGGTCAGTGCCGTCGGAACGTTCGCCACTCCGTCGTATCCCGACATTGCCGGACTCGACTCCTTCGCCGGCCCGTGCTTCCACTCGGCCCGCTGGGAACACGACCACGACCTGGTGGGCCGCCGGGTGGCCGTCATCGGGACCGGGGCCAGCGCGGCGCAGATCGTGCCCGAGCTGGCCAAGGTGGCCGAAACGGTGGACGTCTTCCAGCGCACGCCGCAATGGATCCTGCCGCGCTCGGACAAGCCGTTCACCGAGGAGCAGAAACGCCGGTTCGCCCGCAACCCAATTGCGGCCCGGCGCCACCGCCGCGGAGCTCTACTGGGCCTTCGAGAACACGATCGCGTTCCGTCACGGCGAAGAGGGTGCCGAGCAACTCAAGGCGATCGCGCTCGGCCACATCGAGTACCGGATCAAGGATGACGGCCTGCGGGCCAAGCTCACCCCCGACTACCCGTTCGGGTGCAAGCGCACGTTGGTCTGCAGCGACTTCTACAAGGCCGTCCTGCGCGACAACGTGGAACTGGTGACGGAGCGCATCGAGCGGGTCACGCCGGGCGCCGTCGTCACGACGGGCGGACGCGAGCATCCTGTGGACGCCATCGTGCTGGCCACCGGGTTCAGGGCGACCGAGTACCTGGAGGGGATCGAGGTGGTCGGCGTGGGCGGGCGCCGCCTGCACGACGAGTGGTCGGAGGTGCCGCACGCCTACATGGGCCTGACGGTGGCGGGGTATCCCAACTTCTTCATGCTCTACGGCCCGAACACCAACCAGGGCGGGAACTCCATCATCGTGATCCTCGAGGCCCAGTCGGCCTATGTCCTGAGCGCGCTGCGGGCCATGCGCTGGCGTCGGGCCCGCGCCGTCGATGTCCGGCCCGAGGTCATGGACGCCTACAACCGGGAGCTCCAGGAGGCGTTGGCCGGGACCGTCTGGAGCGACGGGTGCCAGAGCTACTTCACCAACGCCAACGGGAAGATCGCCACCCAGCTGCCCCAGACGTCCAGGTGGTATGCCCAAAGGACGAAGCACTTCAGGATGCGGGAGTATGTCCGGTCATGAAGGCAGCGGTGTACTACGAGACCGGAGCGCCCGAGGTGTTCCGCTACGAGGACGTGCCCGACCCCGTGGCGGGCCCGGGCGAGATCCTGATCGGTGTCGAGGCGGTCAGTATCGAGGGCGGTGACACGCTGAACCGGCTGGGCGGCGACCTGGTCCGGGTTCCCCATGTGGTGGGTTACCAGTGCGCCGGCACCGTCTTGGAGGTCGGAGCGGATGTGCGCGGCTTCGACGTGGGCGACCGTGCCGTGACGGTGGGACTCGACGGCTCGCACGCCGAACGCCGAGCGACGCCGGAGAGCTTCGCCTGGAAGATCCCCGACGGCGTGTCCACCGACGAGGCGGCCTGCGTGCCCGTGCCCTTCGGCACGGCCGACGACTGCCTGTTCGAGTTCGGCCACCTGCAGGCGGGCGAGACGGCGCTGATCCACGCCGGGGCGGGGGGCGTCGGCATCGCGGCGATCCAGATGGCCAAGCGGGCCGGCGCCCGGGTCCTCGCCACCGCATCGAGCGACGACCGCCTCGAGCGCCTGAAGGAGCTCGGCCTCGACGAGGGCATCAACTACGTCACCGACGACTTCGTCGCCGAGGCGCGCCGGCTGACCGATGGCCGCGGGGTGGACGTCGTCGTGGACTCGGTGGGAGGCGTGACGCTCCAGGGGAGCATCAACGTGCTGGCCTACCGGGGCCGGTGCGTGACGGTGGGCGACGCCGGGCGGTCATCGGCGGAGCATCTCGACATCTCGACCATGCGCGGCAACAACCAGACCCTGTCCGGCTACTTCCTCGGGGCTGAGCTCCTCTTGTCGCCGCGCCCTCACGCCATGATCGCCGGGCACCTCGACGCCATCGCGCGCGGCGAGCTGAAGGTGGTGATCGACCGTACGTTCCCGCTCGCCGACGCGGCGGGGGCCCACGCCTTCATCGAGAGCCGGCAGGCCTTCGGCCGCGTGCTGCTCATTCCCTGAAAATTCGAGCAAAGAATCACCGTTGTCACCGAATGTTCACCGAACGCCCCGAATCGACGCGTCGAGCGACATTCGACGTGGGCGCGATCCCAACGTGTTTTTCGGACGTGTGGAACACTCGACGACCAGGCGAACAAGACCAGCAGCAGGGCCGTACGGTTGAGGGAGAACGATTGTGACTGTTGAAACGGAAGAAGGCTGGTACACCGACCCCTTCGGACTCCATGAGGCGCGTTGGCTGTCCGACGGGCATCCCACCAAGCTCGTCCGCGACCGCGGCGTCGAGTCCTACGACCAGATACCGGATGGACCGGCAACCCAAACTCCCATGAGGCTCGAAGAAGATCCCGAAGCGACGGACGGAGCGGACTTGCGACGGGCTGACAGTGCCGAAGGACTGCAGGCCTACGACGTGACGACGGCCAGTCTTTCGGCGTTGGATGCCGTTGCCCAGGACGGGGCCCCCAACTTCCAGCGGCTCTATGAAGGCGAGGAGTACTAACGCCCGTCGCGAGACGGACGCCGCCCCGTCCCGGCCCTTGTTTGGCTGAAGAAGCCTGTTCCTGAAGGGCGCCGGGCGGAGATCTATGCCAGGATCTGCCGGCGCAAGAAGCGTTCGATCTGTTCTGGCAGTCACTGGTCGGCCTCTGTGTTCGTCGCGTCGAGGAGGAGGAATTGTGGAACTCAGAGTCGTCGGTGCCGGGGTCGGTCGAACGGGGACGCATTCACTCAAGCTGGCGCTCGAGCAGCTCCTCGATGCCCCGTGTCACCACATGATCGAGATCCTCGGGGACCCCGACCAGATTCCGGCCTGGATCGACGCCGTCAACGGTCGAGAGGTCGACTGGTCACGAATGTTGGCGCGCTATGGGGCGATCGTGGATTGGCCGGGTGCGTCGTTCTGGCGAGAACTGTCACGGGCTTACCCGGATGCGCTCGTGCTCCTGTCGGTTCGCGATCCCGAAGAGTGGTACCGCAGCGCCTCGAACACCATCTTCTTGACCTTCGACAACATGCCGCCGGAGGTCGCGCCGTGGATGGACGCGGTGCGCCAGCTCTTGAGGGAGCGGTTCTGCGACCGCTTTGACGACCCGGAAGCGATGATGGATGCCTATGTTCGTCACAACGACGACGTGCGTTCCGAAGTGCCGGCGAGCCGACTTCTCGAATGGGATCTCGGCGACGGCTGGGGTCCGATCTGCGAACGACTCGGACTGCCTGTCCCCGGTGAGACATTCCCGGTCACGAACTCGACGGACGAGTTCCGCGAGATGGTCGGCATTCCGCCTCTCACCTGACGCCCACTGGATGCAGATGGACGCACCCGACACGGTCAACTCCGTCCTCCTGGACTTCCTCCCGGCCTGACACCCGACATGCGCCTCGAGCGCCTCGGGGCAAACGTGCAGCGGGTTCGGACCGGGAACTCCGCTTCGTGGAGCATCCGGCGGGAGGCCTGACCGGCGCGGGAAGCTTTGTGCATGGGGAGCGAGGTGCCGACCACGGAATGCTTTGTCTGCGCCAAACATGCGCTCGGGGATGCTGCCCCGGGGGGCGTCCTCTTCGCGGATGAGCTGGTCTATGCGGGACATGCCTCTCCCCGGGCCGGGCCGACCGCGTACCGGGGTTACCTCGTCGTCGAGCCCGTGCGGCATGCCGCGGGGCTGGGCGACTTGACCGATCCGGAAGCCGCCGCTCTGGGTCTCATGGTGAACCGTCTGGCCCGAGCCCTGAAGGAGGTGGCGGAAGCCGAGCACGTGTACAGCTTCGTGTTCGGCGACGGAGTTGCCCACCTGCACGTCGTCCTGGCGCCCCGGTATGCCGGCACCCCGCGGGAGTACTGGGGCGTTCGTCTCGCCGAATGGCCCGGCGCACCGCGAGTCGGCGAGCCCGAGATGCGGAACCTGGTCGCTCGCCTCCGGGCACACGTCATCGGTGAGTGAGGAGGAGGCACGTCGCCGATCTCCGTGACACGAGTCCTCACTCCGGACTCTGGGTGGGCCGGGCGCCCCTCGACACCCGGCGAAGACCCGTGGCCTGCTCGTGCGTATGCTGCCGACGATGGCGGAGGCCGATCATCAGATGGAGGCCATTGGCGGCTTGCACCGGCTCTTCGCGCGGCGCGCAATCGACTACTGGCTGTTCGGAGGTTGGGCCGTCGACTTTCATGCCGGGAGGGTCACCCGGAGACATGCGGACATCGACGTCGCCGTGTGGCAGGCCGACTTCGAACGTATTGACGGCGTGCTCGGCGAGGACGACTGGACACGCCGCGCGCAGCCCGGCGAGGACGGGTACACCGAGTACGAGAACGGCGTGCACCGTCTGGACCTCGCCTTTCTCGTCCGGGACGACGAGGGCGTCGTGTACACCCCGCTTGTCGAGGGTCGTGGCGCTTGGCCCACGGGCTCCTTCGGCGATGACGTGAGGGAGCTCGACGGCATCGTCGCGCGGGTCGTGACCCTGTCCTCACTGATCGAGGACAAGTCGCAGAGTCACGGGCGCGAGCAGTCCGCGACGAGCAAGGATCGGGCTGACGTGGCTGTGCTCATGCAGCTTTCGTCGGAGGAATGAGGCCGCGTCCCGGTCCCTTTTTGAAAGGGTCGTTTCGGGTCACAACTGGCACAGGTTCGTAACGCGTCCCACAGCCAGGGTTTACAAGGGACCTTTAGGCTTTCCTGACAGCGAGACGGCCGGCGCCCTTGGTCCTCACCCCCGATTCCCCCCGGAGGGGGCGCCGGCCGAATCGCGTCTGGCACGGTAATCGAACGCTGCCGGGCCGGTCGGTCGCCCCTTCCACCGCCCCGCCAGCTGGGACGACCCGGCCGACGCCCCTTCGCGACGGGCGAACTCGACACGGGCCCGCGCCATGTCGCGCCGCTACGCTCGTCGAACTGGGCCGCCGGTGCACCCCCGTGGACGCGGGGGCCGGTGGAAACGCGGGAGAACGTGCATGGCGAACGTCTTACAGAACCCGGCCGCCGTCACCGGATCGCCGGTGGCGCAGCCGGTGCTCACCCCGCTCACGGCCAGCGCCGTCATCCTTGTCCTGACGATCGACCACGGCGGCGAGCCCGTGGTCCACGACCTGCTCGCCGACCTGTCCGGACTGGCTCGGACGGTTTCCTTCCGCTCCCCCGAAGGCGGGCTGGCCCTCGTGGTGGGCGTGGGATCGGCGGCGTGGGACCGTCTCTTCGCCGGTCCCCGGCCGGCTGAGCTGCACCCGTTCCGGGCCCTCGACGGCGATCCCCATCGGGCCGTGGCCACGTCGGGTGATCTGTTGTTCCACATCCGGGCCGCGACGATGGACCTGTGCTGGGAGCTGGCCTCCCTGGTCGTCGGTCGCCTGGCGGGGGCGGCGACCGTGGTCGACGAGGTCCACGGGTTCAAGTACTTCGACGAGCGCGACCTGCTCGGTTTCGTCGACGGGACCGAGAACCCGACCGGGGCGGCAGCCGACACCGCGGTGACCATCGGAGCCGAGGACCCGCCCTTCGCCGGCGGGACCTACGTCATCGTCCAGAAGTACCTGCACGACATGGCCGCCTGGGAAGCCCTGGCGGTCGAGGAGCAGGAGCGGGTGATCGGGCGGGCCAAGCTGTCCAACGTCGAGATGGACGACGACGTCAAACCCTCGAACTCGCATGTGGCGCTCAACACCATCGTCGAGGCCGATGGCACCCAGCGTCAGATCTTGCGCGAGAACATGCCCTTCGGCTCGCTGGGCGCAGCGGAGTTCGGCACGTACTTCATCGGGTACGCCGCGACGCCGTCGGTCACCGAGCTGATGCTCGAGCACATGTTCCTCGGGGACCCGCCCGGCAACTACGACCGGATCCTCGATTTCTCCACCGCGGTGACCGGCACCCTCTTCTTCGTGCCCACGGCGGACTTCCTCGACGACCCTCCTCCGATGCCGGGCGATGGCGCCGACGCGGCGACCTCCGGAGACAACGAGGAGGTGGCCGACGCAGAGGGCGCCTCCGGTGACTCGGCTGCGGGGGGTGACGGCTCGCTCGGGATCGGCGGGCTCGCCGGGATGTCGCCGTAGGGCATGCACGAGCACGAGCACGAGCACGAGCACGAGCACGATATCGACCCGCCGTTCGATGAGGACTCCTGGAACGAGCGCTATCGGTCGTCGCCGCGCGTCTGGAGCGGCAACCCCAACCCGCAGCTGGTGGCCGAGGTCGCCGGCCTGACCCCCGGGCGGGCGCTCGATGTGGGGTGTGGCGAGGGGGCCGACGCCATCTGGCTCGCCCGGCACGGTTGGGACGTGATGGCGACTGACATCTCGAGCGTCGCCCTCGAGCGGGCCGCCCGGCACGCCGCGGACAGCGATGCGGCGGTCTCGGCGCGCATCGAGTGGAAGCAGGTCGACCTTCTCGTCAGTGCACCCGAGCCTGACTCCTTCGACCTCGTCTCGGCGCAGTTCATGCAACTGCCACCCGGGCCGCGGGCCCGGTTGTTCTCTTCGCTCGCGGCGTCGGTGCGGGTGGGAGGATCGCTGTTGGTGGTCGGTCATCACCCGTCGGACCTGGCCACCGGGGTGCGTCGGCCCAGAATGCCGGACCGGTTCTACACAGCGGACGACATCGCCGGACTGCTCGACGCCTCCTGGAGCGTCGTGGTGCACGAGGCCCGGCCGCGGCCGGCCGCCACGCCCGATGGTGACCCGGCCACGGTCCACGACACCGTGCTCCTCGCCACGCGGCACTGATCGACCCGACCCCGCCGCAAGCCGCCCGCCGCGCTCGTCACTTCCGGAGCCGATAGGCCGTCGACTGCTGCGAGAACCCCTTGAGGGTCAGCGGTGGCAGGGGATCGAAGCCGAAGCCGGTCGCGTCAGACCGGACCTGCTCGGAGACGATGGCCGTCGAAGGGTCGGCGGCCTCGACGAGGCGCGCGGCGAGATTCACGTCGGGGCCGTACAGGTCACCGAACACCGACACCATCTCTCCGGTGGCCAGGCCGACCCGGACCGGGGGGAGCTTCTCGCCGGCGGCGTCGACGAGATCCAGCGCGATCCGGCAGGCATCGTCCGCCTTCTCGGTGACGAACATCGCCTCGTCGCCGATCATCTTCACGATCTGGCCGTTGCCTCGCACCACGACCTCGGACGTGCGCGTGTCGAACTCGATCAGGACTTCCGTGAGCTCACGCAGCGTCCATGACGCCGTGGCCGAGGTGTAACCCACGAGGTCCACGAACCCGACGGTGCGCTGCAGCATGACGATCGAGCGTTCCTCGTCCGTCGACCACATGCGCTCGGCGACCGCCACGATCTGGCGGCGGAGCACCGCGTCGAGCGTCGAGACGAACTCCGGGAGCAGCGTCCGGGTCAGGTCGGCGTATTCCTTGACGACGTCGACGTAGGGCATCCCCGCGTCGCGCCGGGGAAGCTCCACCTGGAGGCGGAAGATCCCCACGAGGGTCTCGGCCATCCGGGCCATGGTGCTGCCGGTGACCCGGGCCAGCTGCAGCGTCGCCTCTTCACCGAGCAGGCTGTTGTTCGCCCCCGCCAGCAGGCGGACGGCCGCCGCCTCGTCGTCCGTGATGTGCCCGTTCGGGTCCGTTGCGATCCCGATCGCGTTCATCAGGCGCTCCGTGGTGCGCCGGTCCAGACCGGCCGACGCCGCCGCCTCTCCCAGCGTGAGGGGCCCACGCGGTCGCAGGGTCAGGTCGAGCGCCAGCTCGCCCAGATTCGGCGCCGCCGTGACATCCTCGAGGGTCGCCCCCAGCGACATGACGTAGCGGATCAGCTCGAGGTGGTGCGCCGCATCCGGAGCGTTCGGGTCGTAGACGCACAGGCGCTCCAGCTCGTCGGCATCGGGCGCCGCCCGGTCCTCGCTCATCGCCCCAGCTTGCCCGACCCGTGGCTCCGGTGAGGTGCTTCGACGGGACTCACGCCGGCGAGGCGAACGCGCAGAGGCTGGTCAGACCCGTGACGGCTTGACGGCCAGCTTTTCGTGGCGAACGGTGGCCCAACGCAGGAGCACCAGGACCCGGATCGCCCACCAGCCGGGGTCGACCTCGCCCTTCGCCATCGACAACCGGCTCGAGGTCGTGACGGCGTGGTGGTTGTTGTGCAGCCCTTCGCCGGCGACGAACCAGGCCAGCCACTGGTTGTTGGTGGCGAGATTGTCGTGCGGCCGCTTCCCCCACTTGTGCCCGATCCCGTTGATGGCGCCCCCGCCGAGCAGGTAGATCGAGGCGTGGACGGCGGCCGCCACCAACGCGATCTCCCACCCGAAGAGCGCGACGAGGAGCCCGACGCCCAGGGCGAGGCCCAGGAGGGCGTGATTGAACAGCACCTTGTCCCAGCCGTCCTCCGGCAGGTCCCTCGCATAGCGGGCCACCTGCGCGCGGTCCCGGGCGACGCGACGATAGAGCACGGCGTTGCCGAACTGGACCAGGGAGTAGCCGAAGATCACGGGCGAATGGGGGTCGCCCTCCTCGTCGGTGTGGGCGTGGTGCTTGCGGTGGACCGCCACCCACTGCCTCGGTCGGGTCCCGGTCGACATCCAGATGATGAATCGGCAGGCGAACGCCACCGAAGGCCTCATGGTGATGGCCTTGTGCGCCAGGGCGCGGTGCAGGTACACCGTCGTGACGATGAAGGCGATTTGGGAGGTCAGCAGCCCGATCAGGGCGGCCACGAGGACCGCGGGCACGCCCATCATTCTAGCGCAGGCCGCGACCCCCCCACCGTCAGCCACCTGGCCGGTCACTGACCCGGCGCCCTCGCGTCGGCCGGTCTCCGGGGCAGGCCACCGCGGCCTTCGGGATCGCCTCGTTCCGGCGGAGGGGCCCGGACCGGGCCGACGAATCGAACCGATCCGCGCCAAGATGTGCGGCTTCCGGCGACTTTTCGATCCGAGGTGCCTTCCATGAGCTTCACGCCCTACGACCGGCCGGTCCGGGCCGCCTTCGTCGGCCTGGGGCGTATCTACGACCTCAACGTGCGGGCCTATGTCGACAACCCCGACGTCGAGGTCGTGGCCCTGGTCGACCCGAGTGAGGAGCGCCGGGCCGAGCGCGCCGCGGACTGGCCGGGGGCGCAGACCTTCGCCTCCGCCGCCGAGCTCGCGGCCAGCGGCCTGGCGGTCGACGCCGTCGAGGCGCTGCTCCCCATCCCGCTGCACGAAGAGGGCGTCGTGGAGCTCCTCGGCTACGGCTGGCACGTCAACCTGCAGAAGCCGATGTGCAACGACCTCGAGGCCGCCGGGCGCATGGTGGACGCCGCCGCGGCCAACGACCGTCTCCTGCGGGTCATGGAGAACTACGTGTTCTACGAGCCTCTGGTGAAGCTGAAGGCGGTGGCGACGTCGGGTGAGCTGGGCGAGATCAGCGGCTACCACATGAAGATGGTGGGCAGCGGCCGCGGGGGCTGGGACGTGCCGGCGAGCAGCTACCACTGGCAGTTCCTGCAGATGCGAGAGGGCCGCGGGATCCTGGTGTTCGACGACGGGTGGCACAAGCTGGCGACGGCCCTCTGGCTCTTCGGGCCGATCAGGGAGGTGCGGGCCTGGGTGGGGGGGACCGAGGTGGTGCCCGGGGTGGAGGTCGACGCGCCGACGACCATCGTCTGGGAGCACGAGAACGGCATTCGCGGCGTGTGGGACATCACGCTGGCGCAGGACATGTATCTGCGCTCGGACTACTACACCAACGACGAGCGCTGGGAGGTCACCGGTCGGGCCGGCTACGCCCGGGTCAACCGCTGCACCGGCCGGGGCATCCAGCAGCCGAGCCTCGAGGTGTACCGCGAGGGGGAACTGCGCGCGTACCACGCCCTCGACGACGATTGGGCGAGCAGTTTCCGGGACTCGGGTCGCCACTGGCTGCGCTGGCTGCGCACGGGGGAGGGCCCGATGCTGTGGAGCGGCGCCGAAGCCGTCGACATCCTCCGGTTCGCGCTCGCCGTCTACGAGAGCAGCGCGTCCGGCGGAAGCGGCGTGGCGCCGGCCTCTCTCTGAGGCGGGTATCACTACCATCGTCGCGATGGTCCGGCAGGATCCTGCAGCGAGCCTGGGTCGGCGCATCGAGGCCCTCGCCCTGAGCGTGGTCCTGCTCGTCGTCACCCTGGTCGTCGGCTGGCTGGTCTGGAGCGTCTTCGAGTGGCGGCACAGCCGGACCCCGAGCTATCGGCTCCTCGGGCTGCGGGTCGTCCGGCGTGCCGACGAGCGACCGATAGGCCTCGGGCGGTCCTTTCTCCGCAGCGGCATCTGCTGCCCGGTGATGGTGGTCCCGACCGTGGTGATCGGTGGCCTCATCGGGCTCTGCTTCGCGTTCGGCGCCTCGCCCCCGGACGGATTGCTGCGCCAACCGCGCCTGGCACCGTGGGATCTCGTGACCGCGACGATGGTGCTCGACGCCCGCGCCCAGCCGTCGGCCGAGCCCGGGGCCTCGACGGAGCCCGTCGACCCGGTCGGTCTGGTCGGGACGACCACCATGCCCGAGCCGCGCCAAAACGGGCATGCCCCCGGCTGATTCGACGCCGGGCCCGTGATCCGCCTGGTCGCCACGGACCTCGACGGCACCTTCTGGGACACCGAACTCGTCCCTCCGCCGTCCCATCTCGCCGCCGTCGAGGCTATTGCGCAGCGCCGGGGTGACGGTCGTGGTGGCGACGTCGCGGCGTCCCCGCGTCGTGGCCCGTCAGCTCGGCGCGGCCGGCCTGGCCCTGCCGGCGGTGCTCATGGACGGGGCGCTGGGTCTGGACCTCCCCTCGGGCGCCTGCTTCCACAGGGCATGCTTCGGTGCGGACGACGCGCTCGCCACGCTGGCCACCTTCCGGGCGCACGGGCTCGACCCGTGTCTCTACGTCGAGCATCCGGAGATCGACATCGTGGTCTCGGAGACCCCGTCGACCTGTGCGGCGCACCTCACCTATCTCGGGGCAGTGGCCGGGCGCGGCGATCTCCAGGCCACCGCGGGGACGAGCGACGTCTACGCGTTCTCGGTCCTCGGCCTCGGTCTCGAGCGCCTGCGCCCGGTCGCCGACGACCTGGCGGGAGGTCGTCGGTCCGGCGCGGTCCTGTACCCCGAGCCGGACTACGGGCAGTACGGGCTCATCGCCAGCCCGCCCGGCGTGACCAAGTGGACCGGGGTCGACGCCTACTGCCGTCGGCACGGCATCGCGCCCGAAGAGGTGCTCGCCGTCGGTGACGGGCTGAACGACGTCGCCATGCTCGAGCAGGCCGGCACCGCCGTGGCGGTACGCGGCGGAGCTCCCGAGGCCGTCGCGGCCGCCGAGCACCTCATCGATCCCCCCGCGGGCGAAGGATGGACCCGCATCGTCGACCTCGTGCACGCCTCACGCCCCGACTGAGGCGCGCCTTCGGCCGCCGCGCCCCGCGCCGCGCCGCCGCCGCCGGCGACTGCTCCCGAGCCCTGACCGACGCCCCCTTGCCATCCGCCCACAACGTGTTAGTCTTGACTAACATGTCAGCCGGTGACCGAGACGCCCACGACGACGGCAGCGCCCGACCTGCTGGCCGTGCTGGCCGAGCCCAACCGGCGCCGGCTGCTGGAGCTGCTGCGCGAGGGCGAGCGCACGGTCACCGAGCTGGCGGCGCAGTTCTCCGTCACCCGGCCCGCCATCTCGCAGCACCTCGGCGTGCTGGCCGCCGCCGGCCTGGTGCAGGTCCGGCAGGACGGCCGGTTCCGCCGCTACCGGCTCGATCCGGCGGGCATGGCGGCGCTGCGCAGCATCCTCGACGCCTTCTGGACATCCGAGCTCGAGCAACTCGCCCTTGCCGAGCCCCCCGAGAAAGGAAACCCGAATGACGATTGAGAAGTCGGTCCTGGTCCCCCTCGACGTCGACCAGACGTTCGCTCTGTTGACCGAGCCCGAGCGCCTGCGGCGCTGGCAGACCGTTTCGGCCCGGGTCGACCTGCGGGCCGGCGGCGACTTCCGCTTCACCGTCGTGCCCGGCGGCAATGCCGGCGGCACCTTCGTGGAGGTCGAGCCCGGGCGGCGACTCGTCTACACGTGGGGCTGGGAGGGCGACGAGCAGCAGCCGCCCGGGACGTCGACGGTCACGGTCACGCTCGAGCCGGCGGAGGGCGGGACGACGGTGCGCCTCGTGCACGAGGGCCTCACGCCGGAGCAGGAGGAGGGGCACTCCAGCGGCTGGGACCACTTCATGGAGCGCCTGGCCGTGGCCGGCCGCGAGGGCGAGGCCGGGTTGGAGCCGTGGGCCGTGCGCGACGCCGACGCCTGGGACCAGCTCAGCGCGGCGGAAGCGTCGCTCGCCATGTGCAGCTTCGTGCTGCGGCGCATGGGCCCGGGCGACGGCAAGGCGCAGACGCCGTGCGCCAAGTACGACGTGGACCAGCTGACCGCGCACCTGGCCGGGTCACTGGTCAGTCTCGGCGGCTGCGTCGGTGTGGACGTGACGCCGGACGAGGACGCCGAGCGCGAGGTGCGCATCGCGGACCTGGCCCAGCCGGTCCTCGAGGGGTGGCGCCGCCACGGCCTCGACGGCATGGTCACGCTCAGCGGCGGAAGCGAGCTCCCCGCCGAGGTGGCCGCGCGCATCTTGTCCCTGGAGCTGTTGGTGCACGCCTGGGACTTCGCCCGGGCCACCGGGCAAGAGCCGCCCGCCAACGACGGGCTCAGCACCTACGTGCTCGGCCTGGCCAAGGACGGGTTGATCCGGCCCGAGGCGCGCGACGGGGACAACTTCGCCGACGAGGTGACGTTGGGCGCCGGGGCCGACCCGATGGCGTTGCTGGTGGCCTACACGGGCCGCCGGCCCTGAGTCAGGTGGCGGGGTTCCCCCGCCAGCGGCGCTCGAAGGGCAGCCGCCAGCGGCGCGGCGCGATGAGCTCGTTGATGGATCGGGGCCCCAGCTGCCCTGGGCGTAGGGCTGCACCGGCGGCGGGTTCTCGAGCAGCGGCGTCGACACCTCCCACAGGCGCTCGATGCCCTCGGCCGTGTTGAACAACGTGTGGTCGCCGATCATGGCGTCGTGGATCAGGCGCTCGTAGGCCTCGAGCACGTCGGCGTCCTGGCCGGTCTCGTGCAGGGCGAACTGCAGGCTCAGCTTCTCGAGCTTCATGCCCGGCCCGGGCTTCTTGCCGTAGAAGGAGAGGGACAGCTTCGACGAGTCGGCCAGGTCGAAGGTGAGGTGGTCGGGGCCCTGGGTGCCGACGCCCGAGTCGTCGGGGAACATGGACTTGGGCGGCTCGCGGAAGGCGATGGAGATGATGCGCTCGCCGCCGCCCGAGCTTCTTGCCGGTGCGCAGGAAGAAGGGCACGCCCGCCCAGCGCCAGTTGTCGATCTCGCAGCGCAGCGCCACGAAGGTCTCGGTGTCGGAGTCCGCCGCCACGCCGGGGATGTCGCGGTAGCCGTCGTACTGGCCGCGCACGACCTGGGCACGATCGAGCAGGCGCATGGAGCGGAAGACCTTGTTCTTCTCCTCGTTGATCGGACCGGCGGCGAGCGCGGTGGGCGGCTCCATGGCCATGAAGCCCAGGATCTGGAAGAGGTGGGTGACCACCATGTCCTTGAAGGCGCCGGTCGCCTCGTAGAAGGCGACGCGGTCGTCGACCCCGAGCGTCTCGGGGACGTCGATCTGCACGTGGTCGATGTGGTCCCGGTTCCAGATGGGCTCGAAGAGGCCGTTGGCGAAGCGGAAGGCCAGGATGTTCTGGACCGCCTCCTTGCCGAGGAAGTGGTCGATGCGGAAGATCTGGTCCTCGTCGAAGACCTGGTGCAGCATGTCGTTGAGCGCCACGGCGCTGGCCAGGTCGGTGCCGAACGGCTTCTCCATGACCACCCGTGACCGCTCGACCAGCTTGGCGTCGGACAGCAGCTGGATCACGGAGCGGTCCGCCGCCGGCGGGACGCTCAGGTAGTGCAGCCGCCGCGGCTCGCCGCCGATCTCCTTCTCGGCCGAGGCCACCGCCTCGGCCAGCGCCTCGGACCCGCCGAGGTCGAGCAGAAGGTCAGCCGCTTCTCGAAGTTCGCCCACTGCAGCAGCGAGATCTTGTCCGTCGAGTACTGGTCGCAGGCGTGGCGGGCCAGGTGGCGGAACTCCTCGTCGGTCAGGGTGCTGGTCGAGCTCCCCACGATCCGGTAGTCGGGCATCATCCCCGTCATGGCGAGGTGCAGCAGGCCCGGGAGCAGCTTGCGCGCCGCCAGGTCGCCGGTCGCGCCGAACAGGACGATGACGTGGGGCTCGATCTGGTGGGCGGGTTCGGCCGACTCCACCGTCTCGCTCCGGTCGACGACCTCGGTCATGGTGCGGGCCTCCGCTCGTTGAGTTCGGACACGTTGCCCCCCATGATCTTGGGCACCGACTCGGGCGGGAGCTTCTGCAGCTCGGTGACCCAGTCGGTCGGCTCGGGCAGCCCCTCCACGTGGGGCCAGTCCGACCCGAAGATCACCCGGTCGTCCCCCATGAGGTCCACGATCTCGTCGACGTCGTCCTCCCAGAACGGGTTGATCCACACGTGGCGCCGGAAGGTGAGGACCGGGTCCTCGGAGAAGTAGCCGGGCATGCGCCGGTTGGAGGTGCGCAGCTTGCCGAAGAGGGGGGCGAGGAACTCCGAGCCGTTCTCGACGGAGGCGATGCGCACGTTGGGGAAGCGGTCGAAGAGCTTCTCGAGCAGCAGCGTGGCCAGGAAGTCGTGGGCCGCCCGCTCAATGGCGAACATCTTGATGCTGGGCCGGGACGGCCCGCCGCGGAAGGAGGCGGAGAAGCCGTCGGGCGCGTAGCCGTTGGAGGACAGCCCGGCATCGCCGGCGTGCACGACCACGGTGATGCCGGCCTCGTTGACCCGGGCCCAGAACGGGTCGAACACGTCGGCGGCCGGCGACAGCGGCCCGCCCGCCGTGGTCGGTGCGGCCGCCCGCATCACGACGGCCCGGGCGTCCTGGTCGAGCGCCCACTCCAGCTCGCGCACCGCCTCGTCCACGTCGGCCAGCGAGATGTAGGGGGCGGCGAAGATGCGGTCCGCGTAGGCCATGCCCCAGTCCTCGGCCAGCCAGCGGTTGAAGGCCCGGAACAGCAGCACGACCGCGCCCGGGTCGTGCTTGAGCGCCTCCTCGTAGAGCATGCCGAGGGTGGGGAAGAGCCAGACCTGGGCCAGGCCCTGGGCGTCCATGGTGGCGAGCCGGGCGTCGCGGTCGCGGTACTCGGGGCGGATGGGCTCGGACGTGCCCATCAGCTCGTGCATGGGCCGGCCGTCGGGGTTGCCCCGGAAGTAGTCGACCAGGGCCCCGGCCGGGGCGATCGGGTTGAAGGTCGGGTTGGTCACGGCGCGGCTGATCCGCCCGCCCAGCGCGTGGTAGCGCCGGCCGCCGACCTCGACCCACTCGATCACCCGCGGCCCGAGCTTCGGGTCGAGGTGGCGGGTGAACGCGTCGAGCGCCTCGTAGTAGTGGTTGTCCGCGTCGAAGACGGGCGAGTCGACAGCGTGCATGGTCAGCCTTCCGCGAGCGTGCGCAACACTGCAGACTCTATTGGCTGTGGGTCGGCGGTCCCGCCGAGGTGTGGGCGGCCCCCGCCGGGTCGACCGCCCAGGCGGGGGCCTCACCCCAGCGCTCGCCGTAGACGAGCTCGGGCAGCGGCCGGCGCCGCACCGGTCCGTGGTGGCCCTGCGGCCGTCCGAGGGTGATGGTCGCCATGATCTCGATCTCGTCGGGGATGTGCAGCAACGCGCGCAGCTCGGCGTCGGCCGCGAACTGCCAGCCCGTCATGACGCCGCCGAAGCCGAGGGCGCGGGCGGCCAGCAGCAGGTTCTGGCAGGCCGGGTAGAGCGACGCACCGTCGGTGGTGTGCGGGGTCCCGCGGTAGCGCCGGTAGCAGGCCAGCACGAGGACCGGCACCGACTCGTAGGTGTCGACGTAGTGCTGCATGGTGCGCGCCATGCGCGCCTTCGGCGAGTCGGCGTCGGCGCCGGACCCGGTGTCGTAGCCGTCGGCCTCCCGCTTGGCGGCCCAGAACCGCGCGCGCCCCCTCGCCGATCAGGCGCTTGGCCTCCCGGGCCACCGGCCCGTCGGTGAGGACGATGAAGCGGAACGGCTGGCGGTTCGACCCGCTCGGCGCCCGGGTGGCGGCGAAGAGGATGTCGCGCAGGGCCTCGTCGGGGACCGGCTCGTCGGTGTAGCGCCGGATGGCCCGCGTGGTGAGCAGGCCCTCGTAGAGCGAGACCTCCTCGGGGGTCCGGTCACCCGCTGTCCCTGCCATGGCGGCGAACCCTACCAACGGACGTGCCCGACGGGTTCGCCCGGCACGGCGTCCCGCGTGATGTGACAATGCGGAGGAGTTTCCTCGACACGAAGGGGCGATGTGCCGTGGCTCTGCACGACGACGCTGACATGGGCGCGCAACTCGAGCGCACGATGATCGGGGCCTACGTCGACGCGGCCGACCTCGGCGAGGCGATCGCCACGGCCCGGTCCGTCGCGGCGGGCGACTACGACGGCTGGTACGCCGCGTGGGACCGGACTGCGGCAGCCGCGCAGCTCGCCGCCGACCACGCCGCAACGCGGGGGCTCGCCGGCCTGGCCGGCCCGGGCTATCTGCGGGCGGCCGAGTACCGGCGCCAGTCCTATTTCTTCCTCCGGCACGACCTGTCCGACGAGCGGGTCCAATCGGGCTACCGGGACCACCGCAGGCTGTTCCGTCGCGCGCTGGGGTTCCTGCCCTTCTCGGTCGAGCCGGTCTCGATCCCGTTCGAGCCGGTTCCCCTGAACGGCTACCTGCTCCGTGCCGACGGGAGCGACGATGCTCCCCGGCCCACCGTCCTCTTTCCCGGTGGCTTCGACAGCACCTGCGAGGAGATGTTCAAGTACGGCGCCCGCAGTGCGGTGCGCCACGGGTGGAACGCGCTGACCTGGGACGGTCCGGGCCAGGGCGGGCAGCTCATTGCGCACGGGGTGACGATGCGCCCGGACTTCGAGGCCGTCCTGACGCCGGTGGTGGACTGGGTGGTGGACCAGCCGTGCGTCGCAGCCGACTCCGTCTGCCTGGTGGGGAGGAGCCTGGGCGGCTACCTCGGGCCGCGCGGCGTGAGCGCGGAGCCCCGCATCCGCGCCCTGGTGGCGGATCCGGGCCAATACGACTTCACCTCGCGCTTCGTCGACATGTTCAGTGCGGAGGACTGGCAACGAGTGCTCGCGGGCGATGCCGACATGGACGCCCGACTCGACGGGTTCCTGGCGGACCCGCGGAGCCGGGAGCTCTACGGGTCCCGGATGGCGGCCATGGGTGCGGCGACCTTCGGGGAGTGGCTCCGCATCCTCGCCACGTACTCGCTGGACGGACGGGCCGAGCAGATCGGCTGCCCGACCCTGGTGACCGAGGGCGAGGGAGACTTCGCCAGTCAGAGCCGCAAGCTCTTCGAGGCGCTCACCTGTGAGAAGGAATTCCACGAGTTCTCCGCCGGCGAGGGCGCCGGCGGCCACTGTGAGGGCCTCGGGCAGTTGCTGTGGCAGGACGTGGTCTTCACCTGGCTCGCCGAGAAGATCGGCGCCGACCAGGGCTCCTGACGGGGAGCTGGACCGGGCGCGGCAACCCGGGGCCCGGGGTCGGCTAGCTTGCCCCGCCGTGCCCGGGCCGCCTCGCTTCCTTCGGACCGCCGCGCTGGTGGGCTCCGCCACGTCGCCGCCGCTCGGTGCTCTTCGTGCCGCCCGGCGCAGCCGGCGCCGCGGCGAGCCGGGCGGGTGCCGGCGTCCCCGCCCTGACCTTCCTCCACGTCGTCACGCCGGCGAGCGGTCCCGACGTCACGCCCTATCTGGCCGACACCGCGGGGCGCCAGGTCCTGCTGCACGGCGCGGCGGCCGTCGGCATGGAGGATGTCGCCTATCCGGGCGCGGCCGGTGGGCCCGCCATCTTCCCGGTGGCGCCGGGGGCCTACCACGGACGCTGCCCGAAGGCGTCGGCGCTGATTCCGCAGCCGCCACTGTGCGAGGTGCAGGCGTCGCGTCCCGCTTTCGCACAGTCGGTCGCTCCGGGCAGTGGGGACGACTTCGCCCAGATGCGGGCCCTCGGGTTCAACGTCGTCCGCCTGGTGCTCAACTGGAGCCAGCTGGAGCCCACGGCGGGGACCTACTCGACGACGTACCTCAACCGGGTGGCCCAGGTCGTCGGGTGGGCACGCCAGCAGGGCATCTACGTGATCCTCGACATGCACCAGGATCAGTACTCGCGCTACATCGTCCCCGCCGAGAAGGGGACGGCCCCCTCGGGCTGCACGCCTTCAGGAGGGAGCGACGGCGCTCCGGCCTGGGCCGTGCAGGACGACGGCAAGCCGGGCTGCGCCATGTTCGGCATCGACGAGCTCAACCCGGCCGAGTCGGCCGCCTTCGCCAACTTCTGGCAGAACGCCACCGTCGCCGGCCCCCGGGGCCAGGCCCCCGGCACGGGCCTGCAGGACCACTACATCGGCGGCGCTGGCCGCGCTGGCGCGACGGTTCCAGGGCAACGCGGGCGTCCTCGGCTACGAGCTCATGAACGAGCCCCAGCCCGGGTCCACCGGGTCGACGCCGGCCGGGAACGGGTACCAGGCGAGCAGCCAGGACCTCTACCCCTTCTACACGCGGGCCATCGAGGCGTTGACGGGCGTGCGCGACGGACGTCCCACGTGCCCGCAGACGGCGCCGACCTCGCTGACGGGCTCGTGTGCGTACCCGCAGCTGGCGTCGGTCGACCGGCAGCAGATCTTCTTCGAGCCCCTCGCGTACAGGAACCTCGTGGACTTCTCGCTCCAGGTGTCCGCGCCGTTCTCGTCCTACTCCAACCTCGTCTTCGCGCCCCACGTGTACACCTACGCGTTCACCATCGAGCAGGATCTGCTGGGCCTCCCGGCCAAGCCGGGTGGGTTCCCGCCGGACTTCACCTTCGGCTACCAGACCGCCGAGTCCGAGGCGCAGGCGATGCACTCGGCGGTCTTCGTCACCGAGTTCGGGGACGCCGCGGGCACCGATCCCACCATCCTCTCCAACGAGCTCGCGGCGCAGGAGTCGACCCAGACCGGCGGCACGCTGTGGGCGTGGAAGGGATTGTCCAAGACCGCGGGGAACTGCTGGTGCACGCGTTGGCAGCACTCGAGCTACCAGACGACCGCCAACGGCACGCCCGGGAAGGGGAATCCCAAGTCGGTGCCGTCCCCGGCCGACCTTCTCATCGCGAGCCGGCAGCAACAGCTGATGCGCGTGTCGCCGACGGCCGTCGCCGGCCGCCTCGGTGCGTACGCGTACGAGCCGGCGAGCCGCACGTTCGCCATGGTGGCGACGTCGACGGCGGCTGGTCGGCACGGTGACCGCCAGACCGACAGCGTGGTCTCGATCCCCTCGACGGTGCACGGTGCGGTGCACGTCAGCGGGGCCGCCGTGCTCGACGCGGTGGTCTCGCGCCCCGACGGGAGTCGGGTGGCCTACGTCACGACGACGCTGCCGGACGCGGCGGGGAACCCATCGGACCGCTACGGCATCACCGTCGGCCCGGCGTCGGCGGCTCTCACCACCCGCGTGGCGACGGAAGCATCGAGCCCGCTGCCGCCGATCAGCGAGCCGGTGGCCCGGGCCATGGCCGAGGACGCGCTGAACACCGAGGCACACTCGCCCAACGCCTCCATCCGTTCGACGGCGCAGCTCGTGCAGGGGCTGGCCGGCATCGTCCTGGGCTCGACCGATCCGAACGCGGGGCTCGCGTCCTGACTCCTCCGGTCCGCGGCGATGAGCGGTCCGCGGCGATGAGCGGTCCGCGGCGATGAGCGGTCCGCGGCGATGAACTCGAAGCCCCGAACACCCGGGCCTTGCCCCCGCAGTACCCCGTCGTCCAATGGGCCATGTGCGCAACGGGTCATGTGCGCCGCGCATGACCTGCCGGACAACATCGATCGTCGATGGTCTAATGGGCCATGTTCTACGTGCTCATCTTCAGCCTCCTGGCCGTTGTCCTGGTCGTCACGGCTCTCACCACCAGGTCTCGGCGCCGCCGGAACCTGGAAACGGGGAAGGTCGGTGCCACGGCGGGCGACGGCCACGGCTCGCGCGCGAACCACGGCACCCACAGCGATGCCGTCGGACGCCGAAATCGGAAGGCGAAACGAGCGCAATCACAGCACGACCGCCGCAAGCGCCACTGACACGCGACGAAGGGTCGGATTTCGGACGGCCGCCGGCAGGCGTCAACGCCCGGAGACGACCCGCCGCGCCGCGACAAGGGAGCCGAGCGACAGGGCCACGCAGAGAGGCGAGTAGATCTGCCGATCCAGCCGGAGGAACCTCTCTGAACTGCTGCCCGGCGAGACCACTTCCGTTTTTCCGAGGAGCCCGAGTGCGCCGCGCACTCCGAGCAGCGCCGCCATGGCGCGGAGCATGGTTCGCCGCCATGGCGGGGGCACCGGAGCTGCGCCGGCGGCCAGTGCCGCCCCTGCCGCGAGCGCACCCGCTACGGCGAAACAGGACAGAGGCGGCGGGACAGTCGTCGTGCCCACGACGGCGTCGGCGAGCTCGTCCCGGTTGCGGAACGGAACCGACGAACCGAAGCCCCAGGCGAGGTGCAGAGCGGACAGGGCAGCGAGAACGCCTGCGGTCATGCGTGCTGTGATCCGCATCGAGCACGAGGGTAGCGCCCGCTCTCCATCCTCCCGCGGAGGCCGGTGTGCGCCCACCGCTCCCCCTTGACTCGGTGCGTCGAGAGGTCCACAGTGCCGAAGCGGGGGACGATTCGGCCCCCGGTTTCGATGGAGGAAACCATGAGCTCCACTGCCAGCATCATCACCGTCTTCGCGTCCGCTGCGTTCGCGCTGATCGTCGTCGCCGTGGTCGTACGCGTGGCGCCGAAGACGCACTAGGGCCGACCGTCGGCGGGCGGGGCGACGCCGCACCGGCCAGGGTGTTGACTGAGTCGGTGACAGAGCCCGCCGGACCCGGCCAGGAACGACCGCTGACGCTCGAGGTTCTGCAGGCGGCGATCCGCGCCTCGTGGTCCCTCGAAACGTGCGACCCGACCGATGCTGACTGCTGGACGCCCGCCAATCCGGCCCTTGGCCAGTGCGCGGTGACGGCGCTGGTCGTGCACGACCTGCTCGGGGGTCAGTTGCTCGAGGCCGAAGTGCACCATGAGGACGGCTCACGGCAAGGCTTCCACTACTGGAACCGGCTGACCGGCGTCGACATCGACCTCACGCGGGAGCAATTCACCAGCAATGAGCACGTCCAGGAGCCACACCTGATCGACCGGCTGCCCTCGGCGCCGTGGCGGGCCCAGGATCAATACGCCATCTTCCGCGATCGCGTCCGGGCAGCGCTGTGCCTGCCCCCTCACTGAGGGCTGAATTGTCCGGGCCGGACTGTCGCGCCCGTCGCCGTCAGCGCGACTCCGCCGGCACCCCTCTGAAATAGAGGTCGGGATGGCGCTCGTCCTCGAGGAGTCCCGAGATCCCCTCCCGCGCGTAGGCGATGTGCAGGTCGATGCGATGCACCAGGAGCTCGGCTCGGCTCGATGATCCCGGCACGGCCCGGCTCGCCTCTGCCACCACGGTGCCGGTCGGCGCCACGATCCGGCTGGCGCCGAGCAGCGTCGACGTGGAGTGCGAGCCGGCCTGGTTGGCCTGCACCCACCACTGGCTGTTGGTCAGGGCGAGGGCGGGGTAGAGGAGGTCCCAGGCATTGGCCCCCTCGATCTCGTAGGCCGACGGGGCCAGGACGAGGCGGGCACCGCGCAGCGCCAGTGTCCGTGCCACCTCGGGGAAGTCGCCGTCGAAGCAGACCACCAGCCCGACCCGGCCCAGGGCGGGGTCGTCGAACGTCGTCAGCCGGTCGCCCGGAGTGAAGACGCTGGGCTCCCGCGTCGGCGGGTAGAGGTGCGCCTTGCGGTGCCAGGCTGCGAGCTCGCCGTGAGGGTTGAACACGAGCGCGGTGTCGTAGACGCGGCCGTCCTCGCCCAGTTCCGGCACGCTCCCGGCGGCCAGCCACATCTCGCGCCGGCGGGCCGCCTCGCCCAGCCGCGCCGAGCGCGGCCCGTCGCGGGGCTCGGCGTCCGCCCGGGCGTCCCGGCCCAGCGTCTCGGGGTCGTAGCCGCAGGACCAGAGCTCCGGGAGCAGCAGGAGCTCGACGCCCCGCGACGCGGCGTCGTCCATCATGCCGAGCGCCACGCTCATGTTCTGGCGCGGCTCGCCCGGCGCGGCCAGCCACTGGGCCACACCAACCAGAAGGTCTCGCTTCACCTCGGTACCTTGTCCCCACCTTCGTCCTGCGCTGTGGGGCTCACGCTACGGAGGCAACGTTCGCGGTCGGTTTCCCGTGCGTGAATGCACTGTTACAAGACTGGCGCCCGAGGCGGGCGCCCGAGGCCGGCGGCGTGACCGTGGGGTCAGGCCGGAGCGGGCGCGGCCATCAGCGTGACCAGGTCGTAGAGGACGTGCGCGGCGGCGATGGCCGTGATCTCGGCGTGGTCGTAGGCGGGGGAGACCTCCACCACGTCGGCCCCGACGACGCCGGCCGCCCACAGTCCCCGCACCAGGGCGAGGAGCTCGCGGCTGGTCAGGCCGCCTGCTTCGGGCGTGCCCGTGCCCGGGGCGTGGGCCGGGTCGAGCACGTCGATGTCGACCGACACGTACACGGGGGCGTCGCCCACCCGCGCCAGCAGCTTGCGCACCACTTCGGCGACTCCATGCTCGGCCACGTCGTCCGTCGTGATCTGCATGAACCCCATGGAGGCGTCGTCGGACAGGTCGGCGCCCGAGTACAGCGGGCCCCGCAGCCCGACATGGGCGCTGTGCTCGAACAGGAGGAGGCCCTCCTCCCAGGCGCGGCGGAACGGTGTCCCGTGGGTGAAGCGCTGGCCGAAGTAGGTGTCCCAGGTGTCGAGATGCGCGTCGAAGTGCACCAGGGCGAGTGGCCCGTGCCGTCGTGCGGTGGCCCGCAGGAGCGGCAACGCGATGGTGTGGTCTCCTCCGATCGCCACCAGCCGGCCGCCGCCCTGCAACAACGAGTCGGCGCCGGCCTCGATCTGGGCCACCGCCTCCTCCGCGCTGAACGGTGTGCAGGCGATGTCGCCGGCGTCGACCACCTGGGCCAGCTCGAAGGGCAGGGCCTCGAGCGCCGGGTGGTAGGGCCGCAGCAGGCGTGAGCCCTGGCGCACGGCGGCCGGGCCGAAGCGGGCCCCGGGCCGGTAGCTGGTGCCACCGTCGAAGGGCACGCCGACCACCGCGATGTCCCAGCGGTCGACCTGGTCGGCCCTGGGGAGCCGGGCGAACGTGGCGAGGCCGGCGAAGCGGGGGACCTTCGTGGCGTCGGCCGGGCCGACGGGCTCGTCAGCCCCTGCCATCAATCGTCGATGGCCTGGTAGACGAGCGCGCGCAGCTGCGCCCGGAACGGGTACGCCGCGGAGGGGAAGAGCTGGGTCATGAAGACAACGAAGAGGTCCTCGGCCGGGTCGACCCAGAAGGCGGTGCTGGCCGCCCCGCCCCAGTAGAACTCGCCGCCCGATCCCGCCATGGCCGTGGCGGCGGGCCCCATCCCGACGGCGAAGCCCAGCCCGAAGCCGACACCCTCGAAGTTGGCCTCGCCGAAGCCCCCGACGGCCATGTCCTGCAGGGTGGCGCCGCCGGGCAGGTGGTTGACCGTCATGAGCTGCAGGGTCTTGCGGCCGAGCACCCGCCGGCCGTCGAGCTGGCCGCCGTTGGCCAGCATCTGGCAGAAGGCGACGTAGTCGTGGGTGGTCGAGACGAGGCCGCCGGCGCCGGAGAGATAGGACCGGGGGCTTCGGATCGCGTTGACGAAACCCCCCTCCATGAGGCTTGGGGTGTTGGCCGGGCGATACTGGTAGCAGGCGGCCAAGCGGGGCAGGTCCGCCTCGGGCACGAAGAACCCGGTGTCGACCATGCCGAGCGGCTCGAAGATCTCGCGCCGGAGGTACTCGTCGAGGCGGAGCCCGGAGAGGATCTCGACCAGCCGGCCCACGATGTCGGTCGAGATCCCGTAGTTCCAGTGCGTCCCCGGGTGGAACTTGAGCGGGTGCTCGGCCAGCAGCGCCGTGACACTCTCGAGTGTCTGGGGTCGAGTCAGTGCGGCGCGGGCCTCGTTGAAGGCGTCGTCGATGGGATTGCCGGGGTACAGGCCCCCCGGAAGGCCCGTCATGTGCATGAGGACGTCGCGCATGTTCATCGGGCGCTCCGGCTTGACCAGGGTGACCGCGCCATCGTCACCCACCAGGCCGACCTTCTGGGTGCGCCACTCGGGGATGTAGCGGTGCACGGGGTCGAGCAGCTGGAACATGCCCTGCTCGTAGAGCTGCATGAGGGCGACCGAGGCGATGGGCTTGGTCATGGAGTAGATGCGGAAGATCGTGTCGTCGGCCATCGGCGTCTGCTGCTCGCGGTCCATGAGCCCGAGCGAGCGGTGGTAGGCGACGTGGCCGCCCCGCACGACCGTGATCTGGCACCCGGCGATCTTCTGGGTGTCGACATAGGTGGACTCGAAGTGTGAGGTGATGCGCTCGAGGCGCCCCTCGTCCATCCCGGCTGCGTCAGGCTCGATCTTCACGCTGACCTCTTCCCCACGCCCGGTGTCGGTCCTTGTCTATTCGGAACCCGGACATATTCCGAACGCGGACACATGTAGTCGAAAACTATAAACGATCCTGTTTACAGTCTGGGAGGACCTGCCCGCCCGTGTGCCGCGCTGTGCCCTGAATGCGGGTCTCGGCGGCGACGGCGGCTCCCAGGAGAAGGACGACCTCACTCCTTGTTCGCCTTCTTTTCCTTCTGGTCCCGCAGGTAGGCGGCTGTGCCGGCCAGGAACGCGCCGACGTCCTTCTCCTTGTTGGCGGTCACGCCGTGGAACCACTCGGGCACGTAGACCTGGGCGGCGCCCGACTCCAGCCCGGCCAGGACGGCGTCGACGCACACCGAGACCGGTTCGGCCGGCACCGGCAGGTCGGGCACGTCGTTGTCGGGCAGGGAGAACAGCTCGGTGTCGATCACGCCGGGGTAGACCACCATCACCTTGATGCCGCTGTCCCACAGGTCGACGGCCATCGCCTCGGAGAAGGCGGTGAGCGCCGCCTTCGAGGCGTCGTAGGCCGCCTCGCCCGGCGCGCTGAGCTTGGCGGCGATCGACGAGATGTTCACGATGGTGCCCGAGCCGCGAGCCAGCATCTGGGGGAGCAGGTCATAGGTCAGGCGCATCGGCGACAGGTAGTTGATGTGCATGACGGCGGTGATGGTGTCGATGTCCAGCGCGGTGGTGTGACGGCGCTTGGGGATGCCGGCGTTGTTGACCAGGAGGTCGATCCCTCCGAAGGCGTCCAGCACGTCGACGGCCAGCTTGTCCACGGCGTCGGGGTCGGCCAGGTTGGTCACCCACATCCGGCTGTCGGGGGAGTGCTTCATGCAACGCTCCAGGACCTCGGAGAGCAGCTCAGCCCGGCGGGCACAGATGCCGACCACGGCGCCCCGCTCGGCCAGGGCCTCAGCCAGCCCGGCCCCGATGCCCGACGACCCCCCGGTCACCAGCGTGCGGCACCCCTTCAGGTCCAACGCCATCGTCCACCCCACTTTCGTTTCCGTGCGAGCCGGTCCTCACCTTAGGCACAGCCGGCGCACGGCGGGTATTGACATTCTGTTGACGCGGTACACCGGCGCGTTCACATCGGATTCACGGACGCGCCGCCACCATGGAGCCCATGGCTGATCTTCTCGTCGTGCTCAGCATCGTGGTGTTCATTGCCGCGTTCCTGGGCTACATCTGGCTGCTGGAGCGGGTATGAGCGCCGTCCAGGGCCTCCTGCTCGGCATCTCCGTGTTGGTCTTCATCTACATCGGGGTCGCCATGTTCAAGCCCGAGTGGTTCTGAATGGGTTTCTTCTGGACCATCGTCGTCCTCCTCGTCCTGTTGGCCCTGGCCTGGCGGTATCTCGGCGCCTACATGGTCGCCGTGTTCGAGGGGCGGCTGCACTTCCTCGGCTTCATCGAGCGCCCCATCTACCGGCTCCTCGGCACCAGCCCGGACAAGGAGCAGACCTGGAAGCGCTACGCCGGCTCGGTGGTGATCTTCTCGGGGCTCTCCATCGGGATCACCTACGCCATCCTGCGCCTGCAGGGCTCGTTGCCCTGGAACCCACAGCATTTCGGGGCGGTCGGACCGGCGCTCTCGTGGAACACGGCTACCTCCTTCGTCACCAATACGAACTGGCAGAACTACGGCGGCGAGACGACGATGTCGTACCTCTCGCAGATGTGCTCGCTGACCGTGCAGCAGTTCGTCACGCCAGCCGTCGGCATCGCGGCCGCGCTGGTCATCATCCGCGGCTTCTCCAAGAAGGGCTCGCCGACCGTCGGCAACTTCTGGGTGGACGTGACCCGGGCCCTGCTCTACGTGCTCACCCCCATCGCCATCATCGGCGGCCTGATCTTCGTCGGCCAGGGCGCGGTCGACACACTCGGCGGCCCCGTCAACGTCCACAACGCCCTCAACGGGGTCTCGCAGACCATCGCCGTCGGGCCGGTCGGCTTCATGGAGGCCATCAAGCAGCTGGGGACCAACGGCGGGGGATTCTTCAACATCAACTCGGCCCATCCCTTCGAGAACCCGACGGGCCTGACCAACCTGCTCTCCATCGTCCTCCTGCTGTGCATCCCGGTGTCACTGACCTACGTGTTCGGGAAGATGGTCGGGGCCATCCGCCAGGGCGTGGCCGTCCTGGCCGCGATGTTCATCATCTTCGGTGCCTGGGTTGCCATCTCGGCCGTCTCGGAGCACCAGGCCAACCCGGCCGTGCAGGCCGCCGGGCTCGTCCACCAGCCGACGGGGAACACCACCGGCAAGGAGGTCCGCTTCGGCGTCCCGAGCTCGGCGCTCTTCGGGGTGTCGTCGACCTCGACGTCGACCGGGTCGGCCAACTCCGCCTACGACTCCTTCACGCCGATCGGCGGCGGCATGAACCTCACCGGCATGATGCTCGGCGAGGTCACCCCCGGCGGTGTCGGCAGCGGGATGTACACGATCTTGATCTACGCCATCATCGCGGTCTTCATCGGCGGGCTGATGGTCGGCCGAACACCCGAGTACCTCGGCAAGAAGATCCAGGCCACGGAGGTGAAGCTGGCCGGCCTGGGGACCATTGTGATGCCGATCACCGTGCTCGTCGTCACGGGGCTGGCCGTTTCGCTCCATGCCGGCCAGATCGCGCCCGAGAACGGCGGTCCCCACGGCTTCTCCGAGATCCTCTACGCCCTCACGTCGCAGGGGAACAACAACGGGTCCGCCTTCGGCGGCCTCACCGGCAACACGCCCTTCTACAACATCCTCGGCGGCATCGACATGCTCATCGGGCGTTTCGGGATCATGATCCCGGCCATCGCACTGGGCGGGGTGCTGGCGGCCAAGAACGTTGTGTCCGCCGGAGCCGGCACGTTCCGCTCCGACAACCCCATGTTCGTCGGCCTCCTGATCGGCGTCATCATCATCGTCGGCGGCCTGACCTTCTTCCCGGCCGTGTCTCTCGGTCCGATCGTCGAGCAGCTCAGTCACGGAAAGTTCTTCTAAATGACCGTCATCGCCACCGACGCCCCGCCCCCCTCCGCCCCCGCCCCCCACGGCGTGGCGGAGTCCCGCGGCCTCTTCGACCCGGAGATCCTGAAGGAGGCCCTCGCCGGGTCGATCACCAAGCTCGATCCCCGGGTGCAGGTGAGGAACCCGGTCATGTTCGTGGTGTTGATCGGCTCGGTCATCACCCTGATCGAGTCCATCGCCCACGGCGGCATCTTCAACTGGTCGATCACGGTGTGGCTGTTCCTCACCGTGCTCTTCGCCAACTTCGCCGAGGCCATGGCCGAAGGCCGGGGCAAGGCGCAGGCGCTCGCCCTCCGCAAGATGCGCTCTGAGACCATGGCCCGGCGCCTGTTGCCCGACGGCACCGAAGAACTGGTGCCCGCCGCCGCCCTGGCCAAGGGCGACCTCGTGGTGTGCGAGGCCGGCGACCACATCCCCTCCGACGGGGAGATCATCGAAGGGGTGGCCTCGGTCGACGAGTCGGCCATCACGGGCGAGTCGGCCCCGGTCATCCGCGAGTCCGGTGGCGACCGCTCGGCGGTGACCGGCGGCACCACGGTGCTCTCCGACCGGATCGTCGTGCGGATCACCGCCGAGGCCGGGCCAGACCTTCTTGGACCGGATGATCGCGTTGGTCGAGGGAGCCAACCGCCAGAAGACGCCCAACGAGATCGCCCTGACCATCCTCCTGGCGGTGCTCACCATCATCTTCCTCCCCGTCGTCGTCGTGCTGCAGCCCTTCGCCGGTTTCGCCGGGGGCACGGTCTCGGTGGTGATCCTGGTCTCGCTGCTGGTCTGCCTCATCCCGACCACCATCGGCGCCCTGCTGTCCGCCATCGGCATCGCCGGCATGGACCGCCTGGTGCAGCGCAACGTGCTGGCCATGAGCGGCCGGGCCGTCGAGGCGGCGGGCGACGTGCAGACCCTGCTGCTCGACAAGACCGGCACCATCACGCTGGGCAATCGCATGGCCTCTGACTTCTTCCCCGCCAGCGGCCACACCGAGGAGGAGGTCGCCAGCGCGGCCCAGCTGGCATCCCTGGCCGACGAGACGCCCGAGGGCCGCTCCATCGTGGTGCTCGCCAAGGACCGCTTCGGCATCCGCGAGCGCGAGCTCTCGGGACCGCACGAGTTCGTGCCGTTCTCGGCCACCACCCGCATGTCAGGCCTCAACGTCGACGGGCGCCAGATCCGCAAGGGAGCCGCCGAGGCGGTGCGCCAATGGGTGGTCGACCAGGGCGGGTCCGCTCCCGAGGGACTTCAGGAGATCGTCGACCGCATCGCCCGGCAGGGCTCGACGCCCCTCGTCGTGGCCGAGGACGCGACGATCCTCGGCGTCATCGAGCTCAAGGACGTCGTGAAGTCGGGCATCAAGGAGCGTTTCGCCGAGCTGCGCGCCGCCGGCATCCGCACCGTGATGATCACCGGTGACAACCCCCTCACGGCGGCGGCCATCGCCCAGGAGGCCGGCGTGGACGACTTCCTGGCCGAGGCCACCCCGGAGAACAAGATGGAGCTGATCAAGGCCGAGCAGGAGGGCGGCAAGCTCGTGGCCATGACGGGCGACGGCACCAACGACGCGCCCGCCTTGGCGCAGGCCGACGTGGGCGTGGCGATGAACACGGGGACCACGGCGGCCAAGGAGGCCGGCAACATGGTCGACCTCGACTCCAACCCCACGAAGCTGATCGACGTCGTCGAGATCGGCAAGCAGCTGCTCATCACCCGGGGATCGCTGACGACCTTCTCCATCGCCAACGACGTGGCCAAGTACTTCGCCATCATCCCGGCGCTGTTCGTGGTGATCTACCCCCAGCTCCAAACCCTGAACATCATGAAACTCCACAGCGCCCAGAGTGCGGTGCTCTCGGCCGTCATCTTCAACGCGCTGGTCATCGTCGCGCTGATCCCTCTCGCCCTGCGCGGCGTGAAGTGGCGGCCCTCGGGTGCGGCGGCGATCCTGCGCCGGAACGTCTTCATCTACGGCGTCGGCGGGATCATCGCGCCCTTCATCTTCATCAAGTTGATCGACCTCGTCATCGTGGCGCTGCACGCCTACTAAGGACCCTCATCATGCTCACCCAATTCCGCCGTGGTGCCATCTTCTGCATCATCTGCCTGGTTCTCTTCGGCCTCGTCTTCCCGCTCGTCGGCGTGGGCCTGTCCCAGCTCTTCTTCAAGCACCAGGCCGACGGCTCCATCACGGCCAACGGTTCGACCCTGATCGGGCAGAACTGGGCCCTGACCAAGTGCCCGGGACACCTGCCGGGCAGCTGTGTCTTCCAGGGTCGACCCGACGCGCTCGGGTCCCTACTCCAATGCGAACGCCAAGACACCCAACCCCGCCGGGCACCCCGGCGACGACCCGTTGACAGCCAACGGGGTCGCCGGCGAATCGGGGGCGACGAACCTGGGACCACGCTCACAGGAGCTGCTCGACTACACCAAGACCCTCATCGCCTACTGGCATCGGCGCGGCGTGAACCCCACCTCCGACCTGGTGACGACCTCGGGCAGTGGCATCGACCCCGACATCACCCCCCAGGACGCGCAGGCGCAGATCCCCATGGTGTCCCGCGCCACCGGTCTCTCGGCGGCGACCCTCCAGCGCGTGATCAGCCAGCAGACCAACAGCATGCAGCTTGGTTTCCTCGGTTCGCCCTATATCAACGTGCTGCAGCTCAACGAGGCGCTGGCCAAGCTCAAGACGTGAGATGTGACACGACCACCACCGCCATCGCGGCGTTGGTGCCACGACAGCGGTCGCGGGTGGCGGGCGACGTCGAGTCGGTCGTCTCCTTCGAGCGGCCCTGGGTCCGCACCGACGCGGTCCTGGTCGACGGGACGGGCGCGTTGGTCCTGCGCTTCCACGGGCGTTCCGGCGTGCCCGGGATGGCTGCCGGGGCGCATGTCATCGCCGAGGGCACGCCGGCGCTCGAGCGAGGCGTCCTCATGATGCGCAACCCGCTCTACTCGTTTGCCGCGACGGGATGATCGCCGGCGACCAGCTGGTAGCCGACGCCGGGCACGGTCTTCAGCAGCCGGCCCTCTTCGTCCCCCATCTTCTTGCGCAGCCGGTGGGTGTAGACCCGCACGTAGTTGGACTCGGCGCCGTAACCGGGGCCCCACACGTCCTTGAGGATCATGTGGTGGGTGCACACCTTGCCGGCGTGGCGGGCCAGGTAGGCCAGGAGCTCGAACTCCTTGGCCGTGAGCTGCAGGGCCGCACCCGACAGGGTCGCCATGTGATGGACCAGATCGACCTCGAGGTCGCCCACGTCGATCGTGGTGGACGTCTCGTCGCCGCCGTGCCGGGCGGCCGCATGGCGCAGCGCCACCCGCAGACGCGCCTCGAGCTCGGCCATGCCGAACGGCTTCGTCACGAAGTCGTCGGCTCCGCTGTCGAGCGCCTCTACCTTGCGCCGCTCGTCGCCGTAGGCGGACAGCACAACGATCGGCACGTTCGAGAACTCGCGGACGCGGCGGCAGACCTCGAGGCCGTCGATGTCGGGCAGGCCGAGATCGAGAATGACGAGATCAGGCCGCGCCAGCGCGACCTGGTTGATGGCGTCCGCTCCCGAGTGCGCGATGAGCACGTCGTCGCCGCGGGCGGTCAGACCGATCCGCAGCGCCTTGAGCAGCGATGGATCGTCGTCGACGACGAGCACCTTGGTCACGGCAGCCGCTCAGACCGGCGCCGCGACGCGCGTCTCCGACGGGACCGTGAAGACGACCCGTGCCCCGCCGTCGACCTCGGGATCGATCCAGATGAGCCCGCCGTGCGCCTCGACGAAGGCCTTGGCGATGGCCAGGCCGAGGCCCGCCCTCCCGCCCCCGCCGTTCTGGCTGAACATCTCGAAGACCCGTTCCCGGTCCTCCGGCGCGATGCCCGGACCGTCGTCGGCCACCGCGATCTCGACCCGCGCCGCGTTCCCCGGCGCGCGCCTCGCCGCGACACGGATGACACTCTCGTCAGGGGACAAGCGTTCGGCGTTCTCGAGCACGTTCGCCAGGACCTGGCTCATGAGGACGTGATCGAGGTGCAGGAGTGGAAGGTCCTCCGGTGTGTCGACCGCGACGCGGCCGGGCGTCACGATGCCGCCCAGCAGTGCCACCGCTTCGCCGACCAGGTCGGTGAAGCCGATCGTCGCTGGCCGCAACTCGAGCGCGCCGGCTTCGAGGCGGGTCATGTCGAGGAGATTGGTCACGAGCCGGGCCAGGCGGTCCGACTGCAGCTCAATGAGCTCCAGCAATTCCGCCCGGTCCTCGGGACTCAAGCGCGCATCGACCTGGCGCAGGTTCGACACGGCGGTCTTGATGGACGCCAGCGGCGTCCGCAGGTCGTGCGATGCCGCCCCCATGAGGGCTCGCCGCCAGCGGTCGATCTCGTCGAGCAGGCGCGCCCGCAGGGCCTGCTCGCTCAGCTGGGCCCGGTCGACCGCCAGTGCCGCCTGGTTGGCGAACGTGCCGAGCAGGCTCCGATCGTGCTCCACCAACTGGACGTCCTGGAGCACCAGCATGCCGACGGGCCGGTGACTCACGACCAGGGCCACCGACACCCGTCGAGGGCCGGCGTCGTCGAGCAGTCCGAGGGATCGTGTCTGACCTCCCGATGTCACCGAGGCCACGTCCACCTCTGTCAGCGGTTGCCCCGCCCTGGCCGCCACCCGCAACGCCGCTCCGGCACCCAGGTCGCCGCTCTCGCTCTCGGGCAGCACGAGCGCCGTCCAGCGCGGCGTAAAGACGGATTGCACGATGGCAACCATGTGCGTCAGCAACTGCGACAGCGTGAGATCGCCGATCAGCGCCTGCGACAACTCGTAGAGCCGTTCGGACTCCACGGTCCGGCGCTCCGCCTCCTCCCGGGCGCTGCGCAGCTTGGCCACGACCTGGGAGACGATCAAGACCACCACGGCATAGACGGCGAGCGCGATCCAGTTCTGGGGCGAGCGGACGGTCAGCGTGTTGTACGGAGGGAGGAAGAAAAGGTCGTAGACGAGGAACCCTCCCAGTGCGCCCACGACGCCGGGAAGGAAGCCGCCGATCACGACACCCACCAGTGCGGGCAGTACGAACACCAACGCCGGGATGGCCGTGCTGAGGTGGGCTCGGAAAGGGAGCAGCAGGGCCAACAGCGCGCCCAGCCCGGCCAGCGTGACGACGATTGCCAACGCGGTTCGCTGGTAGGTTTCCCTGTGAACCGACCCGCTTGGTCTGACGTGCGTCACAACTATCCGTCCTTCGGAGCCTCGAGTGAGTGTACCGACGCCTTGACGGGACCCGGCGAGGCGAGGTGGAGATGAGCGCGAGCACGGGTGAGGACGAGGGTGTACGCCCGACCGGCAAGTTCAGGGTCTACCTCGGCGCGGCGGCCGGCGTGGGCAAGACGTGCGCCATGCTCGACGAGGGGTGGCGGCGATTCCAGCGCGGGGCGGACGTGGTCGTCGGATTCGTCGAGACCCACAAGCGCCCCTACACCTTGGCGCAGATGCGTGACCTTCCGGTCGTGCCGAGAAAGAAGGTGGTGTACCGCGACTCGGAATGGGAGGAGATGGACCTCGACGCGGTGCTGGCCCGCAAGCCCAAAGTGGTCCTGATCGACGAGCTCGCCCACACCAATGTGCCGGGCTCGGGACGTCACGAGAAGCGGTGGGAGGACGTTCTCGAGATCCTCGACGCCGGCATCGCGGTGATCTCGACGGTCAACGTCCAGCACATCGAGTCGTTGGCCGACGCGGTCGAGCGGATCACCGGTGTGGGTGTGCGTGAGCGCGTGCCCGACTGGGTCGTGCGGCGGGCCGATCAGCTCGAGCTGATCGACTCATCGGCGGACCAGCTGCGCCGGCGCATGCTGCACGGCAACATCTACCCGGAGAACAAGGTCCCGGCCGCCTTGAACGGGTTCTTCCGTACCGAGAACCTGGCTGCGTTGCGCGAGCTGGCGCTGCGCTTCGTGGCCGACGAGACGGAGGAGGAGCTCCTCGAGTACCTGCGGTCCAAGGGAGCGGCGGGCGAGCTCTGGGAGACGACCGAGCGGATCATGGTGGCGGTGACCGGGGCGCCCGGCAACGCTTCGGTGATCAGACGGGCGGCGCGTATCGCGGCCCGGGTCAAGGCGCCGCTGGTTGCCATCCACGTGGTGTCCGGCGACGCCGAAGCCTCACAGGCGAGCACGGCCGAGCTGGAGGAGCTGGTGACAGCGGTCGGGGGCACGTGGCAACGGGTGGAGGGGGACGACGTGGCCAAGACGATTTTCGCTGCCGCCGTCGATCAGCAGATCACCCAGATCGTCATCGGGACGTCGCGCCTCACCCGCTGGCAGTCGATGACGCGAGGCTCGGTCGTTCAGCAGATCTTGCGGATGGCGTCCGAGAACGACATCGACCTGCACGTCATTGCCCGCCGGGAGGACTTGAAGGATCGCTCCGCCGCGGACAGCGACGCCGGCTAGGTCCCCGACAGATCGGCGAAGGCGGCGTCGGCCGCCGTCCGCGCGGCCACTTGCATGCAGCGGTTGAGGTGGGCGAGAGCCTTGGCGCGGCGGGGGTCGCGGGCGAGGTACTTGGCCACCGCCACCGGATCGGCCGACCCGTCCGGCTTGCTCAAGGAGAACACGGCCTGGTCCACGATGTGCTCGTCGGGGCGGTCACTGATGCCCCGGTAGACCGACCAGTCGACGCCGGCCTCTTCGCACACTTCGGCCACACCGGCCGCCTCCATGTCCACGGCGCCGAACCCCCGCGCGAGGATCGGGCCCCAGACGTTGTCGTCGTCGAAGAGCCCGTCGGTGGTCATGAGCGCGCCCGAGGCCTGTCGCGGCGGGATCGGATGGGTGCCGAACACAGGCCCATCGGGATAGAGCTGGACCCGTTCGGGCACCATGAGCGCGCCCACCGGAAGGGCGGGATCGAGCCCACCGGCGATCCCGATCACCATGACGTGGTCGATCGACCCGCTCGACAGCGCGCGTGCGGTCGCCTCGCGAGCCAGCGCCGGGCCCATGCCCGTCACCAAGGATCCGACCCACCAGGCACCCGCGTTCCCGGAGTGCGAGAAGACCGCGTCACCGGACGTGGCCCGTAGGCCGAAGGACTGCACGATCGCCTTGAGTTCGGGTTGCATCGGGAGCGAGCACGGCCACTCGTTTGCTCGTCGCGGTCACGTCTTCATCATGCCCGATCGTTGGCTAGCGTGGGCAACCCGGTCAGCGAGAGAGGGGTGTCATGCCGAGTGCCGAACAGGTCGTCAGGGATTTCTGTGCTGCGGCGAGCACGCGGGATCCCAAGCTGTTGCGCGCCTTCTTCGCGGACGACGTCGTCTATCACAACATCCCGATGGAGCCTGCCGAGGGGATCGAGGCGACCATGGCCGTCATCGACATGTTCCTCGGCATGTGCGATGCCCTCGAATTCGAGGTGCACCATCTGGCCAGCGACGGCGAAACGGTGCTGACCGAGCGTTCGGACATCTTCACCATCAACGGGAAGTCCGCTCCCCTCCCCGTCATGGGTGCCTTCCACGTCACGGACGGGAAGATCACCGCATGGCGGGACTACTTCGACATGGCGCAGGTGACCGCCATGTTCGAAGCGGGGTAACGGCGCCCGGCGAAGCAGTCCGCTCCTGGCGGCAGGCCGCTGATGCTCAGTAGCTGTGGCACTGCCCCGGTGCGTCGGGCGGTCCTCCGACGTAGCGGGCCTCCCAGGCCAGTTGCACGCTCAGCGGAGCGCTGCCGGCGGTCGGGTAGCCCTCGAAATGATGCCACTCGAGGATGCCGAAGTACCCGGCGTTCGGGTCGTTGCGACCGCCCTCCTCGCAGATGGCGGTCGGCATCCATGCGGCCGGGATCGTGTGCTCCTGGGCGGCGACCGCCTGGGATATGGCCAGGTCCTTGAAAAAGGTGGCCTGCTGGGCCGCCTGGACTGCGTTGGCGTAGTTCACCATTTGAGCGACCTTGCGCGCCTGTGAGTAGGACATCAACTTGTCGTTGGTGCGATCCGCCTGAGGCGTATCGGCACCCCGGTGCGAGCTGACCGCCTGGTGGCGTGTCGCCTGTGCCACGGCGGGATCGCTGCTGAACAGCGACATGAGTGCAGTTGGAACGGTTACAACAGTGACGGCCACGGCCGTCGCGAGTGCAGTGCGGATGGGCACGGCACCTCCCTTCTTCGGGCGTGCAGTCGGTGCACGCCTGGCTCTGATCGGTGTCGGCGGGCTCCGGCCAAGTGCATTCGCGCCCCGAACGGCGAGCAGGAAGGCGTCGCTCGTTCTGGCTGGTCGCCGCAGGGTGTGCGGCCGGTTGTGAGTCCCTCTTTGGAGTTGTTGCTCGGTGTCGACCTCAATTCCGGGCCTCGGCGCGCCGGGGCCATCGGCGGTTCGTCCTTACAGCCCGCAGACGTAGCGGGTGGTCCAGGGTGCCCATCCGCGCTGGGAGTAGAGCTTGAGCGCGGCCGCATCCTGGACGGCTGCCGGGTAGTCCTGGGCGGGTGAGGGCAAGCCGGTCAGCGAATTCCACGTCCCGAACTCGAACTGGTACGCGCCGCCGTTGCCCACGGCGTAGTTGCCGCCGGATTCGTGCTGACGGATGCAGGCCCAGTCGGCCGTGTTGGTGCTGGTGGCATCGGAGCCACCTCCGGAAGCGACCGGTGCCGGTGTCGCCGCAGCGGCGGCCTGAGCCGACGCGGCTGCCGCGGCCGCTGCTGCGCGTGCCGTGGCTGCCGCCTGCGCGGCGGCCTGTTGCTGCTGTTGTTGTGGAGCTGCTGCTGCTGCGCCGCGACCGCCTTCAGATAGGCGAACTCGGTGAGGTAGGTCTTCACCTGAGCGGCTTTCACAGCGTTGGCGTAGGTCACCATGGCGGCGGCCTTCTGGGCTTGGGCGTACGACATCAACGTGTCGTTGATGCGCACGGCATGGTGCATGTGGGCACCCTGGTGCTGGCTGCTTGCCTCTTGGCGGGACAACCGCGCCGAAGCGGCGGGGCTACTGCTGGAAAACGCGAAAAAGATCGCGGGTATGGCTATGACGGCTACCGCCGTCCCTAGTGCAATGCGGATCCGCACGGCACCTCCCTTCGTCGGGCGCGCGAGGCGCGCCAGGCTCTGCTCGGTGTGGGCGGGCTCCGGCCATTGCATTCGCGCCCCGAACGGCGAGCGGGAAGGCGTCGTCCGTTCTGGCTTGTCGCCGCAGGGTGTGCGGCCGGTTGTGTGCAGCCCCTGGATTGGTCCTGGGTGGTGCCCTCGATTCACTGTCCCGGCCGGGCCCGCAGGCGGGCGCGTCGAGACTTCGATCAGTCTGAACGATCCGCCTTGGCCGTCTGCTTTCGGTATGCAGCTGGAACTCTGCTCACAGCATGCATGTGAAAGGCCAATTCGGATTTGCAGTGAGCAATCTACCGGACGGTAACCGGAGGCAGGGTTCACCGGCCTCTTCACCGGGTTGACCTGGGCATATATGGCTGATCTTTGTGATGGGATTCACAAAGTACCAGGTCGGCGGGTCGCATTTAACGAAATAAAGGACATAAATTTGCCCTCAATTTTCAAGAAAAGGCGCCTGACCAGTAGCAACGCTCATCTTCCAAGACGCTCAGAGCGCCCCCAGCTCCGCGCACCGCCGCCGTCGCGCTGCGTAGGGTCCCCTGCCGAAAGGGTCGCAACGAGGAGGTCATTGGTGGCATCGAACGTCACTGTCACTGAAGAGGACCGCTACACGGTGGCGGGGTTGATCCGTCACCTGGCCCGCCAACACGCAGACGACGAGATGTTGGTCCAGGACGGCGAGCGGCGGACCTGGGCGGCAGAGTTCGACATGGCCTGTCGCGTCGCGCAGGCGGCCCGGCGCGAGGGGCTTGGGGTCGGCGACCGGATCGCCTTCCTCGACCGCAACGGCATCGCGTACTTCGACTTTCTCTTCGGGGGCTCGCTCATCGGTGCAGTGAACGTCGCGGTCAACTGGCGTCTGGCGCCCGCCGAGATGGCGGCGATCATCGACGATTCCGGCGCGCCGCTCTTGGCGATCCACGTCGACTACCTTCCGGCGTTGGCCGACATGGGGAGCGATCTGCCCTCCGTCCGACGCATCGTGGTCTTCGGCGGCAACGCGGCAATTGCCGACCCGCGGTCCGTGTCCTTCGACGAATGGATCGACGGCAGCCCCGCTCAGGACCCGGGCCACACCGGAGGGCCCGACGAGGTGAGCATGCAGCTCTACACGTCCGGGACGACCGGCTTGCCCAAGGGCGTCATGCTGACCAATGCCAACCTGTCCACAGCCATCACAGAAGCCGGCATCACGTTCCACATCTCCGACGACACCGTCAGCCTGGTCGCCATGCCGCTCTTTCACATCGGCGGTTCCGGCTGGGCGTTGTGCGCCATGTCCCGCGGCGGGCGGTCGATCATCTTGCGCGACGTGGACCCGGCTCTGCTGTTGGAATTGATCGCCGCCGAGCGGATCACCGAGATGTTCGTCGTGCCGGCCGTGCTGATGCTCCTCCTGGCCACGCCCACGCTGGGCGTGACCGACCTGTCGAGCCTGCGACTCGTCTTCTACGGTGCCTCCCCGATCGCTGAGGACGTCCTCGTCAAGTGCATGGCGGCGTTCGGGTGTGGCTTCTGCCAGGTCTACGGGATGACCGAGACCACCGGTGCCATCACGGCGCTGCCGTTCGAGGACCACGATCCGGACGGACCGCGCCGTGGTCTCCTGCGCTCTGCCGGCAAACCTCACCAGTCGGTCCGGCTGCGGGTGGTCGACCCTGACAGCGGTCGCGACGTCGCGCTCGGCGAGGTGGGGGAGGTCTGGACGCGTTCGCCGTACAACATGGCGGGCTATTGGGGGAAGCCGGAGGAGACGGCCGCGACCATCGACAGTGGCGGTTGGCTCCGCACGGGTGACGCAGGGTATTTCGACGCGGACGGCTATCTGTACCTGCACGACCGGATCAAGGACATGGTGGTCAGCGGGGGCGAGAACATCTATCCGGCCGAGGTCGAGAACGTGCTGCTCTCGCACCCGGCCATCGTCGACGCCGCGGTCATCGGCGTGCCCGACGAGAGGTGGGGAGAGACGGTCAAGGCGATCGTCGTCCTCGGCCCCGGGCGAGACGCTCGACGAGGGAGCCGTGATCGAGTACTGCCGCAGCCACCTGGCTCACTACAAGTGCCCGACGTCGGTCGACGCCACCGACGCCCTGCCCCGCAACCCTTCGGGCAAGATCCTGAAACGTGAGCTGCGGGCGCCGTATTGGGCCGACAGGGGACGCTCCATCAACTGAGGCCGTGGAGCCCGAGCAGGCAGTTGCGTTGCTGCGGGAGCTGACTGGTGAGGCCTACGAGCTGCGTGGGGGTCGTGCCCGCGCGTCTGGTGTGCGCCGGGAGCTCGTTCGTCAGGCGCTGTCGCAGTGCCGGTTACTTCTGAGTGTCGGGCGCGCCGCTGCGCACTGCGTCCTTCACTTTTTCGCCGGCCTGCTTGAGATGGCCAACCATCTCCTCGGCCTTGCCCTCGTCCTCCAGGTCCTTGTTCCCGACGGCACGGCCGGCGACATCCTTGGCCTTGCCCCGTGCCGTCTCCGCCGCATGTCGAGCCTTGTCTTCGAGCGCCATCGTTCGTACCTCCTGTGTCGCCCTTCAGGGTGCATACCCGGACAACCCGTGAGCGAACCCGAAGGCGCGCTGGTGCTATCCGAAGGTGAAGTCGTAGGCCTCGACGCCCGGCGACACGGTCAAGGTGAGCTCTCCGGTTTGCAGCACGCTCCCCGAGAACAGCGTGTAGAGCTTCGGGATGCCGGAGATCGGCACGGTGGTCAGATGTCGGCCGTTGTAGGACACACCGACGGTGCCCTCGCCGCTCATGACCAGGTAGACGTCGTCCGCGGTGAACTGCAGGTCGAGTGTCGCGTTGGAGCCGGCCGTGGCCTCCTCGTTGTGCACGGTCCAGGTTCCGCCGAACGCGAGGCTGTTCGAAGGGATGCTCGATGGTGCGTGGTACACGATCGCCTTGTTCGGCACCACCGCAGTGCCGACCTCGTTGTTCAGTCGCTCGTCGCCCACATAGCTCTCGGGTGTGATGTCGTTGGTCGGGGTCTTGTCGGGGACGTCGGTGCGGGCGGGGAGGTTGGTGACCCCGTTGGCGCTGAGGAGCATCCTGATGTTGTCCTCCATGGTGCTGTAGCCGCCCTCCCCGAAGGTGTAGGCGCGCACGACGCCGGTGGGATCGATGAGGTAGTCCGCCGGCCAGTACTCGTTGTTGTAGGCGTCCCAGGTGGCCAGGTTGTCGTCCACGGCGACCGGGTAGTCGATGCCAAGGTTGCCGGCCGCGCTCTCGACGTTGGAGACCACGTGCTCGAAGGCGAATTCGGGTGCCGACACCCCGACCACCACCAGCCCGTCGTTCTTGTAGTCGTTGTACCAGCCCTCCACGTGGGGGAGCGCGCGCTGGCAGTTGATGCACGAGTAGGTCCAGAAGTCGACCAGGACCACCTTGCCGCGCAGGTCGGGCAGTGACAGGGGTTTGTCGCCCGGAGTGTTGAACCAGGTGGTGATTCCCGTGAAGTTCGGGGCTCGGCCCAGGTCCGGCAGGTTGGTCTTGTTGGGCATGAACACCGACGGCTTCTGCGGTGCGGTGGGTGTGGCGTGCGGGGCGGTCGTCGTGGTCGTCGCCCCGGCCACCAGGTGGCCACTCTGCGAGTTGCCCTGGTCGGTGGCGGCGCAGGTGGCCTTCTTGCCCTCGAGCTTGGCGTTGGCCGCGGCGAACTGGTTCTGGTGCTCTCCGCTCAGATGCTGCAGTTGGGTGCAGGCTGAATCGGTCGATTCGATGTGGTCCTCGAGGGCGCTCGTGTAGCCCGGCACGTCGCGCTGTAGGGCTCCCAGCCAGTTGAAGGCGATGGCCAACGTGGCGACCCCGAGGATCACCCCGGCCACCTTGCGGACGGTGGGCAGGTGACTGCGCAGCGACGACCACGACGTCGTGGCCCGCTGCGCGACGACGGCCAGCACGAGAAGCGGAATGGTGACGCCGAGCGCGTAGAAGAGTGTGACGAGGAGCGAGGTCGCCCCGGCGTGATGGTGCGCGGCTGCGACCGAGATCGCGGTGAGCACCGGTCCGGCGCACGGGACGAAGACGAGACCGAGGCTCAGGCCGAGGACGAAGCCGCCTCCCTCGTTGGCATAGCGCGATGCTCCGAGCCGCGCGAAGGGACGCTCGATCACCTCTCCGATCTTGGGGATGAGGAGGCCCACCGACAGGAGGCCGAGCAGGGCGACGCCCAACCAGAACAAGAGGTCCTGGGGGAGATGGAGGAAGCTGAGCAACGAGCTGGCGAAGAGGACGGAGAGGCTGAAGCTCACTACCAGCCCGGCGATGATCACGTAGGGCCGCCGCTTGCTGGTTGCCGTCGAGCCACCCGCCATGACGACGGGGATGACGGGCACGATGCAAGGAGACAGCCCGGTGATCAGCCCACCGAGGAATGCGACGACGAGGAGCTCACCCATGCGAGTCGGTCTGCTGGGGATCGAAAGCGGGCATTGATGCCTCTCTCCTTGGGGAACGTCCCCTGTGCCGAAGTTAGCGGCCGGCCCCCGCGGGCGGGTGTCGCCCCCCACGGAATGACGGCGGGCCCGCCGCACTGCAGACTGTGCAACGGTGATCAACGAGAATTGGATTTATGTGGGCACCGCAATCGGTGCGGCCGGTGCCGCCGTATACCTGCGGGACACCCTGCGGGGGACGACGAAGCCCAACCGGGTGACGTGGCTCCTCTGGGCGGTCGCGCCCTTGTTGGCCGCCGCCGTGGAGCTCCGGGAAGGTGTGGGTCTGCGCGCCCTGCCCACCTTCATGGTGGGCTTCATGCCGCTGTTGATCTTCATCGGCTCGTTCCACAATTCCGCCTCCGTGTGGAAGGTGCGCCGGATGGACTACGCGTGCGGCGCTGTCTCGTTGGTCGGCACGGTGATCTGGCTCGTGACCCGCAACGGCGTCCTGGCCATCACCGCCGCCATTGCTGCCGACTTCCTGGCCGGCATGCCCACCCTGATCAAGAGCTGGACCCACCCCGAGACGGAGACGGTGCACTCCTATATCGGGGCCCTCATCAGCATGGTCGTCCTGTTGTTGACCGTCGACCACTGGACCTTCGACGTGGTGGCGTTCCCGCTCTTCGTCGCCTGCATGGCCTCGGTGCAGTCGATCGTCGTGGGCCTCGAGCCCGGCCCGCGGCTGCGCCGTTCGCGTCACCCCGACCTCACCGTCGCCGGCCGGCCTCGCCCGCGGAGGGCATGACGCGTTGAGGTCGGCTCCCTGGTAGGAAGGCGGCGAGAAACCAACCGAAGGGAGCCGTCTGTGCCAAAGGCCACTGTCAACGGGATCGAGATCGAGTACGTCACCGACGGTGACCCGTCTGACCCACCGCTGCTCCTCGTCATGGGGCTCGGTGCGCAGCTCACGGCGTGGCCCGAGGGATTCGTGGACGGGCTGCGCAAGCGCGGGTTCTTCCTCATCCGCTTCGACAACCGCGACAGCGGGCTGTCGACGAAGTTCGACGGCTTGCCGGACATTGCAGCCCTCTTCAGCGGTACGGACGTCTCTTCGGCTCTCTACCGGGTCGAGGACATGGCGGACGACGCGGCCGGACTCCTCGGTGCGCTCGGCATCGACAAGGCGCACGTGGTCGGCGTGTCGATGGGGGGCATGATCACCCAGGCCCTGGTGATCAACCATCCGGATCTCTTCCTGACGGCCACTTCCGTCATGTCGACCACGGGCGACCGCGCCGTGGGCGCGCCCACGGGTGAGGCGATGACGGCACTCCTGCGCCCGGTCGCGACGAGCAGGGAGGAAGCGATCGAAGCGAGCATCGAGGGGAGCCGCGTCATCGGTTCGCCGGCGTACCCGACCGAGGAACGCCTGCTGCGGGTGCGGGCCGGCGCGGCGTACGACCGCTCCTATTGCCCCGAGGGCACCGCCCGCCAGCTCGCAGCCATCCTCGCCTCACCGGATCGCACGGTGGGGCTCAACGGTGTGCGGATCCCGTTCCTCGTCGTGCACGGTGACGCCGACCCGCTCGTGACCCCGAGCGGCGGGGCGGCGACCGCAGCAGCGGTGCCGGGTTCGAAGCTGCTTGCCATCCCGGGCATGGGGCACGACCTGCCCGAGCCGCTCTGGGACGTCGTCACCGACGCCATCGTGGCCAACACCGAGTTGGCCGCCGTCTGACGGCCGAGTCGATGCGCACGTTCACGATCGCCGCACCCGCCTGAGGGGTCGTGATCGACGTCCGGGTGTCGTAGGGGCTCACCCCGGGAATCCGCTGGCTGCCCGGGACTCCTCGGGCTGGGGCCGCGGCCGCCCTCGACTGGAGAAGTGCCATGATTCTCCGGTCCCATGTCGGTGGGGCTGGACAAGCTGACCAACTCGACGCTCTCTGTCGCCCCGGCCCGTCCGACCCCCTCTAGCGATTCGAAACGAGGCCTTCGTACCATGTCCAAACCTTGGCGCACCGAAGGGTCCGTCGAGCAGTTCATCGACGCGACGCCCGAAGAGATCTATCGGGTAATTTCCGATGTAACAGAAACGGGCGAGCGCAGCGTCGAGTGTCGAAGCTGCGAGTGGCTTCCCGGCGTTGAGCAGGGGACCGTCGGTGCTCGGTTTCGTGGCAGGAACCGCAGCGGACTGATTCGCTGGTCCAGGGTCTGCGAGGTCGTCACGGCCAACCCCGGAGAGACGTTTGCCTTCCGGACTGTCCCGGAACGGATCGATCCGAGCCGCAAGGACTCGACCACCTGGACGTTCCGCCTGACACGGCATGGGTCGGGCACAAATGTCGAACACTCCTACGTCATCACCAAGTTGCCGGGGATCCCGTTCAAGTCCATCTACGGCCGTGCGCTTCCACAGCATCGGGACATGCGTCCGCAGATGGCCGACACTCTTCAGTCGTTACGCGCACAGGTGGGGCTCAAGGTGTAACTGCTCCGGCTTCGATGCTTTCTCGGCGCCCGTCACCAGGGGCGCAGGGTGCCGGACGGCGCTCGGGCCGAGGTCGAAAGAGGACACCACCACCACCACGAACAACCAGAAGGCCGTCGAGTCGTCCACCACGGCGCGCAACGCCAAGGGGACCAAGACGACCGGGCGAAGAAGGCCGCGGCCAAGACGGACGTCGAGTTCGTCGCACCGCTCAACGGGTTCAACTGGACCTGCGAAGCTCCTGGGCGTCGCTAACAAAGTGCGCCTCGGGCTGGAGACCCCTAGGTCACCACCTGTTCATGGGTGACACCGTGGAGGCTCTGTCCGGTCGCCGTGGTCGTGCCCCACGTGAACCCCGCCGGAACGCCTGCGCCAGTGCTTTCCCAGCCATCGGCGCGTCCTCCCGCTTGCGCTGGGTTCCCGGGCGGCAGGGTATCGTTCCCTGACAATGACGTCACATTCCTCGCCGATGACGGACGCCCCCGATGCGGAGCGGTCGGGGGCCGGCGCGTCCGAGCCTGGTGCGGCGTCCTCGCCCATGGTGGAGGCCCACGGGCTCGTCAAGCGCTTCGGCGACTTCGTCGCCGTCGACGGGGTCGATTTCAGCATCGCCAAGGGCGAGTCCTTCGGCTTCCTCGGGCCGAACGGCGCCGGCAAGACGTCCGCCATGCGGATGATCTCGTGCATCAGCCCGCTCAGCGGCGGCACGCTCCGCGTGCTGGGCATGGACCCGGACCGGGACGGTCCTCGCATCCGGTCCCGCATCGGCCTCGTGCCCCAGGAGGACTCGCTGGACCTCGAGCTCACCGTGCTCGACAACCTGATGATCTACGGGCGTTACTTCGACATGCCCAAGAAGGTCATCCGCGAGCGAGCCGATCAACTGCTCGACTTCGCGCAGTTGACCGAGCGAGCGAACGACCGGGTCGATCCGTTGTCGGGAGGCATGAAGCGGCGACTGACCATCGCCCGGGCCCTCATCTCCGATCCCGACCTGCTCATCCTCGACGAGCCGACCACCGGGCTCGACCCCCAGGCCCGCCACCTGCTCTGGGACCGCCTCTACCGCCTGAAGCAGGACGGGGTGACCCTGGTGATCACGACCCACTACATGGACGAGGCCGAGCAGCTCTGCGACCGCCTGGTCGTCATGGACAAGGGCCGTTTTGCCGCCGAGGGATCACCGCGCCAATTGATCGAGGAGTACTCGACCAAAGAGGTGGTCGAGCTGCGCTTTGCGCCCGGTCAGCACGAGGAGCTGGCCCCGTCGCTGGCGGAGTTGGCGGAGCGCCATGAAGTGCTGCCCGACCGCATTCTCCTGTACACCGACGACGGTGACGCCGCGTTGGCGGAGGTTGCCCGCATGGGTCACGTGGCCCGGACCACGCTCGTGCGGCGCTCGACGCTCGAGGACGTGTTCCTGCGCCTCACCGGCCGCTCCCTGGTCGACTGAGCCGATGACGGCAGTGAGCGACACGGGCGCGTCGGGGAGTCCCGCGATCTTCGGGCACGGCGACGCAATTGCCGACCCGGCGTTTCGTCACGCCGATGTGGCTGCGGGCCGCCCGCTACTGGGGCTATCAGTACAAGCGCACCTGGCGCAGTTCGGTCGTCACCAGCTTCCTCATCCCGGTTCTCTACCTGGCCGCCATGGGTGTTGCGCTGGGATCGCTCATCGACAAGCACTCACACGGCGTGGACGGCGTGAGTTACGTGGCCTTCCTGGCGCCCGGCCTGTTGGCGGGTACCTGCATGCAGATCGGCACCAACGACGCCACGTACCCGGTGATGGGAGCGATCAAGTGGGTGCGCACCTACATGGCCCAGCTGGCGGGTCCGCTGAGCGTCTACGACGTGCTGCTCGGGCATCTCGCGTGGATCGCGGCCCGCCTGGCCATCGTGACGTCCATCTACCTGGCGGTGATGGCTGCCTTCGGGGTCGTCTACTCGCCCTGGGCGATCTTGGCCCTCCCGGCCGCGATCCTGACCGGGATGGCGTTCGCCGCCCCCGTCAGCGCGTTCGCGGCCACCCAGGACAAGGACTCGTCCTTCTCGACGCTGTACCGATTCGCCATCATCCCGATGTTCCTCTTCTCGGGGACCTTCTTCCCGATCTCGCAGCTGCCGACGTGGCTCCAGGTGGTGGCCTACGTGACACCGCTCTACCACGGGGTGGCGCTGTGCCGTGACCTGACGCTCGGCCAGGTGAGCTGGGCGGACCTGGGACACGTCGCCTACCTGTGCGCACTGGTCGCCGTCGGCTACGCCGCCGGCCGGCGGACCTTCGCCAAGCGGTTGGTGGTGTGACGCGATGACGACGACCACGACCCGCTCGAACCTCGAGCAGCGCTCTCCCGGCGTGGCGGCGCGCATCACGCCACTCGCCCTGATCGGCGGGCGCCACGCCTCGCGGGTGCTCGAGCGCAACATCCTCGTCTACCGGCGCTCGTGGGTCTTCATCGTCTCGGGCTTCTTCGAGCCGCTCTTCTACCTGCTCTCCATCGGGGTCGGGCTGTCGCACCTCGTCGGCCCGATCAACGTGGACGGCCGCGAGATCCCCTACACGGCGTTCGTGGCGCCCGGCCTCCTGGCGTCCTCGGCGATGAACGGCGCCATGCTCGACTCGACGTTCCTGGTGTTCTTCAAACTCAAGATCGCCAAGACCTACGAAGCCATGCTGTCGACGCCCCTGGGGGTGAGCGACGTCGCCCTGGGCGAGCTCAGCTGGTGTGTCCTGCGGGGCACCCTCTACACGGGCGCCTTCCTGGGCATCATGGCCCTCCTGGGCTACATCGTCTCCCCGTGGGCGGTGCTGTGCTGGCCGGCCGCGGTGCTGATCAGCCTGGCGTTCGCGTCGGCCGGCATGGCCGGCACCACCTACATGCGGACCTGGCAGGACTTCGACATGGTCTCGCTCGCCTTCATCCCCTTGTTCCTGTTCTCGGCCACCTTCTACCCGCTGACCGTGTACCCGGGGTGGCTCCAGGCCGTCGTCCGCGTCACCCCCCTGTACCAGGGGGTGGTGCTGGTGCGTGCCGCCGACCTGGGGATCTTCTCCTGGACCCTCATCTTCCATGTCGCCTACCTGGTGGCGATGGCGGTCGTCGGGGTCATCATCACCAGGCGCCGTCTCGGCGCCCTCCTCCTGCCGTAACGGGCGACCCCGGGCGGCCGGTACCGTAAGGGCCGATTTTCCCGAGCAGCAGAGGACCGGACGCAATGAACATCGTGGTGAGCAACGTGAAGGGCGGGGTCGGCAAGACGACCACCGCCGTGTACCTGGCCGCGGTGGCGGCCCGGCGCGGGACGAGGTCCCGTGCTGCTGGTCGACGCCGACCCCCAGGGTTCGACGGCCGAGTGGTACGACGCCGATCCGATGGACGGGGTCGAGCTCATAGAGGGTCCCTCCGTGCGCACCGTCACCAAGGCCATGAACCAGGAGGACGGCATTGTCGTGGTCGACACCCCACCGGGCGAGGGCAACGTCGTCCAGGCGGCATTGGGACGGGCCGACGCCGTGGTCATCCCGACCCGGGCCGGCGGGATCGAGCCCAACCGCGTCGTCACGACGCTCGAGATGACGCCCAGGAACATCCCGGCCGGTGTCGTCATCTGCTCAGCCCGGCTGGGCACCAACGACCTGGAGGCCACGGTCGAGTGGTGGGACGAGCTCAAGGTGCCGGTCTGGGGCATCATCCCCGAGCGGGTCTCCATTGCCAGCGGTCCCTCGGCGGCCCTCTCGAGCGAGGGCCTGGAGCACTACGGCAAGGTGTTGAAGAAGGCCGTCGCCAAGAGCCGCTGACCCGTGCCGCTCAGCGAGCGGGCACCGTCTGGAGCTCGGCGTGGAAGCGGCTGTCGACCCAGGCCACCGGAGCCTTGCCGTGCAGTTGACCCGTGAGCTCCGAGAGGAACCACCGCCGCACCGCGACGCTGGCGGGCGATGCCGGGAGGGTCAGGAGTCGCTCGGCCGAGCCGAACTCATCGGCCTCGTCGAGCATGGCGTCGTAGAACTCGCACGCCACCACCGCGGATTCCGGCAGCTCGAGCGTCCAGTCGAAGAACTCGACGTTGTCGTCGACCGCCATCTGCCAGATGTCGTCCATGCCGGGTCCGAGCCCGTTGAAGCGGGCGCCGATCTGGGACACCAGCACGGAGAGACGCTCGGGCAGAGCCGGCGCATCGGGGGAGCCATTCGCCCGCTCCTTCATCAGCCGGAGCTCGCGGAACAGCGCCTCGTACTGTTCGCTCGACTTCTGCAGGAGGCCGACGGGGATCCCGAGCAGGCGCACGGACACCTCCGGGGAGTCGCCGGGGTCGCCATGGAGACGAGGCTGCGCAATGCCGGCGAGGTCGAAGCGGAAGCTGCCGTCCGACACGCTGGCCGGGGTGACCGGAAAGTCGACGGGGAGCTCGAACCAGACGATCTTGCCGCCGTCGACGGCCTGGATGCCCCAATTCGATGCCAGCGAGTTGAACAGCGTCAGCCCGCGGCCGGTGGCCGCATCCGTTCCGTACTCCTTGATGGACGGGAAGGCGGGGTTGCCGTCGGCGACGTCGACCCGGATGCGGTCCGGCAGGATGTGCAGGGTGACGGCCATGGGCGTCGCCGCGTGCAGCACCGCGTTGGTGACCAGTTCCGAGGTCAGGAGGGCGGCGCAGCCGGAGACTTCCGCCGGCAGATCGCGCAGATGCGCGACCACCCAGTGGCGCGCCACGGGCGTGCTCTCCACCACGGGCTCGAGGTGCAGTGTTGACATGCCATCACGTGACGTACCCACAGGCTGGGCGGTTATGCGTTCCTCGCTCAGCCCGGTGTAGTTGAGACAGAGCACGACGACGTCGTCGGTCCGCTCCTCCGCGCTCAGCATGGACGCGAACGTCACCGCAGGATGGTCGGGCCAACCTGATTCCGCAATGACTGTTGCCGTGCTGGCCAGCCGCTCCATCCCGTGCGTGATCACCTCGCCCCGGCGCTCGATCAGGCCGTCCGAGTACATGATGAGAGAGTCCCCAGGTTCGAGCACCAGCTCGTCCCGGGGCCGGGGCGCACCACTGAGCCCGGCCGCAATGAGCAGCGAGCGCTGCATCGGGCAGAAGGTCGCACTGCCGTCGGCGCGCACCACGAGCGGCGGCGGGTGACCTGCGTTGCTCAGGACGACCCGGCCGGTCGACGGTGAGATCGTTCCGACGACGGCGGTCACCACCCGGTCCTCGATGAGCGCGTTGAAGAGGCGGTCGAGCGACGAGAGCACCTCGGTCGGCGACAGGCCCGATACCGCGTAGGCGCGGATCGCGCTGCGCACCTGCCCCATCAAGGCTGCGGCCGGCGCACCCTTGCCCATGACATCGCCCACGCTGAAGAAGACGCAGTCGTCGCTGAGCTCGAAGACGTCGTACCAGTCGCCGCCGGCGTAGGTGCCGGCTACTCCGGCGCGGTACTCGGCGTCGAGCAGGAGGCCGGTGACATCGGGCAACGAGTCCGGGAGGACGGCTCGCTGCAACACGTCGGCGACGACATGCTCGCGTTGGAACCGTGTCGCGTTGGACAGGGCGACTCCGGCCCGGCTCGCCACTTCGGTGGCCAGCGAGACGTCGTCTGCTTCGAAGAGGCGACCGGGGCCGTCGACGAAGGTCATCACGCCGATGACCTCTCCGTTGGCGGTCAGCGGGACCGCGAGGGCCGTGGCGGTGCCCTGCGGGTCCTCTCCGTCCTCACCGCCGTCGAGCGGGGCCAGTTGCGTGCGGCCGCTGCGGAACGCGACGGCGGCCGGAGCATCGGAGCCGAAGGGGAGGACATCCTCGACGCGCGTGGCGGCGCGGGCTCGCCCGGGCGCCGGTGCCCGGGGCCCGCGCACGTCGAGCCGGACGAGCCCGCTCTCTCCGGGTACCTGGACCGAGCACGAGTCGGCCAGCCTGCCCTCGACGAGACTCATCGTGCGCCGGATCACCGTGGTCGGCTCGAGGCTGGAGCTGAGGAGCCGGGTGACTTCGGAGAGGAGCGACAGGCGCTCCCGTCCCGCTTCAGCGTCGCGCAGCGCCTCCCGCTCGTGCTCGAACACCTGCGCTCGCTCGAGCGCCTGTGCGGTGAGGCCCGCCAGCGTGGAGAGGAACCGCAGATCGGGCTCGCCGGGTTCGGGGAGGGAGACGAAGGCGAGGGAGAGCACCCCGAGTGGGCCGCCGTTGCCAACGAGCGGCTCGCTCACGATCGTGACCGGTTTGGGGAGCTCGTGCAGGACCCGGGGCACGATCTCAGCGACCAGGTCGTCACCGATCCCCTCGTCCGCCTCGAGGGTGGCGATGTCGGTCCGGCCGCGGGAGAAACAGGTGCCCGCGTGGCTCCCTTCCAGCGGCACCATGGTGCGCGAGAGGAGTGCGGGATGGCCGCTGCTGGCCAGGCAGGCCAGGCCGCGCTCTCCGACAGCGGCGACGCGCACCACCGCGGAGTGCGCCCCCAGAGCCCGTCGCCCGCCGGCGATGGCCGCATGGGCGACGTCGCCCGGAGTCGTGGCGGCGGCCAGGGCCGAGCTGAGCTGGTGCAGATGTTGGCTGCGTTCCAGGTTGACGAATTCGGTGAGGGTCAGCCGGGCCCGCTCGACCGCCTGGGCGGCGGCGCCCGTGATGGTGAAGAGGAAGGTCCGGTCGGGCTCGGAGATCTCACGGTCGTCTTCCCAGTGCACGACGACGGCCCCGATGGTGTGGTCGATGACGACCAGGGGGACGATGGCGAGCGCCCGGAACCGGTTCGGACCGACGTTGGTGTAGATGTCGGGGCGCTGGCGCTGCAGTTCGTCGAGGGTCTCGGAGAAGAAGGCGGCGTTGTGGCCCAGCACGGGGCCGTCGGTTTGCAGCGAGGTGAGCACGGGATCTGTCGGGTCGTCGGGGTGGTAGCCGAAGCGGCGGAGTGTCCGCAGAGCACCCCAATCGTCGAGGAGGGCGAAGGTGGACGCGTCGACGTGCAGCTCGTCGCGCAGCGCGGCGAAGACGGCGTCGGCCACCTGGGCCGGATCGGCGGCGGTCGTGAGTGCCCGCGCCATGGCCTGCATCCGTTGCGCTGTCTCGGCGGCGACGCGCCGCCGCCTCTCGGCCCGCGTTTCGGAACGGGCGGTCCAGAGCAGCACGTTGCGCTTGCCGCGCAGGTACGAGATCCACATCGCCACTGCGGTGGCGGCCAGCATCGTCACGACGCGCAACGTGTGGTTCAGCTCGCCGTAGCTGTGTGGCGGCGTGCTGATGACGAGCGCGAAGAAGGCAGTCAAAATGCCGACCAGCGCCACCCGGGAGGGCCGGGCGAAGGGAGCGGCGATGAAGGGGGAGATGGCCAGGAGCCCGACGAGGGACACGCTGCCGCCGTAGACGGCGAAGATGATCGCCACCGTCGAGGCCCACACGAGGGCGATCAGCGTCGCCACGGCCTCGGACCGATCGGCGCGATCGCTTCGGGGAGTCGTCTCGAGCTCCTCGTCTCCTGGTGCGGGCACGTATTCTCCCCCCGGTCGCCACCGTGGGCTCAGTCGTAAACGCTATTCTCCTCGCCAGGCGGCGACGCACCAACGCCCGTCCCTCACCGGGGTTGTACGGCGAACCTTCTACCCGAGTGTGACTGAGGGGAAACCCGGTCGGCCCCCGGAGGTTTAGGTTCGTGCGGCGGCGGCTATAGATCGACTGCCAATCGGCATTGCAGTGGTCCTCGGGGTGGCCCAGGATGAGGCCGGAGGAGGGCGGAGTGGATCAGGAATTTCACATCGACCAGCGGGCGGGTACGAACCCCCCGGTGATCGCGGTCAGCGGGGAGATCGACGTCGCCACGGCTCCGCAGCTGCGCGAGTGCCTGCACGAGGTCATCGCCCAGGGCGAGGCGACGGTGGTGCTCGACCTGCTCGGGGTCACGTTCTTGGATTCCACGGCGCTCGGCGTGCTCGTGGGTGCGCTCAAGCGCTGCCGGGATCTGGGCGGTGAGCTCCATGTGGTCGTGGCGGACCCGCGTATCGTCAAGATCTTCGAGATCACGGGCCTGACCAGCGTCTTCACTATCGCCGACTCGCTGGAATCGGCGGGAGTGGCGTGACGGACACGACCGACCGGCTGGCGAGCGGCGATCGGGTCGAGCTCAGGTTTCCGGCACGGGGCGACCTCATCGTGCTCGCCCGGCTCGTCACGAGCGCGATCTCCGCTCGCGCCGGATTCGACATCGAGGAGCTCGAGGATCTCCGGCTCGCCGTGGGCGAGCTCTGCCTCCTGGCCCTGCAGGGAGGCGATGCTCGTCACGGGGACCTCCGCCTGGAGCTCACCGTGCTCGGCGACGCCATCGGCGCGGTGTGCACGATCGAGCGGGCCGGGACGGCTGCCGCGCCCGAGCCCGAAGGGGACGAGGTCGCCCGGCTGAGTGAGCAGATTCTTGACGCGCTGGTGGACGAGCACGGACGAGAGAGCCAGGACGGCTCGGTGCGTGCCTGGCTGCGGAAGCGCCGGGGAGGGCATGCGGAGTGACGGAGGGCCGGGAACACGATCCCGGGCCGCTGTCGGACACCGCTGGATCTGACCATTCAGCCCTCAGTCCGGCCGCGCGCGAGGAGCTGATCACCTCCAATCTCGGATTGGCCCATCAACTGGCCCGCCGTTTCCTCCATCGCGGTGAGCCCTTGGACGACCTGGTCCAGGTGGCGTCGGTGGCGCTCGTCAAGTCGGTGGACCGCTTCGACCCCTCCCGCGGTGTCGACTTCGCCGCGTTCGCGACGAGGACCATCATCGGAGAGCTGAAGCGGCACTTCCGCGACAAGGGCTGGGCGGTACGGGCCAGCCGCCGGGTGCAGGAGCTCTACCTCGAGCTCGGGCATGCCACCGGCTCTCTCGTCCAGCAGCTCGGCCGTAACCCGACCGTGGCCGAGCTGGCCGAGGCCACCGGGGCGAGCGAGGAAGCGGTCATTGAGGCGATCGAAGCCGGGCAGGGCTATCGCGCCGCGTCCATCGACGCCTCGGAGAGCGAGGACGACCCGCTCTCCGCCCGGCTGGGCGAACACGACGGCAACTTCGACTCGGTGGACGATCGGGCCCTACTCGGGCCGGCCCTGGCCAACCTGCCGGCCCGCGAACAGGCGATCCTCCGCATGCGCTTCGTCGACGGGCTCACCCAGTCGGAGATCGCGGTGGCGGTCGGGGTGAGCCAGATGCATGTGTCCCGGCTCCTGACCTCGAGCCTGCAGAAGCTGCGCGAAGGCATCGGGCAGACCGAAGCCGGCCGGCGCTGACCGGCGACGATTTCGGGCACCTTTCACGACATTGGCCCCTGAAAAGGGGATCAAAGACCTGGCGACAGACGGGATCAGCGAAAGAGTAAGGAAATTCTCGCGGCACTTGAGTATCGTGCGGGCCAAATCCTCAGAAGAGAGTTGGGGGACGGCCATGGTTCACCTTGATGCGACACGGGCTCACGAGGACATCGGTGAGAAGGGACTCAAGGGAGGTGCCCTCGGGCTCATCTCCTCGGTGGTCGTCGGCGTCGCCTCCACCGCCCCGGCGTACAGCCTGGCCGCCACGCTCGGCTTCGTCGTCATCGCCATCAACGGGCTGGGGGCGCCCATCATCACGATTCTCGCCTTCATCCCGATGCTGTTCATCTCCTACGCCTACAAGGAGCTGAACAACGCGGACCCCGACTGCGGCACCACGTTCACTTGGGGCGCTCGCGCGTTCGGCCCGAAGACGGGGTGGTTCGGCGGGTGGGGCATCGTGGCGGCCGACATCCTCGTGATGGCCAGCCTGGCCCAGATCGCCGGTCAGTACGTCTTCCTGCTGTTCGGCGCCAACGGCATCGGAACCAACCCGTCCAGCGGCTGGGTGCTCTTGGTCGGGATCCTGTGGATCGTCTTGATGACGGCGATCTGCTACGTCGGGATCGAGATCTCGGCCAACATGCAGAAGGTCCTGCTCGGGATCGAGCTGACGATCCTGATCGCTGTTCGCGGTCGTCGCACTCGCAAAGGTCGGCTCGGGCCACGCACCCCCCGGGCACCTGACGCCCAGCGCTGAGTGGTTCAACCCCTTCCACCATCTGTCCTTCACCAGCTTCATGGTGGGGTTCACCCTGATGCTCTTCATCTACTGGGGCTGGGACACCTCCGTCTCGGTCAACGAGGAGACCAAGGACTCGCACCGGATACCGGGACGCGCCGCCGTCCTCTCCACCATGATCCTGCTCGTGACGTACGCCCTGGTGGTCCTGGCCTCGCAGTCCTACGCCGGAGTCGGCACCCACGGCATCGGCTTGGGCAACCCCAACAACTCGGGAGACGTGATCAACGTGCTCGGGAAGTCAGTCTTTGGCACGTCAGGGTTCGGATCGGTCATGACTCACCTCCTCCTGCTGATGGTGCTCAGCTCGGCAGCGGCGTCGACGCAGACGACCATCCTGCCCACGGCCCGGACCACCTTGTCGATGGCGACATACAAGGCGATCCCCGAGGCGTTCGGGCGTGTGCACAAGCGCTTCCTGACCCCGACGGTGTCGACGGTCGTCATGGGAGCGGTCTCCATCGCGCTCTACGTGGCCATGAATTACCTGTCGACTGGCAGCAGCGTCATCGGCGACTCGGTCTCGGCCCTCGGTGTGATGATCGCGTTCTACTACGGGCTGACGGGTTTCACCTGCGTCTGGTTCTACCGCAAGAGCCTGACCGAGAGCGCACGGAGTCTGTGGCTCCGCGGCATCCTTCCCCTCCTCGGCGGCCTCATTCTCTGGTTCGCCATGTTCTGGTTCCTCTGGTACAACTGGACCACCCCGGACAACAGCTACACGACGTGGACCTTTCCCGGAACAGACCGCGTGATCGGCGGCGTCTTCGTGATCGATGTGGGCGCCATCATCTTGGGCATCGTGTTGTTCGTGCTCTGCAGGATCTATCTCCCGGCCTACTTCCGGGGCGAGGTGCTCAACCGGGACACTCCGACCCGCGTCCCCGACGAGATCGGAGTCCCCGTCGGCTTGTTCGGGATCGAGCCCTACGAGGGCGGCGAGGGAGATACGGCGACGAAGGAGCCCACGGGGGTCGAGTAGACGGCATCCCTTCGGGGCGTAGGGACTCCCTCGCCAGTACGCTGTGGGCCGCACCCGGTGACGGGGGCGTGTCGGAGACTGGCACCGGGTTGGTGCGGCGACGACTCCGTCAAGACCGTGGGACTGAGACCGTCGGACGGCCGCGCCGCGGCCGTGAGCAGAATCGAGGTGGAGACTGCATGAGCAAGCGACTGGAAGGGACCGTCGCCCTCGTGACGGGCGCCAGCAGCGGCATCGGCGAGGCGACGTCGATCGCGTTGGCCGAGGAGGGAGCGAGAGTGGCTCTGGTGGCCCGGCGGCGCGATCGTCTCGAGGCCCTGGCCGAGCGGCTCGGTGGCGCGGACGCGGCGCTGGTGGTCGAGGCGGACATCACGGATCCGGCGGAGGCACAGCGCGCCGTCGCCACCACGGTGGCGGAGCTGGGCCGCCTGGACACGCTGGTCAACAACGCGGGCGTCATGCTCTTGGGCCCGATCGTCGACGCGCCGCTCGAGGAGTGGCAGCGGATGGTCGGGCTCAACGTGCTCGGCCTGCTCTACTGCACGCACGCCGCCTTGCCGCACCTGCTGGCCAGTGCCGAGAGCGAGCCCCGCTCGGTGGCCGACATCGTCAACGTCAGCTCGGTGGCGGGGCGGGTGGCCCGCCTCAACAGCGGTGTCTACAACGCCACCAAGCACGGCGTCGGTGCCTTCAGCGAGTCGCTCCGGCAGGAGGTCACCGCCCGGCACGTGCGGGTCACGCTCATTGAGCCCGGGGCGACGGCAACGGAGCTCGCCTCCCACAATCGTCCGGAGATCCTGGAGGGCATGGCCCAGACCTTCGGGAGCATCGAGATCATGCGGGCGGAGGACATCGCGGAGAGCATCCGCTACGCCGTGAGCCAGCCACGACGGGTGGCGGTCAACGAGATCCTCATCAGGCCCACCGAACAGGAGCGCTGACATCGAACGGGTCGCCGTGGTCGGGTGCTCGGGATCGGGGAAGACGACCCTGGCCCGTGCGCTGGCCCATGCCCTGCGGGCGCCGAACATCGAGCTCGACGCCATCTTCCATCAGCCCGGGTGGACCCCACTCGACGACGACACCTTCAAGGCCCGGGTCACGGAGGTGACAGAGGCGGCCCGCTGGGTGGTGGACGGCAATTACTCGACCGTGCGGGACATCGTGTGGGACCGGGCCGACACCGTCGTGTGGTTCGACCTCCCCTTCGTCACGGTCATGGCGCGCACCATCAGGCGCACGGTCCGGCGCACGGTCACCCGCCAGGAGCTCTGGAACGGGAACAAGGAGCCCTGGTCCAATCTGTTCTCGTTCAACCCCGAGAAGTCGATCATCGCCTGGGCGGCCACCCGGTACGGGGTCTACCGTGAGCGCTACGGCGCAGCCGAGCACGACCCGCGTTGGGCGGGGCTGCAGTTCGTCCGACTGCGCTCGCAGCGGGAGGCGGATGCCTTCCTCGCCCGGGTCACGTCCAGCGCGCGGAAGGAGTGACGAATGAACCTCGAACTGGCCGGCAAGGTCGTCCTCATCACCGGGGGCACCGACGGGCTCGGGCTGGCCTTGGCCACCCAGCTGGCGTCCGAGGGTGCAGCCGTTGCCGTGTGCGGCCGGGACGAGGAGCGCCTGCGCGCCGCCGCGGGCGCGATTCAGGCCGTGGGCAGCGACGTGCTGGCGCAACGGGCCGACGTGTCACGAGGCGGGGACCTCGAGTCGTTCGTCGAGGCCGCGGTGGCCCGCTGGGGCCGCATCGACGGGGTGGTCCACAACGCCGGGCGCGCCTCGGCCGGCTCCATCGAGACGGTCGACGACGCCACCTGGGAGTCCGACTTCCAGCTCAAGCTGCTGGCCGCCGTGCGGCTCACCCGGCTGGCCCTCCCGCAGCTCCGGGCCAGCCATGGCTCCGTCCTGTTCACCCTGGCCCTGGCGGCCAAGGCCCCGGGGGCGGCAGCGAGCCGAGCTCGGTGACGAGGGCGGCCGGCATGGCGCTCATGAAGGCGCTCTCCAAGGAGTTGGCCGCCGACGGCATCCGGGTCAACGCCGTCCTCATCGGACTGATCGAGAGCGGGCAATGGGAGCGCCTGGCCGCCGGTTCGGGGACGGGACCCCGCGCCTTCTACGACCGCTTCGCCCAGGACGCGGGCATCCCGCTCGGGCGCTTCGGCCGCGCCGCCGAGTTCGCCGACCTCGGCTGCTTCCTGCTGTCGTCGCGCGCCTCGTACCTGACGGGGACGGCGATCAATCTCGACGGGGGCTTGTCGCCCGTCGTCTGAGGGGTCAGTTGTAGCCCTCGGTCTCGGTCGTGTCGCCCGATCCGGCGGCCTCGAGCCCGACGGCGAAGCCGTCGATCATGTCCAGGCGGGTCAGGGCGTCGACGTGCGCCCGGCCGTCCCCGCCCCACTTGGCCCTGGCCGCCCGGCGGGCGGACTCCATGTCCTCGGCCACCACGAAGACGACCTCATGGTCCTCGCCCATGCGCCCGGACCCGAGCTCGCCGCCGAGGAAGGCTGCGAAGAGGTGCACGCGGGCAGCGTAGCGAGTACGAAAGGGCCCATGAGTCCAGCTGAATTGCAGGGAAACACGATCGTCGTCACCGGAGTCACCGGGCAGGTGGCGCGCCCGCTGGCGACGGCCCTGGCCCGCGACAACCGCGTCATCGGGGCGGCCCGCTTCTCCGATGCCGCCGCCCGGGCCGAGCTCGAGGCGGCCGGCGTCGAGTGCGTGCCGGTCGATCTGGTGTCGGGGGACATGGGCCGGCTGCCGGCGGACGCCGACTACGTGCTGCACTTCGCGGTGGCCAAGACCAACGACTGGGAGAAGGACCTGGCGGCCAACAGCGGAGGCCTGGCCTACCTGATGGAGCACCATCGGGACGCCCGTGCCTTCCTGCACTGCTCGTCGACGGCGGTCTACAAGCCCGAGGGGCACCGCGTCTTCGACGAGGACGGCCCGCTCGGGGACAACCATGGCGTGTGGCCGTTCCTGCGCACCTACAGCATCTGCAAGATCGCCGCGGAGGGCACGGCACGCTGGGGGGCCGAGCGGTTCGGGCTCCCGACCACCATCGCCCGGCTGTCCGTGCCCTACGGCGACAACGGCGGCTGGCCGGCCATCCACCTGCACATGATGCTGGCGGGCCACGCCATCCCCGTCCACGTCGACGCGCCGAGCGTGTACCACCCGCTGCATGCCGACGACATCGTGGCCATGGTGCCGCGCCTCCTCGAGGCTGCCGCGGTGCCGGCGGTGACGGTCAACTGGGGCGGGAGCGAGGCGGTCAGCATCGAGGAGTGGTGCACCTACCTGGCCGGGCTGGCCGGCACCGAGGCGCGCTTCGAGCCCACGGCCGACACCATCGACAGCGTGCAGATCGACACCACGCGCATGCACGAGGTGGCCGGAAGGACGACCGTCCCGTGGCGCGAGGGGATGCACCGCATGGCCAAGGCGTTGCACCCCGACCGCGTGCGGTGACCACGCCGCGGCCCGGGGCGGTCCGCTTCGAACCGTGCGACCCCGAGGAGCCGCCCGCCTCCGAACTGCTGGCCGCCATGCGGACCGAGCTCGACGACGTCTACGAGACGTTCAGCCGGCTCGACAACCCGCCGCTGGCACCACAGGAGCTCCGGCCGCCGGCGGGGGAGTACGTGGTCGGGTACGAGGGATCGACGGCCGTGGCCGGAGGAGGAGTGCGTCGGCTCGGTGACGGGGTGGCGGAGATCAAGCGGATGTACGTCCGCCCGGCCGCCCGCTCACGCGGCGTGGCGGCGGCGCTCCTCGACGCGCTCGAGGAATCGGCGCGGTCACTCGGGTACGAGGCGGTCCGCCTCGACACCGGTCCCAAGCAGGTCCACGCCCTGCGCCTGTACCGTCGTGCGGGTTACGTCGAAGTGCCGCCGTACAACGACAATCCCTTCGCCTGTTTCTGGGGCGAGAAGCGGCTGGCGTGACCGCGGGGACGCCGAGCTGGGCCAGCCAGTCGGGCTTCGAGGTGCGGTTGTCGCGGAGGCCTTCGGGCATCGTGCTGCCGTCCGCCAACGGCTCGCACTGCTAACGCGTACCACGCAGTGATTCGCTCCCAACTACTTAAGGCCTTGGTAGAGAAGGCGGGTCCGCAGCGAAGCCAGACACGAGAGCGCTAAGAGCGTCTCGCCAAATTCGCTCTTCCTGACCGGGCGGCATCAACCCGCGCAGCTCCACGGCTGCCAGTCCTTCGCACAGTGATCGTCTGGCCGGGAAGCGGTCACTTCCCGCACCTCGCTTATCCGGAGCGGTTCGCTGAATGCCTCGCTGCCACGGCGCAATGAGCCGTACCAGGCACCGGCGTAGTCAACATGCAGAGCGTCCCATCCAGCCAGGTACCGGATACTTGATCAGAAGCCCGACCGCAGCACTTACAAATTTGGAGACGTGCCCTCAAGGATCCGACCTGCGCTTCGCATCCGGTGTTGGCGGCAACCATCTTCGGTCAATTGAATTTGGACCGGGCGGAGAAACCGTTACTTGAGACCATCCCGGATCATCTCGTGACTTCGCCAAGAGCGACAGCGCTGGGGCTTTCGTCGCACTTCCCGTTTGAGCTCCGGGGAGATGCGGCGGCGCTCGAAATGGTCAGGGTGACTTTCCCTTTAATCCCCCGCGTAAGCGCCCGTACCATTGAAAGGGTCGCCGGCGCCGTTGCGGCGAGCGCCACGCACAATTCGTCGGGTTGCTTGTAACCCGGCGCCGCTAATGCTGCTGACACGCGTGAATTTTTGGTGCCAGCACCACTTTGCGCAGTGCCAATACTGGTTGAGGCCACGAAAGGTCGTGCGCTTGCAGTCAGGATCGTTAGGTGCCCGTTGACGCGAGCTCTTCTTCCCGGCGCACGGGGACGGTGTAACGAATGCAGTTTGAAAGGGCCCGAGCGCTGTCCCTCCGCGAGCCTGTGGTTTCGTGCTACCCGGGCATCTCGCCCATGCGCCTTTGCATCTCCTCGGGCGAGAGGTCCTCCATGTGGGTGGCGATGCTCCAGCGATGCCCGTAGGGATCCTCGAACTCGCCGCCCCGGTCCCCGTAGAACTTGTCCTCCACCGGCCGGAGAACCGTGGCGCCTGCATTGATGGCTTGATCGAACGTGGCATCGACGTTCTCGACGTAGACGTGGATGGTTACTGGCGAACCGCCCATAGACCTCGGTCCGCGAACGCCCATGTCTGGAAACTCGTCAGCCAGCATGATCACGGAGTCCCCGATGGTCAGCTCGGCGTGGCCGATCTTTCCGTCTGGGCCAGGCATCGTCAACCTCTCCTTGGCGCCAAGGATGGAGGTATAGAAGTCAATGGCTGCCTTGGCGCCGTCGATGTAGAGGTACGGGGTGACGCGTGGGTATCCGTCAGGAATCGGTTTTGCCATAGTCCTTCCTCCAGTCCAGAGGCGCAATCGTGTTCGATATTTTATAGGGCTCCCGCTTGGCACGGAAGGGGTCGACTTGAAACCGCGAGCCCCAGCACCGGTACTGCGCCGTCGGACGAGTGTTCTTCGGACTGATGGCGAGCCTTCGCAACGGCGGATCAATCGTCCCCAGGTTAGGCCGAGCGCCGGCCGCGGAACGCCCCAATGATGCTTCGGTGTCTTTCCGTCCCGGCGGCAATGTACGGACTCTGTGACCCGCTCGGTATCCTCGGCTAATACCGGTCGTTTCAAGCGTGAACGGAAGCTCCAAACGTCGGTCCCACTCAGGACTGGACGCCGCGTCCACACCTTGCACACGCAGCCGTGGTCCGGTCCTTTGGCCAGAGCTTTCCGTGCCCGTGTTGGGCGCCGACGGCATGTACCGCGCCGGCGCCTGACCTCTCAGAACGTCCAGACCTCCACGACCTGGCGTGGTTCCGACACTCCGCCCGCTCCCTCGTAGGTGGCGCGGGCGGCCTCGTTGTCCTCGTCGGTGATCACCCACATGCCGTAGCAGCCGGCCTGCCGGGCGACTGCGGCCAGGCGCTCCACCAGCGCGCGCCCGATGCCGCGGCGCCGGAAGGGCTCGTCGACCGCGAGCTCGTAGAGGAACATCTCGGTGCCCTTGTCGGGGTGGGTCACCTCCACCCCGCTGACGAACCCGACCGCCCGCTCCTCCTCGTAGGCGACCAGGAGGTGGTGGCCGTCCTCGGCGAGGAAGCGTGCGGTCGCGTCGGGCCGGGCCGGGCCGTCGAACAGGTGCGAGGCCGCCGCGACGAGCCCGTCGTCACCGGGGCGGAGAACCCGGATGTCCATCGTCAGCCGCGTTCGGGACGTGCCTGCAGCGCCGCCCAGGCCATGACCAGCTGCAGCGGGAGGCGCCCCCAGGCGAGGGCGCGGCTGTCCGCGGGGCCGTTGTTGCGCCCGGTCCCCGAGTCGAGCGCCATTTGGACGTTGGCCGGGAACACGCCCGCCAGGGTGGCGAGGCTGGCGGCGGACGCCCAGCGCGTGCGCCGGACCAGGCCGATGGCGCAGACCAGCTCGGCCACGCCGCTGGCGTAGATGAGATTGGTGTGGTGCTCCTCGGGAATGGCGCGCGGCATGAGGTGCGCGAAGACCTGCGGGCGGACCAGGTGCACGATGCCGCTGCCGGCGAAGGCGGTGGCGAGGACGAGGGGGCGCGACGTCGGAGGCGGACCACGGTCGGGACTGTACTGTGGCGGCGTGCCCACCCAAGTCACGATCGTCGGCGGCGGCAGCTATCAGTGGGGCCCGGAGTTGATGGCCGACCTGTTCGGGACGCCGGCGCTGGCCGGCATGCACCTCGTGCTCGAGGACATCGACCCGCGGCCGCTGCCCAAGATGCAGGCACTCGCCCACAAGCTGAACGAGGCGATGGGGGCCAAGGCCACCGTCGCCACCACGACCGACCTCCATGCCGCCCTCGACGGCGCCGACTTCGTCATCGTCTGCATCTCGACCGGGGGCTTCCGCTCCATGGCGGTCGACCTCGACGTGCCGGCCGCCCACGGCATCACCCAGACCGTGGGCGACACCGTCGGGCCCGGCGGGATCAACCGCGCGCTGCGCAACGTCCCCGTCCTCGTCGGCATCGGCAAGGCGATGGAGGAGCGCTGCCCCGACGCCTGGCTCTTCAACATCACCAACCCCATGACGGCGCTGACCCGCTCGGTCTGCCGGGAGACCAGCATCAAGACGGTCGGGCTCTGCCACGAGGTCGGCAACTTCTGCATGGACCTGGCCATCGCCATGGGCCGCCCCTTCGAGGCGGTCTCCGCGTCGGTGACGGGCGTCAACCACTTCCCCGTGCTCACCTCGCTCGAGGTCGACGGCGCCGACGGCTTCGACGCGCTGCGCAAGCTGGTCGACGAGGTCGGCGGCCTGGAGTCGCTGGCCCCGTACCCCGGCCGTCCCGCAGCCGAGAAGTTCTCCAAGCTCGACTTCGCCGAGCGCCACCTCTTCAAGCTGACGCTGCTCGACCGCTGGGGCACCTTCCCGGCGGCCGGCGACCGGCACATCGCCGAGTTCGTCTCGTTCGCGCTCACGCCCGAGTCCGACTGGGGTGCGGCCTACAACATCGAGCTGAGCCCGATCTCGCGACGCGAGAAGCATCAGGCGGAGTACGTGGCCGACGTCGACGCCTGGCTTGCCGGGACCAAGGACCTGCAGACCTGGCAGTCGGGCGAACTGCCCTCGCCCATGATCGAGGCCATGCTGACCGGCGAGCCGTTCGAGGCACCGGTGAACATCCCCAACACCGGCCAGGCGGTCGGCCTCCCCGCCGACGCCGTGATCGAGTCGATCTGCGTCATCGACGGTGACGGCATCCGCGGCCGTGACCGCACGGCGCTCCCGTCGCCCTACGACGAGATCGTCCGGCGCCAGGTGGCCACCCAGGAGCTGACCGTCGAGGCCGCGCTGCGCGGCGACCGCACGCTGGCGGCGGAGGCCTTCGCGCTCGACCCGCTCGCCGGCCGGGGGGACCTGCGCACCACCGACGCCATGGTCGACGGGCTCCTCTCCGGCACGGCGGAGTGGCTGCCCCAGTTCGCCTGACGCGAGCGGACGTCGGAAGGGATACCGCATGCGCATCGGATTCATCGGGCTCGGCGCCATGGGCCTGCCCATGGCCGGCCATCTGGTCGCTGCCGGCCACGACGTGACGGTGGCTTCGCGCGGCCGGGGCCCGATCGACACCGCGGTGTCCCGCGGCGCGGTGGACGGGGGCTCGCCGCTCGGAGTCGCCGAGGCCTCCGACGTGATCATCCTGTGCGTCCCCAACTCGCCCGAGGTGGAAGAGGTCGTCGAGGCCATGCTGCCCGCCCTCGGCGCCGGCAAGACGGTCGTCGACTGCTCCACCATCGACCCCGAGGTGGAGCGGGCCCAGCACGCCCGGGTGGCCGTGACGGGCGCGCGCTATCTCGACGCACCGCTCTCGGGCGGCACGGGCGGCGCGCAGAGCGGCACGCTCACGCTGATGGTCGGCGGTGACGCCGCGACGCTGGCCGACACGGAACCGGCGTTCGAGCCCTTTGCCGGGCTCGTCGTGCACGTGGGCGGCCCGGGCATGGGTCAGGTCGTGAAGCTGTGCAACCAGGTGATCTACGCCGCACAGATGACGGCGACAGCGGAGGCGACCGCCATGGCGGTCCGGTCCGGGGTCGACATGGAGAAGCTGCTGCAGGTCCTCACCCACGCCACCGGTGACTGTGTGGCGGTGCGGACCCGCCTGCCCGTGCCCGGCGTCATCCCCGACAGCCCGGCGTCGAACGGGTGGGCGCCCGGCTTCATGACCGACCTCATGGCCAAGGACCTCGACCTCGCCATGGCCTACGCGGCGCGGCGCGGCGTGCCGGTGCCCACGACGGCCACGGCCCGCCAGCTGCTCACGGCAGCCAGCGCCGCCGGCTACGGGCGCGAGGACTTCTCCTCGGTGGCCAAGGTCGTCCTGGCGCTGGCCGGCGGCCGATGACGAGCCCGGCCCTCCTGCCCACCCCGGCCCTGATCCTGGCGGCGGACCACCGCGCCCGGGCCGTGCAGACGACCGAGAACTGGGCCGAGTTCTTCGGGGCGCTCGCCAAGGCCCTGCCCTCGTGCGACGGGATCCTGGCCACCGCGCAGCCGCTGTCCGGGCTGGCCGAGGCGGGCCATCTCACCGCGCTGCACCGCACCTACCTGTCGATCAACCGCACCGGCCTGGCCGGCTCCGTCTTCGAGCTGGACGACCGCCTGGTGGCCAGCGTGCCGCGGGCGGCCGCGGACGGGTGGTCGGGCGTGAAGCACATGACGCGCATCGACATGGACGATCCGTTGACGGCCTCCGCGCTGGAGTTGCTCGGCCAGGTGCTCGAGCAGTCGCGCCAGGCCGGGCTGGAGGCCCTCATCGAGCCGCTGGTGTGGCACCAGGGGAGGATCCGCCGGGACACCGATGCCATCGTGATGGCGTCGATCATCGCCCACGACATGGGCGCCCCGGTGCTCAAGGTCCCGGTGCCCGCCGTCGCCCCGGGGGCAGAGCGCCAGCGCGCCGTGGCCCGGGTGGTGGCCAGCGTGGGCGCGCCCGTCCTCTTCCTCGGGGGCCCGGTCACGGCGGCGGGCCGCGCCCACGTCCTCGCCGAGGTGCGCGACGTGATGGAGGGTGGGGGAGCCGGCATGGCCATGGGCCGCACCATCTACCAGGATCCTGACCCGGCCGAGGTGGCGGGGCTCGTGCACGCGCTGGTGCACGGCCGGTGATCCTCACCATCGACTTCGGCACCTCCGTCACCAAGGTCGGTCTCTGGAGCGACGACGGGATGGTGGCACTGGCCCGCTCCGAGCTGACGACGACCTACCCCCAGGTGGGCTGGACCGAGCAGGACCCGCTGCGCTGGTGGACCACGCGTCGTCATCGCCTGCGCCGAGGCCCGCGCGCTGGCGCCCCGCGCCTTCGGCCAGGTCGACGTCGTCGCCTGCTCGGGCGCCCGGCAGACCTTCGTCCCCGTGACCGCCCAGGGCGACCCGATCGGCAAGGGCATCCTGTGGTCCGACCACCGCGCCGCCGCCGAGGCCAGGGCGCTGGCCGAGCGCATGGGGGGCGACGACATCAACCGGGCCCGGACCGGGATCCCGCTCGATGCCGGGGCCGTGGCGGCCAAGCTGGCCTGGCTGGCCGAGCACGAGCCCGAGCGCATGGACGCCGCGCACGTGATCCTGTCGCCCCGCGACTTCATCGTCTACCGCATGACGGACCAGCTGGTGACCGACGCCACCTTCGCCTCGCGCAGCGGGCTGTACGACTTCGACGGCAACGCCGTGCGCGAGCTGGCCGGGCCCGCGCTGGGCAAGCTCCCGAGCGTCGTGCCGTCCGACACCGTGGTGGGCCAGCTCAAGTCCGTGCCGGGGGCCGAGCTCGGGCTGCGGCCCGGGATCCCCGTCGTCATCGGCGCCGGCGACCGCCAGTGCGAGGTGCTGGGCTCGGGCGCCTCGGAGGACCACCCGATGGTGAGCTGGGGCACCACCGGCAACGTGTCGGTGCCGGTGCACAAGCGCCCCGTCCCCTCGCCGGCCGGCGCCGTGGTGACCCGCGCCGCGGACGGGGGCTGGCTGCTCGAGGGCGGGCTGTCCGCCGCCGGCTCGTTCCTGTCCTGGCTGGGCCGCCTGCTCGACCGCAGCAACGAGGAGCTGGGACGGCTGGCCGCGGAGAGCGGGCCCGGCGCACGCGGCGTGATCGCCGTGCCGTGGCTCGACGGTGCCCGCGCTCCGTGGTGGCGTGACGACGCCCGCGCCGGCTTCATGGGGCTGGGCGCGGCGCACGGCGCCGCCGACATGGCACGCGCCGTGGTGGAGTCCGTCGCCTGGGACGTGCTGCGGGTCATGGAGGTGGTGACGATGGGGCGCCTGGGCGGCTCGACCGCCGAGGGCGTGACGCTCGGGGGAGCCGGATCGGGGCTGCCGGTGTGGGTGGAGGTCCTCACGTCGGTGCTCGGCGTGCCGGCGCTGCGCCACCGCTCGGGCGAGGCGGCGTCGGCCGGCGCCGCGCTGCTGGCCGGCAAGGCGCTCGGCATGGGGCTCACGCTCGACCAGCTCGACCCCGTCGAGGCGGTGATCACGCCCGACCCCGCCGCCGTCGAGATCTACCGCGCCCTGCGACCGCAGGTCGACCACGTGGCCCGGTCCGTCCTGGACGCCACCGCGTCGCTCCCGGGGGCCGACCGCCCCGTGCGCTGACCCGTGCGCGTCGAGCTGGCCTACGGCCGCCACGGGACGTCGGTCGACGTGCCCGACAGCGCCGACGTCGTGGTCCCGCTCGAGGAGCCGGGTCTCGACGACGAGGAGGAGGCGATCACGGACGCACTGCGCCGGCCCCTGACCGGGCCGCCGCTGGCCGACCTGGTGGCGCAGGCGGGACGGGTGGCCGTCGTCTTCCCCGACCTGACCCGGCCCATGCCGAACCGCACCGTGCTCCCACCGCTGCTCGCGGAGCTGGCCCGCTGCGGGGTGCCCGACGACCGGATCGTGCTGCTGTGCGCCACCGGGACCCATCGTCAGGCCACCGCGGCGGAGATGGCGGAGCTCATCGGGGCCGACGTCGTGGCCCGCTACGACGTGATCGACCACGACGCCACGAACGATGACGCGCACGTGCCGGTGGGCGCGGTGGACGGGACACCCGTTCTGCTGCAGCGCGAGTACGTGGAGGCCGACGTCCGCATCATCACCGGCTTCGTCGAGCCGCACTTCTTCGCCGGCTTCAGCGGCGGACCCAAGGCGGTCTGTCCGGGACTGGCCGCCACCGCGACGATCCTGGAGGCCCACCACCCCCGCCGCATCGCGGATGCCCGGGCGACCTTCGTCACGCGCACGGGCAACCCGGTGCACGACTTCGTCCGTGCCGCCACCGCGCTGGCCCCGCCGCACCTGTCCCTCGACGTCGCCATCAACCGAGCCCGTCAGGTGACGGCCGTCTTCGCCGGCCCGCTGCCTGCGGCGCACGATGTCGCCTGCGCCCACGTGCGCTCCACCGCCGTGCGCGAGGTTCCCGCGCCCTTCGACCTGGTGGTGTCGACGAACGGTGGGTACCCTCTCGACCGCAACCTCTACCAGGCCGTGAAGGGCATGGCCGCCGCCGAGCGCATCGTGCGCCCCGGCGGCGTCATCGTCATGGCGGCCGCCTGCGAAGACGGGGTGCCCGCCGGCGGCGGCTTCGCCCGTCTCCTCGCCGAAGCCCGTACGCCGGCCGACCTGGCCGGCGCGTCGGGGGCGCCCGCGCTCGATCGCTGGCAGGCCCAGGTGCTCGGCCGTGTCCTGGCCCGGGCCGAGGTCCACCTGCACAGCGGCGGCCTGGACGAGGCGGCCATCGCCGACGCCCTGCTCATGCCGGCGCCGGACCTCGACGGCGCGGTGGCGGCTGCGCTCGAGCGCCGCGGGCCGGGCGCCCGCGTCGCCGTGATTCCCGAGGGCCCGCTCACCGTGGCCACGGTCACCGTCCACGGGTGAGGACACGCCCGCGTCCCTGACGCCGGTGTCAGAGATAGAGTCCCCAGCCGGTGACCGACGATCCGCTGTTCGACTTCGCCGTCCCGGAGGATCTGCTGCGCGAGGCGGTCTCCCAGGTCAAGGACCCCGAGGTCGTGGCGGACCTCGACGTGATGCCCGGGACGGGCGAGGGCAAGCCGCCCCCGCTCATCGGCATCCTGAAGAGCTCGGGCTACGCGCCGCTGGTGCTCCTGACCGCGGCGGCACTGGTGCCGGGCACCTTCGGCAACGGGATCGCCCTCATCGGCAAGAACCTCGAGACCTCGTTCCACATGTCCAACGCCTCGCTGGGGGCGGTGGCCTTCATCGCCCAGGTCTCCCAACTCCTCTGGGCCGTCCCCCTGGCGCTCTGGGCGGACCGGGGCAGCCGCAAGCTGGTGGCGGGCGTCGCCCTGCTGATCTTCGCCGGCTTCGGCAGCCTCATGGCGATCTCGCCCAACGTGTGGTGGTTCGCCTTCTTGTACCTGGCCGCCTCGGTCGGCACCGGCGTGAACAACACGGTGCACAACTCGTACCTGTCCGACGCCTACCCGACGGAGTCGCGGGGGCGGATCTTCAGCTGGCACAACCTGTCGGACCCCCTGTCGCAGACGATCGGGATCCTGATCTTCGGCTACGTGGTGACGGTGTCGCACAACTGGCGCTATGGACTGCTGGTCGCGCTGGCCGGCATCCCCCTGGGCTTCGCCCTCTTCACCCTGCGGGAGCCGGAGAAGGGCGCCAACGAGGCCAGCCACATCCTCAAGGCGTCGGGCATGGACCTGCAGGCCCAGCAGGAGAAGGCGCCCCGCGTGCTCCTCGGCTCCGCGGTGACCAGGCTGTTGCGGGTCCGCTCCCTCTACTACGAGCTGGTGGCGGTGGCCATCCTCGGCTTCGCCGGGACGGGCGCACCCCTGTTCGGCAACCTCTTCTTCATCGACAAGTTCCACCTCGACACCGCGTCGCGCAGCGAGGTGTACGCCATCATCGGCCTGGCCGCCTTCCTCGGGCTCCCGGTGGCCTACATCTTCGGCGACCGCTTCTTCCGCCGAGCCCCGCAGCGGCCGCTCGTGATCGCGGGCATCTGCATCACGGCCTACGGCGGGCTCTACGTCCTGTCGCTCTACGTGCCCCAGCTCTGGATGGTCGTGACCCTGCAGTTCCTGGCCGCGGCGGCGGTGTCGCCGCTGGCCATCTGCATCTTCTTGACGCTGGCCGCCACCGCCCCGCCCGAGATGCGCACCATCTGCTTCGCCATGTTCGGGGTCTATTCCCTCGTCTTCGGGGGCTTCGCCGGCTCGGTGGTGCTCGGGGCGGTGTCCGACGCCATCGGCGGCCTGCACGGGATCGTCGTCGCGCTGACGATCATCTTCCCGGTCTGCGCCGTCGGCGGGCTCCTCCTCGTCATCGGGTCGCGCAGCGTGCGCCGCGACATCACGCTGGTGATCGAGGACGTCATCGAGCGCTACACCGAGGGCAAGCGGCGCCAGGCCGGCGGCGACATCCCCGCCCTCCAGATCCACAACCTCGATTTCTTCTACGGCACCAACCAGGTCCTCTTCGACGTCAACCTCGAGATCGAGGAGGGCGAGATGGTCGCACTGCTCGGGACGAACGGCGCCGGCAAGTCGACGCTGTTGCGCGCCGTCTCGGGCCTGTCCCACCCGCATCGCGGGGTCGTGCGGCTCTTCGGCATGAACGCGACCTACCTCGAACCCGAGCAGATCATCGACGAGGGCGTGGCCCTGCTGGTGGGCGGCAAGATGACCTTCCCCGGGCTCAGCGTGCGCGACAACCTGCGCATCGGGGGCCACACGCTGCGGCGGGACCGGACCCGGGCCCTCGACGCCCACGAGGAGGCGCTGGCCGCCTTCCCCGAGCTGGCCGAGCGGCTCGACCAGCCGGCCGGCACGCTCTCGGGCGGTGAGCAGCAGATGCTGGCGCTGTCGCGGGTGATGATGACCGAGCCGCGCCTGCTTGATGATCGACGAGCTGGCCCTCGGGCTGGCGCCCATGACGGTGGAGCGGCTCATGGGGATGGTGCGCCGCATCAACGAGTCCGGCACCACGGTGATCCTGGTGGAGCAGAGCCTGAACCGCGCCCTCAGCCTGGCCGAGCGCTGCTTCTTCATGGAGCGCGGCGAGATCCGCTTCGACGGGCCGACCGCCGAGCTCATGGCCCGCGACGACCTCCTGCGCCCCGTCTTCCTCGGCACCGCGGCCGCCGGCCTGGCGTAGTCGCCCGTGCTCGCGTTCTCCGCCCCCGACTTCATCCTCGTCCAGGGCGTCTTCTACGGCTTGGGCTACGGGTTGCTGGCGCTGGGCCTCGTGCTCGTCTACCGCACCAACCGCGTCCTCAACTTCGCCCAGGGCCAGATCGGCGTCATCGCCGCCGTCTTCCTCGTCAAGCTGACGGGGGACTTCCACTTCGACTACTGGTTCGCCCTGGTGCTCTCCGTCGGGCTGGCCGCGCTGACCGGGGCCCTGTCGGAGCTGGTGCTGCGCCGGTTGTTCAGCCGGCCCCGCGTCCTCGTCATGGTGGCCACCATCGGGTTGAGCTACGTCCTGCTCGCCCTCACCGCGTTGCCCTTCATCAGGCCGTCGAACCTCTACAAGCCGGTGCCGGTGCCCTTCGACCTGTCGTTCTCGCTCGGCCCGTTCATCATCACGCCGACCGAGGTGCTCACCCTCATCGTCGCGCCCATCGTGACCGCGGTGCTGGTGCTGGCGGTCCGCTTCACCTCGTGGGGCCTGGCCATGCGCGCCATGTCGGAGAACGCGGACTCCGCCCGGCTCTCGGGAGTGTGGATCCGCCGCACCTCCACGCTGACCTGGACGGTGGCCGGCGCGCTCTCGGCCTTCACCGCCATCCTCAACGCCCCCAACCAGACCAGCGCGCTGACGCAGGCACTCTCGCCCGACCTGCTCCTCTACGCGCTGACGGCGGCGCTCATCGGGGCGATGGTCAACCTGACGGTGGCCTTCGTCGCCGGCATCGGGATGGGGGTCTTCCTCGAGATCCTGGAGTGGAACGTCCCCTCGCCGGCCAAGCAGCAGCTGGTGATCTTCATCGTCGTCATGGTCGTGCTGCTGGTGCGGGTCGGCGCCCTGCGCAAGGGGGCGCGCACGGGAGAGCGGAGCACCTGGCAGCACGGGGCGGCCACGACCGTGCGGGCCGGGGTGGACCAGCTGCGCCGCCGGGTCTCGGTCACCGGCATCTGGTTCACCATCGGGCTCGCCGTCCTGCTGCCCTTCGTGCTCTCCGTCGGCAACAACGTCCTGTTCAGCCAGATCTGCATCTTCTCGGTCATCGCCCTCAGCCTGACCATGCTCACGGGGTGGGCGGGCCAGGTCTCGCTGGGGCAATTCGGTCTCGTCGCCGTGGGCGCGCTGGTGGCGGTCCATCTGGGCACGTCGCTGCCGCTGCCCATCGTGATGCTCTACGGCGGTGCGGTGACCGCGCTGGTGGCCGTCATCGTGGGGCTGCCGGCGCTGCGCATGCCGGGCCTCTTCCTGGCCGTGACGACGCTGGCCTTCGCCATCTTCATGCAGAGCGCGGTGCTGGCGACGCCCTGCTTCACCGTGCCCGGGCCTCGACAAGACCCTCTGCACGGGCCTGCCCAACCCGGGCTACACCTTCCTCGGGCGCCCCTCGCTGTTCGGCATCAGCCTGGCCTCGCAGCGGTCGTTCGCCTGGTTCTCGCTGGGCGTGCTGCTCCTCTCCGTCTTCATGGTGCGCATCTGGCGCGACAAGGGCGTGGCGCGCCGCCTCGTGGCCGTGCGCGACAACGAGCTGACCGCCGCGGCCATGGGCATCCCCATCCTGCGCACGAAGCTCCTGGCCTTCGGGCTCTCGGGCTTCATGGCGGGCTACGCCGGGGTGTGCTTCGCCTTCGCGACCCAGCAGCTCAACAACACCGACATCACGTTCGACCCCACCACGTCGTTCGTCATCATCTCCATGGTCGTCATCGGCGGGCTCGGCTCCATCGCCGGGGCCATCCTCGGCGCCATGTACCTGGAGGGCCTGCCCGCCCTCTTCGGGGCCAACCAGACGATCCAGTTCATCACCAGCGGCCTCGGCCTGATCGCGTTCATCCTCTACCTGCCCGGCGGCCTGGCCGAGCTGCTGCACCGTTCGGGCGACCTGGTGACGGTGGGGATCAGGGCCGCGCAGGAGCGAGTGACCTCGCGGCACGCCGGGCCGCCGGTGGCGCCCACGCTCGTGGCCGACGGGGCCGAACAGTGACGACGGTGGCCGAGAGCCCGGCGTCGGTGCACCCGGCACGCCTGGAGGTGGAGGGAATCGACGTCCACTTCGGCGGCGTGCACGCCCTGAACGGCGTGACCTTCGAGGCGGAACCGGGATCGATCGTGGGGTTGATCGGCGCCAACGGCTCGGGCAAGACGACGACGCTCGACGTGATCTCGGGGCTGGTGGCGCCGCAGTCGGGCGCCGTTCGCCTCGACGACACCGACCTGGCCGAGTACCTGCCCGAGGAGCGCCTGAGCGTGGGGATGGTCCGCTCCTTCCAGGATTGCCGGCTCTTCCCCGAGCTCACCGTGCTCGACGTCCTGCTCCTGAGCGAGGACGCCCGCCGGGAGGTGGCGGTGCTCTCGACCACGCTGCGCCTCCCGTGGGCCCGGCGGGCCGAGAAGCGCAAGCTCGAGGCGGTGGACCAGGCGATCGCCGCCTTCGGGCTCGAGCGGTTCCGCCAGCACCGCACGGCGGAGCTCTCCACCGGGACGCGCCGGGTCGTCGACCTCGCCTCCATCGTCCTGGCCAAGCCGCGTCTCCTCCTGCTCGACGAGCCCACGGCGGGCATCGCGCAGCGGGAGGCCGAGGCGTTCATCCCGCTGCTGCGCCGGATCCACGAGGTGGCCGACACCACCATCATCCTGGTCGAGCACGACGTGCCCCTGGTCTTCGAGCTGTGTTCGACCGTCGTGGTCATGGAACTCGGCCGCGTGGTGGCCGCGGGACCGCCCGAGGTCATCCGCGCTGACCCGAAGGCCCTGGCCGCCTACCTTGGTGCGAGCGACGAGGCCCTTATGGCCTCGGGTCCGATGGGGGAGAGCGGCGGCCCGGGCCGCGGCGAAGGAGGGTGAGGATGGAAGCGAGCATGGAGGTTTCTGCGCACCGGGGGGCGGCGTTCCGTCCCCTGGCGCCGTTGGGCCGGTCCTGGCGGCGTCTGCGCCGGCGCCCCCGCGCCACGCAGGTGCGCACCGCGGTGATCATCATCGCCATCGTCGTCGGGCTCATTGCCTGGTTGGTCCTGGCCCCCGCCGGCACCCCGGGCGGGTCGGGCACCGCCGGCGCGGCGGAGGTGGCCTCGAGCACCAGTGCGACGCCGGTGACCCAGGCGAGCACCAGCAACCGCGGCGTCAGCGCGACGAGCATCAACGTCGTGTTCCCCGTCGTGGCCATCAACAGCCTGGCCGGGAAGGAGGGCTTCTCCGCCGACAAGGAGTACAACGAACAGGTTCCGGCGATCCACCTCTACGTGAACCAGATCAACAACAGCGGCGGCATCAACGGTCGCAAGATCAACCCGATCATCGTGCAGTTCGACCCGACCAACGACGCCAACATGCAGTCACTGTGCCGCCAGTGGACCCAGGGCAGCCCGGCCGTCTTCGCCGTGATCGACGGCATCGGCACCTGGCAGCAGGACGACCAGCTCTGCGTCACCCAGCAGGGACAGACCCCGCTCCTCAGCGCCTGGTCCACCACGACGAACTGGACCGACCTCGGCTCGCCCTACCTGTGGTGGACCGGCCCGGACATGGCGCCGGTCCTGTCGGCCGTGGTCCAGTGGGGGCAGAGCTCGGGTCGCCTCGGCCACGGCAAGAAGGTCGGCGTCGTCGTGTCCGACCAGGCGCCCGACCAGGCCGCGCTCAACGATTTCCTGCTGCCCGACCTGAAGAAGGCCGGCATCACGCCGATGGTGCAGACCGTCGCCGGCAGCACCGCGCAGACCGCGACGACCAACTCGGACGCGCAACTGGCCGTGGAGAAGTTCAAGGCGGCCGGCGTGCAGTCGGTCATCCCTCTGCTCCGCGAGAACGCGTTCTTCCCCTACATCGGGGCCGAGAACTCCCAGAAGTACTTCCCGCAGTTGCTCCTCAGCGACTACCAGTCGACGATCCAGGTGGCGCTGGGGCTCATCCCGGTTCCCTACGAGCAGGCCCTCAACGGGCAGGAGGGCGTGACGACGGAGACCCTGGGCGGCATCGACGACGACCGTCCCCAGGCCCAGGGCGGCTACGACCCGGGCACGCGCTCGTGCTACACGACCTGGCACGCCTACCACCCGAAGCCGATCCCGGGCACGCTCTACCACTACATCGAGGAGCAGGGGCCGATCCAGGCCTGGTGCGGTGCCATCCGGCTCTTTGCCACGGCGGCCAAGAACGCCGGCCCGAACCTGAACCGGCGCACCTTCGTGGAAGCCATGTCGAAGATCACCAACTACCCGGGCACGCTCTCGCCCGTCTGGACGTTCGGCCCGGACAAGTTCTACGGCCCGACCCAGTACCAGGTGGTCAAGGTGCACAACAACGTGCCCCCGACCACGCAGTGCAAGCATCCGAAGGCCCCCAAGGCGCAGGGCACGTGCTGGGTGACGGTGCAGCCGTTCAAGCCCTTGCCGACGACGGCAGGCTGACGCCCGCCCCTGGGCGTCCCTGACGCGCGGGGACTCAGGCGATCATGGTCGAGCTGGGCGGCCGGCCCACCATGATGTCCTCGAAGCGCGTCGCGATGGCGTCGTCGAGCTCGGGGTGCGTGAGGATGTAGAAGGTGTCGGCGCGGACGGCGTCGATGACGCGCTCGGCCACCGCCGCCGCCTCGATGCCGCCGTCGACCATGCTGCGCACGGCGCCCCGCAGCTCGTCCGCCCCCGGCACGTCGCGGCCGGGGGCCCAGGGCGGGCGGTTCCGTTCGGACTCGGCAATGCGCGTCCGCACGAAGCCGGGGCAGAGCACCGACACGCCGACGGGCGCGCCGACGGCCTGGAGGTCCTTGTAGAGGGTCTCGGAGATGGCCACGACAGCCTGCTTGGTGGCGTTGTAGGGGCCGAGGAACGGAGCCGCGATGAGGCCGGCGATGGACGCGGTGTTGACCACGTGCCCCTCGCCCTGCTCAATGAGCGCGGGCACGAACGCGGCGACGCCGTTGATGACGCCCCAGAGGTTGACGCCGAGGATCCAGCGCCAGTCCTCCTCGCTGACCTCCCAGATGGGACCGCCGAGCCCGATGCCCGCGTTGTTGTGCACGAGGTGCACCGCGCCGAAGCGGTCGAGGGTCCGGTCCCGCAGCGCCCGCACCGACGCGGCGTCGGAGACGTCGGTCACGACGCCGAGCGTCTCGGCGCCCCGGCCGGTCAGCTCGTCCACGGCCTCCTTGAGCGGGCCCTCCTCGATGTCGCCCAGGACGATCTTCATTCCCTCGCCCGCGGCCCGCTCCGCCACGGCCCGGCCGATGCCGCTGGCCCCGCCGGTGATCACCGCCACCTTTCCCTGCAGGTCTTTCATGGGTCCTCCCGTCGCGTTCTCGCCGTGCCGACGAAGTCGACCGGGACGACGAAGTCAACCAGGCCGACGAAGTCAAGCACGGCCGACGAAGTCAACCACGGTGCGTGCGGACGCGGCCAGCGCCGCTCAGGTTGGCGCGGGCGAACGGTGCCGGTGCCGGTGCAGGTGCGCGGCGCCGGCGGAGGACACCGCGATGAGCCGGCCCCGCCCCGGCTCGTGGGAGCGGGTGAGGTAGCCCCGGTCGTTGGCCTCCTCCCACACGGGCAGCCGCGGGCACGACGTGCGCCACACCTCCTGGACCTCTGCGTAGGGGCGAGGGTCCGGGCCGACCCACTCGAGGAGGTCGAGGATCAAGGCGTCGACGGGGTCGGGCATCGCGTCCCATTGTCGCGCCCCCTCAGAGCAATGAGAACGTCCCCGCCTGCACCATGACCAGGACGCCGATGCAGCACAGCAGGACAGGGACCGCCAGGTGGCCGAGGCGCAGCATCACCCCCCGGGCCTTCGGGTGGCGGCCCCCCGTCAGGACGATCCAGGTGACCAGGATCTCACCGACCACGAAGACGGCGACGACGGCGCCCACACGGGTCGCCCCGCCGACCCGGAAGAGGGGGATGTAGACGGCCAGGTTGTCGCCCCCGGCGGCGACGGTGACCAGCACGGCCGCCGTGAAGCTACGGCCCACCGCCCGCCGCTCACCCCTGGTCCCGCCGCGCCAGGGCAGGCGCCGCCGCCCGCCGCCCGCTGGTTCGACGTCAATCTCTGCATCAGGGTGGGCGCGCACGAGCCCGACCAGGCCGCGCACGCCGATGGCCAGGGGCACCAGCCCGAGCAGGCCGACGACGGCGGTGGAGAACTCGAACAGCACGGCCGCCGCCGCGGCGGACACCACAACCAGGACGGCGAAGCCGAAGACCTGGCCCGCGGCGATGCGGTGCGCCCGCTCGAGCGGCGCGCCGGCCACCATGGTCATGGTCACCACGCAGTTGTCGACGTTGGTCCCGACGAACGCCGCCGCGGCGACGCCGAGGTCGGCCCCCAGGCCGGCGGCCAACGCGTCCGTCAGCTCGCGGGCAACGGCATCGCCGGCCCGTAGGGCTTGTCGCCGCGCAGGGTCACCCGGTGTGCGTAGCGCGCGGCGTCCCCGTAGTCGTCGAGCGCGTAGTGCAGCGTGGCCCGGTTGTCCCAGAAGGCGACCGACCCGGCGCGCCAGCGGAAGCGGCAGGTGTACTCGGGCTTGACGCAGTGGTGGTAGAGCATCTCGAGGATGGCGTTGCTCTCGTTGTCCGACAGCCCGAAGATGGTGCGGGTGAACTGCCGGTTGACGAAGAGGCCGTTGCGCCCCGTCTCGGGGTGCGTGCGCACGATCGGGTGGAGGGACGGCAGCAGCGTGTCGCGCCAGGTACCGTCCCACTCGTAGCCGCCGCGTGCGGCCACGTCCGCCGCGAACCACGGGTCGTGGTGGATGGCGATGAGCTGGTCGCACATGGCGCGCACCGGCGGGGCGAGCCCGTCGTAGGCGTCCTGCAGGCTGGCCCACATGGTGTCGCCGCCGACCTCGGGCGCCTCGAGCATGTAGAGGATGGAGCCCATGGCCGGCGTCTCCAGGAAGGTGACGTCGGTGTGCCACCAGCTGGCCCGGTCGACCTTGCCGTCGATGGCGAGCACCTCGGCGCTCTCGTCGATGGAGGGCAGCACCGGGTGGGCCTCGGTGACCGTGCCGAACTGCCGGGCGAATGTGGTCTGCTGCTCGGCCGTCAGGGACTGGTCCCGGAAGAAGATGACGTGATGGGTGTTGAGGGCGTCGCGGACGGCGGCCACGACCTCGGGCGCCAGCGGGAGCGAGATGTCCACCCCGGCGATCTCGGCCCCGATGGTGGGTGAGAGCGGGTGGACGCTGACGGAAGTGGCGAGGGTCACCGGGCAATTCTGCCCGAGCCGGGACGGCGGCGCTCCACCTTCCCGCCCTCCCACCTACATTGGCCCGCACCGACCGCCGTAGCGCCATGAAAGGGGCCGAGCATGAGCGACGACACCGGAGGCCTGGTGCTCACCCCGCCGGCCCGCAACTACTCGCCCTGGTACCAATGGATGATCCGCCTGGCCGCCACCACCCACGAGGACCCGCTGCCCGAGCACGACCCTCTCGGAGATCCCGGCCTGGCGGGAGCGCCGCCGCGCCCGCCTGGCCGAGCTGCTCGGGCCCGAGCCCGAGGCGGTCCCGCTCGACCTCGAGACGCTCGAGTCGGTGGCCTGCGACGGGTACCGCCGGGACAAGGTCGTCTTCGACACCGAAGACACCATGTCGGTGCCGGCCTACCTGCTCGTCCCCGACAGCCGACTGGACCAGCCTCCGGGGCCGGCCGTCCTGGCCTGTCACGGCCACGGGCCGGGCAAGTCACAGGTGGTGGGGCTCGAGCACACCGACATGCCCAACGCCGACTACGGGCTGCAGCTGGTCCGCCGGGGCTACGTCGTGCTGGTGCCCGACCTGCGCTGCTTCGGCGAGCGGCTCGACTGGAACCCCGAGGACCACTACGCCTGTGACACCAACCTCGTCCATGCCGCCATGGCGGGCTGGAACCCGCTGGCGCAGAACATCTGGGATCTGCAGCGCTCGCTCGATGTGCTGGAGCAGCACCCGCTGGTCGACCCCGCGCGCCTGGGCATGGTCGGCATCTCCTACGGCGGCACCGTCACGCTCTTCACCGCTGCCGTCGACACCCGCGTGGCGGCGTCGGTGGTGAGCGGCTACTTCTCCTCGTGGGCCGTCAGCCACAAGATGCCATGGAACATGTGCGGCTCCCAGATCCTGCACGGGATGCTCGGTCGCCTCGAGCACGAGGATCTCGGCGCGCTCGTGGCGCCACGACCGATGCTGGTCGAGTCCGGCACCCATGACGACTTGTTCCCCTTCACCGCCGCCGCGGAGTCCGTGCGCCGCACGCGGCTGGTCTACGAGCAACTCGGTGCCGGCGACCGGTTGGTCCACGACGTCTTCGAGGGCGGCCACCAGTGGCACGGCACCGAGGCGATGTCCTTCCTCGACCACTGGCTCGGCCCTTCCCAGGATTGACACCGGCGGCGTCTGATCACATCGCCACCTGCGACGTTTGCGCCAGCAAACTGGGGAAACCCAAGCCGTGCTCTTCCAGGTCGAGCCAGACCAGATCACGAGAGCCTTAAGCCGCACCGAGGGCTCTTCTCCAAACTATAAACAGAACTGCTTAGAGTTTTGGAGATCAGTCCGGCGGCCGCGGGCTGCGGTCGAGCGGGCTTTCGTCACCCGCACCGACCGCACGGCGGCGGCCAAGGAATCGCTGCTCGATGCCGGCCGTTGGCTCGTGTCCGGCGCCCTGGCAGAACTGTCTGATCGCTCCGACGAGAACACATTGAAGGATCGTGGCGCGAGCGGGTCCTAGCGACAGAGTCGGCCCTGCACAACGGCGACCAACACGCTGGCGCTGATGGATGCAATGTCACCGGACGGGCTCAACCAGCCGTCCTCGTCCCTCCCTTGTCGCGGGCCTCGGCGGCATCGCGCAGGAGCTGGTCGAGCGAAGCTTGGGTGTCCGGGCCGTTCGTCGCTCCACCGCCGCCGCCACCACCGCCGCCACCGTCCCGCGCATCGCCAGGCCCTCCGCCTTCGCCTCCGCCTGATCCACCCTCACGCTCTACCGGGTCTGGACCAGCCCCGTCGGACGTTGTGACGTCCTGCGCGGATCTGTGGTGAGAGTGCCGGTGCAGCCAGCCCCGACGCCGGATCCGGTCCCGCTTCCGTCCGCTTGTCACTGCCCGGTCGCCATCACACGGACCCGCTTGAGCGTGGAGCGACGGGCCCGCCGCGGCGCCGGTCCCGGGGCGACCAGCCCCAGTCCCCCCGTCGCGATCGCCGTCGTCACGTGCTCCTCCTCCAACGCCCCCGCCCCCCGAGGGCACACCAGCTGTCCGTGCCCGAACGCTATTGACCCCTCATTGCCCAGCCGTTGCCCGCCGGGTTCGATGTGGTTGCCGTGGCTTCGCCGTGACGGTCCCGTCGTCGGCGATGCTGGTGCCGTGGGACGAGGCCGCGACCGACCGCCGGACCGGGACACGGCGGCTGCACCCCTGTTTCACTACACCTCGCCCGACGAGGACAGCGCGCGGTGGTGGGACTTCCCGTTCCGCCCGGGCGACATCGTGGTGAGCACCCGGTCCAAGTCGGGCACCACCTGGGTCCAGATGATCTGCCTCCTGCTCGTCTTCGGGACCCCCGAGCTGCCCGACCGCCTCGGTGCGCTCTCGCCCTGGCTGGACCACCTCGTGCGGCCCAAGGAGGAGGTCTTCGCCCGCTTGGACGCCCAGACCCAGCGCCGCGTCATCAAGACCCACACCCCGCTCGACGGCGTGCCGCTGGCGGCGCGTGCCACCTACATCGTGGTGGGCCGCCACCCGCTCGACGCGGCGGTGTCGTTGTATCACCACAGCAACAACATCGATCGCCGTCGCATGGCCGAGCTCACCGGCCAACCCGAGGCCGTCCGGCCGCCGCGGCCGCCCTTGCACGAGTGGCTCGTCGGGTTCGTCGACTGGGAAGGCGATCCCCGCGAGTGGCTCGACACGCTGCCGGGTGTCATGCTGCACCTCTCCGACGCCTGGGCCCGGCGTCGCGAGCCCAACATCGTGCTGGTGCACTACGACGACCTCGTGACGGACCTGAGCGGCTCCATGCGCCGGCTCGCCCGGATCGCTCGGGATCCCCGTCGACGAGGAGCGCTGGCCGGCGCTCGTGCACGCCGCCACCTTCGACTCCATGCGCGCCTCCGCCAGCGCGCCCGACACCCTCGGCGTGCTGAAGGACCCGGCCGCCTTCTTTCGCCGGGGCACGTCGGGCGAAGGGCGGGCGCTCCTGACCGCGGACGAGGTGGCCCACTACCGTGAGCGCGTCGCGACCCTGGCGCCGGCCGACCTGCTGGCTTGGCTCCACCATGACGGGACGGCGTGAACGTGCCCATCGTGCCGGACGACAAGGACTGGACCTGGGTGCTCGAGCGCCGGTGTCCCGAGTGCGGGTTCGACGCCGCGGCGGTGGCACCCGCGTCGATCGGTCCCCTGCTGCGCGCCAACGCGGCAGCCTGGGCGCGCGTCCTGCAGCAGCCCGATGCCGCACTGCGCCGGCGCCCGGCCGGCGACCGCTGGTCGCCGCTCGAGTACGCCTGCCACGTGCGCGACGTCTGCACGCTGTACCGCCAACGGCTCGACCTGATGCTGCGTGAGGACGACCCGCTGTACCCGAACTGGGACCAGGACGTGACGGCGGTCGAGGAGCGTTACGGCGAGCAGGACCCCGTCGTCGTGTCGGCGCAGCTGCATGACTCCGCCACCGGGCTGGCGGCGGCTTTCGACGCCGTCGAGGGCGAGCAGTGGTTGCGGCGGGGTCGGCGCAGCGACGGTGCCCGCTTCAGCGTCGCGGGCTTCGGCCGCTACTTGCTCCACGACCCGGTCCATCACCTCTACGACGTCACCGGGGATCGGAACGAGTGACGCCCCCAGAACGAGTCCGCTCAGTCGGGAAGCAGTCGCGCCGATTCGGGCTCGAGATGAATGGTGGCGTGGGTGATCGTCCGCAGCGCCGAGGCCGGGCACGCGGTCGTGATCGGTCCGGTCAGGGCGGCGGCCACCGGCTCCGCCTTGCGCGCCTCGGGGACGATGGCCAGCACGCGGCGCGGCGCGCAGAAGGGCCGGGATCGTCACGGTGATGGCGTGGGTCGGGACGGCGTCGAGGTCGGCGAAGTGGCCCTCGTGCACCTGCTGCATGCGGCAGGCTGCCTCCAACTCCACCACCTTGACGTCGTAGGGATCGGCGAAGTCGGCCACCGGCGGGTCGTTGAAGGCCAGGTGCCCGTTCTCGCCCACGCCGAGGCAGCACAGGTCGAGCGGATGCTGCCGCAGGAGGTCGGAGTAGCGGCGGGATTCGGCGTCGGCGTCACCGAGACCCTCGATGTAGAAGGACGCCTTCGGGCGTGCCGGCTCCACGATGCGCTCGCGGATCCAGCGCTGGAAGCCGGCCGGGTGATCCGGTCCCACGCCGACGTACTCGTCCATGTGGAAGACGATGATGTCGGCCCATGGGATCCCCTCGGTCTCGTGGACCAGTGCGTGCACGAAGGCCAGCTGGGAGTTGCCAGTAGCGAACATGGCGTGCGCCGTGCCCCGGGCCTCCACGGCGGCTTGGAGAACATCGCTCGCCTCGTCGGCAGCGGCGCGGGCCATGGCGGCGACATCGGCGTGCACGTGCACGGCGACCCCGTCGATGGTCCTGGTCCCCGTTTGCACGACGTTCAGCATGCCAGGCGCGCCTCGGCCAGACTGGACCCGGTGCGCGACGTGGAGCTCCCCGGGCCGGCCCATCGGGAGGCGGCATGGAAGGCGGTGCGCCGCTTCCTCGCCGTGACCCCGGTGGTGGGTGTTCCCCAGCTGGGCCGCTCGGTGTCGGTGAAGGTGGAGACCGTCCAGCCCACCGGGTCGTTCAAGGTGCGCGGCGGCCTGGCGGCCGTGTCGGCCACGCTCGAGCAGGACCCCGGGCGCGCCGTGGTGGCGTCGTCCGCCGGCAACCACGGCCTCGGTCTGGCCTACGCGGCGTCCAAGGTCGGCGGCACCGTCACCGTCGTGGTGCCGACCGGCGCTTCGGCGGCGAAGGTGTCGGCCCTTCAGCAGTTCGAAGTCCGCCTCGTCCTGCACGGCGCGGGCTACCGCGAGGCCGAGACCCACGCCCTCGAGCTGGCCGCCCGTCGAAGGGAGCCGCTATGTCTCGCCCTACAACGACCCCGACGTGATTGCCGGCCAGGCAACGGTGGCCCGGGAATTGGTCGAACAGGTGCCCGAGCTCGGCACGGTGGTCGTGCCGTGCGGGGGAGGGGGGCTGCTGGCGGGCGTCATCCTCGGCCTCGAGGGGACGGACGTGCGCGTCGTCGGGGTCGAGTCCGAGGCCTCACCCTCCATGAGCACCGCACTGGCCGCGGGAGCCATCGTGCCCATCGAGGTCGAGCCGACCGTGGCGGACGGGCTGGCGGGCAACCTCGAGCCGGGCGCAGTGACCGTCGGCGTCGCGCTCGACCACGGCGTCGACGTCCTCACCGTCAGCGAGGCCGACATCCGCTCCGCCATGGCCTTCTCGGCGTCCAAGATGGGCCTCGTCCTTGAAGGCGCGGGGGCCGTCGGGGTCGCCGCGTTGCGGGCGGGGGTGGTGACCCCCGACGCCGAGGGGAGAGAGACCGTCGTGCTGTTGACGGGGCGCAACGTGGCGCCGAAGCTCCTCTCGGAGGTGCTCCATTCCTGAAGTCAGCGCCAACGGTGCCACGCTCAATTACGAGGTCACAGGGGACGGCGAGCCGCTCCTGCTCATCGCCGGCTGCGGCCAGCCCGCCGTCGCCTGGCACCTGTCGCTCGTGCCGTCCCTCGCGGCCGCCGGGTACCGCGTCGTCACCTTCGACAACCGCGGGGTGGAGCCGTCCTCCTCGCCACCGGCGCCCTACAGCATCGACGGCATGGCGTCCGACACCGTCGCGCTCCTCGACCATCTCGGGTGGGTCGAGCCGGTGCGCGTCGCCGGGCACTCCATGGGTGGCTGGATCGCCGAGACGCTGGTGCTGGACCAGCCGGAACGGGTCCGGTCCGCCGCGCTGATGGGCAGCGCCAATGCGCCGACGGCCTGGGAGGTCGCCATCACGACAGTCGAGCGGGACCTGGCCCGCCTCGACTACGACCTGCCCCGGCTCTTCTACGCCACCGAGACCTTGCGGTACCTTCCGATCGCCGACATTCAGGACAACGAGGTCGTCAGCACCTGGCTGTCGATGATGGGCGACCTGCCGGTGTGGCCCAACCCGGGGCGCCTGGGCCAGTACGAGGCGGCCCTGGCCTGGTCGACCGACCCGGCCCGCACCACCCGCTGGCCCGAGGTGCGGGTCCCCTGTCTGGTGCTGGCCTTCGAGCACGACGTCGACTCGCCGCCGCGCTACGCCCGCCTGGCCGCCGAGGCCATCCCCGGCTGCGACTACCGCGAGGTCGCCGGTTCGGGCCACATCGGCATCATCACCCACGCCGACGCGGTGGCCGCCTACCTGATCGAGTTCTTCGCCCGCACCTGAGCCCGCCGCACCGCCGACCAGCCGCCGAAGTGCGACGGGCAGAACGTCATTGGCGGAAGCTCAAGTACTGGTGCACGGCGCCGACGCAGGCCGACCCCTCGCCGACGGCACCCGCCACCCGCTTCGTGGATCCGGAGCGCACATCGCCCACGGCGAACAGCCCGGGGTGGCTCGTCTCGAACGGCAGCGGAAGGCGGTTCTGGGCGGTCCAGCGGTCGTCGAGGTCCTCGGGGCTCAGGGCGCGGTCCGTCAGGACGAAGCCCTTGCTGTCGAGGGCGGCGCACCCGGAGATCCAGTCCGAGGACGGGTCGGCTCCGATGAAGGAGAAGAGCCCGGTGCAGGGGACCTCCGTCGTCCCGTCCGTGTCCGTGATCTCGACCGCGTGCAGGTCCTGTTGGCCGACGAGCCGGGTGATCTGCGCCTCCGTCCGCACGGTGATGCGTGGGTGCCTGTCGATGCGGTCGGTGAGGTAGCGGGACATGCTCTTCCCGAGATCGGCAGCGCGGATGACGATGGTCACCGAGGAGCACGTATCGGAGAGGAACATCGCCGCCTGCCCGGCCGAGTTCCCACCGCCGACGACGATCACCGGTTCGGCGCCGCACTGGCGACGCTCCATTTCCGTCGCCGCGTAGTACACGCTGGTGCCCTCGAACTCGTCGAGCCGGTCGACCGGGAGACGTCGGTAGCGCGCACCGCTGGCGACGATGACGGCGCGGGCGGCCAACTCCGTGCCGTCGGAAAGCCCGAGGACCAGGTGGCCCGCCTCCTCGCGCAGCGATGTGGCCTCACACGGGGCGGTGAGGGAGGCGCCGAACTTCTCGGCCTGGATCATGGCCCGCCGAGTCAGGTCGCCACCCGAGATCCCCGTGGGGAACCCGAGGTAGTTCTCGATCCGTGAGCTCGACCCCGCCTGGCCACCGACGGCGAACTTCTCGAGGCCGAGCGTGCGCAGTCCCTCGGAGGCGCCGTAGACGGAGGCGGCCAGGCCGGCGGGACCTCCGCCGACGACGACCAGGTCGAAGCAGCGGTCGGGCAGGCTCTGCACCGTGAGGCCCAGGTACTCGGCCAAAGAGCCGGGGGTGGGGCGCCGCAGGACCGATCCCGAGGTGATGACGACGGGCAATTCGTTGGGGTCGATGCCGAACTGCTCCAGGACGGTGTCCACGGTGGGGTCGCTGTCGGGGTCGAGCCACTCGTAGGGGATGCCGCTGCGAGCCACGAATTCGCGCAGCTGCTGGCAGTCCGGACAGAAGCGGGACCCGATGATCCGCAGCGACGCCGATGCACCGGTGAGGAGGACCGAGCGCCGGGCCATGAGCGCAACCAGGATCGTGTCACCGAGCCCGGGGTCGGTGGCGATGAGACGGCGCAACGAGTCCCGCGGGACCACGATCACCTCACTGGGCTCGACGGCACGGGCGGACACGAACACGCGCATGCCGGTGAGCAAGTTGAGCTCCCCGATGAACTTGCCTGGTCCGTGTTCCGCGACGATCTGTTCCTGGGTCCCGTCGTGGGTCACGATCTCGATCGCTCCCGACACCACGGCATTGAAGTCGTAGGACACGTCGCCTTCGCGGAACAGGTACTCGCCGGCGGCGATCGGTCGCCGCGTCCCCAGCTTGTCGAGGACCGCCATGTCGGCGTCGGTCAGCGTCGGAAATGCCGTGTCGAAGTCATCGGCCATCGTCGGGTCTCCTCAGGGGTGTGCCGGCGGGACGGGGCGCGCCAACGAGAGCGCTATTCGGGTTCTGGTCGGCCGCCCGACCAGTCGGAGTGGGGGTCAGAGGCGGGAAACGAGTCTTCTTCTTGCCCGTCGAGGTAGTCGTCGGGGTCCGCCTCGACCTCGTCCGGCTCGTCCTGTGATGTCGCCCTCACTTCGTCGTGCCCTCTCCGTCGAAAGTGCCAGATCTCCCGCGAAGGACTACACCTTGGGAATTGACCGCGCAAGGCCGACCGGCCTTGGGGTCGCGGCCGGGACGCGGGGGACTCACGACGGGGGACGTGGCGTCTCCCAGTCGATGTCGACCGCAGCCGCCTTGGCGGGGTGGTCGCCCAACCAGCGTCGGGCGAAGGGGCACCAGGGCACCACGGTCAGCGCGTTGGCCCGGGCGCGCTCCAGGGCGGCTTGGACCAGCCGGCCTGCGATGCCCCGCCCGCCCCACTCCTCGGGGACTTCGGTGTGGAGCAACAGCAGCCGGTCGCCCTCGACGAGGTAGACGAGCTCGGCCTCGGTCCCATCCTCTCGGATGACGAAGCGGCTGGCGGCGGTATCGTCGACGACCGGTGCCTCGGTCGGAATCGTCATGGGTGTTGCCCCCCGGTCAATGCGGTTCTGTGCCTGCCACCCTAAAGGCGTCGGAGGGAACATCGTGAGTGGGCCAGTCGCCACCGACGACGCGGCGCCCGTGCGCGGGGCTCCGGCCCAGGCCGACGGCCCGGTGGTCGAGATCGCCCCGGGGCGCCTCACCCAGGTGGGTTCGTTGCCGGTCCGCCGGGTCCTGCCACAACGCCCGCGCCGCACCGTGGGGTCCTGGTGCTTCGTCGATCATGCCGGCCCCGTCCCGGTCGAACCGGGCATGGCGTTCGGCATCGGACCACATCCCCACATGGGCCTGCAGACCGTGACCTGGCTCGTGGCCGGCGAGCTCCTGCACCTCGACAGCCTGGGTTCCGAGCAGCTCATCCGGCCCGGCCAGCTGAACCTCATGACCGCGGGCCACGGGGTGTCCCACGCCGAGGAGGATCCGGCGCGGGCCGAAGAGGTGCACGCGGTCCAGCTCTGGGTGGCCCAGCCGGCCGACACCCGAGACGGTCCGGCCGCCTTCGAGCATCATGCCGAGCTGCCGCGCCTCGAGTTCGACCACGCCGAGGGGACCGTGCTCGTGGGTGACGTGGCGGGAGTCACCTCGCCGGCGCGGCGCGACACCGAGCACATGGGAGTAGAGCTCAGGCTGCGCGGGCCCGGCGCAGTGGTGCCGCTCCGCACAGACTACGAACACGCCCTGGTCGTGCTCGAGGGCAGGGTCACGGTGGATGGTGTGGTGGTGGAGCCGGGCGTGCTGGCCTATCTCGGTTCGGCCCGGGACGAGTGCCGGTTCCAGGTGGAGGTGCCGGCGCGGGCCCTCCTGCTCGGAGGCGTGCCGTTTCCCGAGGCCGTTCTCATGTGGTGGAACTTCGTCGGCGCGCAGCCGCGAGGAGGTCTCCGAGGCCAGACGGCAATGGACGGCCGACGACGGCCGTTTCGGGCGGGTGCGATCCTCGCTCAGCCGGATCGAGGTGGGCGCGCCCCCCTGGGAGTGATCGATCGCCCGAGCCCGGAGGGCTCACCGCCGTCGGCCATCGGAGCGCCGTTGGCTGGAGCCGCTGGCTACGTGTCGGACCCGAATGCGCCCCCCTCCCGGGCAGCGGAGATCTGATCGTCGTCATATCCCAGCACCGAGCGCAGGACAGCCTCGGTGTGCTGGCCGACCGTCGGCGCCTTCGCCGGATGAGCGAGTTCCTCGCCGACGAAGTGCAGCGGCGTGAAGAGTTGGTCCGCTCCCATGTCCGACGCGGGGAGGAGCGGGAAGCGGTCGGCGAACTGCGGGTCGTCCAGCAGCGTCTTGGGTGTGTTGACCGGGGCGATCGGCGTGTTGACCCGCCCGCCGAATTCCAGCCACTCCTGGGACGTCTTCGTGCGAAAGATGTCGCGCAGCTCGCGCTGGAGCTCGCGGTTTCCTCGTGCGTGGTCGGCATACTTCGATCCCGGCCAGCGCTCGAAGAGGTCCGGCCGGTCCACGGCCTCGCAGAAGTTCTTCCAGAAGGCCTGCTCGGAGGCCATGAAGAGGACGTAGCGTCCGTCGGCGGCCTCGTAGACCTGGTAGCGCACACCCTCGACCATGCCGGCGGTGCCCGGGGCGCGGCGCTCGTAGTCGTCGGACTTGTTGCCGGTCACCTCCGACTCGGGCCGCTCGTAGGCCCGCCAGGACTCGGAGCGGTACCAGTCCATGGCGGCCGCGGCGTCGGATTGCGCCAGGTCGATGTACGAGCTCTCACCCGTCTCGCGGGCGCGGATGACCGCGGCCAAAATGCCGAGGGCGCCGTAGAGCGGACCGGCGTTGATGCCGATGGAGACGTGCTCGGGGATGTAGGTGAACCCCTCGTCGTCGGTGGCCACATTGACGATGCCCGCCCAGGTGTCGTAGGCGACGCCGTGGCTCGGGTAGTCCCGGTACGGGCCGGTCATGCCGTAGCCCGAGATGGTGCAGAACACGATCTTGGGGTTGAGGACTCGCAGGTCGTCGTATCCGACCCCGCGCCGCGCCAGCGCTCCGGGCCGCATGGCCTCGACGACGACGTCCGCGTCGGTGGCCAGTTCCTTGAGGATGGCGACGCCGGCGTCGGTGCGCAGGTCGAGCACAAGGGAGCGCTTCCCCCGGTTGAGGTGCAGGTGCATGAGCGAGATGCCCTCGACGATGGGCCATGTCATCTCGCGGATGTAGTCACCGGCGGGCGGTTCGACCTTGATCACGTCGGCGCCGAGGTCGACCAGGGCCGTGGTGATGGCGGCCGGCCCCAGGGCCGAGCACTCGATGATCCTCAATCCGTGCAGTGGCGGCGTCGTCGCCATCGGACCTCCCGTCGTCAGAGGCCGGATCGTAGCGGCCGCCGACCCGGGCACTCGGAGCCGCAGCTCGCCATACTGGGATGATGGAGACGGAGGCCCTCGACGATGCCTTGACGGTCTTCGCCGCCACCGCACCTCGTTTCGGCTCGGTCGGCCTGGCCAATCACGGTCCCATGGCCGCGGAGGCACTGGCCCACCTGGGGCGGCACGATGCCATCGCAGGCTGGGTGGCGCGGTACCGGACGCGCCTCGAGGAAGCGCCGCCGGCGGCCCGGCCCCTGACCGAGGAGGACTGGCCCGCCGCTCTCGGGGAGGCCGACCGCTACCCCGAATGGCTCGCGCTGTTCGAGCGGGAGATCGCCGATCGTCCCACCGCGGCCGTGGTGGGGGAGTGGGCGCCGCGGCTGCTCCCCGGGTCCGTCGGCGCCGCCACCCACGGCCTGATCCGTACCGGCCACGCGCTGCGTGCGTTCGGCGTCGCCGACACACCGGCCCGGCGCCTCGAGGTCGCGAACGGCATGGCCTTCTGGGCGTCGAGTTACCAGGAACTGCCCGGGCCGCCACTGCTGATCGGGCACGAAGGTGTGGCCGACGCCTTGGCCGACCTGCCCTACCTTGCCGAGGACGCGCCGCGTCCGGTGCTCATCAGCGACCGGGTCGCCGCCGTGGCGGACATCGCCGACGAATTCGAGCAGGCGGTGGCGTCGCTCGGTTGGACCGGCGAGGCGGTGGACCTGCTCGACCAGCTGGCGTCGGGTGGAGCGCGGGCGTACCTGCGCAATGCTGACGCCGGCGGTGCGATCGGCCTGCTGCACTCCGTGACGTCACCACTGGCCTGCGAGTTGTTGTTCCTGTGGCTGGCTCAGGAAGACCGTGACGCCGCCTTGGGCTACGTCTGGCAGGCCGCGGCGGCGTTGCACGTCGCCTACGACGTCGACCGGATCGCACCTGACCCGACGCTTCCTCGCCCCGACGCCGAGACCCTGGTGGATCGTGCGGTGGCCTCGGGCGACGAGCACGCCATCAAGCTGACCGAGGCCGCGTTGCGCAGCTTCGGTCGCAGCGCCGATGCGGTCCTCCTTCTGGCCGCCGCCGACGCGTGCGACCGCCTCTGAGCGGACTGCCGCAGCGCGCGTGGAGGGTCCATGGGTAGATTCGGCCCCATGGAATACCGCACCCTCGGAAGAACCGGCCTCAAGGTCAGCCCCCTCTGCCTCGGGGCGATGATGTTCGGGTCCTTCGGCAACCCCGATCACGACGACTCCATCCGGATCATCCACGCCGCCCTGGACGCCGGCATCAACTTCGTCGACACGGCCGACGTCTATTCGTTCGGCGAGTCGGAGGAGATCGTCGGCAAGGCCCTGGCCCAGACCAAGCGCCACAAGATGGTCCTGGCCACGAAGGTGCACGGCCAGATGGGCAAGGATCCCAACGCGCAGGGGAACTCACGTCGCTGGATCATGGCCGAGTGCGACAACAGCCTGCGCCGGCTCGGCGTCGACTACATCGACCTCTACCAGATCCACCGGCCCTCGCCCGAGACCGACATCGACGAGACATTGGGAGCGCTGACCGATCTGGTGCGGGCCGGCAAGATCCGCTACTTCGGCAGCTCCACCTTCCCCGCGCACGAGATCGTCGAGGCACAGTGGGTGGCCGAGCGCCGGGCCCGCGAGCGCTTCGTCACCGAGCAGCCCCCCTACTCCGTTCTGGTCCGCAGCATCGAGAAGGACGTGCTGCCCATGTGCCAGAAGTACGGCATGGGCGTGCTCTCCTGGAGCCCGCTGGCCGGGGGCTGGCTGTCCGGTGCGTTCGGACCGGGCAAGGAGAACACCAGCCGCCGCGCCACGTTCCTCCCCCAGCACTACGACATGGAACTGCCGGGGAACCGGTCCAAGCTCGAGGCCGTCACCGCGCTGACGGAGCTGGCCGAAGGGGCGGGACTCTCGCTCATTCAGCTCGCACTGGGCTTCGTGCTCGAGCACCCCGGCGTGACATCGCCCATCATCGGGCCCCGCACCATGGAGCACCTCGAGTCACAGCTCCCCGCCCTCGAGCTGCGCCTGAGTACGGACGTGCTGGACCGCATCGACGAGATCGTGGCGCCCGGGACGGACCTCAACGACACCGACGTCGGATGGGTCCCCGCCGCCATCGCGGATTCGTCGTTGCGCCGTCGCCCCCGCTGAGAGCCCGCCTGAGGCGACCGCGGCGCGACCGCCTCAGCCGAGCACCTCGGGATGGCGGGCCTCGATCATGCGCCGGAACCCGTCCCGCCACGGGACCTTGGTGCGACCCAGGATCTCGTGCATCGACGTGAGGTCTGGCCAGAGCGGGGTGTGGGCCTCTTCGCTGTACTCGAAGATCGGCTCGACACCGACGAGCTCGCCCATGTAGGCGCAGTACTCCTCGGCGCTGACGGTCTCGCTGCCTCCCCAGTTGACGGTGACCGGCGGCAGGTCGGCGACCTCCATCGCCTTGATGCCGAGCTCGACGTAGTCGTCCTCGTAGATCGGGTTGAAATTGTTGGGCGGGTCCGGGTAGAGGCGGATCGCCTCTCTCCGCAGTATCCGCTCCAGGCGGTCGGCCGGGGCGCCTCCCTCGGGCCCGTACGTCGAGCAGATCCGGATGATCGTGAGCGGGACCTCGAAGTGCGTCGCCACCCAGGCACAGACCTGTTCCCCGGCGACCTTGGAGAAGCTGTAGTTCGCCCGCTGCGGGACACCGGGTGCGTCGTCTTCCTTCAGAGGTCGCTGCCCCTGGTACCCGTAGATCGAGCCGGTCGAGCAGTACACGAAGCCCTTGGCTGTCCGGCAGTGGTACACCAGGTCGCCCGGGACCCGCGCGTTGGTGTCGACGCAACGACGCCAGTCCCCGGTTCCGGTGTCGACGGCGGCGTGGAAGACATAGGTGAAATCGCCGGGCACGCTCGAGAAGTCACCGCCGGAGATGTCGAGGGGCACGGGTCGCACGCCGACGCTCTCGAGCCGCTCACGTTGCGCGGGATCGCGCAGCCGGGCGAGGCCCCAGACCTCGTTGTCCTTCGCCAACGCGCGGGCGATCGGGAAACCGATCTTCCCGCTGGCACCCGTGATGAGGACCTTCTC